>JAVXRI010000010.1:0-85012 GCA_036643775.1 Pseudomonas sp. | reverse complement strand
GTCGGCCAGGACAACCAGCAGGAGAACGTGCTGCTCGGCGCCAGTATGGGCTTCATGCTTTCACCGCAGTTCGGCGGCATGCTCGCCTACACCGACACGGTCTCGGAGCGCAACCAGTCGCCGGACGTGAACACCTGGACGTTTCGTCTGAACTATGTCTGGTAGGGGAACAGGATGAGCGCACTGACAGACATCAAGGCCCTGCACGCGGCCATCGCTGAAGCGGTGCTTGGCCAGGACCAGGTGATCCGGCAGATCCTGGTGGGTCTGCTGGCCAACGGGCATGTGTTGCTCGAAAGCCTCCCCGGCCTGGCCAAGACCCGGACCGTCAAAGCGCTTGCCAGGCATCTGGACGCGCAGATGAGCCGCATCCAGTTCACTCCCGACCTGCTGCCCTCGGACATCACCGGCGCCGAAGTGCTGCAGCAGGTCAATGGCCAGCATCAGGTGCATTTCCAGCCAGGGCCGCTGTTCGGCAACCTGATCCTTGCCGACGAGATCAACCGCGCCCCGGCCAAGGTCCAGGCGGCGTTGCTCGAAGCCATGGAAGAACGGCAGATCACGGTGGCCGGCAACAGCCACAAGCTGCCGCAACTGTTCATGGTGATTGCCACCCAGAACCCCATCGAGCAGGAAGGCACCTACCCCTTGCCGGAAGCGCAGATGGACCGCTTTGTGATGAAAGTGCTGCTCGACTACCCCGCCCCCGAGAATGAAACCCAGGTGCTGCAGCTCCTGCGCGAAGAGGAACGGCAAAGCGCCGCACAGACTGTGGCCAACGCCTTCAGCCTGGCCCAGGACGTGGTCTTCCAGGCACGCGAGGAAATCGCCGCGATCCATGTCGCGCCGGCCATCGACCGCTACCTGATCGACCTGATCAACGCCACGCGCCATCCCGCCGATTACGACGCCGACCTGGCCCGCTGGCTGCAACTGGGCGCCAGCCCGCGCGGCGGCATCAGCCTGGACCGTTGCGCGCGTGCCGATGCCTGGTTGCAAGGCCAGGACTTCGTGTCGCCGGACAATGTACGAGCGATGGTCCATCCGGTGCTGCGTCATCGCCTACAACCCAGTTATGACGCGGTGGCCGACGGTGTCGGTAGCCAGCAGATCCTCGATCGCCTGCTGGACAAGGTCGCCATTCCGGCGTGAGGAGCAAGCCATGGCGCTCAAGGCGCAAGCCGACGGCTTGGTGTATGTCTCACTGGCCCAGCTCATGGCCCTGGAAGCCGACGCCCAGGGTTTGAGCTTCCTCGCCCGGCAACCGCGCTCCAGTGTGCTTGCCGGCAGCCATGCCTCGCGCTTGCGCGGGCGTGGCCTGAACTTCGACGAACTGCGCCGCTACCAGCCCGGCGACGACCTGCGCCACCTGGACTGCAAGGCCTCGTTGCGCAGCGGCACACCGATCGTGCGCACCTTTACCGAGGAGCGTGACCGGCCGACGCTGCTGGTGATCGACCAGCGCATGTCGATGTTTTTCGGCAGCCAGCGCAGCTTCAAGTCCGTCGTTGCCGCGCAACTGGCCGCCCTGGCTGCCTGGATGGCGCTCAAGGCCGGCGACCGGGTCGGCGCCCTGCTGTTCAACGACAGCACGATCGAGAGCCTTTCGCCGCTGCGCAGCCGCAGCCGGGTGCAGGCCATCTGCGCTGCCACCGCGCGCTTCAATCAGGCCCTGGATGCGCAGGCGGCTGAAAGCGATTCGACGCAAACCCTGGACAACGTGCTGCAACGCTGCCTGAGCCTGGCCGCCCACGACCATCTGATCTGCATCTTCAGCGACTTCGCCGGCGCCAGTGAACGCACGCTGCACCAGTTGCGCCAGCTCCGCGTGCACAACGACGTGCTCGCTTTTCAGGTCTACGACCCGTTGGCCCAGGACCTGCCTCGCACCGGGCGCATACTGGTCAGCCAGGGCCAGTTGCAGGTAGAGCTGGCGGTGGAACGACGACAAGTACACAAGCCATTGAGCGACTTTCTCAAGGGCCGCCTGCAGAACGTCGCCGAACTGCTGCGCCGCAGCCAGGTGCCATTGCTGATGTTCAGCACCGCCCTGACCGCCACCGAGCAACTGCGCCTGGAACTGGGCAAGCGTCAGGGCCATCGACCATGACGACTTCAGTACCGAGCATCGACCAACTCAAGGAGCTGGTCCTGCCGCCTGCGCCCAGCTACCTGCCGCAGACCTGGGGCTGGGCCCTGCTCGCGGTGTTGCTGCTGCTCGTCCTGCTGAGCTATGGCGCATGGCGCTACCGCCGCTGGCAACGGGACCGCTACCGGCGCGAGGCGCTGCTGCAGCTGGCCCAACTGGAAGCCGCCATGGCCGACCAGCAACAACGCCTGGCAGCCCTGCGTGCGCTGCCCGAACTGCTCAAGCGCGTGGCGCTATCGATGCCGGCAAGTCCCGCGGTCGCCACCCTGCGCGGCAATGACTGGCAAGCATTTCTCACTGCGCACAGCCGCGCACCGCTAGCGGCGGATTTTGCCGAACAACTGGCCCGCCTGGCCTATGCCCCCGACAGCAGCCTGCAGACGGTCGATGCCAAGGCACTGCTGCAACAGTGCAAATCCTGGGTGGAGCGCCATCATGTGGCAGTTTGAATATCCCTGGTTGCTGCTCCTGCTGCCGCTGCCGTGGCTGGGCTACCGATGGCTGCCAGCCTATGTCGAGGCCCGCAGCGCCCTGCGCGTGCCGTTCTTCGACGCCATAAGCCGAGCCAGCGGCCAGGCGCCCGGGGTGCCCGGGAGCCGCCACAATATCTGGCAACTGCTCCTGCACTGGCTGGTCTGGGGTTTGCTGATGGTGGCCATTGCCCGTCCGGTGCTGATCGAGCCGCCACAGCAGCATGAGGAACCGGTGCGCGACCTGATGCTGGCGATCGACATCTCACAGTCCATGCAGACCACCGATCTCAAGGACGCCGACGGCAAGCCGCTATCGCGTATGAACGCAGTGAAGGCGGTAGTCCAGGACTTCATTCGCCAGCGCCCCAAGGACCGGCTTGGCCTGGTGGTGTTCGGCAGCGGTGCCTACCCCCAGGCACCGCTGACGCTAGACCATGCCAGCCTGACCCTCCTGCTGGAACAGACCGACGTGGGCATGGCCGGTCCGAATACCGCCATCGGCGATGCCATCGGCCTGAGTCTGAAGTTGCTGGAGCAGGCCAAGGAGCCGGAAAAAGTCCTGATACTGCTGACCGACGGCAATGACACCAGCAGCGCTATCACGCCCGCGCACGCAGCCGCCATGGCCGCCGCGCGCGGGGTGGTGATCCACACCATCGGCATCGGCGATCCCCAGGCCGAGGCTGAAGCCAAGGTGGACCTGCAGAGCCTGCAGCAGATCGCCACGGCCACCGGCGGACGCTTCTTCCGCGCCGAAGATCGCGACAGCTTGCAGCAGGTCTATGCCACCCTCGATCAACTGACCCCGCATCAGGTCAAGACCCTCACCCACCACCCCAAGCGCGACCTGTTCTGGTTGGCTCTGGGTGCAGCCTTGCTGCTGCTCGGCGGCTACCACCTGCTGGCATTGTTGCTCTCGTATCGGCCACGCAGCACATCGGCGGAGGCAGCCGGGCATGGACATTGACCTGCAGGCCCTGCATTTTCTGCGACCCGTGTGGCTCTGGCTGCTATTACCGGGTGTGCTGCTACCCCTGGTCTGGCGCTACCGACGCCGGCAACTGCGCAACTTCAGCAGCAACATTGCCCCGCACCTGCTGGCCCACTTGCGCCTCGACGGCCAGGACCAGCACCACCTGCGTCCAGTCCACCTGACCAGTGCCTTGCTGATCATCGGCGCCGTGGCCACCGCCGGTCCCAGCTGGGAACAGGACCGTCCGGACTTTCTCGACAATCGTGCACCCTTGATCCTGGCCCTGGACCTGTCGAGTTCGATGGATGCCAGCGACATCGCCCCGAGCCGCCTGGAAGCGGCCAAGCACAAGCTGCACAACCTGATCCAGCGTCGCCAGGGAGCAGCCACCGGCCTGATCGCTTATGCCGGTAGTGCCCACCTGGTGTTGCCCCCCACCCGTGACCCGGCCTTGCTCGACGGCTTTCTCCAGGCCCTGGCCAGCAACCTGATCGAGCGACCGGGCAAAAACGCTCTGGCAGTGCTGGAGCTGGCGAAAACCCTCAGCGCCGCCGAGGACAACCCGACCACCTTGGTGCTGGTCAGCGATGGCGCCGACAGCACGCAGCTGGAGCAACTGGGCAAGACACTGGACGGTACCCGCCTGCAAGTGCTGATACTGGCCGTGGGCAACAGCGACAGCGGACTGATCAAGGGTAGCGATGGCCAACCGCTGACCGACAGCCAGGGCCGGCCGCAATTGGGCCGCTTCGACAAGGAAGGGCTCAAGCAACTGGCCTCTGCTCTCGACGCACCGCTGGGCAGCCTGACCGTGAACGACGACGATCTGGACTGGATCGAGGCCCAAGCCCAGCAGCATTTCCAGCGCGCCAGTCAGGACCAGCAAGCCCTGCACTGGAAAGACGCCGGTTACTGGCTGTGCTGGCCGCTGCTGGTGATTGCCTTCCTGTGCATTCGCCGTGGCTGGAGTCTGAACTGGAGCGCCTGCCTGTTGCTGGGGCTGCTGCTTCCAGCGGACGGTGCGCGCGCCAATGATCTGGTCGATGCCTTCTTCACCCCTGACCAGCAAGGTCGCTGGGCCTTCGAACATCAACACTACCCAGCGGCCGCCGCACACTTCAGCGATCCGTACTGGAAGGGCATCGCCGCCTACAACGCCGCCGACTACGACCTGGCCCTGGCCAGCTTCGCCCAGCTCGACAGCGCTCCGGCGTACTTCTACCTGGGCAACATCTACGTCCGCCGCTTCAAGTTCGACCAGGCTATCGCCGCCTACACCCAGGCGCTGCGCCTGCAACCGGAATTTGCCGAAGCACAGGCCAACCTGGCGCTGGCCCGGGCGCTGCAGAAGGACTACGAATCGGCGCAGGAGAATGCCCCCGACGTCAAAGCCGACAAGGTGGCCTATGACAAACCGGCGGGTAAAGGCCCGAGCAAGCAAGTGGAGATACCCCAGGCCGCCTCCGACGAGCTGTGGCTGCAGAACCTGACCACCTCGCCAGCGGATTTTCTCCACCGCAAGTTCAGCCTGCAGGACCAGGCTGCCGCGCGGGGAACGCCATGAAAGCCCTGCTGCTGCTCCTCGCCCTGTGCAGCGCCAACCTCCTGGCCGCCGAGCCGCAATTGCGCGTGCAGGCACAGTTGCTGCCAAGCGACTCGGCGGTGGTTGGCGAGACCGTGCAGCTGCAACTGGACGTGCTCACCGACACCTGGTTCACCAGTGCGCCCCAGTTGCCCGAACTGAACCTGCCTGGCGCGCTGGTGACACCTCCGGGAGACCAGGCCGAGCACCTGACCGAACGCCTGGACGGCACCCCGTTTTTCGGCATGCGCTATCTGTTCCAGATCACCCTGCAACAAGCCGGCGATCTGCACATCCCCGCCCTGATGATCAGTGCCAGTCCCGGTAATGCCCAGGCCCCAGTCAGTGCCAGCACTCAGCCGCTGATCCTGCATGGCCAGCTACCGGCCGGCGTAACTGCCGGTCAGCAGCTGCTGGTAGCCAGCCAGGTCAGCCTCAGCCAACAGACCAGCCCGTCCGTCACCACCCTGAAAGTCGGCGACAGCCTGACCCGCAGCGTGACCCTCAAGGCCGACGGTGCCCTGAGTCTGATGCTGCCGGTCATCCCGCTGGACGACGTCGCCGGCCTGAGCCGCTACCTCAAGACCCCGCAAGTCACTGCGCTCGATGACGGTCGCGGGCATCCACTGGGCGGACAGCGCATCGACAGCGCCAGCTATCGCGTCGAGAAACCCGGGCACTACCAACTGCCGGCCCTGCAAGTGCAGTGGTGGAGCAGCCAGGACAAGAGCCTGCACACCGCGCAGCTGCCGGCCATCCGCTTTTCGGCCAGCGCCGCGCCCGCTTACCAGCCGCCGTTTTCGGTCAGCGAAGACCTGCAGCGGCTCGGCCAGCAAACACGCCTGCACCTGTCCCGGCACTGGCTGACCGCAGGGCTGGTGCTGGCACTGTCAGCACTGGTCACCCTGCTGGTGCGCCGTCATGGCGCGCAGTGGCAAGCGGCCTGGCAGCGTTGGCAAGCCGCGCGCAAAGCCCGCCAACAAGCCTCGGCCGCCTACGCCTGGCAACAGGTGCCTGGGCAATTGCAGCAACGTCCGGCGCAGTTGACCGCGCTGTACCTGTGGTGGCGACGCAGCCAGGGTCGATTGCGCCTGAGCGGTGCCGGTGATGAGCTGCTGCGCCAGTGCTACGGCAACGCCGCCAGCGACGCCGCGCCGGAAAAACTCATCCCGTGCCTGAACACCCTGCACCAGCAAACCACCGCGCAAAACCGCGCTGCTTGCACTACGCATTCATTGCGCCCCCTGAACCCGAAACACCATAAGGAGTTGCCATGAACCGCCACCCTCGCCAGTCGCTCTGGCTGCTGCTGTTACTGCTGCTGCACTGGCCCTTGCAGGCCGCCGAGCCCCTGCCCAGTTGGCGCGACACCGCACCCCGTGCAGCCGTGCTGAATTTCGTCGAGCAGGTGACGACCGAGGGTTCGAAACAGTTCATCCCGGGCGAACAACGCATCGCCGTGTTCGACAACGACGGCACCTTGTGGAGTGAACAGCCGGCGTATTTCCAGCTGCTGTTCGCCTTCGACGAGGTCAAGCGCATGGCGCCGGATCACCCTGAATGGAAAGACCAGCAGCCCTTCAAGGCCGTGCTGGAAAACGACCAGGAGGCCCTGGCCGCCGCCGGCATGGATGGCCTGCTGAAAATCGTCGGTGCGACCCATACCGGGGTCAGCACCGAAGTCTTCATCGAGCGGGCCAAAGCCTGGCTGGCCAAGGCCCGTCACCCCAAGAGCGGCAAGCCGTTCACCGAGATGACCTACCAGCCGATGCATGAGCTGCTCGACTACCTGCGCAGCCGGGGTTTCAAAACCTATATCGTCTCCGGGGGCGACACCGCCTTCATGCGCGCCTTCGCCGAGGAGGTCTATGGCATTCCGCCGGAACAGGTGATCGGCTCCAGCTTTATCACCGAGTACCTGATCATCGATGGCCGCCCGGCAATCCTGCGCACGCCCAAAGTTGCCCACAACGACGATGGTCCCGGTAAGCCGGAGAGTATTGACGCGATCATCGGCAGACAACCGATCCTGGCCTTCGGCAATTCCGACGGCGACCTGCAGATGCTGCAGTGGACCGCCGCCGGCAAGGGGCCGCGTTTCATGGGCCTGGTGCATCACACCGACGCCGCGCGCGAATGGGCCTATGACCGGCAATCGAAAATCGGGCGCCTGGACAAGGCTCTGGATGAAGCCAGAAGCCAGGGCTGGACTATCGTCGACATGGCTTCCGACTGGGCACGGGTGTTCCCTTTCGAGGCCACTTCGAAATGAGTTTATGCAGTGAAGCTGTCAACAACGTAACGCAGTGAGCAACTCATTGATCGTCGATTGGCGGTCTGGATCGCGAAAGGGAGCAAGTCGAATGACTGGCAAACGCAGATGGATACCGAAGCTCGCGCTGGTCGCAGCTTCGGTGCTTGGCATTACCGCAGGGGCCGTCAGTGCTGCGGACAAACCCAACATCCTGGTGATCTTCGGCGATGATATCGGCCAGACCAATATCAGTGCCTATTCGATGGGCGTGGTCGGCTACAAGACCCCGAACATCGACCGTATCGCCAAGGAAGGCATGATGTTCACCGATTACTATGCGGAGAACAGCTGCACCGCAGGCCGCTCCAGCTTCATCACCGGCCAGTCGCCGCTGCGTACCGGCCTGTCCAAGGTCGGTGCGCCGGGGGCACCGGTGGGCCTGCAGGACCGCGACATCACCATTGCCCAGGCACTCAAGTCGCTGGGCTATGCCACCGGCCAGTTCGGCAAGAACCACCTCGGCGACAAGGACCAATACCTGCCGACCAAGCATGGCTTCGACGAGTTCTTTGGCAACCTCTACCACCTCAACGCCGAAGAAGAACCCGAGCGCCCCTACTGGCCCAAGGACCCCAACGATCCCTTCGTCAAGAACTTCAGCCCACGCGGGGTGATCCACGCATTCGCCGATGGCAAGATCGAAGACACCGGCGCGCTGAACACCAAGCGCATGGAAACCATCGACGATGAAACCACTGCAGGGGCCCAGGCGTTCATCAAGAAACAGGTCGAAGCGGACAAGCCGTTCTTCGTCTGGATGAACACCACCCGCATGCACGTGTTCACCCATGTGCGTGATTCGATGAAAGGGCAAAGCGGTATGCCGGGCAACGACTACGCCGACGGCATGCTCGAACACGATGGTGACGTCGGCAAGCTCCTGCAAACCCTCGATGAGCTGAAGATTACCGACAACACCATCGTCGTCTACACCACTGACAACGGCCCCAACCAGTTCTCCTGGCCAGACGCCGCTACCACCCCGTTCCGCAGCGAAAAAGACTCCAACTGGGAAGGTGCGTTCCGGGTGCCCGCGATCGTCCGTTGGCCAGGCAAGATCAAGGAGGGCACGGTTTCCAACGAAATGTTCTCCGGCCTCGACTGGTTCCCCACCCTGCTCGCCGCGGCCGGTGCTCCGGACGTGAAGGACAAGCTGCTCAAAGGCTGGGCACCGACCTCGGGCGGCAAGGACTTCAAGGTTCATCTGGACGGCTTCAACCAGCTGCCTTACCTGACGGGTCAACAGCCCAAAGGCGCCCGTGACGAGTTCTACTACTTCAACGACGATGGCGACCTGGTTGCCATGCGCTTCGGTGACTGGAAAGCAGTGTTCTGCGAACAACGCCGACCTGGCGGTTTCGAAGTCTGGCAGGATCCGTTCGTATGCCTGCGGGTGCCGAAGATCTTCAACCTGCGCATGGACCCCTATGAGCGTGCGGACGTGGTCTCCGACCAGTACAACGACTGGCTGGCGAAGAACGTCTACCTCACTGGCATCGCCACCATGAAGGCCAGTATGTTCCTGGAAACCTTTGTCGATTATCCGCCCAGCCAGCATCCGGCGAGCTTCAGCATCGACCAGGTGCGCAAAAGCGTCGACGCCAGGATCGAAGCGAAAATGAAACAGAACAAGCAATGATGCAGCCCTGATCGCAAGGCACCGCAGTTCAACCTGCGGTGCCTTGCCTCTTCGAACAACACCTTACGATCTTGCGCCTGGCTCAAGCGGGCGTGACTGGCACCTTGCTTGGCGTTTCAGCTGCTAGGCTCAAGCACTGACAGTGCGCTATACAGCACTCTACGCAGACCCATACAAGGCCTTCGCCCCGATGCCGGTAGCCAGTACCTCCCGACGCCGCAAAGCCATCGTCAACACCAACGCCCGGACTCACACCCACCTGCCTCAGGCTGCCCTGCTGCTATTGGCCTCTGGCGCGGCGGCGTTGGTCTATCAGGTGCTGTGGATCAAACAGTTGTCGCTGGTGGTCGGCGTCGAGGTCTACGCCATCACCGCAGGCATCAGCGCTTTTTTCGCAGGCCTTGCCCTCGGCGGCCTTTGGCTGGGACGGCGTGCCGACCGCCTGCTGCGGCCCATGCGCTTCTATGCATTGCTTGAAGTGGCGGTGGCCGCCTGTGGTATCGCCGCGACCTGGGGCCTGGGACTGGCCGCCGGTCCCTTTGCCCGCCTTGAGAACAGCGTCGGCCTGCTGGCCTGGGCTCTGCCCTTCGCTCTGGTCGGCCTGCCCGCGCTGTTGATGGGCGCAACCTTGCCGGTGCTGGTGCGCGCCGTGACCCGCGATGCCGACGACATCGGTCGCGCCGGCGGCCAGCTGTATGCCGCCAACACCACAGGTGCCATCGTCGGCACCCTGCTGGCCGCCTTCGTGCTGATACCGGCCCTGGGAATCCGCGGCAGTGCCTGTGCCGCTGCCGTGCTCAATCTGCTGGCCGCCGCCGGTGCCTTCTGGCTGGCCCGGGGCAGCACCGCCAGCGAGCCTGTGGCCGCCCCGACACAACCACGCAAAGGCAGCGCTTACCTGGCACTGCTGCTGTATGCCGTGGCCGGAGGCATTGCCCTGGGCTATGAAGTGGTCTGGTCGCAGGCCATCGTCCAGTTCATGAGCACCCGTACCTTCGCTTTCGCCGTGGTCCTGGCGACCTACCTCGCGGGTCTGGTCCTGGGTAGCGCACTGTATGCGCGGCGAGCCGATCGCATCCGCGATCCCTGGGGAGTCTTCGCCCTGCTGATCGGCGCTGCCGGACTGCTGGCGCTGCTGGAAATGGCCGGTCTCGGGCGCTGGCTGATCAGCCTGCAGAGTCAGGCCGAAGCAGCGGTCCTGGCCCTTGGCGGCAGTGCCCTGGCCGGGATGTGCGCACGTTTTGCGGTGGTCGCCCTGAGCATTGTGTTCCTGCCTACTACCCTGCTTGGCGCGGCCTTTCCGCTAGCCCTGCGGCTGGTCAGCGAACAAGGGCACATCGGTCGTGACGTCGGCTCGGTGGTGGCCTTCAACACCCTCGGGGGCATCGCCGGGGTGATGCTCTGCGGCTTCGTTCTGGTGCCGCAATTGGGTCTGATACGTACCCTCGGCCTGCTCGCGGTGCTGGCGGCGCTGGTCGCCCTGCTGGCGGTGCTGCGCGGTGAACAGGTGAGCATAGGCAAACGCCGGGCGGTGTTCGTCCTCGGCGCAGCCAGCCTGGCCCTGGCCCTGCTGACCCCGGTTGATCGCCTCGCCCAGTTGCTGCCCGGTGCGCGTAACAGCGAGCTGGTGTTCTATCAGGAAGGCCGCGGCGGTACGGTGGCCGTGGTCGAGCAACAAAAGCGCCAGGGCAGTTTCCGCCGCCTGTACATCCAGGGCGTATCCAACACCGGCGATGCCATGCCATCGCTGCGCTACATGCGCCTGCAAGCATTGTTGCCACTGCTGATTCACAATGGCGAGCCGCGCTCGGCGCTGGTCATTGGCCTGGGCACCGGGATCACTGCCGGTGCCTTGTTGCGCTATCCGGGGCTGGAACAACGGGTGGTCGCCGAATTGCTGCCCGGCGTGGTCAGCGCTTCGGCGCTGTTCCAGGGCAACTACAACGCCGCCAGCGATCCGCGCCTGCAGGTGCGCCTGCGCGACGGCCGCCGCGAGTTGCTCGGCAATCCACAAACCTATGACCTGATTACCCTGGAGCCACCACCGCCTTCCGCTGCCGGCGTGGTCAACCTGTATTCGCGCGACTTCTATCAGTTGGCCTCAAGCCGCCTCAATCCTCAGGGCCTGGTCGCCCAGTGGCTGCCGTTGCCAACCCAGAACGACGAAGACAGCCGCGCCCTGGTACGCAGCTTTCTCGATGTATTCGCGCATGCCTCGCTGTGGACCACCGAGTTCCACGAGATGCTCCTGGTTGGCTCGCAGCAGCCGGTCGAGCTGGACCTTGCGCGTATCCGACAACGCCTGCAACAGCCCGACGTACAAAGCAGCCTGGCACAGGTCGGCATCGACTCGCCGGCCAGCCTGCTGGCCACCTGGGTCACCGACCGTAACGGCCTGGAACGCTATGCCGCAGATAGCGCCCCGGTGACCGACGACCAGCCGCGCATCGAGTACGCGCCCTGGGTGCGCAGCGACGAAATCACCCGGGTGCTGCCCGCGCTTCTGGCCTTGAGCAGCCCACCGCCGCTGCTAGGTGCCGACACCTTGTTCAGCATGCAAGTGAGCGATCAGCGCCAGCGTCTGCACCGTTTCTATCAGGTTGGCCTCACGGCCTACCGGGGACAGCGTGAAGCCTGGGCCCGGCAAGTACGTGAGGTGGCCCGGGAAGACGGCCAGAACCCGTACTTTCGCTGGTTTCTCGGCTTGCCTTGACCCTTTTGACAGTCTGCCCACACCTTACCCAAGCTGCCTACAGTTCATCGGATCACGGAAGTCTGCATGTCCAAGCCTCACCGCAAGCGTACCGATACTCCGCCACCGGCTGCGCCCTCTCGCCGTTGGTTCTGGCCCGTGCTGGCGGGCCTGGCCCTGCTGCTGAGCGTGATTGCCTGGGTACTGGTCGATCAGACCGCTCCCGTCACAGCCGTGACCACTGCCCCTCCACCTTCAGCACCGGTACCACCACCTGCGCCAGCAACACTGGTCGATGAAGCTCAATGCCAGGGCTGTCATCAGGGCCAAAGTAAGCAATGGACAGGTTCGCATCACCAGTTGGCGATGCAGGCTGCCACTGATAAGTCGGTCCTGGGCGACTTCACCGACAGCCTGTTCAAGGGCGAAAACGAAGTCACCCGGTTCTTTCGTCAGGGTGATGAGTTCTGGGTCAATACCGTAGGTACCGATGGCCAGAACAAGGATTTTCGTGTGGCCTACGCCTTTGGTGTCGAGCCCCTGCAGCAATACCTGATCGACACGGGTGAGGGTCACCTGCAAGCACTCGGCGTGGCCTGGGATACCCAGAAAAATCGCTGGTTTCATCTCTATCCCGGCCAGGGCGTGGACTTCAAGGACCCGTTGCACTGGAGCAAGCCGCAGCAGAACGCCAACTTCATGTGCGTGGAGTGCCACACCACCGGTTTCAAACGCAATTTCAACGCCGTCAGCGGTGCCTTCGACAGCCAATGGAACAGCCTCGGCGTAGGCTGCCAGGCCTGCCACGGGCCCGCTTCGCGCCACCTGGAGTGGGCCGCAGCCAAGCCGGACAAACAGGCCAATGCAGGCTTCAGCCGCAGCCTGGCGCAGAGCGACAACATCAGCGAAGTAGAGACCTGCGCCCGCTGCCATGCGCGCCGCGCGCCGTTGAGTGACGGTTTTCACAACGACCGCCGCTTGATGGACGACTTCCTGCCCAGCCGCCTGACCCGTGAGCTGTATGCGCTGGACGGCAAGATCAAGGATGAAGTGTTCGAGTACGGCGCCTTCACCCAAAGCAAGATGTTCGCCAAAGGCGTGCGCTGCAGCAATTGCCATGACCCGCACAGCACTCAGCTCAAGGCGCCGGGGGATGGTGTCTGTCTGCAATGTCACAACCCGGCGGGCAAAAGCGCCATTGCCGGCATCGATGGCGCAGGTCTGCAAGCCAAGGATTACCAGGCCGTTGACCACCATCGACACAGCCCCGGCCAGCCCGGTTCTCAGTGCGTGGATTGCCACATGCCGGGGAAGTTCTACATGGTCAACGATTGGCGTCATGACCACGGCTTCAGTATCCCGGCGCCGGCACAGGCATTGAAACTGGGGACCCCGGATGCCTGCCTTGGATGCCACCAGTCCACTGCTGGCCAACGCGTCGCCGAACAGTTCCGCCTCTGGTACGACAAGGAAGGTGGCTCGACCTACGCCAGTAGCCTGGACCTGCTGCGCAGCGGCAAACCCGGCGCAGCGCAGACATTGCTGGAACAGCTTCAAAGCATCGAGCTGCCGGCCATCCGCCGCGCTACCCTGCTCGCTGAACTGGCCAACTACCCCAGCGAAAAAGCCTTCAAAGCCGCCGCCCGCGATCTGAAACACCGTGACGCACAAGTGCGCCTCAGCGCCCTCGAAGCGGTCGCCGCCCTTCTGCCTGTGGAGCAACGTCAGGGCCTGCTGGCACCGCTGCTGCGCGACCCGGCGCTGGCCGTGCGCATCGCTGCCGCCTATGCCCTGTTGCCGGTAGGTGCGACGGGACTGGGCGCCGACACGCCTGCGTTCGAGAGGGCGATCGGCGAATACGAAAAGGTCCAGTTGAGTCTGCTGGAGCGCGCTGAAGCCAATCTCAACCTGGCCTTGCTGTATCAGGCCAATGGTCGCGACGCCGATGTCGAGGCCTACTTGCGCAGCGCAATCAAGCGCGATGCAGACTTCATTCCGGCACGCGTGGCGCTGGTGCAGTGGCTGGACAACCATGGACGCAGCAGCGAGGCCCGCGCGGAGCTTGATCAGGCACTGGCGCTGCACCCTGAGGCCGCCCTGCTGCATCAAGCCAATGGCTTTGCCCTGATCCGCCAGGGGCAACGCGAAGCCGCACTAAAGGCCTTGCACAAGGCCGTCCAGCTGGAGCCGGACAATACCGCCTACGGTTATGTGCTGGCTGTGGCGTTGCATGATCAGGGTCAGCCAGCAAAAGCTCGCGAGCAGCTCTGGCGCAGCCTGCAACAACAACCCTACAACCGTGACGTGCGCCTGGCGCTGATCCACTACCTGCAGGAGAACCAGGAGCCAGCCAAGGCCGACGAATTGCTTCAGGCATTACGCCAGATCAACCCGCATGACCCGTTGCTGCAGCCAAGGCCGGCGCAGGGTGGCTGAGTTCATCCTGCAGCAGGCAGCACGCTCAACGGATCGACCGGCTTGCCGTTCTGGCGAATCTCGAAGTACAACTGCACGCGATGGGTATCCAGGTCGCCTGCTTCGGCGATCTTCTGGCCTTTGCTGACGGTTTGCCCTTCCTTGACCAGCAACTTGCTGTTGTGGCCGTAGACGCTCGCATGCGAGGTGCCGTGCTGAAGGATGATCAGGTTGCCATAGCCGCGGATATTGGTGGCGAACGCCACCTTGCCGCCGAGGCTGGCGAAAACCGGCTGCCCCTGGGTGGCGGCGATGCGGATGCCCTTGCTGAGTTTGTCGGCTGCGGAGTAGCGGCCGATCACAGCGCCCTGCAGCGGCCACGCCCAACCGCGCAACGTCACCTTGGTCGCCGAGGCAACGGGTCTTGCCTGGCTGGTGCTTTTGCTGGCGGTGCGCGTCACGGTCTTGGAACCACCAAAACGGATGGTCTGACCCACATTCACCGCATACGGTGGACTGATCCCGTTGAATCGCGCCAGTTCCTTGAAACTCCAGCCATGGCGCGAAGCGATCGAATACAAGGTATCGCCGCGTTTGACCTTGTAGGTACCGGCCACGACTTTGCTGGCTGAGACACCCTGGCTGGGAGAATGAGAGCTACAAGCAGATATCGCCAACATGAGGGCGATCAGAATAGACCTGAAAAACACACCACTTCCTTTTCCCGCAGGCGCCATTGGCCAGGCGCACGAGTATTAACGGTTACTGCGCCTTACGCGCCTTGATATAGGCAACAAAGCTTTCCAGGTCCGCGCTGCACAACATTCTCGATACCGCCTTGACCTCATCCATAGGCCAGTCCCACCACGCCGACTCTAGCAACAAGGCGCGTATATCTTCTTCGAACCGCCACCTGATCTGCTTGCAGGGATTACCGCCAACCACCGCAAACGGCGGGACATCGCGCGTCACCATGGCCCCGGCCGCCACAATCGCGCCGTGACCAATGGTGACCCCGGAGAGAATCACCGCATTGGTACAGATCCAGCAATCGCTGCCGATCACCACGTCACCTTTGCTTGGTGCGTAGTCCTTGATGTCTTTGACTTCATCGACCATTGCCGGGAAGGGGTAGGTCGTCAGCCAATCGGTGCGATGCTCGCCGCCCAGCAGTATCTGCACGCCAGCGGCGATCGAGGTGTAGGAACCCACCTTGAGCACTGCGTCATCGCCGAACTCGACCACTTCCGGAATCCCGTAGGTTCCTACACCTACCGTGTATCGCGGGTACTGCAGACGGATCTTCTCGGCTGCACGCTCAAGCTTGTCCATCGCTCGCAGTCGCTTGCGCTCTCGCCGATTCTTCAGGGTCTCGAGAAGCTTCACAGGGTGTTCCTTGCTGGTAGCAGTTTTTTGTTTTGTAGGCGCAAGCGCATCAACGGTGAAGTACGAGACGCTTCAGTCGCCGGAACGTTGTACGGTTGTAGTGGCGCAGCGGGATAGAGCGCAACAGGCGCCAGGCGTACTTCTTGTCCGCCACCACGGCGTACTTCAGTGCCTTGTGGACAAGCACTGTCCTGCCCTTCTCATACGCGGGATGGTCTTGAAAAGGTTCCATCGCCTGCAGGTCGGCATCGAGCAAGACCTTGAAGCGCCTGGACAGGTTGTTGGGATGCCGGCGATAGCGGGTGACCACCACAGGCAGTTCATGGACCTCATAGCCCTTGCTGGCGATACGCAAGGTCATCTGAAAGTCCTGAACCTTGATGGCCGGATCGTAGAAGTCCGCAGCCTTCATGGCCTCCATCCGGTACAGCGCGCCAGGTGCGCCCATTACAACAGCATCACCAATGATCTCATCGAAGCTGAACTTCTTCACTTTGGTGCGGTGCTGAGTCTTGGTTTCCACACCCTCGCTGTCCATGTAGGCGATCAGTGCGCCAACCAAACCGACCTTGGGGTGTTCGTCGAGGTACCGGGCTCTTGTGCTGATCGAATGAGGCAGCATGATGTCATCGAGGTCAGGCGTTGAAACGTACACGCCCCGGGCATGGGCCAGGCCATTGTTGAGCGTGGCACTGACCCCCTGGTTCGGCTGGGTGTAGAGCTGGAAGTCGTAGGTCTGTTGCAGTGCCCGCAACATGGCCAGGCTGTTGTCCGTCGAGCCATCGTCAACGATGATCACTTCGAAGTTGCCATAGTCCTGGGCGAAGATGCTCTGCAGGGCAGCCTCAAGGTATTTCTCGGCGTTGTAGCAAGGGGCGACAATCGACACCAGCGGTTGCGAACGCACGGCCTGGGAGGCTGCGTTGATACGATCTTCAGTCATTGCTGCTTAATGCCTCATGCCTGACCCGGGTGGCCGAGTCTGTTCCTGGTTGCGACCGAATTCAAGTTGGCCACCATGATGCGTGAAGTCGACTCTGTTGTCATGAGCCACACCGGTCTCGAAGGCTGCAGCAGGCAATTGCATTCGCCGGAAACGAAAAAGCCCGCGACCTTCTCAGGACGCGGGCTTTGACTTACAGCATATGGTGGGTCGTGTAGGATTCGAACCTACGACCAATTGGTTAAAAGCCAACTGCTCTACCAACTGAGCTAACGACCCGTTGGATGGCGCGTATAATACTGATTTCTAACAGGAAATCAACACCCCATCGCAAAATAATTTAAAAATATCGTGTTGGGTCTTCAACACCGGCCGCTTTGAAGCCGTCGGCACGCAGGCGGCAGCTGTCGCATTTGCCGCACGCCCGGCCTTCATCATCGGCCTGATAGCAGGAAACTGTCAGGCTGTAGTCCACACCGCGGGCAATACCGGCCTGAACGATCTGCGCCTTGCTCAGGTTCTGCAGTGGCGCCTGGATGCGGAAGCCCTGTCCTTCGACACCGGCCTTGGTCGCCAGGTTGGCCATGCGCTCGAACGCCTCGACGAACTCCGGGCGGCAATCGGGATAACCGGAATAGTCCACAGCATTGACGCCGATGAAGATATCCCGCGCGCCCAGCACCTCGGCCCAGCCCAGCGCCAGAGACAGGAACACCGTATTGCGCGCCGGCACGTAAGTCACCGGGATACCTTCACTCGGCGCCTCAGGTACATCGATGCTGCTGTCGGTCAGGGCTGAACCGCCGATACCGTCCAGGTTCAAGCCGATGACTTTGTGCTCGACCGCACCCAGGTCACGGGCTACCCGCGCAGCGGCGTTCAGTTCGGCACGATGACGCTGACCGTAGTCGAAGCTCATGGTGTAGCACGTGTAGCCTTGGTCCTTGGCCATTGCCACTACAGTCGCCGAGTCAAGGCCACCGGAAAGCAGAATAACCGCACGTTTTTCAGTCATTGCATCCACTCCTGTCAGCGTCCCGGCTCGTCGTTCCAGAGCAGCTTGTGCAACTGCATCTGAAAACGAACCGGCAAATTATCGGCCACGATCCAGTCAGCGAGGTCCGTGGCACTCACCTGGTGATGGCTCGGGGAGAACAGTACTTCGCCCGCTCGCTTTTCAAGACCGTACTGAATGAGCTTGGATACCGCCCAGTCGTAGTCTTCACGCGAACAGATGACGAACTTGACCTGATCATTGGCGGTCAGCAGTTCGATGTTCTCGTAACGGTTACGGTGTACTTCCTCGGAACCCGGGGTTTTCAGGTCAACGACCCGACTGACACGGCTATCAACCCTGGAGATATCCAGTGCGCCACTGGTCTCGAGAGACACATCGTAGCCTGCGTCGCAAAGCTGCTTGAGCAGAGGAATGGCATTCGGCTGGGCCAACGGCTCACCACCGGTGACACAGACATAACGCGGCCTGAAGCCTGCGACCTGCTCAAGGATCGAATCGAGGGTGCGAATGCTGCCGCCGCTGAAAGCGTACTCACTGTCGCAATACTGGCAGCGCAGCGGGCAGCCGGTGAGACGAACGAAAACCGTGGGCAAGCCAGCGGTACGCGTTTCACCCTGCAAAGAGTAAAAAACTTCGGTAATACGTAATGTGTCTTGCATAGTCGCCACGGGCGTAACAGCTAAACAGGCTGTCCGCCTCCGTCAGGCACCGCTGAAAACCCGTCATCGCGTAGTTCTCAGCAGCGTATTTCAATAAAAGGGCAAAGATTCTAACGAAAAAACCCGCGACTGGCGCGGGTTTCTTTTGAAACAGCTGATTTAGAGCTTTTGCAAGTCGCGCTGGGCCAGCTGTGCAGCCGAGGTACCCGGGTACTGGGTAATGACTTGCTGCAGAATGCCTTTGACCCGGTCGGTGTGACCCAGGCGGCGCTCTACGTCGGCCAGCTTGTACAGCGAATCCGGCACCTTGTTGTGCTTGGGATACAGCTGGCTGACCTTGGCGAAGGCTTGCCCTGCAGCTTGCAGGTCGCCCTTGGCCAGGTTCACTTCACCCAGCCAGTACTGGGCATTGCCGGCGTACTGACTGTTTGGGTACTTGCGCAGGAAGGCGTTGAACGCCTGGCTGGCCTTGTCGAAATCCTTGGCTTTGATCAGGTCAAAAGCAGCATCGTAGTAGAGCTTCTCTTTGGCCGGATCACCAGGTTCGCTACTGGCTGCAGGTGGTTGCGCGGCGGCAGCACCTGCAGCGGCGCCGGCGGCGGCTTCGCCACCGGCTGGAGAATTCTGTGGAGCCTCGGCAGGAGCGCCGGTTCCAATACGCCGATCCAGGTCCTGGTAACGCTCCAGGCTTTCCTGTTTCATGCGCGCAACATCGTTTTGCAGCTCTTCGATGATGCCTTGTTGACGCGACAGCTGATCCTGCATCTGCTGCAGCTGCATGAACAGCTGACCCTGCGCCGAGGCAGGGGCCGTAACCCCTCCCCCGGCGTAGGCGCCGTTCGTACCATAACCCGATGGCGGATAGCTGCTTGCGCCGCTATAGCCAGCGTTGTCATCAACAACAGGAACCTCAGCCCACGCCACGAGTGGCAGGCTGAGCGCCAGGACGGTTACAGCACGACGGCACATTCGCATATCGAATTACTTACGCAGTTCGACGCGACGGTTTTGAGCCCAGGACTGCTCGTCGTTGCCGGTAGCAACTGGACGCTCTTCGCCGTAGGAAACCAGTTCCAGTTGGGCAGGAGAAACGCCTTGCAGAACCAGGTAGCGTTGAACGGCTTTCGCACGACGCTCGCCCAGAGCCATGTTGTATTCGCGAGTACCGCGCTCGTCGGTGTTACCTTCCAGCACGACGCGAGCGCCGTTGCCTTTCAGATCCTTGGCGTGAACGTCCAGAGCGCGCATGGCTTCTGGCTTCAGGTCCGAGCTGTCGTATTCGAAGTAGAAGGTGGTGATTGCGCGCAGAGCAGCTTCTTCGCTCAGGGAACCGTCAACAGCACCAGTGTTTGCGCCGTAACCAGCGTTTGGATCAACAGCGCCTTCACCGGCGTCGTCGCCGCCTTTGGACGAGCAACCTACAGCTACGGCCATGGCCAGAGCCAGCGCAGCAAACTTACCAAACTTCAGCATTTCCATCGTGAAACTCCTAATGAACCCCAATGTGTTAAGTACAACGTAAAGCGCCGCGTCAGTTCAGGTAAGGGGACCAGGACGGTTCTCTGACTTCGCCTTGAGCGGTAGGAAGCGGGAGCCTCACGCGTCCGTTGAGAGAGACGAGCATCAAGACTCCCCGGCCCTGCTGGCGGGTGGCGTAGATTAGCATGGTGCCGTTGGGCGCAACAGTAGGAGACTCATCAAGACTTGTTTCTGAGAGAATCTTTACACTGCCGCGTTGCAAATCTTGTGCAGCCACCTTGAAGTTGGTGAAACCTTGTTGACGATGAATCATCACCAGGGTCTTTTCATCCGCCGAAAGTTTAGGGTTGGCGTTGTAGTTGCCTACAAAAGTTACACGCTCTGCACCACCACCAGAAACATTGGTTTTATAGATCTGAGGCTTGCCGCCACGGTCGGAAGTGAAATAGATGGTCGAGCCATCTTTACCCCAGAACGGTTCGGTGTTGATACCAGGACCGGCAGTAACGCGAGACAGTTGGCGCGAGCCCATGTTCATTACATAGATGTCAGGGTTGCCGTCCTTGGACAGCACGAATGCCAGGCGCGAACCGTCCGGCGACCAGGCAGGTGCGCCGTTGAGGCCTTCGAAGTTGGTGATCTGCTCACGACGGCCAGTGTCGATGTGCTGAACGAAGATGCGCGGACGCTTCTGCTCGAACGACACATAGGCAATGCGCTTGCCATCCGGAGCAAAACGTGGCGACAGGATCGGTTCACGCGATTGCAGCAGGGTCACTGCACGGGCACCGTCGTAGTCCGAACGCTGCAGGGTGTAGCGGGTGTTGTTGGTGGAGAAGCGCTCAGCCGTTACGTACAACATACGGGTAGAGAAAGCACCCTTGATGCCGGTGAGCTTCTCGAACGACTGGTCGGCAATGTAGTGCGACATGTCGCGCAGCTGATCGACGCCGCCCGAGACGCTACCGGTCAGCACTTGCTGCTCGGTGGCGACGTTGAACAGGGCGTACTGCACCTGCAGGCGACCGCCAGCTGGCACGATGCTACCGACCATGACGTACTGGGCGCCCAGGGCTTTCCAGTCACGGAAGATCACTTCGCTGGCCTGGCTTGGCTGGCTGATCATGTTCTGCCGTGGGATCGGCGAGTAATAACCGGAGTTGCGCAGGTCATTACCGATAATGTCAGCCATGTCCTCGGGCAGCACGCTACCGCCCTGCAGACCGAAAGGTACGACGGCGATAGGCGTGGCACGATCACTACCGCTGGTGACCAGAATGTTCTTTTCTTCTGCCACGGCCATCCCTGCTGCGCAGCAGAGAACGACCAGCAGTCCTCGAAGAAGTTTAATCACAAGGCTAGATCCTCAGGTGTGAATGTCATCTTGAATGAACGATAGGGATTGAATTCGCTCGGTTTCAAGCCCTGCATCTCGGTTAAACGACCAATGTTCTTGACCGCGGCAACTGCCGAACTGTCAAACGGACCATCGCCACTGGAGCGCGCTACGCTCACCGAGGTAATGGTGCCATCCGGCAACATGCCGATCTGCAGAACCACCGTCATGTTCTTGCGCGCAGAAGGTGGACGCGCCCAGCCCTCGGCCGCACGTGCACGGATCAGGTCGTCGAAATCGCCGGCTACCTGGTCACCCTGCTCGTCAGCCAATGCCTGTTGCCGCTCGGTGGTATCGGACAGAAGCTCGGCCAGGGCCTGGGCTTTCTTGTCTTCCGCCGCCTTGCGGGCTGCATCCTGTGCCTTCTTCTTGGCCGCATCAGCTGCGGCTTTCTTCTTCGCGTCTTCAGCGGCCTTTTTCTTCGCTTCTTCGGCCACTGCTTTCTTCTTGGCATCCTCGGCCGCCTTCCTCTTGGCGTCCTCGGCTGCTTTTTTCTTGGCTTCTTCAGCCGCCTGCTTCTTGGCCTCTTCGTCAGCCTTTTTCTTGGCTTCCTCTTCGGCCTTCTTCTTGGCGATATCAGCCTGTTGCTTCTCGGCAGCCTTTTTAGCCTCTTCGGCTTTCTTGGCTTCGGCGGTTTTCTTTGCCTCGTCAGCCTTCTTGGCTTCTTCGGACTTCTTCGCCTCGGCTTCGGCGCGTGCTTCTTCCGCCTTTTGAGCAGCTTCTTCTTTCTTTTGTTCCGCAGCTTTTACTGCTTGCTGCTCGACCTTCTTCTGTTCCATCTGTTCTTCTTCGGTCTGGCGCGAAGCGGTTTTCTTCGCTTCACCCGCAATCTTCTGATTGGTCTGGGTGGTCGCCTGACTTTTCGATTTCAGCTGGTACAGGGTTGCCTGGACAATAGGCTTGGCCGGCGGCAGCTCCGGGGTCATGGCAAAACTGACGAACAGCATGCCGAACACCAGAACGTGCAGCGCAATGGCCCAGACGCTGGGCCAGAAATAGCTTTCCGAGGCGGATGGCTCTCGCTGTTGCATCAGGGCGCCTCGGTAATCAGGCCAACGTTACCGACACCTGCCTTCTGCAACCCGCCCATGGCACCCATGACCGCGCCGTAGTCGACAGATTTGTCGCCACGGATGAAGACCTGGGTCTGTTTGCCCTGGTCACGTCCGGCGGCGATGATCTTGGTCACGGCGTCGGTCATTTGCGGCAAGGTCATAGCCTTGTCCATCTGCTTTTCGGTGTCGACTTCACTGCCAAGGTTCCAGAAATAGGTCTTGTCAGCCTTGATCGAAATGGTCAGGACCTGGACGTTGTTGTCCTGCGGCAAGGCTTCGCTGGAAACCTTGGGCAGGTCGACTTTCACGCCCTGGTTGAGCATCGGTGCGGTCACCATGAAAATGACCAGCAGTACCAACATCACGTCGATGTAGGGCACCACGTTCATCTCGGCGACCGGCTTGCGTTTGTGGCGAACTCGGGCCATGGGCTTTTACCTGATCACTCTTCGCTGGTGTGCACTTTACGGTGCAGGATGGCCTGGAACTCGTCGGCGAACGTGTAGTAACGGCCGATCAAGACTTCACTGCGGGCAGCGAAACGGTTGTAGGCAATAACCGCTGGAATCGCGGCGAACAGGCCGATTGCGGTAGCGATCAGCGCTTCGGCAATACCCGGGGCCACGGTAGCCAGGGTCGCTTGCTGCGCCGAGGCCAGGCCGCGGAAGGAGTTCATGATGCCCCACACGGTACCGAACAGACCGATGTACGGGCTGGTGGAACCAACGGTGGCCAGGAACGGCAGGCTCTGCTCGAGTTTTTCTTCTTCACGCGAGATGGCCACGCGCATGGCCCGGCCAACGCCTTCCATGACTGCATCAGGATCGACACCTGGCTGCTGACGCAGACGGGAGAACTCCTTGAAGCCGGCACGGAAGACCTGCTCGACACCCGAGTCCGGGTCCGGGTTGCTGCCCGCTTGACGGTACAGTTTGGACAGGTCGATCCCCGACCAGAAGCGCTCTTCGAAGCTTTCCAGGGCTCGACGACCGGCGCGCAGCATGGTGCTGCGCTGGAAAATCATGATCCATGACGTTACCGATGCGGCAACCAGAATCAGCATGACCAGCTGTACCACGATGCTGGCATTGCTGACCAGGCTCCACATGGAGGTATGGTCGACGACGTTAGCTTCCACGCTTAATCTCCTGCATTTGAATGAATACCCGGATCGCCAGCCGCGGCAAAGGCCGCTCGCAGCGCTGGGGGGATGGCCCGGGGTTTGAAAGTGTCGGCGCGCACACAGGCCACCAGGAACTGCCCCTCGCAGAGCAGCGTTGCATCTTTTTCACGCCAGACCTGCTGTACGAAACGCAGGCTGGCGCGGTTCAATTCAAGCACTTGCGCGGTAACCCGCAACTCATCGTCCAACCGTGCCGGCGCGTGGTAGCGCGCCTCGCTGGAATGGACCACGAACAACAGGTTGTCCTGCGCCATTGCCGACTGGGCAAAGCCCAGTGCGCGTAACCGCTCGGTGCGGGCACGCTCCATGAATTTCAGGTAATTGACGTAATACACCACGCCGCCCGCATCAGTGTCTTCGTAGTAGACCCGACAACGGTGTGCGAACGACTCAAGCCCATTTTGCGCGCGCATACTCTAGTGCTTACTCCTCAGCTTGCCAATCCGCCCCGGCAACTGTTTTTTCATCATTTATGTCGTATTGCCAGCGTGGTCCTTCCATGACTGGCGATAGGACCACGAAAACTGCAGATAAATCTGTCATTCATCGGTCCGGGCAGAAAAACCTTCGCCATTGACCGACTCGCCAAGGCGATTGGGGATGTTCAAACCGAAATGCAGATAGGCGTGCCGGGTCACCACCCTGCCCCGCGGGGTGCGCATGATGTAGCCCTGCTGGATCAGATAGGGCTCGAGCACGTCCTCGATGGTGTGGCGCTCCTCACTGATCGCCGCCGCGAGGCTGTCGACACCGACCGGGCCGCCGTCGAACTTCTCGATCATGGTCAGCAGCAGACGACGGTCCTGGTGATCGAAGCCACGCTCGTCGACATCCAGCAGGTTCAGCGCCATGTCGGCAATCGGCTTGGTGATGTGGCCCTTGCCACGCACTTCGGCATAGTCGCGCACCCGACGCAACAGGCGGTTGGCGATCCGTGGCGTGCCACGGGCACGACGAGCGATCTCGAAGGCGCCTTCGTCTTCGATCGGCAAGCCCAGAATGCCACCGGAACGGCTGACAATGGTCGCCAGGTCGTCGGTGTTGTAGAACTCCAGGCGCTGGACAATGCCGAAGCGATCACGCAACGGGTTGGTCAGCATACCGGCCCGGGTGGTCGCACCGACCAGGGTAAAGGGCGGCAGGTCGAGCTTGATCGAGCGCGCCGCCGGCCCTTCACCGATCATGATGTCGAGCTGGAAGTCTTCCATGGCCGGGTACAGCACTTCTTCGACGATCGGTGACAGGCGATGGATTTCGTCGATGAACAATACATCGTGAGGTTCGAGGTTGGTCAACAACGCCGCCAGATCGCCCGGACGCTCAAGAATGGGCCCCGAGGTACTTTTGATCGACACGCCCATTTCCTGGGCAATGATATTCGCCAGGGTGGTCTTGCCCAGCCCGGGCGGGCCGAAGATCAAGGTGTGATCCAGGGATTCGCTGCGCCCACGAGCGGCCTCGATGAACAGGGCCATCTGCTCGCGCACCACCGGCTGACCGATATACTCGGCCAGACGCAGGGGACGGATTGCCCGATCCTGGACCTCTTCGCGGTCACGCCCGGTGGCGGCTATCAATCGGTCGGCTTCAATCACTTAGATCATTCCCTTCAGGCTGCGGCGGATCAGCTCTTCACTGCTCAAGCCCTTGGCATCGACGGCAGCCACCGCCTTGCTGGCTTCCTGGGGCTTGTAACCCAGGGAAATCAGGGCGCTGACAGCATCGGCTTCGGCACTGGAGACTGTGGCAATCGGCAACGGGCCATTGGGCACCAGGGCGAACATCGCCGGCGAGGTTTCCCAGGCCTTGAAACGATCCTTGAGTTCGACCAGCAGGCGCTCGGCGGTCTTTTTGCCGACACCCGGCACCTTGACCAGTGCCGAGGTGTCCTGGGCCTGGACACAGCGTACCAGTTCGTCGACCTCCAGGCCCGACATCAAGGCCAGGGCCAGCTTGGGACCGACGCCGTTGAGCCGGATCAGCTCACGGAACAGCTCTCGCTCGCGCTTCTCATGAAAGCCATAGAGCAGATGAGCGTCCTCACGGACCACCAGGTGAGTATGCAGGGTCACCGCCTCACCGATCTTGGGCAGGCGGTACAGGGTGGTCATCGGCACTTCCAGCTCATAGCCCAGGCCATTGACATCAACAATCAGGTGCGGCGGCTGCTTTTCAGCCAGGGTGCCGCGCAAACGTCCAATCACGTTGCAATCCTTCCTCATGGGCGCCGGCAAACAACCGGTCAACCCTAACAGCAAATGCAATGGCCGATGGCATTGCCCGGTCAAATTTTGTTTCAACGCATGATGCTATCAGAGCCGCAAGCGTCCACTACGACTGCGAGCCGTTCCCAGGCCGTGAGGCAGCAGGCTGGAACGGGTATGGGCATGGCACAAGGCGATGGCCAAGGCGTCGGAGGCATCGATCTGCGGCTTCTGGGTCAACTTGAGCAGGTGCATGACCATCATCTGCACTTGCTCCTTGTTGGCCCCGCCAGTACCGGCAACCGCTTGCTTGACCTGGGTTGCGCTGTATTCGGCAATCTCCAGGCCTGCTTCGATAGCGGCGACGATGGCCGCACCGCGGGCCTGGCCCAACTTCAGTGCCGAGTCGGCGTTGCGGGCCATGAACACGCGCTCGATACCCATCGTCACCGGGCCGTACTGGCTGATGATTTCGCGCACACCGCGAAACACGATCTGCAAGCGTTCGGGCAACTCGCCACTGCCGGTTCGAATGCACCCTGAAGCCACATACTCACAACCCCGCGCGCCCTGACGCACCACACCGTATCCAGTGATGCGCGATCCGGGGTCGATGCCAAGAATCAGAGTCATAACGCCTACATACTCAATGACGCACGATTGCGCCGTACTAAAAACAGAAACCGGACCGGCCTGCAGATGCTATGCAACTGCAGGCAGATCCGGCCTTGAACAAAACCCGGCGGGAGCAGCCATTGAAGCCTAGCCGAGCTGCTCCATGACGTCGTCGGGAATCTCGGCATTGGAGTAGACGTTCTGCACGTCGTCCAGGTCCTCAAGCATGTCGATCAGCTTGAGGACCTTCTGCGCGCCCTCCAGATCCAGTTCGGCACTGGTGGTCGGCTGCATGACGATTTCCGCGTCCGCCGCCTTGAAGCCCGCTTCTTCCAGCGCATTACGCACGGCATAGAAGCTGGCAAACGAGGTGAACACATCGAAGGAGCCATCCTCATTGCTGACCACATCGTCAGCATCGGCCTCCATCGCCGCTTCCATCAGCGCATCTTCATCGACACCTGCGGCAAAGCTGATCTGCCCCTTGCGCTCGAACAGATAAGCCACGGAACCATCGGTACCGAGGTTGCCGCCGCATTTGCTGAAGGCATGGCGAACGGCAGCAGCGGTACGGTTGCGGTTGTCGGTCATGGCCTCAACCATGATCGCCACGCCGCCCGGGCCGTAGCCTTCGTAGCTGAGCTCTTCGACGTTATCGGCTTCGGTCGCGCCAGCACCACGAGCAACTGCCCGATCGATGATGTCGCGACTCATGTTGGCACCCAGGGCCTTGTCCAGGGCCAGGCGCAGACGCGGGTTGGAGGTCGGATCGCCGCCGCCTTGTTTGGCTGCGACGGTCAGTTCACGAATCCACTTGGTGAAGATCTTGCCCCGCTTGGCATCCTGACGCTCTTTGCGGTGCTTGATGTTTGCCCATTTGGAATGACCAGCCATAACGACTCCGAATCCTTTGAAACAATGTCACGTCCCTGCCCGGCACATACCGCGCAGGAACCATAAATTTCGTACTGCTCAACGCAAAGGCGCATCCATTTGGATGCGCCCGGGGTCTGCTTACTCAGCCTTGGGCTGTTCGCGCAGACGGATATGCAACTCACGCAGGGCCTTGGCATCGACCAGGCCAGGGGCCTGAGTCATGACGCAAGCGGCGCTCTGGGTTTTCGGGAAGGCGATGACTTCTCGAATCGACTGGGCGCCGGTCATCAGCATGACCAGACGGTCCAGACCGAAGGCCAGGCCACCGTGTGGCGGTGCACCGAACTTCAGGGCGTCGAGCAGGAAGCCGAACTTCTCTTCCTGTTCAGCCGCTTCGATACCCAGCAGACGGAACACCGCCTGTTGCATTTCCTTGCGGTGGATACGGATCGAACCGCCGCCCAGCTCGGTACCGTTGAGGACCATGTCGTAGGCACGCGAGAGCGCGGTGGCCGGGTTGGCCTCCAGCTCTTCAGGCGAGCACTTCGGCGCGGTGAACGGGTGGTGCAGCGCGGTGAAGCTGCCGTCGTCGTTCTCTTCGAACATCGGGAAGTCGACAACCCACATCGGTGCCCACTCACAGGTGTGCAGGTTGAAGTCGTTGCCGACCTTGATCCGCAGGGCGCCCAGCGCCTCGCTGACGATCTTGGCCTTGTCGGCGCCGAAGAACACGATGTCGCCATCGACCGCACCCACGCGATCGAGGATCACATTGAGGTTGGCCTCAGGGATGTTCTTGACGATTGGCGACTGCAGGCCCTCGACGCCTTTGGCGCGTTCGTTGACCTTGATGTACGCCAGGCCCTTGGCACCATAGATGCCGACGAACTTGGTGTACTCGTCAATGCGGCTGCGCGGCATGCTGCCAGCGCCTGGCACACGCAAGGCGGCAACACGGCACTTCGGATCGTTGGCCGGACCACTGAAGACTTTGAAATCGACGTCTTTGAGCTGATCGGCGACGTCGACCAGTTCCAGCGGGTTACGCAGGTCCGGTTTGTCGGAACCGTAGCGGCGCATGGCTTCTTCGAAGGTCATGTGCGGGAATTCACCGAACTCCAGGTCCAGGACTTCCTTGAACAGCTTGCGGATCATGCTTTCGGTCAGGCCCATGATCTCGGATTCATTGAGGAAGCTGGTCTCAATGTCGATCTGGGTGAATTCCGGCTGACGGTCGGCACGCAGGTCTTCGTCGCGGAAGCACTTGGCAATCTGGTAGTAGCGGTCGAAACCGGCAACCATCAGCAGCTGCTTGAACAGCTGTGGCGACTGTGGCAAGGCGAAGAAGCTGCCAGCGTGGGTACGGCTCGGCACCAGGTAGTCACGCGCGCCCTCAGGGGTGGCACGGGTGAGAATCGGCGTCTCAACGTCGAGGAAGCCGTTTTCATCGAGGAATCGACGGATGCTGGTGGTGATGCGCGAACGCAGGCGCAGCTTCTCGGCCATTTCCGGACGACGCAGGTCGATGAAGCGATAGCGCAGGCGGGTTTCTTCGCCGACGTCGGAGTATTCGTTGAGCGGGAACGGCGGGGTTTCGGCTTCGTTGAGCACGGTCAGCTCGTAACCCAGTACTTCGATGGCGCCGGAGGCCATGTTGGCGTTCACCGCACCGGCTGGACGCGGACGCACCTTACCGGTGATCTGCACCACGTATTCGCTACGCACGCGATCGGCGGCGGCGAAGCTGTCAGCGCGATCCGGGTCGAAAACAACCTGAGCCATGCCTTCGCGGTCACGGATATCGAGGAAAATCACCCCGCCGTGGTCGCGGCGACGATGGACCCATCCGCAAAGGGTAATTTCCTGACCTTCCAGGCTCTCGTTCAGTTGGCCGCAATAATGGCTGCGCATCATGATGGTGGTTTCGCTTCTCGTCATTCGTATGTTCAGTGGAGGCCTTGGCGCCACAAAGGGCTAATAGTGCAAGACCCTGCCGGTGCAATTCAACTCAGTCGGCCTTGTCGCCGCCTGCAAGATTCTTTTTTGCACCGGTCTTGAAGTCGGTTTCGTACCAGCCGGTACCGCCCAGGCGGAACCCGGGCGCGGAAATCAGCTTCTTCAGCTCGGGCTTCTGACACGCCGGGCAATCGGTCAGCGGCTCAGCGCTGATCTTCTGGAGGACTTCCATCTGGTGATCACAGGAAGCACATTGATAGTCGTACAGGGGCATAGGCGTGTCTCGTTAACCACAGCGCGGGCTGGTTCAGGCAGTAAAGAGCGGGATTATATATGGTTAAGGAGTGCTGTGCAGCCCGGTAACCGACTAGCGTGTCACCTGTGTGCCGAGCAGATAGACCACACAGACCACCCGGATCAGGCCACTGAAGTTTTTCACCCCGCCATGGCGCAGGTGCACCTCGCGGTCCACATAGGACAGCACAGCGTTGACGGTGCACTGGTTGGCCTCGGCGATCCGCTCAAGAATTCTCCAATAGACCTCTTCCAGTCGCAGGCACGTGGCAAATCCATTCAAACGTACCGAGCGTGACAGCGGCCGGGCCAGGCCCATGTTGAAATTCGCCTCGAACGGATCGACACCCTCCTTGCCCGGCCCGCCCGCTGCACGCCCGCCGCGATTCATCCATGAAGACATAAAAACACCACGCGATCTGACTAACAGGGAAATACCCCCGAGCAATTGTCAGCACTCAGAGACTTGCCCTAATAAAGCGCTGCGGTGTGGTTTGCTTCCAGCAGACCGGCTTACTCTCGCTGTAGGATTGCTCGGCAAGAAGCAATGGATCGCATCACGATAGAACACCTTCCCTATTAACGATAAATGCCCGGACCTGTGAGGGATCCGGGCATTTATGCCAAAGCGCTTACTGCCTTACTGGACTATTTACCTTCCAGCAACGAGCGCAACATCCAGGCGGTTTTTTCATGCACCTGCATACGCTGGGTGAGCAGGTCTGCAGTCGGCTCGTCACTGACCTTATCGAGCAGCGGGAAGATGCTGCGCGCCGTGCGGGTCACGGCTTCCTGCCCTTCCACCAGCTGCTTGATCATCTCTTCGGCAGGTGGCACGCCCTCTTCTTCCTTGATGGAAGACAATCGGGCATAGATCGAATACGCACCCGGCGCAGGAAAACCCAGCGCACGAATGCGCTCGGCAATGGAGTCTACCGCCAGGGCCAGTTCGTTATATTGCTCTTCAAACATCAAGTGCAATGTGCGAAAGGCCGGCCCGGTCACGTTCCAGTGGAAGTTATGGGTCTTCAGATAAAGTACATAAGTATCCGACAAGAGCCGCGACAATCCATCGACGATGGACTTGCGATCTTCTTCACTGATACCGATATCAATAGCCATGCGATTCCCCTTTCCATGATGTTTGATGATCAAACGGGTACACCCCACTCTATCAAGACTTGCCACTGCCTGCAGCCTCGCGCTTGCGACATGGCGCTGCAGGCGCCAACGGCTCTGGCCCGGAGCAAGCGACACACGGCTGGCCGATGATTTGAGAAGCCCTGGGCTTTGCTGTTAAATAGGCGGCGTGCCGCCCCTGACGATTGTCAGTGCAGGGGCGCATAGGCTGGCCTTTTCTCACGTTTTTGCGCTTCTCAACCCATTGCGCGCCGTGATGCCAGCTCTTCCTGTGATATGCCTTATTAATGTGAGCCAACCAATATGTTCAAGATCGTCCACCTGTTGACGGGCGCTGCAGCTTTGCTGCTGTCCTTCATACCCAGCCTGAGAACTGATGCAGAACCGCTGCTGCAACAGCCGGAAGCCGTTTACCTGGCGCTCTTCGGCCTGCTCAACCTGCTCCTCGCTCCCGTGGTACCCCAGCACTACCAAGGCGCACGCCTGCATTTGCAGCGCCTGACCAGCGCACTACTGGTGCTGGCCGTGGTGCTGCAGACCCTGACCCTGCTGGCCCGCCCGGAGCTGGGCAACCTGCCAGCACTGGGCTGCACCTTGCTGGCCGTCGCCCTGCACCTGGCTGCCGCCTTCCTCAAATCCGGCGGTGCCCGCAGCCAGCAACCCCAGTACGACATGAGCAACCGCGATACCGGCACGGTGAAGTGGTTCAATACCTCCAAGGGCTTCGGCTTCATCTCGCGTGATTCGGGTGATGACATCTTCGTCCACTTTCGCGCGATTCGCGGCGAAGGCCATCGCGTTCTGGTCGAAGGCCAGCGCGTGGAATTCTCGGTAATGAACCGTGACAAAGGCCTGCAAGCCGAAGACGTGATCGCCGCCCCGCGGCGCTGATCCTGCGACAACAAAAAACCGCGGCGCCTGGGCGACCGCGGTTTTTTTATGCCTGAACCTCAGTGATCAATAATGAGGCGGTGGCGCCTCTTCCTCACTGCTCTCGAATTGACCCACCATTTCATCGTAACGCTTGAGCAATGCCGCCATCTGCAACTGCAGACGCTCGACCACCCGCTGCTGCTCGACCAGCACATCGTTAAGGGCCTGAATAGTATCGTCCTGGAAGGCCTGGCGGCTTTCCAGCTCGGTTACCCGCGCTTCAAGTGTCATCACTCACACCTCCGCGAATGTGAAATTGTCATCGAGAACAGTCAGCAAACGCTGGCGAACATCCGCAACCTGCTCAGCGGTGTAGGCAGTGGCTGGTTTGTTTCCCCACACCGGAGCAGGCCAGGCCGGATCGTTGCGCCGACGTACTATGACGTGCATATGAAGTTGAGCAACGACATTACCAAGGGTCGCGACATTCATTTTATCGGCAGCAAAACTGTCCTTGAGGGTTTCGGCCAGCGCTGTGGTTTCTTTCCAGAGTTGCTGCTGATCGCTGTCATTGAGTTGAAACAATTCACTGATATCGGCGCGGCGCGGCACCAGAATAAACCACGGATAGTTGGCATCCTTGCTCAGCAACAGCCGACAAAGAGGAAAGTCTCCGAGCACATAGGTGTCTTCTTGCAGACGTGGATCCAGATCAAACACAGGGCAATCTCCTACAACTATTTAATACCTTGGCCGCGCACAGCCAACCCCGCGCCACAGACCGAATACTGAAGGATACCCCTGATCGCGCACCGGAGCATTGCCAGGCAGCCATCTAAAAGAGGAAACGCACTGCTTTGGCCATTTTTTCTGCGCTCAGGTCCCGGCAAATGAACGGGTAACAGCCTGCGGAGCAGCGAAACGCTACTTTTCGCACCAAAATGAGGCTTGACCGGCACCTCCGGCCCTCAAAGTATCCGCAAACTACTCAGCATCAGGAGTTGACGGTAACGCTTTGACTTAACGGACAACTTTTCCTCTTATTCCGGAACAACCCAGCGAAGCGAACCAATGGATCTTAGCCCCCGGTTTTACGGCACTTTGCGCCTTTCTTGAGGGCATTCGTGAAAATTTTGTGAACTGACCCCGATTTTGAGCACGCTTGTTGCATTCACAACCGCCACAGTCGGCACGACACCTGCAGTGATGCGATGGAGTGCGACAAATAACAACAGTTGCATGGGTAAACCAGGGAGTTCGGGGAGTGGGGGCTAGATTATTTTTACCTATCCTTACGCCACCCGGAACAGCGCTGGAGTTGTACGGCCCGCAAAATCGGGGCGTGATTTGCGACAGGGACCTAACCGTTAGCGACATGACCGTAAAGTTACCGAAAGGATCTTTTCCCCCATATCGCCAACTACAGTCTGCGTGATATACATTTCCGCCGACACAAAAAGAAAGAGCCGCGCCGTATAAAAAAACCAATCGGCGACGGCAGTACTCTTCCTAAAAACCAAAGGAGCAAATCACGATGCGCGTGATGAAGTGGAGCATTATCGCCCTGGCTGTTGCAGCGGGCACCTCGCAGATGGCAGTGGCCTCCTCTCAAAGTGAGTCCAAAGGGTTTCTCGAAGACAGCCAGCTCAATGTCAAAACCCGCATGCTGTATTTCAGCCGTGACTTCCGTAACGTTCCAAATGACAGCCAAAGCCGTGTTGAAGAAACCGGTCTGGGCTTCCTTGGCACTTACGAATCGGGCTTTACCCAAGGCACCGTAGGCTTTGGTGTTGACGCTATCGGCATGCTCGGCCTGAAACTGGACAGCGGCAAGGGTCGCGCCGGCACCGGTCAGTTCCCTACCGGCTCCGACGGACGCTCCGAAGACTCGTTCTCCGAAGGCGGCGGCGCAGTCAAAATGCGCATCTCCGACACCGTACTGAAATACGGCACCCAGTTCACCGCGCTGCCTGTCCTGGCCACCGACGACAGCCGCCTGCTGCCGGAAACCGTTGAAGGCTTCCTGGTCACCAGCAAGGAAATCAAAGGCCTGGAGCTGAACGCCGGTCACTTCACCGCGCTGAATGCCCAATCGCAGTCGTACCACGACAGTATCGGTGGTCTTGACGACAACCGTCAGAAGAACCCTGGCCTGACCCAGGCTGATGTGTTCGGCGGCACCTATGCCTTCACCGATACCCTGAGCACCAGCCTCTACTACTCCAAGGTTGAAGACTACTGGCGCAAGTACTACGCCAACGTCAACTGGGCACTGCCGATCAATGACGAACAAGGCCTGGTGTTCGACTTCAACATTTATGACACCAAGAGCGACGGCGAAGGCAAGGTTCGCACCTTTGACGGTGAAACCAAGCTGGATAACCGCGCGTTCAGCCTGTCGGCTGCCTACAACATCGGCGCTCACACCTTCACCCTCGCTCACCAGCGTGTTACCGGTGACGGCGACTATGCCTACGGCATCGACGGCGGCGGCACCATCTTCCTGGCCAACTCCATTGCCCGCTCCGACTTCAACGCCGAAGACGAGAAGTCCTGGCAGGCTCGCTACGACCTGAACATGGCCAGCTACGGCGTGCCAGGCCTGAGCTTCATGACCCGTTATGTCAAAGGTACCGACGCCAACGTCGCAAGCACCGACAACGGCAAGGAATGGGAACGCGACATCGAAGCCAAATACGTCCTGCAGGAAGGTCCTGCCAAAGACCTGAGCTTCCGCGTTCGTCAAGCCACCTACCGTTCCGGTGACGGCGTTTACTACGGTTCGCCATCGATCGACGAACTGCGTCTGATCGTCGAGTACCCGCTGAGCATCCTGTAAGCCCCGGGCTTTCAGTATTCCCAGTACGAAAAAGCCCGGCACTGCCGGGCTTTTTCTTGTCTCGAATCGGGCTGACAACGCCTTCGTGCTCCGGCATCCTGTACGCCACCGAATCGCCCCCGTACAATGCGGGGTCATTTTAAGTCTTAAGCAACCGACAACGGCCTACCATGCGCACCAGTCAATATTTGCTCGCTACCCAGAAAGAAACCCCGTCCGACGCGGTCGTCATCAGCCACCAGCTCATGCTGCGTGCCGGCATGATCCGCAAGCTCGCATCCGGCCTTTATACCTGGCTGCCGATGGGCCTTCGGGTAATGCGCAAGGTTGAAACCGTGGTCCGCGAGGAAATGAACGCCGCCGGCGCCCTGGAAGTGCTGATGCCGAGCATCCAGCCTGCAGAGCTGTGGCAGGAGTCCGGCCGCTGGGAACAGTACGGTCCTGAGCTGCTGCGCCTGAAGGACCGCCACGGTCGTGATTTCTGCGTGGGCCCGACCCACGAAGAGGTGATCACCGACCTCGCCCGCAACGAACTCAACAGCTATAAACAGCTGCCATTGAACATGTACCAGATCCAAACCAAGTTCCGTGACGAGATCCGTCCGCGCTTTGGCCTGATGCGTGGCCGCGAATTCATCATGAAGGATGCTTACTCCTTCCATGCCGACCAGGCTTCCCTGCAGGAAACCTACGACCGCATGCACCTGGCCTACAGCAACATCTTTACCCGCCTGGGCCTGGACTTCCGTCCTGTGCAAGCCGATACCGGCTCGATCGGCGGTAGCTACTCCCACGAATTCCATGTACTGGCCGAGTCCGGTGAAGACGATGTGATCTTCAGCGACAGCTCCGACTACGCCGCCAACATCGAGAAGGCCGAGGCCATTCCACGGGAAACCGTGCGCCTGGCGCCGACCGAAGAACTGCGCCTGGTCGATACCCCGGACGCCAAGACCATCACCCAACTGGTGGAAAACTATGGCCTGGCGATCGAAAAGACCGTCAAGACCCTGATCGTCCGCGCTGCTGAAGAAGGCAAGCTGATTGCCCTTATCGTGCGTGGCGACCACGAGCTGAACGAAATCAAGGCAGCCAACCTGCCAGAAGTCGCCAGCCCACTGGTCATGGCCACCGACGAAGAACTGCGTGACGCCATCGGCGCTGGCGCAGGCTCCCTCGGCCCACTGAATCTGCCACTGCCATGCATCATCGACCGCTCGGTCGCGCTGATGAGCGATTTCGGTATCGGCGCCAACATCGACGACAAGCACTACTTCGGCGTCAACTGGGAACGTGACCTGCCCGTTCCGCAAGTTGCCGACCTGCGTAATGTCGTCGAAGGTGATCCAAGCCCCGATGGCCAGGGCACTCTGGTGATCAAGCGCGGCATCGAAGTCGGCCACATCTTCCAGCTGGGCACCAAGTACAGTGAGGCACTCAAGTGCCAGGTACTGGGCGAGAACGGCAAGCCAGTGACCCTGAGCATGGGTTGCTATGGCATCGGCGTGTCCCGCGTGGTGGCTGCAGCCATCGAGCAGAACTACGACGAAAACGGCATCATCTGGAGCGACACTCTGGCCCCGTTCCAGATCGCTCTGGTACCGCTGCGTTACGAAACCGAACAGGTTCGCGAAGCCACCGACAAGCTCTATGCCGAGCTGACCGCCGCTGGTTTCGAGGTACTGCTGGACGACCGCGACAAGAAAACCAGCCCGGGGATCAAGTTTGCCGACATGGAACTGATCGGGATTCCGCACCGGATCGTGGTCAGCGACCGCGGCCTGGCCGACGGTAACCTGGAATACAAACACCGCACTGAACGTGACGCGCAACCACTGCCAGTGGCCGAGGTGCTGTCGTTCCTGCAAGCCCGCATCCGCCGCTAAGCCAACACAAGAGTAATCATGTTCAAGCGAAGTACCTTTACCCTGGGGGGCGCCGCACTTAGCGGCGCCCTGTTGCTCAGCGGTTGCGCCAACCAGATGTCCCAGCGCAGCGAGCATGAGGAACGCATCGAGCGCAAGCTGCTCGAACACAGCCTGCAGATCGATGTCGGGGACCCCAAGGTGCTCGAACTGCCCCAGCGGCGTGTGCGCATTCACGAACAGAAGAACTTCGAAGTCACCGAATTCGAAGTCACCCGTCGTTATGATCGCTACACGCCCTACCAACCCTGGCGGGAAGTCTACGAGATTCCCCTGGGCGCGGTGGCGGTGGTTGCCGGCGTCGGAGCCAACGTGGTCAATGTCTTCGCGCTGGGCAACCTGCCCGACAGTGTCACGCGCGACTGGCTCAGCTACGGTATCGACGGCCTCAACCCGCTGATGAATGCCCAGTCCAATGGCCGCGCCCAGCAGAACCTTGCCGGGATTACCGAGGTACAGAAGGACAAGCGCCAGGAGTACACCAGCCTGCCGTGGAGTGATCGTCCGGTGGAGGTCAAGGCCGGCAGGGTCAGCCACACGCTGACGACCGACCGCAACGGGGTGCTGCTGCTGAACCTGCTCGACAGCCCGTTCTCCGAACAGAACCTGACCCACATTGGCACCCTGCACCTGCAGGTCGCCGATGAAGACAACAACGTGCGTGGCGATGCCAGCCTGCTGATCAGCAGCACCTTGCGCAGCAAGCTGGTGGAAGCCCATGACCTGATCTTCGATGATCTTGAAGACGATGAAGTCAGCCAGTGGGTACATCGGGTCAAGCGCCTGTCCGAACTGGGCCTGGAAGAAGAAGCCAGCGAGCTGGAACAGAGCCTGATCGAACTCACCCGCAACGATCCCGAGCTGCAGCAGGAGTTTCTGCAGGCACTGACCAAGGATGCCGGCCGCCTGGTCGCCGACCCTGGCGTGCACTAATGCCCCTGCCCTGCTCTGAAAAAACGCCAGCTTGCTGGCGTTTTTTCATTCAGTCGCGGCTAAACAGTTCCAGTTGCTCATGCCCGGCGCGCAAGTCCTGCAAGCGCACGCCAATACCCAGCAACCTCACTGGCTTGTCACCGCGGGCGAACGCCTGACTGAGCAACTGCTGATAACTGGCCAGGTCACGCCCGGCGCCAGCTTGCTCCAGCGTCGTTTGAGTGAAATCGTGGAATTTCACTTTGACGAAGGGCTTGCCCGCTCGATAGCTGTCATCGATACGCGCCATGCGCCCGGCCAGGGTTTCTATCAGCTCCGGCAGCTTTTCCAGGCAACTGGCCAGATCAGGTAGATCCGTATCGTAGGTATTTTCGACACTGACTGATTGACGGCGACTGTCATTGTGCACCGCCCGGTCATCGATACCTCGGGCCAGCCCCCATAACCGCTCGCCAAAACTGCCAAACTCGCGAGCCAGCGCCAGTCGACTCCAATCACGCAGGTCCAGACAGTTGCTGATACCCAGACGAGCGAGCTTGTCCGCAGTGACCTTTCCCACGCCGTGTAATTTACTGACCGGCAATACAGCAACGAAGTCTTCGACTTCATCGGGAGTGATCACAAACAAGCCATTGGGTTTGCGCCAGTCACTGGCAATCTTGGCCAGGAACTTGTTCGGCGCCACACCGGCCGACACGGTGATATGCAACTGCTGGGCAACCCGGCGGCGAATATCGGCGGCAATCCGCGTCGCACTGCCGGCGAACCAGGAACTGTCGGAGACATCCAGGTAGGCTTCGTCCAGGGAAAGTGGCTCGATCAGATCGGTGTAGTCGCGAAAGATGCTGTGGATTTCTCTGGATGCTTCTTTATAGGCATCCATGCGCGGCTTTACGATCAACAGATCGGGACACAGGTTGAGGGCGTGCCGGGACGACATTGCCGAACGCACGCCATAGGCCCGTGCCTCATAGTTGCAGGTAGCGATCACACCACGGCGCTCAGCCGAGCCACCGACCGCCAGGGGCCGCCCGGCCAGGCGCGGGTCGTCACGCATCTCAATAGCGGCGTAGAAGCAATCGCAATCGACGTGAATGATCTTGCGCAGGGACATCAGCAACCGTGGCCATAGGTAAATAATGGTGTAGGCAGTATCTCATTCCCCTACGCCCAAGCACCACAGACACTGGATAAATATACACAGTGAAAACCTGCAACCCCCAGCAGAGCTGCCTTGCCGCAGCCAATGCAAGCGCTAAGCATTTGAAGAAAAAAGGTTTTCTTGAAATGAGCGCTTGACACTCCAGCGCATAACTGTAGAATTCATCTCACAGGCGCGGGATGGAGCAGCCTGGTAGCTCGTCGGGCTCATAACCCGAAGGTCGTCGGTTCAAATCCGGCTCCCGCAACCAAACAACAGAAAAGGCCACTTTGAAAAAAGTGGCCTTTTTTGCATCTGCGATTCAGCCCCTCCCCCTCTCAAGCCCGTACGGCAGTATAAATAATCTTTAACTATCCTCTAGGCAGGCAGCGGCCCGATCATAGTCGCCACTACTTTCCATAGGGATTGCTACCTTGGCTGGATACGTTCCTCCTGGCGTGCACCATCCACGAGGTGCTTGATGCGCAGCCAGACATCCGAAACAGAAGCACCCGTCACCTCCGCCCTGCCCAATGCCGCCCAGCATTTACGCTGGCTCGACCGCTTGAGCCGCTATCGACAGCCCATCGGCCTGGCCGTGACCCTGCTGTTGTTCAGCATTGCCCTGATTGCCTGTCGCCATCTGCTCAGCGAACTGGACATCTATGCCCTGCATGATTCGCTGCTCAGCGTGCCCCCCACCGCCCTGACGGGTGCCCTGCTGGCCACCGTTGTCGGCTTCATTATCCTGCTGGGTTACGAGTGGTCAGCCAGTCGTTATGCCGGGGTCAAGTTGCCACCGCAGGCGTTGGTCATGGGCGGATTCAGTGCTTTCGCCATTGGCAATGCCATTGGCCTGTCGCTGCTCTCCGGCGGATCGGTTCGCTACCGCTTGTATGCCCGCCAGGGTATCGGCGCCGCTGAAGTCGCCCGCATGACCCTGTTCGCCAGTCTATCGCTGGGCTGTGCGCTGCCGCCGCTGGCCGCCCTGGCAACCCTGAGTGACCTGCCCGCGGCAGCAACCGCACTGCATCTTCCCCAGGCACTGCTGGCCGGCATTGCCCTGGCTGTCCTGGGTCTGACTATGTTGTTAGGCTACGGCCTGTACCGTCGACGTCTGCCAGAACAACCGCAGGCAGATAACCTGCTGGTCCGCGTCGGACGTCGCACCTTGCGCCTGCCAGGCGCGCGCCTGACCCTTCTGCAACTGCTGATCACCGCCCTCGATGTTGCCGCTGCGGCGACCGTGCTGTACCTGTTGTTGCCTGAAGCACCACCTTTCGGTGCATTCCTGCTGGTGTATCTGCTGGCGCTGGCTGCGGGCGTGCTGAGTCATGTCCCAGGCGGCGTCGGGGTATTCGAGGCCATCCTCCTGGCCGCTTTCGCCGATCAGCTTGGCGCCGCGCCTCTGGCCGCCGCTCTGCTGCTCTATCGCCTGATCTATGTGGTACTGCCGCTGCTGCTGGCCTGCGTCCTCTTGCTGGCCAGCGAGGCGCGACGCTTTCTCGTCGCCCGCCAGGCAATCAAGGCAGCATCGGGACTGGCAGCCCCGGTGCTGGCGGTACTGGTATTCCTCTCCGGTGTGGTCCTGCTGTTTTCCGGTGCCACCCCAGAGATCGACGAACGCCTCGAACACCTGGGCTTTCTCATCCCCCACCGGCTGATCGACGCGTCGCATTTCGGCGCCAGTCTGATCGGCGTACTGTGCCTGCTGCTGGCTCAGGGCCTGCGTCGACGCCTGTCCGCCGCCTGGATGCTGACTACCATCCTGCTGCTGGTCGGCGCCCTGCTCTCCTTGCTCAAGGGTTTCGACTGGGAAGAGGCCAGTATCCTGACCTTCACCGCCTGCCTGCTGGCGCTGTTCCGCCGCGCTTTCTACCGCCCCAGCCGCTTGCTGGAACTGCCCTTTTCGCCGGTCTACCTGGCAGCCAGCACCTGCGTGCTCGGCGCATCGATCTGGTTGCTGTTGTTCGCCTATCAAGATGTGCCGTACGACCATCAACTGTGGTGGCAATTCACCCTCGACGCCGACGCCCCTCGTGGCCTGCGCTCGGCGCTGGGCAGCGCGGTACTGCTGGTGGCGGTCGCCCTGACCTGGTTGCTGCGCACCGCGCGCCCGGTAATTCACCTGCCCAACAGCGAAGAGCTGCAACGTGCCAAGCGTATTCTGCAATCTTCGGAGCAACCTGATGGCGGCCTCGCACTCACCGGCGACAAGGCATTGCTGTTCCATCCCGATGACGACGCCTTCCTTATGTATGCTCACCGTGGTCGCAGCCTGGTCGCGCTGTACGACCCTATCGGTCCGCCCCTCAAACGCGCCGAGATGATCTGGCAGTTCCGCGACCTGTGCGATGTCCACCACGCCCGCCCGGTTTTCTACCAGGTACGCGCCGAGAACCTGCCTTTCTATATGGACATCGGCCTGACCGCGATCAAACTGGGTGAAGAGGCGCGGGTCGATCTCAAGCGCTTTGACCTGGAGGCCAAGGGCAAGGAGATGAAAGACCTGCGCTACACCTGGAACCGGGGCGGCCGCGATGGCTTGAGCCTGGAAGTGCATGAACCGGGGCAAGCCCCCCTCGAGGAACTCAAGGTGATCTCCGACGCCTGGCTTGGCGGCAAGAACGTACGCGAGAAAGGCTTCTCCCTTGGCCGCTTCAGCCCCGAGTACCTGCAGCATTTTCGTATTGCCATCATTCGCTTCGAGGGGCGCCCGGTCGCCTTTGCCAACTTGCTGGAAACCCACAGCCGGGAACTTGCCAGCCTCGACCTGATGCGCGCCCACCCGCAAGCACCGAAGCTGACCATGGAATTCATGATGATCGGCCTGATCCAACACTATAAGCAGCAGGCCTACACCCGCTTCAGCCTGGGCATGGTGCCGCTCTCAGGTCTGCAACCGCGCCGCGGCGCTCCCTTGACCCAACGCCTGGGCTCGATGGTGTTCCAGCGTGGCGAGCAGCTCTATAACTTCCAGGGTCTGCGGCGCTTCAAGGACAAGTTCCAGCCGGACTGGGAGCCCCGCTATATGGCCGTGCCTGCCGGACTCGATCCGCTGGTAGCACTGGCTGACACCGCCGCCCTGATCGCAGGCGGCCTGACCGGATTGGTGAAACGCTGATGATTCGACGCTACTGGCTGCACCTGTTTGCAACCCTGATCCTGGGTTTGCTGGCTGTCTCGCTGGGCTTCTGGCTGTGGACCCGCCCTGCGCCTGAACCACGCCTGGAGCACCTGACCCTGGGCGATGGCAGCAGCCTGACCCGGGCCACCCCTGGCACTCACGCCAAGGCCCGGGTGGCCATCGCCGTCCCCCAGGACCAGGCCCTGACCGACAAGCAACTGCTGAACCTGAGCCAGAGTGGTGAGGCGCAACTGGTCCAGGTGATCCTGCCGCCCGCCGACTGCACCTTGCAACAAACCGCGTTGAAACAAGCCCTGCAACAACTGCAAGGCCCTGCGACACTGGTTGCCGGCATCGGCCCGGGCGCCGCTCAAGCCTGGGACTGGCTGACCACCCAGACCGATGACAAGGCTCAGGCCATCTCGGTAGATTTCAGCATCGAGCGCCCAGGTTGCGCCACACCGCTGCCCAAATCGGCAGCCCACGGCCACTGGAGCGTGGCCTGGAATGACAACCCGGATGACGCCAGCGCTGCCTTCGTGCGGGATCAGCCCAACGCCGAAACCAGCATCAGTGATTACGACATCCACCTGCCGCAAGTGCTCAAGGCACAACTGACCCAGGCGTTGGTGGGTGAAGAAGGCAACGCCATGAGCATCCCGGTGGTGGAGGTCCCAGCAGGCCAGACGACCGACACCGTGACCCTGTTCCTGTCCGGCGACGGTGGCTGGCGTGATCTTGACCGCGACGTGGCGGGCGAGATGGCCAAACTCGGCTATCCGGTGGTCGGCATCGACACCCTGCGTTACTACTGGCAGCACAAAACCCCTGAACAAAGCGCCATCGACCTGTCGGAGCTGATGCAGCACTACCGGCAGAAATGGGGCACCAAGCGTTTTGTCCTGACTGGTTACTCCTTCGGTGCCGACGTTTTGCCCGCCATCTACAACCGCCTTCCGGTTGAAGACCAGCAACGTATCGACGCAGTCATCCTGCTGGCTTTCGCCCGCAGTGGCAGCTTCGAAATTGAAGTCGAAGGCTGGCTAGGCAACGCGGGTAAGGAAGCGCCTACCGGACCGGAAATGGCCAGGTTGCCGGCCGCGAAGGTGGTGTGCATCTATGGCGCAGAAGAAGCCGATGAAAGCGGCTGCACCGACCACACGGCTGTTGGCGAACGCCAGAAGCTGCCGGGCGGGCATCATTTTGACGAAAACTACCCGGCGCTGGCCAAGCGCTTGATCGGTGATATCGAAAGTCGCCAGGGCAAAACCAGCGTCGCCGAACAGAACTGACTTATGGGCGCTGGCCGATAAGGCCAGCATCCGGCAAATCAGATCTCGACTTGCGTACCCAGTTCGATCACCCGGTTCAATGGCAAGTTGAAGAAGCGCAGGGTGCCGTTGGCATTCTTCAAAAGGAAGGCAAACAGCAGTGCCCGCCAACGCGCCATGCCCACCAGACGCGAAGGAATCACCGTTTCCCGGCTGAGGAAGTAGGTAGTGCGCATCGGACTGAAGTCCAGTCCCTCCAGATGGCACAGTTTCAGCGCTGCAGGCACGTCGGGCTCGTCCATGAAGCCGAAGTGCAGCAGCACCCGATAGAAGCCCTCACCGTAAGCTTCGACCTCGAATTGCTGCTGTGCCGGCACTCTGGGCGTGTCCTCACTGACCACCGTCAACAACACCACCTGATTGTGCAGCACCTGGTTATGCAGCAAGTTGTGCAACAAGGCGTGCGGTACCGCATCCGCACGCGCGGTCAGGAACACGGCGGTGCCTTCAACCCGGTGCGGTGGCTGTACGCGAATGCTGCTGATGAACAGCGGCAGTGGCAGGCTGCCTTCATCCAGACGCTCGACGAGGATCTGCTTGCCGCGTTTCCACGTCGTCATCAGCACGAACAAGGCAATCCCCGCCAACACCGGAAAGGCCCCACCCTGTACCACTTTGGGCACGTTAGCGGCAAAGAACAGGCCGTCGACCAGCAAAAATCCAAGCAGCACCGGCACAGCCAGCACTGGTGGCCACTTCCACAGCAAGAGCATGACGGTAGACACCAACAGCGTGGTCATCAGCATGGTTCCGGTCACTGCCACGCCATAGGCCGAAGCCAGCGCGCCAGACGACTCGAAGCCAAGCACCAGGAGAATCACCCCGACCATCAGTGCCCAGTTCACCGCACCGATGTAGATCTGCCCCTGCTCAGCGCTCGAGGTGTGCTGGATTTGCATGCGCGGTACATAGCCCAGCTGGATAGCCTGGCGAGTCAGGGAGAACGCCCCGGAAATCACCGCCTGGGAAGCGATCACCGTTGCCAGGGTGGCCAGACCGACCAACGGAATCAACGCCCAGCCCGGTGCCAATAGATAGAAGGGGTTACGCGCCGCCTCGGGGTTCTGCAATAGCATTGCCCCCTGGCCGAAGTAGTTCAGCACCAGGGCCGGCAGCACCAACGCGAACCAGGCCCGGGCAATCGGCTTGCGGCCGAAGTGGCCCATGTCGGCATACAACGCCTCGGCGCCGGTCAGGGCCAGGACTACAGCGCCGAGGATTGCCACGCCCATCCCCGGATGAACAATGAAGAAGCGCACCGCCCAGACCGGGTTGATTGCCTTGAGTACTTCAGGGCTCTGGGCAATACCGTGCACGCCCAACGCCGCCAGAACCAGAAACCAGGCGACCATCACCGGCCCGAACAGAATGCCGATACGTGCGGTGCCATGCTTCTGGATCAGAAACAGCGCCACCAGTACCACCAGGGCTATAGGCACCACCCAGTGATCGATACCGTCGAAGGCCAGTTCCATGCCCTCCACTGCCGACAGCACGGAAATAGCCGGGGTGATCATGCTGTCGCCATAAAACAGCGCAGCGCCGATCAGGCCGCACCCCACCATCAGCGCACGCAGCTTGGGAAACGGCGCCGAGGCCCGGCGGGCCAGCGCGGTAAGGGCCATGATGCCGCCCTCGCCCTGATTGTCGGCACGCAGGATGAACACCACGTACTTGATCGAAACCACCCAGATCAGCGACCAGAGGATCAGCGCCAGGATGCCCAGCACCCCGTCATGGTTGACTGGCACCCCGTAGTCACCGGAGAACACTTCTTTGAGGGTATATAAAGGACTGGTGCCGATATCCCCGTAAACCACCCCTACCGCCGCCACCAGCAAGCTCAACGGCTTTGCCGCCGAATGCCCGGAATCAGCCTGATCGCTTGCCTGAACCATCCGCCACTCCCGCAACCAGGACCCTTGGGCCGGTAAAAATCACGCCAGACGCTAAAATGTTTGCTACCGCGCCACGCGTACTGCCAGAGCCCGATACAAACGCAGGCATATCGTCGCGAAGCATAGCTTAGCGTTCGTCGCTTTTCTGCTGGTCAAGTGACTTTGCGCCCGCTAGAATTGCGCACTTTTTGATCAGAGGCGCTGCTAGCGCCCAACAGGACAGCGGCGCTTGTCGCACGACTGTCCCCATTACACCGAGGTTAGTCATGTCCACCACGCCTACGCCCACCACGCCCAAGGTCGGCTTCGTATCTCTGGGTTGCCCCAAGGCCCTGGTCGATTCCGAGCGCATCCTGACCCAGCTGCGCATGGAAGGCTATGAAGTCGTGCCCACCTATCAGGACGCCGATGTAGTGGTGGTCAACACCTGTGGCTTCATCGACAGCGCCAAGGCCGAGTCCCTGGAAGTCATCGGCGAAGCCATCAAGGAAAACGGCAAGGTCATCGTCACCGGCTGCATGGGTGTCGAAGAAGGCAGCATTCGCGATGTGCACCCAAGCGTGCTGGCCGTGACCGGCCCGCAGCAGTACGAACAAGTGGTCAACGCCGTCCACGAAGTGGTACCGCCGCGCCAGGATCACAACCCGTTGATCGACCTGGTGCCGCCACAGGGCGTCAAGCTGACCCCGCGCCACTACGCCTACCTGAAGATTTCCGAAGGCTGCAACCACAGCTGCAGTTTCTGCATCATCCCGTCGATGCGCGGCAAGCTGGTCAGCCGCCCGGTCGGAGAAGTGCTGAGCGAGGCCGAGCGTCTGGTCAAGGCCGGGGTCAAGGAGATCCTGGTCATCTCCCAGGACACCAGCGCCTATGGCGTCGACGTCAAGTACAAGACCGACTTCTGGAACGGCCGCCCGGTCAAGACCCGCATGCTCGAACTGTGCGAAGCACTGAGCAGTCTGGGCGCCTGGGTGCGCTTGCACTACGTTTACCCGTACCCGAACGTCGACGACATCATCCCGCTGATGGCGGCCGGCAAGATCCTGCCGTACCTGGACATCCCGTTCCAGCACGCCAGCCCGAAAGTGCTCAAGTCGATGAAGCGTCCGGCCTTTGAAGACCGGACCCTGGCGCGCATCAAGAAGTGGCGCGAGCAGTGCCCGCAGCTGATCATCCGCTCGACCTTCATCGTCGGCTTCCCGGGTGAAACCGAAGAAGACTTCCAGTACCTGCTCGACTGGTTGACCGAAGCCCAGCTCGACCGCGTCGGCTGCTTCCAGTACTCGCCAGTCGAAGGCGCTCCAGCCAACGATCTGGGGCTGGATATCGTCCCTGATGACATCAAGCAGGAGCGCTGGGATCGTTTCATGGCCCACCAGCAGGCGATCAGCAGTGCCCGCCTGCAACTGCGCATCGGCCGCGAAATCGACGTCCTGATCGATGAAGTCGAAGAAGAGGGCTCGGTAGGCCGCAGCTACTTCGATGCACCGGAAATCGACGGCAACGTGTTTATCGATGGCAACCACGGCTTCAAGCCGGGCGACACCGTGCGCTGCCGGGTCACCGACGCCGACGAGTACGACATGTGGGCTGAGCCTATCCAGGCGTAACCTGCTGAAAAAACAGCCCTGCCGACCCTGGCGGGGCTTTTTTTTGCAACTATCTTTGTCTCTGTTGCCCCAGGAGAGCGAAGCGATGTACAGGCCGAACAGCGTGCAAACCCCCAGGTTCAGCGATTACCCGGAGCTGGCGCGGGTCTGGGAAGCATCTGTGCGTGCGACCCATGACTTTCTGCCCGACAGTTATATCTGCCTGTTGCGCGAACTACTGCTCAGCCAATACCTGGACGCGGTCATGCTGATCTGCTGCAGGGATGCCAAGCACCGCATCACCGGTTTTGCCGGCGTAGCTGCCGGGCGGGTGGAAATGCTCTTCATTGATCCGGCAATGCGCGGCCAAGGCGTGGGCAAACGTCTGTTGCGCTATGCCATCGACGAACTCAACGCCGTTCAGCTCGATGTCAACGAACAGAACCCACAGGCACTGGGCTTCTATCTGCACCAGGGCTTCGAAGTCGTCGCACGCTCGGAAACGGATGGCATGGGTCAACCCTACCCCTTACTGCATTTACAGCTGATTCAGACAAAAACTGCTCAAACCGGCTGACAGAACGCGTCATCCCTTTCCGAAATGCAGCGAAATCGCAGATTAATGAACCGATGGGCGAATGTTGCCGGACCTGGGCGCGTCCGGACGGTTACAATAGATGCCTTTCCCTGTGCCTACGGCTGTCGTCATGTCTGAACCCATTCGCCTTTCCAAACGCCTTATCGAACTGGTCGGTTGCTCCCGACGGGAGGCCGAGCTGTACATCGAAGGCGGCTGGGTCACCGTCGATGGTGCGGTCGTCGACGAGCCGCAATTCAAGGTGACCGAGCAGAAGGTCGAATTGCAGGCCGGTGCCCGCGCCGAAGCCCTGGAACCGGTCACCCTGCTCCTGCACCAGGCGGCCGGCCTGGACCTCGACAGTGCCTGCAACAGCATCACTGCAGACAGCCTGTCTGCAGATCACAGCCAGGGCCGTCGCCCGCTCAAAGGCCACTTCGCCCGCCTCAACAACGTGGCACCGTTGCAACAAGGCGCCAGTGGCCTGCAGGTGTTCACCCAGGACTGGCGGGTCACCCGCAAGCTCGAATCGGACCTGGGCAAGCTCGAACAGGAATATGTGGTTGAAGTCAGTGGCGACATGATCGCCCACGGCCTGGAGCGGCTGAACCGCGGGTTCACCTGGAAGGGCAAGGAGCTGCCGAAGATCAAGGCCAGCTGGCAGAACGAAACGCGCCTGCGCATGGTTCTGAAAAACCCGCAGCCCGGCCTGATCGCCTTGCTGTGCAGCAGTGTTGGCGTCACCCCACTGAGCATGCGGCGGATTCGCCTCGGCGGCGTGTCCATGAGCAAATTGCCTTTGGGCCAGTGGCGCTATCTGTCGACCAGCGAAAAATTCTAGCAACAAGGCGCAGCCACTCGGGTTGCGCCCCGAACAGGATTGTCACCATGATTCACAACGATGTACTGCGCAGTCTGCGCTACCTGCTGGACGTCAATGACGCCAAACTGACCGATATCATCAAACTGAGCGGCTTCGAGGTCGCCACCGACGATATCGTCTCCTACCTCAAGAAAGACGAAGAAGAAGGCTTCGTGCGCTGCCCCGACGAAGTCATCGCGCACTTTCTCGATGGCCTGGTGATCTTCAAGCGTGGCAAGGATGAAAGCCGCCCGGCGCAGCCGGTCGAACTGCCTGTGACCAACAACATCATCATGAAGAAACTGCGGGTGGCCTTCGAACTGAAGGAAGACGACCTGCACGCGATTCTCAAGGCCGCCGATTTCCCGGTATCCAAACCGGAGCTCAGCGCCCTGTTCCGCAAGGTCGGGCACAACAACTATCGCCCGTGTGGCGACCAGTTGCTGCGCAACTTCCTCAAGGGCCTGACCCTGCGGGTCCGTGGCTGAGCCGTCGATGAACTACAGCGTTGCACCGATCGGCTTCGTCCGTTCCTGCTTCAAGGAAAAATTCGCCATCCCGCGCCAGCCCCAGCTGGCGCCCGCTGCGCGTGGCGTGCTGGAGCTGCTGCCGCCCTTTGACAACGGTGACGCGGTGGCCGGGCTCGAACAGGTCAGCCATGTCTGGCTACTGTTCCTGTTCCACCAGGCCCTGGAAGACAAGCCACGGCTCAAGGTACGCCCGCCGCGTCTGGGCGGTAACACCTCGATGGGTGTGTTTGCCACCCGCGCCACGCACCGGCCCAACGGCATCGGCCAATCGGTCGTACGGTTGGAGAAGGTTGAGGCCGGGCGCCTGCTGCTGTCGGGTATCGACCTGCTCGACGGCACTCCGGTGCTCGACATCAAGCCCTATGTACCTTATGCCGACGCGGTCAGTTGCGCGACCAACCAGATGGCCAGCGCGCCGCCAGCGCCGATTGCGGTCGTCTGGAGTGACAGTGCCCTGCCCCAAGCCCACGACCATGCCCTGCGCCTTGGCGAGCCACTGGTCGAGCTGATCGAACAGTGCCTGGCCCAGGACCCGCGCCCGGCTTACCAGATCCCGCCGCCTGAACGTGTCTACGGGGTAAAGTTCTGGGATGTGCAGGTGCGCTGGCACTATCCGCAGCCGGATCAGATCCGGGTGCTGGAAGTGGTGGTAGACGTCTGCCTGTAGGAGCGGATTCATCCGCGATGGACTGCACAGCAGTCCCGAGTATTGGGGCCGCTTCGCGCCCCTTCGCGGATAAATCCGCTCCTACAGGGTTCGCATCAGGCATAAAAAAAGCAGGCCTAGGCCTGCTTTTTTGTTTTCAGTGCCGCTTACTTCTCGACGAATGCACGCTCGATCAGATAGTCGCCCGGCTCACGCATACGCGCCGAGATCTTCAGGCCGAAGCTGTCGAGCACTTCGCTGGTTTCATCCAGCATGCTCGGGCTACCGCAGATCATTGCACGGTCGTCCTGCGGATTGATCGGTGGCAGACCGATGTCCTCGAACAGCTTGCCGCTGCGCATCAGGTCGGTCAGACGCCCCTGGTTCTCGAACGGTTCACGGGTCACGGTCGGGTAGTAGATCAACTTGTCACGCAGCGCGTCGCCGAAGAACTCGTTCTGCGGCAGGTGCTCAGTGATGAATTCGCGGTAGGCGACTTCGTTGACGTAACGAACACCGTGAACCAGGATCACCTTTTCAAAGCGCTCGTAGGTTTCCGGATCCTGGATGACGCTCATGAACGGCGCCAGGCCAGTACCGGTGCTCAGCAGGTACAGGTGCTTGCCCGGGTTCAGGTCGTCGAGTACCAGGGTGCCGGTAGGCTTCTTGCTGATGATGATCTCATCGCCTTCCTTCAGGTGCTGCAGCTGCGAGGTCAGCGGGCCGTCCGGCACCTTGATGCTGAAGAACTCCAGATGCTCTTCCCAGTTCGGGCTGGCGATCGAGTAGGCGCGCATGAGCGGGCGGCCGTTGGGCTGTTGCAGGCCGATCATCACGAACTGACCGTTCTCGAAGCGCAGGCCCGGGTCGCGGGTGCACTTGAAGCTGAACAGGGTGTCATTCCAGTGGTGAACACTGAGGACACGTTCGTGGTTCATGTTGCTCATGTACGGGCTCCTGAAATAAAACGCAGCGCTAACCTAGAGCGCGATTGCGCGATAGTTTAGTGCGAGCGACAATATCTGTTAACTGAATTATCAAGATATGTCTTATCGGTTATATAGATATGCGATTTACCCTTCGTCAACTCCAGGTATTCGTCGCCGTAGCCCAGCATCAAAGCGTCTCTCGAGCCGCGGGAATACTGGCGTTATCGCAGTCGGCCGCCAGTACTTCGATCACCGAACTTGAGCGCCAGTCCAGCTGTCAGCTGTTCGACCGCGCCGGCAAACGCCTGAGCCTCAATGCCCTGGGTCATCAACTGCTGCCACAGGCAGTGGCGCTGCTCGACCAGGCCAAGGAAATCGAGGACCTGCTCAACGGCAAATCCGGCTTCGGCTCGCTGGCGGTCGGCGCCACCCTGACCATCGGCAATTACCTGGCCACGCTGCTGATCGGCAGCTTCATGCAGGCCCACCCGGAAAGCCAGGTCAAACTACATGTGCAGAACACTGCCAATATCGTGCACCAGGTTGCCCATTATGAAATTGATCTGGGTCTAATCGAAGGCGACTGCAACCACCCGGATCTTGAGGTTCAACCCTGGGTGGAGGATGAACTGGTGGTGTTTTGCGCACCGCAGCACCCGTTGGCCGGCCGCGGCCAGGCCAGCCTGGAAGAGCTGACCCACGAAGCCTGGATTCTGCGCGAACAGGGTTCCGGCACCCGCCTGACCTTCGATCAGGCGATGCGCCACCACCGCTCCAATCTGAACATCCGTCTGGAGCTTGAACACACCGAAGCCATCAAACGCGCCGTGGAATCGGGCTTGGGTATTGGTTGTATCTCACGCCTGGCATTGCGCGACGCATTCCGTCGCGGCAGCCTGGTGGCGGTGGAAACACCCGAGCTGGACCTGGCCCGGCAGTTCTACTTCATCTGGCACAAACAGAAGTACCAGACGTCTACCTTGCGCGAGTTTCTCGAGCTGTGCCGCAGTTTCACCGCAGGCGTGCAACGCAGCGACGAAATCGTCCTGCCCAACATTGCCTAGATAAGGATCACCGCCCACACCAGCGCCACCATCGTCAGGGCGACGAACTGGGCGGCGCTGCCCATGTCCTTGGCGTTTTTCGACAGCGGGTGACGATCCAGGGAAATCCGGTCGATGGCCGCTTCGACCGCCGAATTGAGCAACTCGACGATCAGGCCCAGCAGGCACACAGCGATCAGGATTGCCCGTTCGGCCCGACTGACATCCAGCCAGAACGCCAGCGGCACCAGCACTACGTTGAGCAGCACCAACTGGCGGAAAGCCGCTTCACCGGTAAAGGCCGCGCGCAGACCGTCAAACGAATAGCCGGCAGCGTTGAAAATACGTTTAAGGCCGGTCTGGCCCTTGAAAGGCGATGACATAGAAGATCACTTCATCCACTGAAAATGCGCTGCAGCCTAGTGCAGGTCGGGTCAAAAAAGCGTGAATGCCGTGGCTTCAGCTCGGCGAAACCGATTCCAGTTGTTGCAGCAGCAGTGCGGCCTGGGTCCGGGTGCGCACGCCGAGCTTGCGGAAAATCGCCGTCACGTGGGCTTTGATGGTCGCCTCCGAGACATTCAGCTCATAAGCGATCTGTTTGTTCAGCAAGCCTTCGCAGACCATGGTCAGCACGCGGAACTGCTGGGGTGTGAGACTGGCCAAGCCCTCACTGGCAGCCTTGGCCTCCGGTGATACGTCGACCTTTTCAAAGGCCTGTGGCGGCCACCAGATATCACCATCGAGCACCTTTTTCACCGCCTCCTGAATCACTTCCAGTGAGCTGGACTTGGGAATAAAGCCACTTGCGCCAAATTCTCGTGACTTCACCACAACGGCGGCTTCTTCCTGAGCCGACACCATCACCACTGGAATCTGTGGGTACTGGCCGCGCAACAGGACCAGACCGGAAAAGCCATAAGCCCCAGGCATGTTAAGGTCCAGCAGCACCAGGTCCCAGTCGGACTTTTCAGCGAGGCGGGTTTCAAGTTCGGCAATGCTCGCCACTTCTACCAGGCGAACATCGGGCCCCAGGCCCAGGGTGACAGCCTGACGCAGGGCACTGCGAAACAGCGGGTGGTCATCGGCAATCAGGATTTCGTACGTGGCCATCGATCTAATGATCCTGTTCTGTGCAGGCGCAGGGAGGAAGAATAGGCGCCTGGCGGGCAACTCAAGGTGTAAACGGCACTGCCATACACCCAAAAGGCACTTCAAGGCCAGGAATAACAGCGCTTCAAGCCTTGTATATGCCCGAATCGGCGCCAAGGATGCCGAGCCAGAACCGGGTGGTCAAGTTGATTACCCGGTCGCGGCATGCACGCAATGGTCGCCAGCCTGCCCATTATGACTCAATGTGCAACACCTGCCCCTTGTACTATAGGAAGGTATGCAAACGCTGGTGCACCGCATCCTGTTCATCCAACGGCCACTGGTGCTTGGCACTCAGGTAGTGGGTACTGAATACATCCAGGTAAGCATCCAGCGCTTCAGCCGCGCGCTGATCGCCCGCCAGCTCCAGACACATGGCCGCAACTTCCGCAGTGCAGAAATGATCGTCGCGTTTGGAGCGGCGCAAACGGTAGCGCGACAGTTGTTCGGGCTGCAGGCTGAGCACCGGGAAACGATCCAGGTAAGGACTCTTGCGAAACATCTTGCGCGCCTCGGTCCAGGTTGCATCCAGGAGGATGAACAAAGGCCGCTTGCCAGGTTCGCGGACGACTTCGCTAACCACCCGTTGCGGCGCAACGAACTCACCGGGAAACACGATGTAAGGCTGCCAGTGCGGTTGATCGAGCAAGGCCAGCAGCGCCTCGTCTACTGACGTACGCTGCCAGCTGAACGCCGAGGTGTCGGCAATCAGGTCAGCGATCAGCCAGCCGGTGTTGCTCGGCTTCAATGGCTCGGTGTCGTGCATCAACAGGCACATTGCCGAATCGGACGGTATCTGCGGACGCCAGGCACACAGGCAATGGCTGAAAATCACCCGGCACTGCGGGCAGCGTGGCGCCCGTGATCCGCGCGCGACGAAAGGTTTGACACTGCGCGCCAGGCGCTCGGCGCGCAGGCGCGATACGGCATGGCTCATGGCAGCAGACTATATAGGCAGGAAAGGGATGGCACTGCGCGGACTCGGCAAGACAGGAAATCCGCCACAGTTTATCAGAGCCCGCCCGTGGGCAGACGGTATTTGCCGTGCAGCCGGCGTGCCGACTCCCCTATAATCATCATTCTGTCGCTACCCGCTGGCACCACGACTACGCGCGTGAGGGAACGCCGTGCGCAGTTGCCGGTCCAATCGCCAGTTACCGAACCAGGAGAAATTCATGTTGCGCTTCATCGCCCCGTCCCTGAGCCTGCTGCTCGCCTTGCCCCTGGCCGCCAATGCTGCCTCCAAGCAGGAATACGAGCTGAGCAAGATGCTGCAAAAAGTTGCCACAGAAAGCAGCGTGGGTACGCCGCGAGCGATCAACGAAGACATCCTCGACCAGGGTTACACCGTCGAAGGCAAGCAACTGATCAACCACCTGAGCGTGCTTCCCAGCCACGCTGAAAAAATGAAAGCCGACCCGAACCGGGTGCGCAGCCAATTGGGAGACAGCGTCTGCAAGAACACCGGTTACCGTCAGTTGATGGCAAAAGGCGCGGTACTGACCTACCGCTTCACCGAGTACAAGACCAACCGCCCGGTCAGTGAGCAGGCATTCGACGCCAAGAGTTGTGGTGTGAAGCCAAGCAAGTAAACCTACGCCATCTGCTCACTGTCGCGCCGCTGCTTTTCATCGGCGCGCAGTTCAGCCACCAGGGCCTGGACGTAACGTGAGTGCCGTACACCACCCCCCAAGCGACGTAGACACTCTTCTTCAAGGCTCAGGTTATTGGCCTGGGCCGAGCGCTCGAGCTGCTCGAAAAGCTGTGCATCGAGCTCCAGATTAAGCCGTTGCATGTGACAGCCTCCCTGCACCGCGACAGTCGCTCAGACTTCCAGTTAACCAGACCCACGCCAGGATTGGATCCCGGCTGACGAGCGGTCTGTTTCCACCCGGCCCCACCCCGCTGATACAACGAAGATCCGTTCGGCATAAACACTCGCCAGGGTCTAGATTGATAGCAAGCGCCCGCCCGTTTTTCAGGGCTCGCACAGGGGGGATGCCTGCTGGCGCAGTGCCTGAGCATTGCCGAGCGAAAACAACAAAGAGCCCATCACCACTGCACTAAGACCTTGCAGGTCTACTGCAATGCTCGAGGCCTGCACTCGAGCCACGGCAGCCAGCGACACACGCAGTGTCGCGGCCGGAACCGCTAATGGTCCGGTCAGAGGTTTTGCTGCAGAAGGAGACGTTGAATGCCTTACCAACCGAACGAATTGCTGGCGCGTCATTTCAATAACAATGGAATCGACCTGAGCAACCTGGATGAACAACTGAAGCTGGTTGCAGCTCAAAGCCCCAACCTGCCGCTGTACCGCGACATGATGCTGACCGTCCTGCGCATGGCCCACGACGACAGCAACCGCTGGAACGCCAAGATTACCCTGCAAGCCCTGCGCGAGCTGGACAATGCCTTCCGCACTCTCGAACAGTACAAGGGCCGACGCAAGGTCACGGTCTTCGGCTCAGCCCGCACCCCGATCGAACACCCCATGTATGCGCTGGCCAGAGAGCTGGGGGCAACCCTCGCCCGCTCCAATCTGATGGTCATCACCGGCGCCGGTGGCGGGATCATGGCCGCTGCTCACGAAGGCGCCGGCGTCGACCACAGCCTGGGCTTCAACATCACCCTGCCGTTCGAACAACATGCCAACGCCACCGTAGACGGCACCGACAAGCTGCTGCCGTTTCACTTTTTCTTCATTCGCAAGCTGTTCTTCGTCAAGGAGGCCGATGCCCTGGTGCTCTGCCCCGGTGGATTCGGCACCCTGGACGAAGCGCTGGAAGTGCTCACCTTGATTCAGACCGGCAAGAGCCCACTGGTACCTGTGGTGCTGCTGGATTCCCCTGGCGGTAACTTCTGGCAGGATGCACTGAACTTCATCACCCGCCAGTTGGAAGAAAACCGCTACATCCTGCCCAGCGATCTGAAGCTGCTGCGCCTGGTGCAAAGTGCCGAGGAAGCCGTGGAGGAGATCAACCAGTTTTACCGTAATTACCATTCCAGCCGCTGGTTGAAAAACCAGTTTGTGATCCGTATGCACCACCCGCTCAGCGAGGGCGCATTACTCGACCTGCAGGAGGGCTTTGCCGATCTGCGCCTGAACGGCCACTACCATCAACACGCTTATGCTGGAGAACACCATGACGAAGCCAGGTTCAGCCACCTTACGCGCCTGACCTTCGCCTTCAATGGTCGCGACCAGGGGCGCCTGCGCGAGCTGGTGGACTTCATCAACCTGTCGGAAAACTGGGCCAAACCCGAGCCGATGCACACCACCCAACGTGCCCGTGAAGCACTCAAGGTCACGTAAGCGACTAGTCGTCCAGCCCTCGGCCGCTCAACAGGCGGCCGATCATCTCCATGGAAAAGCCACGGTAGACCAGAAAACGGGTTTGCTGTGCGCGGGTGCGCGGATCGATGGGTAACTGACCGGAAAACTTGCGCTGCCAGACATCCTGCAACTGCCCCGCCCAATCCACACCGCTCTCGCGCAGGGCCTGGTCGATGTCACCGCGTTGCAGGCCGCGCTGGCTCAGCTCTTCGCGAATTCGTGCAGGGCCGTAGCCAGAACGCGAGCGATAGCTGATGAAGCTTTCCAGGTAACGGGATTCACTGAGCAGACCCTCTTCCGTCAAGCGGTCGAGTTCCTGGTCAATCAATTCGGGGGGAGCGCCGCGCTGACGCAACTTGCGCGTCAGCTCGACTCGACCGTGCTCGCGGCGTGCGAGCAGGTCCATGGCTGTCCGCCTTACGGCGACGGGGGTGTCGAGTACGACGGACATGGGGACGATCAGTAGCCGGCTTCAGTTTCGGCTTCGTCTTCAGGCTCGGCATTAACCGCAGCAGCCTGACCAGCAGCCTCAACAGCACCTGCATTGAGCAGTTTGTCGCGGATCTGCTTCTCGAGGGTCGCGGCGATTTCCGGATTCTCCTGGAGGAACTTGGCCGAGTTGGCCTTGCCCTGACCGATCTTGCTGCCCTGGTAGCTGTACCAGGCACCGGCTTTTTCCAGGAAACCGTGCAGCACACCGAGGTCGATGATCTCGCCGTTGCGGTAGATGCCCTTGCCGTAAAGGATCTGGAATTCAGCCTGACGGAAAGGAGGCGCCACCTTGTTCTTGACGATCTTCACACGGGTTTCGCTGCCGACCACCTCGTCGCCTTCCTTCACCGCGCCAGTACGGCGGATGTCCAGACGGACCGAAGCGTAGAACTTCAGCGCGTTACCACCGGTGGTGGTTTCCGGGCTGCCGAACATCACACCGATCTTCATGCGGATCTGGTTGATGAAGATCACCAGGCAGTTGGCGTTCTTGATGTTACCGGTGATTTTACGCAGTGCCTGGGACATCAGGCGGGCTTGCAGGCCCACGTGCATGTCGCCCATCTCGCCTTCGATCTCGGCCTTCGGCACCAGAGCTGCCACGGAGTCGACGATGATCACGTCAACCGCGTTGGAGCGTACCAGCATGTCGGTGATTTCCAGGGCCTGTTCGCCAGTGTCAGGCTGCGAGACCAGCAGGTCGTCGACATTGACACCCAGCTTGCCGGCGTACTCGGGATCAAGAGCGTGCTCGGCGTCGACGAAGGCGCAGGTAGCGCCCATTTTCTGGGCCTGGGCGATGACCGACAGGGTCAGCGTGGTTTTACCGGACGACTCAGGACCGTAGATCTCGACGATACGACCTCTTGGCAGACCGCCAATGCCCAGGGCAATGTCCAGGCCCAGAGAGCCGGTGGAAATGGCCGGGATCGCCTGGCGCTCGTGGTCGCCCATGCGCATGACCGCGCCTTTACCGAATTGACGTTCGATTTGCCCCAGGGCCGCAGCCAAGGCACGCTTCTTGTTGTCGTCCATTGAAGTCCTCACGTAATCGATAGGGCCTGACGGCCACAACACCTGTATAAGTAGCCAGTATTATTCCACAGGGTTTTCTTCCCGCCTACCCCCGATTTGCGATTTACTCTGCACCAAGCTGTAACAAGCCCTCTAGCGCGGCGATTACCGTTTGTCGGCGTACCTCGTCGCGGTCGCCGTCGAAGTGCCGGCGCTCGCTGCTGACATGGCTGCCATCGGCCCAGGCCAGCCACACGGTGCCCACCGGTTTTGCCGGTGATCCACCGTCCGGCCCGGCCACGCCACTGACCGCTACGGCGAACCGCGCACCACTGGTAGCCTGGGCGCCGCGGACCATGGCCTCGACCACGTCCTGGCTGACCGCTCCGACCTGGGCGAACAAGGTTTCGGGGACGCCCAGCTGGCGGGTCTTCTGCGTATTGGAATAGGTGACATAGCCGGCCTCGAACCAGGCCGAACTGCCCGGAATCCGCGTGATGGCCTCGGCAATGCCACCGCCGGTGCAGGACTCGGCGGTAGTCACCTGAGCCTTGAAGCGACGCAGGTGTTCACCCAGCCGGGCGGAAAGCGCAGTGATCGGGTCCATGGCAAGCTCCTTGAAAGACTGTCGCCTACCCTACACCAGCTACCGCCTGGCACACATCCTCAACGCTGTAGCGTCCGCACATAAGCCTGGCAAGCGCGCAGAGCGATCAGTCCCTGGTCGCCCCGATCGGTGATGGCGACAATTCGTCGAGCATGCGCCGGGTCAAGTCGGGCGCGTAGGGCACCATGATCCAGGCTGCCGGCGCCGGTGGTGGCAGGCAGACCGGGCGCGGTGCCGGCGTCGGTGTCAAGGAGGACTGACAGCCGCAGATCAGCAGTAGCCAGGCGATCACGCAAACGAGCTTGAACCTGTTGAGCATCGAGCAGCTCCTGGTAATGGGATTGGTCATTGGCCTCTATCTGCTGCTCCAGCACCTGGCGTTGCTGGCGTTCGTCACGCTGCTGACGAGCCAAGGCTTGAGCCTGTTGCTGGCGCTCCTGGGCATGCGCCTGCGCCTGTTGCGCCAGCGTTGTACCGTAGCGCCATGCCTGAACCTGCCAGGTCAGCCCGGCTACCAGCAGCAACAGCGTTATCAGCAAGCCGGCCTGCAGGCGCCTCAACACAGCACCTCACGGGCCCGCGCCCAGAGCTTCAAGCGATCCTCCAGACCATTGAGCCCACCATTGATATGGCGGGTGATGCGGTTGAACTCACCCCGGTCGGCGAGTTGATTGAGCCCGCGCGAATGCCAGAACCAGGCCGCCGACTCACACGCCCATCGCGGCTGTTCCAGCAGTTGTGGCAGGTCCAGCAAACGTTCGTCACCGAACAGCGCCATGCTGCAGGCGTGGTAATTGTTACGCCCGGTGATCTGGATCAGTCCCCGACCGCAATACCGCTGACCATCGCCATCGGCCTCGGGGCTGTTGCCCAGGCGCAGGGCGAGACTGCCGGTGTCATAACGCGACAGGTAGCGATCATTGCCCAACTCCTTGACGTAGCGCAGTTGACCGGACTCATGACCGATCTGCGCCAGGAACGCCGTTGTGCGCCGCGCAGAGTCGATCTCCCAGCGCCGCATGGCAGTGTTCAAGGCTGGAACAAAAACGCCCGCTTGCTGGCGGGCGTTGGGGAAAATCAATAACAGCGTCTTTTCGGTTACTTCCATATAGACCTCGCAACTTTCTTCATCGGGAGACCTCGGCCTTGCGCGGCCTGCTGCCCTTGGCCCTGGCCTTGCCCTGTTTACCGCCATTGCACACGACCGTAGTCGTCCAGCCGGAAGTGGTGAACAGCTGCGCCACTGACTCCACCAGGTACTCGCCATCAAGTCCGCTCTTGAAGCCCTGCAGGTCGACCGTGCGCTCGGTAAACAGATCAGTGCGTCCCGGCATGTCCAGTTGAACATTGGCCGTGCTGCGATTGAGCGCCGCCAGCCTGGCCCTGGCCACCTGCTGCGCCGAGGCCTGGTCCGGATAGAGATGACGGTCCCGGTGCACCGGCGCCAGCCCCTGCGGTGCATCGCTGTTGGCCAGCTCGACCACCTTGAGCTGACCGCTGCGCGGGTCCTGATAGCGGGCTTGCACGGCCTTGTACGTGCCCTTGTCGGCCAGACCAAACTGCCAGCGCGTGACATCGGCGCGCCGTAGGCGAACAACGCCCAGGGCTGTGCCGCCAGCGCTCTGCCCACCCTGACGCGGCAACACCAGCAACGTGCCGTCGCCGACCTTGGCAGTGCAGTCATACTGCTTGGCCAGGCGGGTGATGAAATTGAAATCGGATTCGTTGAACTGATCGACCCGCAGCACCTTGGTCAGCACCGGACACGCCGGCTGCCAACCATTGCGCGCGGCAATGTCACGCACGATCTGTTGTAACGGGACATTCTCCCAACTGCCACTACGTGTGGTCTTACCCGTACCACGCATGTCGCTGGCCTTGCCACGAATGATCACACTGTCGGGGGGCCCGGACAGTTCGACTTCATCCACGGTGTAGCGCCCCAGACGGGTCAGCGTCCGGCCGGCGTAGCCCAGATGAATCTCGATGAGTGCTCCCCGCGCAGGAAGGGTCACGGCACCGTCACGGTCATCGATGCGCAGCTCGAAATCGTCTGACTCCATACCTGGCTTATCGGATGTGCGCAGCAACAACAAGCGGTCGTTGATCACGGCGGTGATGTCGCTGCCGTCGGCAACGATGCGAAACTCAGGTTGCATGGCTCATGCTCCAGAAAAGCAGACCCCGCACGAGGCGGGGTCCGATGGCTGCACGTATGACCGCGGCGTCAATCCCATAGCTGGACCGTGGCGTCGCTGGCTGCAACCAGCTGCGGTAGCTGGATCAGGACCCCGGCGCGAAACGGCTGGGGTTCGTCGGCCAGGCCCTGATTGGCATTGAGCACGGCCTCGACGCTGCCGTTCAGGTGCCCGTAGTAGTGCTGGCACAGGGTGTCGAGCACGTCCCCTTCAGAGGTTCTGCAGGTCGTCGCCATAGCTCACAAACTCCAGGGTAAATGCCTGTTTACGGGGGATGCCGCCAGCCAGAAGGTAGCTCTGCTCTTCGTCGATAGCAGTCAGGCACCAGTTGCCCAGCACCTGACCGTAACCGGTGACCAGGCTCATTGGCCGTAACAAGCGTCCGAAACTGCGCAGTGTCTGCAACTGGCCAAGACCGCTTTTAAGCGCCGGGAACACCGCGCCCCGGATGTTGATTTTCTCCTCTCCCAGACTTACCGCCTGCTGGGCAGCACTGCGCGTCAGGCGCTCCTGGCCGACCCAGCGAAAGCTGGTCTGACGGCGTAACTCTTCGAAGGCCGCGGTATCAAGGTTGAAGTAGTAACCCGGTGACACGCCGTCCAGCGGTTGCAGGATCAGTAAATGAGGAAAAGGTTTTACCGCTTCCGCAGCCGGGGTGAGGTCGGGTGCGAAACTGCCGGTGGGCAGGATGTTGGCCAGCGACGGACTGATTTTTCCGGCGACCTGGTTGATCTTCGCCGCAGCCTTGGCCACCTGATCGTCGAACGCCTTGACCTGTCCCTGAACCCGTATCACCGCCGCAACGCCCTGGTCGTACTTGGCCAGGACCTTTTTGACGCTCTCTTGTGCGGTATCGATGGCGCGCATCGTGCGTTGCAGCTTTGCCCCGATGACCGGCCCGACAAAGGGAATGGCTTCAAGCTCGGCAACCACTCCGGTGATGTCGGTGACCGCGCTGTTCATGGGTTCCAGCATCTGGTTGACGCTCTGGCGCCCGTCCTGTCCGGCCTTCACCACGGAGCTTAGGGCTGACTGTAGCTGTTGCAGGTAAGCCATGGGCTCTCCTTAAACGTAGACATGGGGCACGTCGGAGAGCTGACGGGATGTCGCCATGCGCATCAGCTCCTCAAGTTCTCGACGGACCATGGCTTGCAGATTCTGGGCAAGCAGCATGGGGTCGGTGACGCTGCCCTGAACCGTAATAGGCATGTTGGGGGTGAAGGTGAATTGCTGGCTGATCTGTTGCGGTTGGGCACGTTCTGGGCGCGCGTTGGCCAATGCTGGCGGAGTCTCGCTCGTAGGCACGGCGCTCGCCAGCGAGCGCGGTACGTCGCCCAGTTGTGCAGCGATAAGTTGCCCCGGGCCAGCCTGTAAAGGCGCAGGCACGGTCTTATCGCGGGAAGCCACCATGCGCTTACCTATCCAGCCGCCAATTGCATCGCCCGCCATGCCACCGACCAAGACGCCAATGGACGTTCCGATCACCGGGACGACCGAACCCACCATGCCGCCAATGACCGACCCCACCAGACCGCCAGCGGCAGCGCCATAACCCTCGGCTTTTTCCTCAGGGGTGTCGGCAGTCACGGCCGTGACAACTGTTTTGATGCCTGCCTCCAACACGGCTGGGCCACGAACCTCCTTGAACGCGGCGCCGAGTTTGCCGGCAATAGTCGCAAGACCGGTGGGTGCAGGCGGTTTGCTCAGCGGATCCGTTGGAGTAGGAGCAGATACCGGCCGCGAACGCTCCTGGTGCTCCGATGAAGAAGGTGGACGTTGTGGTGGGGTGCCCTTTGAGGTCTTACTTTGCAGTTCCTTGTCCTTTGGTGCCTGATTTTTCGGCTTCTTGTCCTCTGGTGCCTTGTATTTCGGCTCCTTGCCCGGAGATGCCTTACTTTGTGATTTCTTGTCCGGTGGTACCTTACGTTGCGACTTACTGTTCTGTGAACTCCTGGGCTGCGGAGTCTTTCGCCTGCCCCGGGACGAAGACCTTCGCTTTCGACCTTGCTGTCCCAGGCAGCAACCAATGTCACTCGCATTGACGACGAACACCTTGAGCGGATCATTAAGCACGAACATTTTCGACGGGTCGATCCTCTGCCCTGAGTCGCCCCCCTCAACTTCTGGTGTCGGCGCGCCTATGAGCCGTTCACGCCCTTTGTTGAAAATGCCCTTGGCGACTGCGCTTCCTTTGTCGAAAATGCCCTTGGCGACTGCCCCCCCTTTGTGCGCCAGAAATGTCGCGCCTAGTACTGCAGCACCCGCGATCAGCAACTTGATTGCGTTCGGGAGATCGGTAAATGCTTTTGCCGTGCCGGTGATACCCACAGCCAGCCCGTCCGACAGCGGCTGCATGGCATCACCAAGGCTGCGTAGCGAGTTGTCGACGGCATCGGACGCTTCACTCAAAAGTCGATCAGAAGTCGCACGGCGCGACTGCAGGTCGCTGTTGAGCACAACTTTGACATTTTCGGGCTGAGCGCTGTCGAGTGCTTTGTCCAGATCCTGATTCTGCGTAAAGGAAAGGCTGTCAGCAGCGCCCTCCCCCGTACCCTTGCGCTGGAACACGATGTGCGCCAGGGCCTTTTCCAACTCAGCCGCCCCTTCGATCTTCGGGTTGGTTTGCAACTCGCCGATCAAGCGTGCGGTGTCATCGGTCGTAACATCCTGGCCAACCGAAAATTTGGCCGCCACCGGCGCGTACGCCAAGGCCTTGTTGAGCCCCATGCCCGTGTCGTACAGCTGCTTGATCAACGTAGCCGACTGGTTACGTTCCAGCCCGGTATCCTCAGTGATCTTGCTCACTGTGGCGATTACTTCCTTCTCCTTCTCCGAAGTTTTATCGCCATTGGCCACGCCCGCGCTGATCGCGATGTCTCGGGTGATTTTCTGGAACTGCGCGCTGATCTGGGTCGGCAGCACCAATGCTTTGCCAACCTTTACCGCCTGGCCGAACACCGGAAGGTCCTCGAAGACCTTCAGGTTGTCCCGCTCAGATGCCGCAACTTTTTCCGGTGCGCCAGCCTGCCCCATCGACACTCGCACCGGGTGCGGCTGACGCAACACATCAAGCTGCTGCTGAAGCAGATTGAGCGTTGTTGCCAGGTAAGGCCGCAGCTCGGCCAACCCTGTATAGCTTCCGTCCGCTGTGGGCCTCGCCTGGCTTCGCAGGCGAAAGACTTCGGCGAAAATAGTCTCCAGTACTTGGGTGTTTTTCTTGATACGGTCTTCGACCGCCTTGAACGCGATGCCCACCATGAACGTAACGGAGGCACCGAGCTGCAGGTTCGCTGCCAGATTGCTCGCCATCTGATTCCCCTATAGCCACACCACAGGCTTAATCCGTGAGCCACCAGACCATGTCGCTAAACGACATGGTCATGATTTCGGCAGCGGAAAAGTTCAGCTCTTTGGCAAGCCGCTTTGCCGCCGCCCTCTGCACGGTGGGGTCAAACCTCGTCGTCTTGCACCAGACGAAAATACCCGGCCTGCAAGCGGCTGTAGTCCTTCAGGGCAAGCCCTTCCAGATCCTTGATACCCACCTCGGCCAATGAGGCGAAGAGGTTCAGTTCTCGCTGTTCATCGTCACTGTTGGCAGTCGATTGCGCGGCACGAATGTCACGCACCGTGGGTGCTCGCAAGCACAGACTGTCGACTTGCACACCATTGGCCTCGGAACGTTTGGTGAGCGTCACAATCACGCGCTCAGCGCTCACGTTCAACCAGCTCGGGGTCTTGTTTGCCTGATTCATGAGATCTCCTTACAAACCCAGGGCCGCACGTTGCGCCGCAAGCTGATCGACTCCGTTGATGACGCGTTTCATACCCAGCGGATCGATCTCGTAAACCGGACGACCGTCCACTTCCAGCTTGTAGTAGGTCAGCGTCACGTTGTGTTTGATTTCAGCCTTGTCGCCGGCCTTCCAGTCGCCCATGTCGACTTCTTTCAGCGCCCCGCGCAGGGTCACGATGACCGGCGTGATACGCCCCTTGAGGCCTTTGAACGCACCGCGGAAGGTGCCGTTGAAGGATGAGCCGTCGGCCAGGCCGAAGAACTTCAGCGACTCGCGGCGTACGCCGGTGGTGACGAAACCGGCTTCCTGCTTTTCCATGCCCATGTCGAGTTCGATCGGCATGTCCATGCCGCCGGCACGGTGCTCTTCCATCTTCAGCGTCAGCTTGGGCAGGGTCAGACTGGGTACATCGCCTTGAAAGCTGACGCCATCGACGAACAGGTTCAGGTTCGCCAGGGTTTCGGGAATCATTGCCATGGTTGTTGCTCCTTGATTAAACGGCTTGGTCGAGGACTTCGGTCAACCACTGGTTGGTGACCTCGACACGGAAGTTCGGGTTTTCGGCGGGCGGCACGTCGGTGAAACGGATGTTCCAGTACACCTTGCCCTGCTCGATCTGCGTGGCCGTGGTCTTGTCCAGGTCGGGATAGACCTCAAAGTTGATCACCGCGCCCTGTGCTTTCAGGTCACGCATGAACCCGTTGATCGTCTCGGTCACGTCCTTGACGTAGGTCGCAGTGATCGAGCGGTCGACCGCCCACTTGTGGCCGTAGAGGATTGCGTCCATGACGATGTCCATGGTCCGCACGCGGGTGACGAAGGCCCATTTCGGGTCGCTGCTCAGGGTGCGGTTGCCCCACAGGCGGTAGCCGTCATCACGAATGATGGTGGCGATATTGGCGTTGTTGAGCAGGTTGGCCCGGCACGAAGCATCTCCATCCAGGTACTCGATCGAGCGGCTGGTGCCGGTGAGGCCGACAAACTCCTTGTTCGATGGCGACGCCCAGAAGCCGTACTCGCTATCGGTCCAGGCAAACAGACCGGCGACCCAGGCCGAAGCGGGTGCGTCGAGCGTGGCTTCTGCTGCGGTATCCCAGTACTTCACCCCCGGATCGACGAGGAAGGCCCGCTTGGCGCCGAAGTTCTCGGCATAGGCAATTGCGGCCTCATCGGTGGTGTTCGGACCATCGAGGATGGCCAGACCGCGCAGCTTGTCAGCCAGGGCCACCAGCGCAGTACCGACTGCCTGGGTCGCGCTGTGCTTTGGAGTCACCAGCAGGCGCGGCTGAGCGTTGAAGCGACTTTTGCCATCGAGCAGCGCCTGCAGGCCGGTGCGTTTACCGTCAGCCAATACACCGCCGATAATCGCCGAGGTCTGCTCGGCAGCGTCCTCAAGCTTGGCCACGCCACAGGCGACGATGACCGCCTTGGTGCGGCTGTAGATGGCCTGGCAGGCCCTGGTGATTGCCGCATTGGCACCGAAGGCGGCGATGGCTTCACGCTCGCTGCTGATCAGCACCAGGTCGTTGGCCTTGGCGGTGGCGGTCGGACCTTCACTGAAGGTGTCGACCAGACCGATGATCGAGGAAGAAGGCAGCGCGATGGAGCGCGCAACGGTGTCGACGTTGGTTACGGTAACGCCGTGGAAAAATCCACTCATGTTTGAATCTCCAGAAATGAAAAGGCCCCGCAGTGCGGGGCGCTCGAATGACGCGGGAAGTGATCAGGCGTTGCCGACGCCAACCACGCTGGCACGGATGGCATCAATGGCGGTATCGGCGAAGCCCTCGGCCTGTTCATGACTGGTCGCCTTGAGTACCGCTTGCTTGCCTTTCAGGCGCGCGGCCCGAATGGCGTACAGCGCACCCTGCCAGGCTTCTGCCTCGGCCAGAATGCTCTCAGCAGCCGCGCGCGGCTCCAGCCCGGCCGCATCGACCCAGGCCTGCACCGTCGGCGGCGTATCGCCTCCAAAACCAGCCGCAGCGAAGGCTTTGGCTTCTTGCTCGGCCAGTTGATACTCGACCGCGCGCAGAGGATCGCCAATGACAGCGGCGCGGGCTTGGTCGGCCACTTGATCGATTTGCTGACTCGCAACCATCAAGGCAGCTGGCAAGGGAAGGCCCTCAAAACTAAACCCGGTGTACAGGGTTTCGCCGTAGGCGATAGACAGGTTCTGCTTTTGCATGGCGATTCCTTAGAGGGTGGCCAGGTTGGTCATAACGTTGGACAGTGTTTTGGTGTCGGTGCCAGCGGCGACACCCGAGATATAGCGACCTGCCCAGCCGGTTGGGTAACTGGTTGCAATAGACTCAAAAGCTATCGCATTGCCATTGGCTGGCATCATGCAGCCGGAAAAATCGGCAGGGGCCTGAACATCGCAAGCGTCAAGCTTCAAGGCGATGATGCTGGAAACGTTCGCGCTATAAATTTTTAACATGGCATTCGCCGATCCCACGGGGGCCGGGTTCATTCCGGCTGGGCTCGGGTACACCAACTGAATATCCTTTAAGCCAATCGCCCCCCAGGTTGGCAGGCCAAAACCAGAGAGATAAGGGAACTCCCCGTCACTTCGATAGACCAACGAAAGCTTTCGCTTCGTTCCAACAACATCACTCAAGATGTTGAGCACCCGAAGCGCAGAAACAAGCGCTGTCGAATGAACATAATCAGTCTGCAATCGCACCACACACACACCGCCCGCCGGTGTATTACTTGCCGCCTTGTCGATGGTTTTGAGTGGGGCATTGAGTGTGCCGGCGGCGCTGTCATCACCGCTCAACTGGTTTACGTACCAGATGCGTTCCATGAGCGGCACAGCCGCCACAGCCGCCGCGACCGCCGCGTCAATGCCCGCCTTTTTGCCGTTGAAGTACGCAATCAAATCAGTAGTTTTCGTCACCAGGTTGGCGACATCAGTCTCAAGACTCATCGGTCTTATGCTCCATGGATATGTTGAACAACAAGGGTTTGCAGGGCGATCACCGCCGCCGCGTTGCTGACTGCCGCACTGAGCAGGCCGTCATGGTTATTGGTCTGGCGTTGCTCGACGGCCTTCATGCGCCCCAGCAAGTTGGCGATCTGCTCGCCCTCGATCTGGTGGCGCTTATCGTGATCGTCCAGCCGGTCCTGCTGCTGCATGCTGCGCAGCTGTTCGGCGATCAATGCCGAGGCCTGGGCCGCGAGCGGCGCCGCCAAGGTCAGATTGAGCCCGGCGGCACCGCTGACGATGGTGACGCTGTTGGCCGGCAATGCAGCCAGTGACAGGTCGTAGGCCAGCAGCAGATCGGTACCGGCAGGTTTGTAGGCCAGTGCCTCGGTCGAATGCGACCACACCGCCAGCAGCGTGCCGTCACTCAGCAGAAAGCCGATTTCGCGCACCCAGAACGCCCGGTCACCATCGGCGACAGCGGTCAGGTGAATTTGTGTGTTGCCCAGGCGCTCGCCACCGGAAATCGGGTATCTGGCGGTTTGCGCGATCAGGCTTTTCTGGTCCGCGTTCGGCGTATAGCCCGAGGTGCCGAGGACGATATGGGTAATCTCCGCGGCCAGGCCGGTTTTGTCGGCCCGCCAGATCGCGGCCAAACCGGCTTTGGTAATCACAGGTTGTAACGGGATACTCATAAAACAGCCTCCATCGTGCCGCGCACGACAATGCGGGCCCGGGTCGCATTGGCAACCTGCAGGCCCTGTTCAGCGTTGATCGGAATGCCCAGCGCCTCGACGGAACGTCGAATCACCGCGCGCAGGTTTGAGGCATTGGCCAACTGCAGGCCCTGGACAGCCGGGTCAACCGGCACCGCCTCGGCCTCCATCGACTGGCGCTGCACGGCGCGCATTCGGGCAGCGTTGCCCAGGCGAAAGCCGCCATCAAAGCCGGCCCCCAGGCGAAAGTCGTAATGGCTGCGTTGGTTCTTTGCGGCATCGACCAGCGCGCGCAGCCGGGCGTACAGCTGCGGCGAGATGATCGAACCCTCGCCGGGCCGGTTGTTGTTGGCCCAGGCAGTCAACTGGAACGAGTACGGCACCGCTCCCGGAATCTGCTGCCACTCCTTGAAGTCCGCATTGACCCGCACCGCCTTGAGCACCCGGCGCACCGCACCTACCGTGCCCTTGGTCTGATGTATCGGGATCGCCTCGCGGATCAGCTCGCGTTGTTGCTCCTCGGTGTCGGCAGCCTCCCAGCCATCGACTTTCATGGCCCAGGCCAGCCAGGGCAGGAAGTTCGCCGGACAGCGCTGCGAATCGGCCACGCCGCGGATAATCTGCGGGTCGATGCCCAGGTCACAGGCAGCCTCCAGGGCTTGCTCCAGAGGCGTGGCGTTATGCGGTAGCAGGCTCATGCGACCACCACGACGCTAAGCGTGATATCGCTGCAACTGGGAAAGTGGCGCTTGTCGCTAACCACATCGGCGACCGGCTGGATCAACCTGACCCGGCTTACACCCGTTACGTGCAACGCCGCGTAAATTGCCGAAAGCGGCAACTGCCCCTCCAGACGCCGCGCCTCGGCAACAGCCTTGTCGAGGCTCATGCGCACAGCCGCCTTGACGACATCAGGATCGGGGCCTGCCTGCAGCTCCAGGGTCGCCTCCACACTGAACGGTGTCGGCTGGCCCAATTGCACGCGCGGCCGGTCCGTCAGTGGCCGCACGTCCTCGGCCGACAATGCGGCCTGCACCGCGTTCACCAGTTCACCACCCGGCACCGGACTGTCGATCCGTGGCAGCACGGCCAGTGACACGTCACCCGGCAAGGGTTTGACCAGGCCGGCCTCATAGTCACAGACCAGCACGATCGCCCCGGCTGGCAGCTGCGCCTGCAGCGCAGCACTGACCTGAACGCCTTTGAAGGTCGGCGAGTCCACCGACACGTTGGCGACATTGGCCGACGCGCTCAGCCCGTGAAACTCATAGGCACCACGACTACCGGCTACCGACAAGGCCTCAAGCGACAGCCGGGTGCGGTAACGCAATTCGTTGTCGCCTTCCATGACTGCCACTACAGGTGGCACGGCATCAGGATTGGCCGGGGTGATGGTCAGCCGCTGCACACCAAAATCGGCAGCGCGGTGGTCCAGATCGGTGCCCTTGGCATAGGCCAGCAAGCTGGCTTTGGCCGCGTCATTGACCCGGGCCTGACCCAGCATTTTCTGGTAGGCCGCTACCTCCAGCAATTTGACCACCGGATCGGACTCCAACAGCGCAGTCCACTGATCGCCCATTTGCTGGCGAAAATGGCCCAACACCTGTTGATACAGCGTTTCAAATTCCAGCGTTTCCAGCACATCGGGCGGCGGCATCAGGGACAGGTCAATCATGCGACGACCTCCAGACTGGCGGTCTGCGCCAGATAGACACCGGTCAACTGCAAGGTGATCTGGCCACCGACCACAGCAATCACCCTGACCCGCTCCAGCTTCAAGCGCGGCTCCCAACGACCGAGGCAGCGCGCCACCTCTGCCTGCACCGCGCTTTTCCAGCCCTCGTTAACCGGCAAGTCGACAAAGCGGCGCAACTGGCTGCCATATTCCGGGCGCATGCGCCGACTGCCCAGCGGTGTAGTCAGAATGTCTTCAATGGATTGGCGCACATGCTCGATGCCCGACAGCGCTGCGCCGGTATGGCGATTCACTCCGATCATCGGGTTACTCCTTCATTGGCATGGACATGATTTCTCCAGGCGTAAAAAAGCCCGCGTCGGCGGGCTGGGTTCAATGCTTGTGGTTTGCGGTGTTGCCACCGGTATCGATGATTTTTCCGTCGCCGAGGATGTCGCCGGTTACCCGTAACATCCCGGTGATCTGCACTTCTCCGGTCAGGGAGATGTTGCTGGCTTTGGCAGTAATGGAATCGGCGGTGACTACAGCCGAGCTGCCGCCGACCTTGAGGGTCAGGGTGCCGCCGGGCAGGTCGATGGTGTAGCTGCTGGCCTGCCAGTCGTAGACCAGCGAGCCGCCGTCGGCGAAGCGCCAGACTTCGACGTGATCGCGATTGTCCGGCTGATCGCCAGCGTTACCATAAAGGCCTGGTACGAAAGTCCCTTGCGCGGGTTCGCCGCTCGGACTGATCAGCGCACCCTGCTCACCAAGGCTGGGCGACCGCCAATGCCGTGCCTTGCCTGCGGCCAGGCTGTGCCAGCGAACCCAGGTACTGGTCCAGCCAGCCCCATCGGAAACCCGTACTCTCGCGGCGGCAAGATCGACCGCAACCACCCGACAGGGGATGACCAACGCCGCCAGCATTCGATCATGGGCTGCACTGGCGTAGCTCATGTCATGCCCTCCGCAGACTGATAACTATCTTCGTTGCCGCGGCCAGTGTCGGGACTGAAGGCAAAGGCCAACGGCCCCGGCTCATCGGGCCACGGCCATTGTGCAGCGCCCAAGCGCAGCATCTGCTGCCATTGCACCAACCAGATCGTTGTCGACGCTGTTGTGGCGGGCATTGCGCGAACAACCGAGGCCCCCTCGACAAAGTCCAGTGCCCAGAACTGTTTGCGTAGCAGTATCGTCAGTTGGGCCGCCAGTGAGACAGACAACAAAGGCGCTTGCGGGCGAGCCGGGTCGACCAGGATGCGGGCCTCAAAGCCTGCGATGATGCCCGCACGACCATCGCCTGGATCAACTCCGGGCACAAGGCTGGTGATGGCGTAGAGCAACGCTGGGAGAACTGTGGACTCGTCCGCTGTCGCATAAGCGCCTACAGTTTCAAACTGAGGAATCGCGGCCTTGATGGACGCGGTGATGGCCTCATGCAAGGTCGTTAGTTCGTTCATGTTCACTCCTAGGCGAGTCGTGACGGCCTGGCTGGAGGCACGCGCCAGCCGGCCGGGCAGGCGCTCGACCTCATGGAGGGGGAAGTTTTGATAGGGGCGTGCAGGACACAACGAAGTGCATCCTTGCAGGCGGAGCGAAGGCGTTAACTACGTCGCTGAATTAACGTCTGCCGGTGCTTTGAGGTAGCGCCTCCAGGTCAAAAAGGCATGTCCCAGGCACAGCGTGACCAGAAACACAGTGAGGACTGACGTGCGCACTATTGAATCGTTGCCGGTGGACGCGATGTAGCGCTCCATGTTGGCATCGAACAACACGCGACCTTCATGTGTGCTCAGCTTACGCACCAGAGCGCCCTCTGCCGTGTGCTCGACCTCGAGTGCAACCGTTGCCCCCCTGCGCAATCCTGTGCTCTGGTAAACATCCTTGTAGGCATACACTGGCTGCCGGTCTTCATACATGCCGTGCGGCGCCACACCGAAGTCGACAATCCTGCGGTCTTGCTTCCACACCTGGGCATCGCTGGTCAGCCTGCCTTCAAGCTGCACGATTCGCTCAGGGTTCGGCTCTTGATAATCCCTCCATTCAAGCAGGAACAAAGCGCCAATCAACAAGGAGAAAACCGCTAGGATCAAACAGAGTTTGACTTGGGACTTTGGTGGCAGGGCTTTGATTTGAGTGATTACGGACGACATGCCATTCCTTTGGCTGAGAGTGTTTGACATCCAGCATCCTAACACTTCATCTGCTCACTCCTTGTTGTCCTGGCGTTGAAACTCCGAGACCTGTGTTTCGACCCCCAAGCGCCGTGCGGCCCACCGCTCATAAAGCCCGATAGCCACATCGGCACCGGCCATCGCCGTCAGGCAGCCAAAGGCACTGGCGGTCCAGATCGACATGCCGCTGGCATACAGCAGCATCACCGTGGATACGCCGCAGACCATGCAGGCTCCCGAACGCAAAAGCAGGCGCCGAAACAGCGCCCAGCCTCGGGCACCGGCCTTGTCCGCACGCCACATCTCGCCAGAGAGACCGCCCAGCAAGGCCAGGACGATCACCAGCCAGATCGGCATTTCCAGTAACGTCTGTTGCTCGCTTGTCACTGTCCTGTCTCCTTTTATTGTTCCGCACGGCACCTTGCCTGCGGCATGTGTTTAAAACCGACCACTCGGCATTCCAAAAAGCCCGGCGTTTCCAGGCTTTTCAGTAATGCGTTGTCGAATCGCCTGCCACGACTGGTGCGCTGGACGACTCCGCTTCAAATTGTTCCTCCGACCGCGGCCACCTGCCCGCCGGATAACTGCTTGTGGTGCTTTACGCTGCACACCCGGGCCAGTTGCCAACCCTCTGAACAGTTCAGGCCTGTTCATCGCTGCCTTTGTCGCTACCGGTGATGACCGGCTTGAGACAAAGATTATGCATTGATGCATATGCAGTCAATGCATTTGTGGAAATATTTATGCACGAGAAAATGCGCATATGCATGTAGTCCTTATCCTATGCGGCCTGCAACAATTTCCTGGAGGCGAAAAAAAACCCGCCGAAGCGGGTTTTCTGATGACTGAGTGTGGATCAGCGGGCGTACATGCCCCACCAGAAGACGTGGCCGAGGATGCTGATCTGCTCCTCCTGCATCTGCTGGAAGCTGTAGTCTTCATCCGGATGCTCATCACGGTTGAAACTGCGCAGACGAATACCGGTAGGCAGACGATAGAGCTGCTTCACCCGCAGCTGGCCGTTATGGTTGATGGCGTACAGGTCACCGTCGACGATATCGCCGATGCCACTCTTGCCAGCGTTGACCCCTACCGTGGCGCCATCGCGCAACACCGGCAACATACTGTTGCCGCGCACCGTGACGCACTTGGCCTGGTCGAACTGCACGCCGTTGTGGCGCAGGCTGCGCTTGCCGAAGCGCAGGCTGGCCTTCTCGCTTTCCTCGATGACGAATCGTCCTGATCCTGCTGCCAACTCGACCTCACGAAGAAACGGAATGGATACCTCGTCATCCTCGACAGGGGTGTCGTCATCCCACAGGCTGATATCGCGCAACTCGGCGTGACTGCGCCCGGGCGCGGCTTCGCGGCTTTCACCGAGTTCGACGCGGCCACGCAATTGATCGGTGCTCACGCCGAAATACTCGGCGATCTTCGACACATGTTTGTCAGAAGGATCGACGATCTTCTCGCTGAGAATGCGCGACAGGGTGGATTGCGGCACGCCGGTACGCCGGTGCAACTCCGTGGGGGAGATACCGTGACGGTCGAGCAGTGCTCTCAAGACGGATGCTACGTTGCGTTTTTGCATAATCCGCATAATGCAACCTGCTTATGCAAAAAGCAATTGCCGATATGCACGCAAATGCATGGACAAATGGTCGCGCCGTGGCTGTTGGCCTCGGCATCGCGCGCAAAATCCCTGTACCATTGCCCGCTTGCCTTTGGTCTAAACGACACTGCGAGCCAAGTTTCTGTAATGAGCGATCTCTCCGCACACACCCCGATGATGCAACAGTACTGGAAGCTGAAAAACCAGCACCCAGATCAACTGATGTTCTACCGCATGGGCGACTTCTACGAAATCTTCTATGAAGACGCGAAGAAGGCCGCAAAACTCCTGGATATCACCCTGACTGCCCGCGGGCAATCGGCGGGCCAGTCAATTCCCATGTGTGGTATCCCTTTCCACGCGGCCGAGGGCTACCTGGCCAAGCTGGTGAAGCTCGGCGAGTCGGTGGTGATCTGCGAGCAGATCGGCGACCCGGCCACCAGCAAGGGCCCGGTAGAACGCCAGGTGGTGCGCATCATTACCCCCGGCACAGTCAGTGACGAGGCGTTGCTGGATGAACGCCGCGACAACCTGATCGCCGCCGTGCTCGGTGACGAGCGCCTGTTCGGCCTGGCCGTGCTGGATATCACCAGCGGCAACTTCACCGTGCTCGAGATCAAGGGCTGGGAGAACCTGCTGGCCGAGCTTGAACGCATCAACCCGGTCGAGCTGTTGATCCCCGATGACTGGCCACAAGGCTTGCCTGCGGAGAAACGCCGCGGCGCCCGCCGCCGTGCACCCTGGGATTTCGACCGCGATTCGGCACGCAAGAGCCTCTGCCAGCAGTTCGCAACCCAGGACCTCAAGGGCTTTGGCTGCGAGAAGCTGACCCTGGCGATCGGCGCCGCCGGCTGCCTGCTGGGCTATGCCAAGGAAACCCAGCGTACCGCCCTGCCCCATCTGCGCAGCCTCAAGCATGAACGCCTGGACGACACCGTGGTGCTCGATGGCGCAAGCCGCCGCAACCTCGAGCTGGATGTGAACCTGGCGGGCGGTCGCGACAACACTCTGCAGTCGGTCATCGACCGTTGCCAGACCGCCATGGGCAGCCGTCTGCTGACCCGCTGGCTGAACCGCCCGCTGCGCGACCTGAAAGTCCTGCAAGCACGTCAGGGTTCGATTCGCTGCCTGCTCGACAGCTACCGCTTTGAGAAACTGCAGCCGCAGCTCAAGGAAATCGGCGACCTCGAACGCATTCTCGCCCGTATCGGCCTGCGCAACGCCCGCCCACGAGACCTGGCGCGCCTGCGCGACGCCCTCGGCGCCCTGCCTGAACTGCAGAACGCCATGGCAGAGCTTGAAGCGCCACACCTGGCGCGCCTGGCGGCCATCACCGGGACCTACCCGGAACTGGCCGACCTGCTGGAAAAAGCCATCATCGACAACCCGCCCGCGGTCATCCGTGACGGCGGTGTGCTGAAAGCCGGCTACGACAGCGAACTGGACGAATTGCTGTCCATGAGCGAGAACGCCGGCCAGTTCCTTATTGACCTCGAAGCCCGGGAAAAAGCCCGCACCGGCCTGGCCAACCTCAAGGTCGGCTACAACCGTGTGCATGGCTACTTCATCGAGCTGCCGAGCAAGCAGGCCGAGCAGGCGCCAGCCGACTACATCCGCCGGCAGACGCTCAAGGGCGCCGAGCGCTTCATCACCCCGGAACTGAAAGTCTTCGAAGACAAGGCCCTGTCGGCCAAGAGCCGCGCCCTTGCCCGCGAGAAGATGCTCTACGACGCGCTGCTGGAAACCCTGATCGGTCATCTGGCGCCCCTGCAGGACACCTCCGCGGCCCTGGCCGAGCTGGATGTGTTGAGCAACCTCGCCGAGCGCGCGCTGAACCTGGACCTGAACTGCCCGTCCTTCGTCGACGAGCCGTGCATGCGTATCACCCAGGGTCGCCACCCGGTGGTCGAACAGGTACTGACCACGCCGTTCGTGGCCAACGACCTGGCGCTGGATGACAGCACGCGCATGCTGGTGATCACCGGCCCGAACATGGGCGGTAAATCCACCTACATGCGCCAGACGGCCCTGATTGTGCTGATGGCGCATATCGGCAGTTTTGTACCCGCAGCGAGTTGCGAGCTGTCGCTGGTCGATCGGATCTTCACCCGTATCGGCTCCAGCGACGACCTCGCCGGTGGGCGCTCGACCTTCATGGTCGAAATGAGCGAAACCGCCAACATCCTGCACAACGCCAGCGACCGTAGCCTGGTGCTGATGGACGAAGTCGGCCGCGGTACCAGCACCTTCGACGGCCTGTCGCTGGCCTGGGCCGCAGCGGAGCGTCTGGCGCAACTGCGTGCCTACACGCTGTTCGCCACCCACTACTTCGAACTGACCGTGCTGCCGGAAAGCGAGCCATTGGTAGCCAACGTGCACCTGAACGCCACCGAGCACAACGAGCGCATCGTTTTCCTCCACCACGTGCTGCCGGGGCCTGCCAGCCAGAGCTATGGCCTGGCCGTGGCCCAGCTGGCGGGCGTACCGACGCCGGTGATCCAGCGTGCGCGCGAGCACCTGGGCCGGCTGGAAACCGCCAGCCTGCCACATGAAATGCCTGTAGTGCCCAAGGGTGCAGCCGATGTTCCGCACCAGAGCGACCTGTTTGCCAGCCTGCCACACCCGGCCATCGAGAAGCTCGGGAAGCTCGACCTGGACAACATGACGCCGCGTCAAGCTATCGAAATGCTCTATACACTGAAGACTCTGTTATAACGCGAGCCCGCACAAGCTGATAGAATCCCGCGCGGTTTGGCGGTGCTGCAGGTTACTAGCCTGGTCTGCAGCCGAACGACCAAACCGAGCGACCCTGTCTGGAAGGGAATCGCTGCCGTCGCCTGAGGAGAGAATTAGAAATGACCTTCGTCGTCACCGACAACTGCATCAAGTGCAAGTACACCGACTGCGTAGAAGTCTGTCCGGTGGACTGCTTCTACGAAGGCCCGAACTTCCTGGTCATTCACCCGGATGAGTGCATCGACTGTGCACTGTGCGAGCCTGAATGCCCTGCCCAAGCCATTTTCTCGGAAGACGAAGTGCCAAGCGGCATGGAGAACTTCATCGAGCTCAATGCCGAGCTGGCAGATATCTGGCCAAACATCACCGAGCGTAAGGATGCCCTGCCGGACGCCGAAGAGTGGGATGGCAAGCCAGGCAAGATCGCTGACCTGGAGCGCTAAACGCCCCGGATCAATAAAAAAGGCCCTACAAGGGCCTTTTTTCATGTTTATTGCGGGCAAAAAAAGGGGCGGTTTAACCCGCCCACATTTTTTCCGTAGTCCCTTTGTTCCCTTTCATCATCCTGATGAATCGCATCCTGCGATGTCCTTGGCCGTCATCCTTGAAAGCCTGTGTCAGTCCGTAGACACAGTTGAGATACTAGCCGCTGCAGCATTTCCAGCAACTGGTCAAAGCTCTCAAAAAGCTGCAGCAACCTTACTGAAACAAACAACAAAAACGTTGTTTATCAATCGTTTATAAAAAAGCGCACGGTGAAAACGACAACGATTTACTAACGCTTAGAACAATGGCTTACAGCACGAGTAAGCGAAGGCTTACACGGAAAAGAACTGTGCCAACAGCGAAGGACAATCTGGATGTTTCCATAGCAATGACAGGAAACACCCGCCCTGACACACTTTTCATACACAAACAAAAACGCCTCGATCAATGTCGAGGCGTTCTTTGCTGCAAGCCAGGCTTACTGAAACAGCGACTCACTGGACAGGCCATTCTTCTCGAGGATCTCACGCAAGCGCTTGAGCCCCTCGACCTGGATCTGGCGAACCCGCTCACGGGTCAGGCCTATCTCCAGTCCCACATCCTCCAGGGTACTGCTTTCATGCCCCCGCAGGCCGAAACGGCGAATTACCACCTCACGTTGCTTGTCAGTCAGCTCACTCAGCCATTGGTCGATGCTCTGGGACAGGTCATCATCCTGGAGCAGCTCACAAGGATCGGTGGGACGGTCATCGGTCAGGGTATCGAGCAAGGTCTTGTCAGAGTCTGGCCCCAGGGACACATCCACTGACGATACACGCTCGTTGAGCCCGAGCATGCGCTTGACCTCACCCACCGGTTTCTCCAGGAGGCTGGCGATCTCTTCCGGCGACGGTTCATGATCGAGCTTCTGGGTCAGTTCGCGCGCTGCGCGCAGGTAAACGTTGAGCTCCTTGACCACATGAATGGGCAAGCGAATGGTACGGGTCTGGTTCATGATCGCCCGTTCGATGGTTTGCCGAATCCACCAGGTGGCATAGGTAGAGAAACGGAAACCACGTTCAGGGTCGAACTTCTCGACCGCACGAATCAACCCCAGGTTGCCCTCTTCGATCAGGTCCAGCAGCGAAAGCCCACGATTGACATAACGCCGGGCGATTTTCACCACCAGACGCAAGTTGCTTTCGATCATGCGCTTGCGCCCCGCCGGATCGCCACTTTGCGACAGACGCGCAAAATGAACCTCTTCCTCTGGCGAGAGCAAAGGCGAAAAACCGATTTCATTGAGGTACAACTGGGTTGCATCAAGCGCCCGAGTATAATCGATGTACTTGTGCTGCTTGAGCGTAGAGCCTTGTTTAGCCCTGGTCCGAACCGAAGATACAGCAGGTTCGTCTGACACCACATCCGTTTCCAAAACGATGCCCGTCTCCATCAGGAGCACTTCATCGTCGATGTCAAACTCCGGCACTTCTTTACTGAGAGCCATTGTTATAGTCCTTTGCTGAGTTCGAACTCAGACTCGAGCGACGCCGATATCCTTGGCAGCGCTGGAGCCTGTCCCCTCTACGCGAGGAACAGGCCGGGTACTAGCAATCAACGACGCGGCAGGAATTGCAGCGGATCAACAGGTTTGCCCTGGCGGCGAATCTCAAAATGCAGCTTCACCCGGTCTGTGCCCGTGGAACCCATTTCGGCAATTGTCTGCCCAACTTTGACCTGCTGTCCCTCCCGAACCAAAAGCCTGCGGTTGTGGCCGTAGGCACTGACGTAGGTGTCGCTGTGCTTGATGATTACCAACTCGCCGTAGCCCCGCAAGCCACTCCCGGCGTAGACAACCGAACCATCAGACGCAGCAAAAACAGGCTGTCCCAAATCACCGGCGATATCAATGCCTTTATTCAAACTACCGTTTGAAGCAAATTTTCCAATCAGCACACCCGTCGCCGGCCATGCCCAGCCGCCCACTGCACGCTCTGTTGCAGGCACCTGGACCGGGGCGGTGGTAGTGCTCACCACCGGCGCAGGCGTGGCTGGAATCGTTGTCACAGGCTTCGCAGGCGTACCTGCCGGACGCGTGGTGACAGTGGTCTTGCTCGAAGGCGATGACGAGGTGGTGACCACCGTGGTGGAACCACTGGCGGGGCCGCTGGAGCGGCCATCGAAACGGATCGCCTGGCCTGGACGGATGGTGTATGGCGCCACGATACCGTTGCGGGCAGCCAGGGCCTTGTAGTCCCAGCCATAACGAAAGGCGATGGAGAACAGCGTGTCGCCAGGGCGCACCACGTACTGGCCGCTGGTGGTGACCGGACGCTTGGCCACCGGCGCATTGCGGTCGACCACACGGGCACTGGTGGAGGAGGTGCTGGAGCAGCCGGACACCAGCGAACCCACGGCAAGTGCAATCACCAGAAGCTTGAAGCTCGAAAATCCCCTGCGCTGCTGAATGATTGTGTGACCCACCCGCCGCTCCCTCTCTTGGTGACTGCTGTGAAAATGCAATATTGTTTCAATTATAACCGAGCGCATGCGCCTTGCGGACGCCGGGCTTTGGCAAAATGTGAACCCTGAGAGATCAGGGTAGCCCGGCAGATAGACAGGGCAATGCCGGAGTAATTCGCCCGCGGCGAAAAAAAGTCTGATCAGGCCAATGGGCCGGTCAGCAAAGGCACGAAGCGCACCGCACCGAGCACCCGTCGCGAAAAGCCATGCTCTTCACGCACGATCAGCATCAGGTGCTGGGTGTCGCCTGTCGGCCCGACCGGAATGACCATGCGCCCACCGGGGGCGAGCTGGTCGAGTAATGCCTGAGGGACCTCGGCGGCCACGGCGGTGACGATGATGCCGTTGTAGGGCGCCAATGCTGGCCAGCCTTCACAGCCGTCGCCCCAACGGAACACCACGTTGCGCAGGTTGAGCTCGGTCAACCGCTCCTTGGCGCGATCCTGCAGCACCTTGATGCGCTCCACCGAGAACACCCGCTCGACCAGTTGCGCGAGGATAGCGGTCTGATAGCCCGATCCGGTGCCGATCTCCAGTACCTTGTCCAGAGGACCAGCCTCGAGCAGCAGCTCGCTCATGTGTGCGACCATGAACGGCTGGGAGATCGTCTGGTTGTTGCCGATCGGCAATGCCGTGTCTTCATAGGCGCGATGCGCCAGCGCCTCGTCGACAAACAGATGACGTGGAGTACGTCGAAGGACGTCGAGCACCTTGGGGTTGGACACGCCTTCTTCGATCAACCGCTGAATCAGCCGCTCACGGGTTCGCTGCGAGGTAAAACCGATACCATGGCGCATCAGATCCTCCTGTTCACGCATCAGAGCAGCCCCTCCAGCCAGCCATCCAGACGTTCGAAGGCGTCATTGAAAGTGCGGTCGAGTTGCAACGGTGTGATCGAGACATAGCCCTGCATCACCGCATGAAAGTCCGTGCCCGGGCCGCCGTCTTCGGCGTCACCGGCCACTGCAATCCAGTAGCCTTCCTTACCCCTCGGGTTGACCACCTTGGTCGGCGCCGCTGCGCGTGCGCGATGCCCCAGTCGCGTCAACTGAATGCCGCGGATATGCTCGAGCGGCAGGTTGGGGATATTCACATTGAGCACTGTTCGCGGCGGTAATTCCAGAGTCTTGTGAGCCTCAACCAGCTTGCGCGCAAAATAAGCAGCGGTCGGCAGGTTGTCGGGCAGACGCGAGAGCAGTGAAAACGCGAAGGACGTGCCACCCAGGAAGCGCCCTTCGAGGGCGGCGGCGACCGTACCGGAATACAGCACGTCATCGCCCAGGTTGGCGCCGAGGTTGATCCCCGATACCACCATGTCCGGTGTCTGTTCCAGCAGGCCATTGAGCCCCAGGTGCACACAATCGGTCGGCGTACCATTGAGGCTGATAAAGCCATTGGCCAGCGTCTGCGGGCACAGCGGACGGTCGAGCGTCAGCGAACTGCTGGCGCCGCTCTTGTCTTGGTCCGGGGCAATGACCACACATTCGGCATAGTCCGCCAGCGCAGCATGCAGCGCGGCGAGTCCGGGTGCGGTGACCCCGTCGTCGTTCGAAATCAGAATACGCATGGGCTGTCCGTCTGCCCTGCCGACACCAGATCAACAAGCTCGCGCACCACAACGGTGGCAAAGCATCCGGCCGGAAGGACGAATTCCAGTTGCAGAATATCAGGCTCGGGATAATGCCACGTCAGGCCGCCAATGGGCAGTCGCAGGATACGCCGCTCGTGGCTCATGCCCGCGCGCGCCAACCACTGGCACAACGACGCGTGCTGCTCACCGATGCCCTGTTCAAGCTCGCCAGTGGCGCCGCTGGCCGGTGACGGCCCCTCGCCCCACAGCGGGCCGGTGGGATGCAGGTCAAGAATGGCCAGGCGTGGATCGGAACACTCCGTTTCGCTGGCCGGAAAAAAGCTGCGGCTATCGGTAAAGGCCAGCAGGTCGCCAACTTGCGCCCGCTGCCAGCTGCCGTCAGCTACACGCTGCGCCAGCACCTGGTTGAACACATAGCTGCGCGCACTGGAAAGCAGCCGCGAGCGCACATTGCGCTGCTCCGGCAGGGCCTGGCGTGCGGCCCAGTCGCGGGCATCGTGAACGTTGCCGCCCTGATGACCGAAGCGCTGGCTACCAAAGTAATTGGGCACGCCCTGGCTGCGCAGTTGCTCGAGGCGCGCGTCCAGTGCCTGGCGATCAGCACTCAGGCCGGTCAGGCGCAAGGTGAAGCCATTGGCCGAATGTGCACCGCGCTGCAACTTGCGCGAGTGCCGGGTGTGCTTGAGGATGCTCAGGGTTTCGTTTTGTGCCGCGCTCAGGTCCGGATCGGCCTTGCCTGGCAAGTGCAGGCTGAACCACTGACGGGTCAGAGCCTGACGATCCTTGAGACCGGCATAGCTGATGTTGCGCAGCGGCACGCCAGCGGCCCGGGCCAGGCGACGGGCGGCTTCTTCCGTGTTGAGATCGCGTTTTTCGACCCACAGCCACAGATGCTCGCCGGTCCCGGACAACGGGATATCGAGGACCTCGTCAACCTGAAAGTCCTCAGCGGTGGCCTTGAGAATCGCGCTACCCAGTGCCGGGCCCGATGCGCGTGGGCCTAGAAGTTCCAGTTCGGTCATGCTGGCAGCAACAAGGCAACGGCGTGGACGGCGATGCCTTCCTCACGACCGGTAAAGCCAAGTTTCTCGGTGGTGGTGGCCTTGACGTTGACCTGATCGAGTTCAACCTGCAGGTCTTCGGCGATCAGCTGGCGCATGGTCTCGATATGCGGGGCCATCTTCGGTGCCTGGGCGACGATGGTGGCGTCGATATTGCCGACCCTCCAGCCCTTGGCCTGTACGATCTTGACCACATGACGCAACAGCACCCGGCTGTCGGCGCCCTTGAACTGTGGGTCGGTATCGGGAAAGTGTTTGCCGATGTCACCCAGCGCCGCGGCGCCAAGCAGGGCATCGCTCAAGGCGTGCAGCAGTACGTCGCCATCGGAATGGGCCAGCAGCCCGAACTTGTGCGCAATGCGCACCCCACCCAAGGTGATGAAATCGCCTTCCGCGAAGCGGTGCACATCGTAGCCGTGGCCAATACGCATAAAAAAACGCCCTGATTGAGTCAGGGCGTGATTCTACCCGCTTTGCCGGGCATTAGGCTGATTTGTAAGACAGTGCCTACAACAAACCCAGGGCCACTCCATGATGGCGCAGGTGCTCATCGATAAAGCTGGCAATGAAGTAGTAGCTGTGGTCATAACCGGGCTGCAGACGCAGTTCAAGAGGATGTCCCGCCGCCTTCGCCGCCTGGGCCAATACCTGGGGTTTGAGTTGGTTTTCGAGGAAGTCGTCGCGATCCCCTTGATCCACCAGCATCGGCAAGCGCTCCTGAGCATCTGCGATCAGCACACTGGCATCCCATTCACGCCAGCGCGCCCGATCTTCACCCAGATAGCGGGAGAACGCCTTCTGCCCCCAGGGACAATCCATCGGATTGCTGATCGGGGCGAACGCCGATACCGACTGATAACGCCCGGGATTGCGCAGCGCACAGACCAGCGCACCATGGCCACCCATGGAGTGCCCGCTGATGCCGCGACGATCTGACGCGGGGAAATGCGCTTCGACCAGCTTCGGCAACTCCTGCACCACGTAGTCATGCATGCGGTAGTGCTGGGCCCAAGGCTGCTCGCTGGCATTCAGGTAGAAGCCAGCGCCCAGGCCAAAGTCCCAGGCACCGTCAGGATCGCCCGGCACCTGAGGGCCGCGCGGACTGGTGTCGGGCGCGACGATGATCAACCCTAGCTCGGCAGCAAGCTTGTGCGCACCGGCTTTCTGCATGAAGTTCTCGTCGGTGCAGGTCAGGCCGCTAAGCCAGTACAGCACCGGCAGCTTGCCACCCTGCTCCGCTTGCGGCGGCAGGTAGACGGCAAACACCATGTCACAACCCAGCACCTCGGAGCGGTGCCGGTAGCGCTTGTGCCAGCCACCGAAGCTCTTCTGGCAGGAAATGTTTTCCAGGCTCATGGCAAACCTCAGAAATGGATGACACTGCGGATGCTCTTGCCTTCATGCATCAGGTCAAAAGCCTTGTTGATGTCTTCCAGCCCCATGGTGTGGGTGATGAAGGTGTCCAGTGGGATTTCGCCCTTTTCCGCCATTTCCACGTAGCTTGGCAGTTCGCTGCGGCCACGCACGCCACCAAACGCCGAACCACGCCAGACCCGGCCGGTAACCAGCTGGAACGGACGCGTGGCAATTTCCTGACCGGCACCGGCAACGCCGATGATCACCGATTCGCCCCAGCCCTTGTGGCAGCATTCCAGGGCTGCGCGCATCAACTGCACATTGCCCACGCATTCGAACGAGAAGTCCACACCACCGTCGGTGAGGTCGACAATGACTTCCTGGATCGGACGGTCATAGTCCTTCGGGTTGACGCAATCGGTAGCGCCCAGTTGCCTGGCGATTTCGAACTTGCTCGGGTTGATGTCCACGGCGATGATCCGCGCAGCCTTGGCCTTGACCGCACCAATGATCGCAGAGAGACCGATGCCACCCAGGCCGAAGACAGCCACAGTGTCACCCGGCTTGACCTTGGCGGTATTGAGTACCGCGCCGATACCGGTGGTGACGCCACAGCCGAGCAGGCAGACTTTTTCCAGTGGGGCTTCTTTCTGGATCTTGGCCACGGAGATTTCCGGCAGCACGGTGTACTCGGAGAAGGTCGAGGTACCCATGTAGTGGAACAGTTGTTGGCCTTTGTAGGAGAAACGCGTGGTGCCGTCTGGCATCAGACCCTTGCCCTGGGTGGCGCGAATGGCCTGGCACAGGTTGGTCTTGCCCGAGAGACAGAACTTGCACTTGCCGCATTCCGGGGTGTAGAGCGGGATTACGTGATCGCCGACGGCAACCGAGGTGACACCTTCACCCACCGCTTCGACAATGGCACCGCCTTCGTGGCCCAGAATCGACGGGAAGATACCTTCCGGGTCCGCACCGGACAGAGTGTAGGCATCGGTGTGGCAGACACCGCTGGCGACAACGCGCAGCAGCACTTCGCCAGCCTTGGGCATGGCCACGTCGACTTCGACGATCTCCAGCGGTTTCTTGGCTTCGAAGGCTACGGCGGCACGGGACTTGATCATCAATCTTCTCCAGCAAAGGGTCAGTTCAAGCTCGAAGTGTAATTCATCATGATTTGATTAATAATCAGGCCAAAGACAAAACATTATTGCCACACAGGGACAATCAATGAGCAGCCGCTGGGAAGGCATCGACGAATTTGTCGCCGTGGCCGAGTCAGGCCAGTTCACCGCTGCGGCCGAACGCCTGGGGGTTTCCTCTTCACACATCAGCCGCCAGATCGCCCGGCTGGAAGACCGCCTGCAAACCCGCCTGCTGTATCGCAGCACGCGTAAAGTAACCTTGAGCGAAGCCGGGCAGACCTTCCTGCAGCACTGCCAGCGCCTGCAGGATGGCCGCGAGGAAGCCCTGCGCGCCATCGGCGACCTCACCAGCGAGCCTAAAGGTTTACTGCGCATGACCTGCGCGGTGGCCTACGGCGAGCGCTTCATTGCTCCGCTGGTAACGCGCTTCATGGCGCTGTATCCGCAACTGCGGGTCGACATCGAACTGAGCAATCGCACCCTGGACCTGCTGCACGAAGGCATGGACCTGGCTATCCGCCTGGGCCGACTTCAGGATTCGCGCCTGGTTGCCACTCGCCTGGCCCCACGGCGCATGTACCTGTGCGCTTCGCCGGCTTACCTGGAGCGTTACGGTCGACCGCACAGCCTGTCGGAACTGGCTCGGCACAATTGCCTGATCGGCAGCTCGGATATCTGGGCACTGCAGCAGGATGGTCGTGAGCAAGGTGTGAGGGTCCAAGGCAACTGGCGATGCAACAGCGGCCAGGCGGTGCTGGATGCGGCGTTGCAGGGGATGGGCTTGTGTCAGTTACCGGATTACTACGTGCTTGAGCATCTGCAGTCCGGGTCTCTGGTGTCGCTGCTGGAAGCTCAGCAACCACCGAACACAGCCGTATGGGCCCTGTACCCGCAACAACGGCATCTGTCGCCGAAGGTGCGCAAGCTGGTGGACTATCTGCGTGTGGGACTGGCTGATTTGCCTGAATACCGGGTTGCCTGAAAGAGCATCGCCGGCAGAAAATCAGCCGCGCTTGGCCCAGCGCTGACGCAGCCATTCCAGGTCTTCCGGCCGGGTCACCTTGATGTTGTCACTGCGCCCCTCGATCAAGCGCGGCGCCTGCCCGGACCATTCGATGGCCGAGGACTCATCGGTGATCGCCACATCCGCCACCAGACTATCAGCCAGGGCACGATGCAACGTCCCAAGTCGAAACATCTGCGGGGTGTAGGCCTGCCAAACGGTACTGCGGTCAATGGTGGCGCTGACCCGCCCTTTGCCATCGGCACGCTTGAGGGTATCGCGTGCCGGCACCGCCAGCAGGCCACCGACCGGATCATCGGCAAGCTCGTACAGCAGCTTGTCGAGGTCGCTACGGGCCAGGTTCGGCCGCGCGGCATCGTGCACCAGCACCCAGTCACTGTCAGCCGCACCCTGGGCATGTAACAGCAACAAGGCGTTTAGCACCGAGTCAGCACGCTCCTGGCCACCGGCGGCACGCTGGATACGCGGGTCACTGGCGCAGCGCAAGCCGGGCCAGTAAGGATCGTCAGCGGCAACGCTGACTACCACCCCTTTGACACAGGGATGGTCGAGAAAACAGTCGAGGCTATGCTCGAGGATGGTCTGCCCGCCCAACTGCAAGTACTGCTTGGGACGGTCGGCAGCCATGCGGGCACCAACGCCCGCGGCGGGAATCACGGCCCAGAAGGCCGGCAAGGTCTGGTTCATTGGGCAAGCTGGTAGAGGGTTTCACCCTCCTTGACCATACCCAGTTCATGGCGAG
>JAVXRI010000009.1:0-85410 GCA_036643775.1 Pseudomonas sp. | reverse complement strand
CGCCGCGATGGGTCGCAGCGCGGCCCCAAAAGATGGGCCTGCTGCGCAGTCCATCGCGGCGGTCCGGCGTCCCGGTGAATCCGCTCCTACACAAAAGCTTCAGCGAACGACGATACCTTGCTTGGCCATGAACGCCTTGGCTTCCGGCACCGTGTACTCACCAAAGTGGAAGATGCTCGCCGCCAGCACCGCACTGGCATGGCCTTCCAGAATCCCGTCAGCCAGGTGCTGCAAGTTGCCCACACCACCTGAAGCAATCACCGGAATACCCAGAGCATCGCTGATGGCCCGGGTCACGCCCAGGTCAAAGCCATTCTTCATGCCGTCCTGATCCATGCTGGTCAGCAGGATCTCACCGGCACCCAGGCCTTCCATCTTCTTCGCCCACTCCACCGCGTCCAGGCCTGTCGGCTTGCGACCGCCGTGGGTGAAGATTTCCCAACGCGGGGTTTCGCCCGGGCCGGAAACCTTCTTGGCGTCGATCGCTACCACGATGCACTGCGAACCGAAATGCGCGGCAGCTTCACCAACGAACTCTGGATTGAACACCGCTGCGGTGTTGATCGAGACCTTGTCGGCACCGGCATTGAGCAGGTTGCGGATGTCCTGCACGGTACGTACGCCACCGCCCACGGTCAGCGGGATGAACACCTGACTGGCCATGCGCTCGACGGTATGCAGGGTGGTATCGCGACCATCGACGCTGGCAGTGATGTCGAGGAAGGTGATTTCGTCAGCGCCCTGTTCATCGTAGCGCCGGGCGATTTCCACCGGGTCACCGGCATCGCGGATGTTCTCGAACTTGACGCCCTTGACCACCCGGCCGTTGTCCACGTCCAGGCAAGGGATGATGCGCTTGGCCAGTGCCATGTCGGAGTCCTCAGCCTTTGTAGCTGTCGCAGAAGGCTTGCGCCTCGGCGACATCCAGGGTGCCTTCGTAGATGGCGCGGCCGGTGATCGCACCGATGATGCCTGGCGCCTTGGCGTCGAGCAGGGCCTTGATGTCACCCAGGTTGTGGATACCGCCGGAGGCGATGACCGGGATCTTGGTAGCCGCAGCCAGGGCAGCAGTGAACGGTACGTTGCAGCCTTGCATCATGCCGTCTTTGGCGATGTCGGTGTAGACAATGGCCGAGACGCCGTCGGCTTCGAAACGCTTGGCCAGGTCGATGACCTGCACCGAGCTGACTTCAGCCCAGCCGTCGGTGGCGACGAAACCGTCTTTGGCATCCAGGCCAACGATGACCTTGCCCGGGAATGCGCGGCAGGCTTCAGCGACGAACTCTGGCTCTTTCACCGCTTTGGTGCCGATGATCACGTAGCTGACGCCGGCTTTGACGTAATGCTCGATGGTTTCCAGCGAACGGATGCCGCCACCGATCTGGATTGGCAGGTTCGGGTAGCGCTTGGCGATGGCGGTAACCACTTCGCCGTTGACCGGCTGGCCTTCGAAGGCGCCGTTGAGGTCAACCAGATGCAGACGACGGCAGCCGCCCTCGACCCACTTGGCAGCCATGCTCACCGGGTCGTCGGAGAAAACGGTGGAATCTTCCATGCGGCCTTGGCGCAGACGTACGCAAGCACCGTCCTTGAGATCGATAGCGGGGATAATCAGCATCTGGAAAACCTGTCTATTCGGTAAACAGTGATGCTCGAGAAGTCAGTTCTTCTCAAGCGCCCACAGGTCGCTTTCGATGCTTTCGAACCGCTCTTTGAGGTGGTTCTGCACATCGAAAATCGCCCTGTTGTAATAGTGCGGGGCAATCTCTTTGGTGAACACTTCCAGCACCTCGGCCACCTCGAACGACCCCAGCTGCAGCTCGAAACGGTCTTCGAGGAAGCGCTTGAGTACGTCCAGCGCCTCGCGCTCCTGTTCCGGCGCGAGGGTGAGGATCGGGGCCTTGGTCCTGGATTTGCTCATTACCAGCGTCCGTCCCAGGCCGCGAAGTTCTGCAGCAGTTGCAGACCATGGGTATGGCTCTTCTCCGGATGGAACTGCACGGCAAAACGCGAACCTTCGGCCAGCGCGGCAGCGAAATCGACGCCATAGTGACCACGCCCCACCACCTGCACGGCCTTGGCCGCCGTGATGTAGTAGCTGTGCACGAAATAGAACCGCGCAAGGTCAGGAATGTTGTGCCACAACGGATGGTCGATGGCCTGGCTAACTTCGTTCCAGCCCATGTGCGGCACCTTCAGATGCTCGCCGTCTTCGTGCAGGTCTTTACCGAAGAACTTCACCTGACCGGGGAACAAACCGATGCAGTCGACACCATCGTTCTCTTCACTGTGATCGAGCAGCGCCTGCATACCGACACAAATGCCGAGGAACGGACGGTCCTGGCTGACTTCACGCACCAGGCTGTCGAAGCCCAGGCGGCGAATTTCGGCCATGCAGTCGCGAATCGCACCGACACCCGGGAACACCACGCGGTCAGCCTCGCGGATAACCGCAGCGTCGCTGGTGATCAGCACCTTGCCGGCACCGACGTGCTCCAGCGCCTTGGCCACCGAGTGCAGGTTGCCCATGCCATAGTCGATTACGGCAACTGTCTGCATTACAGGCAACCCTTGGTCGATGGCATTTGTCCGGCCATGCGCTCATCCAGCTCGATGGCCATGCGCAGCGCGCGGCCGAACGCCTTGAACACCGTCTCGATCTGGTGGTGGGTGTTGTGCCCACGCAGGTTGTCGATATGCAGGGTGACGTTGGCGTGGTTGACGAAGCCCTGGAAGAATTCCTGGAACAGGTCGACATCGAAGCCGCCCACCGAGGCGCGGGTGTACGGCACGTGCATCTGCAGGCCTGGACGGCCGGAGAAGTCGATGACCACACGCGACAAGGCTTCGTCGAGCGGCACATACGCATGGCCGTAGCGGCGGATGCCCTTCTTGTCGCCGATGGCCTGGTTGAACGCCTGGCCAAGGGTGATACCGACGTCTTCGACGGTATGGTGATCGTCGATATGCAGGTCGCCCTTGCACTCGATGTCGAGATCGATCAACCCATGTCGGGCGATTTGGTCGAGCATGTGTTCAAGGAAAGGCACACCGATATCAAATCGGGCCTTGCCGCTGCCATCCAGGTTAATCGAGGCCTTGATCTGGGTCTCCAGAGTATTGCGCTCGACGGAAGCCTTACGTTCGACCATCACCAGCTCCGCAAAATCATTGGGCGAAAAAGGCGATCATTATAGGCCTAGAAGCGCGCGGCATGAAACGAAGATGACATGTGGCAGGGGATTTACCTGCCACATGATGATTTTCTGCAACTTCTAATCGGAACAGGAGGGTCAGTTGAACAGCACCGCGGTTTTTTGCAGTGTCACCCAGATCCCCCAGGCCAGCGGAATGCCCACCGCCAGCCAGGCGGCAGCCACCAGCGGCAGGCTGCCCGGCGCGGCATGCCACTCCAGCACCCGGGCATTACCGTTGCTCTGGTCATGGCCCAGCGCCTGTTCGGCCGCCAGCTGCGCGTCGGTCATGAAGTACTTGTCGGCAACCGGGCGAACCAGCGCGTTGCAGACAAACCCCAGCACCAGCAAGCCGGCAAGGATGTACAGGGTGATGTCGTAGACCGCTGAACGCTCCACGCCCAACGCCAACTGGTACTCGCGCAGGTAAGTGATCAACACCGGTCCCAGCACGCCCGCGGCCGCCCAGGCGGTGAGGAGGCGACCGTGAATGGCACCGACCATCTGCGTGCCGAACAGGTCGGCCAGATAAGCCGGCACGGTGGCAAAACCGCCGCCGTACATCGACAGGATGATGCAGAACGCCGCCACAAACAGGGCGATGTTGCCCAGGTGGCCCATATTCGGCACCAGCGCGTACAAGGCAACACCCAGAGCGAAGAAGGCAAAATAAGTGTTCTTGCGCCCGATATAGTCGGAGAACGAGGCCCAGAAAAACCGCCCACCAATGTTGAACAGGCTCAACAGACCGGTAAAGCCGGCAGCGATAGCGGCAATTTGCGCCAGTTGCGCAGTATTGAGTTCGCTGAAACTCAGGTCATTGCCAAGCAGTTTGCCGGCGAACACTTCCTGCAACAGCGGTGAGGCCATGCCCAGAATACCGATACCCGCCGATACGTTCAGGCACAGCACCAGCCAGATCAGCGCGAACTGTGGCGTTTTCCATGCGACGCTGACATGTACGTGACGGTGAGTAATCATCGCGTTGCTGGCTTTCTTCAGCGGCGCGCTCCAGCCTTCGGGCTTCCAGCCGGTAGGCGGCACCCGATAGGCCAGTGCACCGCCAATCATGAACACGAAGTAGATCACCGCCATCACCACGAAGCTCTGCCAGACGCCGACGCCTTCAGGGCTGGCGAAGTGGTTCATCAGCGCAGCAGCCAGTGGTGCACCGACCATGGCGCCGCCGCCAAAGCCCATGATCGCCATGCCAGTGGCCATGCCGCGCTTGTCCGGGAACCACTTGATCAGGGTCGACACCGGAGAAATGTAGCCCAGGCCCAGGCCGATACCGCCGATGACACCCGAGCCCAGCCACATCAGCCAGAGCTGGTGGGTATAGATGCCGAACGCCGAGATCAGCAGACCGCCACACCAGCACAGCGCCGAAACCACCCCGGCCTTGCGCGGCCCGGCGTGTTCCAGCCAGCCACCCCAGATCGCGGCAGAGCAACCGAGGAATACGAAGAACAGGGTATAGATCCAGCTCAACATCGAAATCTGCCAGTCGCATTCGGCACTGAACAGACGGGCGAAGAAACTCATGTCTGGCGCACAGGCAACCGGCGCGGTGATTCCAATCGCTTGCGACAATGGCAACCAGAACACCGAAAAGCCATAGGCCATGCCAATGCACAGGTGGATGGCCAATGCCGCCGGCGGCACCAGCCAGCGATTGAAGCCGGGCGTGGCGATGATCCGCTCCTTGGACAGGAAACCAGGACTGCAGGTAATAGCCCCGGCCGTGATACTGCTACTCATTATTGTGTTCCCTCGTAGAGATGGTCAGCTCACGGCGCACGACCTTGGCCCATCGGCAACTGATCGTTTTTTGGCACATATGCCCTACAAAACGCGACATTTCGCCACAGTAGGGTCTGTGAGCGGCGAAAGAGTAGCATTAGCCTCCGCCGTTGAAAGCAAACTGATGCCGTCTTTTGCTGGCTAACTGAACTGTGATGCCCACCGCTGTCGAAACCCCGACCGACCTGAACCAGTACCCGCTAATGAATCTGGCAGTGCTGTAGGAGAATTCCGCATGAATTCTCGACCACCTCCAGCGACGACAACCACAGCGCTATACTCTGCGGCTAAATTTTAGAATCGGACTACAAGGACTCGCCCATGAAAGCGTTCGGCAAAATCCTGGGGCTAGTGCTTCTCGGGCTGTTGCTGATCATTGTGGCTCTAGGCTTTGCCTTGACCCACCTCTTCGATCCCAACGATTACAAAGACGAGATTCGCCAGCTGGCACGCGACAAAGCCCACGTTGAGCTGACCCTCAATGGCGATATAGGCTGGAGCCTGTTCCCCTGGCTGGGGCTGGAGCTGCATGAAGCCAGCATTGCCACCCTGAACAACCCGAAAGTGGCTTTTGCCGACCTGCAGATGCTCGGTCTGTCGGTACGCGTCCTGCCTTTGCTGCGCCGTGAAGTGCAGATGAGCGATGTCCGCGTCGAGGGCCTGAACCTGATTCTGAGCCGCGACGAACAGGGCCACGGCAACTGGGAAGACATCGGTAAACCGTTGCCCGCTGCCACAGCAGCCCCAGCTGACGGTGCCGCACCGGGACCGGCTGGCGACACCACGGCCAAGGCTGAAAGCAAGAGCGACACCAGCGAACGTCCGGTCAAGCTGGATATCGACAGCCTGACCGTGAACAACGCCAGGGTTCAGTACAGTGACGCACGCAGCGGCCAGACCTTTGCCGCCGAAAGCATCCAGCTGAGCACAGGTGCCGTTCATGAAGGGGTGAACATCCCACTGAAAATGACCGCCTTCGTCAGCACCGGGCAGCCGGTCATCAAGGCACGCACCGAGCTCAACGGCGAGCTGCGCTTCGACCGCCGCCTCAAACGCTACCAGTTCGAAGACATGAAGCTCAGTGGCGAAGCCTCAGGCGAGCCGTTGCAGGGCAAAACCCTGACCTTCGCCGCCCAGGGCCAGTTGCTGGTCGATCTGGCCGCCAACGTCGCCGAATGGAACGGTCTGAAGCTCTCGGCCAACCAGCTGCGTGCGCTTGGTGAACTGAACCTGCGCGAACTGGACAAAACCCCGCAGCTGACCGGTGGCCTGTCCATCGCCCAGATCGACCTGCGTACCTTCCTCGACAGTATCGGTCGTCCGCTGCCGGCTACCGCTGATGCCACGGCGCTGAACAAGTTCGAGATGGTCACCCGCCTGCAAGCCAGTCCCAACAGCCTCGCCCTGGAAGACCTGGCAGTAAAACTTGATGACAGCACCTTCAGCGGTCGCCTGGCCGTCGAAGACTTCGCCAAGCAGGCCCTGCGCATCCAGCTCAAGGCTGACAAGTTCGACGCCGACCGCTATATGCCGGCCAAAAGCGAAGCCGCTGCCAGCACCACTGCTGCGCGCCAGGCCGAGGTCAAGAGCAAGGAGCAAAGCGCCCTGGCCAGTGCCGGCACCACGCCGCTGCCCGATGCGCCAACCCAGGTGGCCTGGAGCAACGACAAGCTGCTGCCGGTCGATCGCCTGCGCCAGCTCGACCTGCAGGCGGACCTGAGCTTCGGCCTGCTGACGCTGGAGAAGCTGCCGATCGAGAACGCCCACCTCAAGACCCAGGGCCAGGGTGGCCTGATCACCCTGGAAACCTTGCGCGGCGGTCTCTACGACGGCGACTTCGAAACCAAGGGCACCCTGGATGTTCGCCCGGCCGTACCGCAGATCGGCCTCACCACCAAGGTCAACCGGGTACCGGTTGAGCACTTCATCAAGAGCCAGACCGAAACCCCGCCGGTCAAGGGCCTGCTGACCCTGAGCAGCGACCTCACCGCTACCGGCAACAGCCAGAAGGCCCTGGTCGATACCCTCAACGGCAACGCCAGCTTTGTCATCAACGACGGCATCCTGGTCAACGCCAACCTTGAGCAGCAACTCTGCCAGGCCATCGCCACCCTCAACCGCAAGGATCTGAGCGGCGAACCCCGCGGCAAGGACACCCCGTTCCAGGAACTCAAAGGCAGCCTGGTGCTGCGTAATGGCGTGGCCAGCAACCCTGACCTCAAGGCACGCATCCCCGGTCTGTCGGTCAATGGTCATGGCGATCTCGACTTGCGCGTACTGGGTATGGACTACCGCGTGGGCGTGGTCGTCGAAGGCGACAAGCGCGATATGCCGGATCCGGCCTGCCAGGTCGGCGAGCGCTATGTCGGCCTCGAACTGCCGCTGCGCTGCCGTGGCCCGCTTGAGCTGGGCGCCAAAGCCTGCCGCCTGGACAAGGACGGCCTGGGTAAAGTCGCCGCCAAGCTGGCCGGCGACAAAGTCAGCGAGAAACTCAGCGACAAGATCGACGAGAAGCTCGGTGACAAGGTCAGCCCGGAACTCAAGGATGCACTCAAGGGGTTGTTCAAGCGATGAGCCCCGAGCAGTTTTCCAGCGCTGTGCTGGAATGGTACGACCGTAATGGCCGCCACGACCTGCCCTGGCAACAGGGCATCACGCCGTATCGGGTGTGGGTATCGGAGATCATGCTGCAGCAGACCCAGGTCAGCACTGTGCTCAATTACTTTGGCCGCTTCATGGAAGCCCTGCCGACGGTAGAAGCACTGGCCGCAGCGCCTGAAGACGAAGTGCTGCACCTGTGGACGGGCCTGGGTTACTACACCCGGGCGCGCAACCTGCAAAAGACTGCGAAAATCGTCGTCGAGCAATACGGCGGCGAGTTCCCGCGGGATGTCGAGAAGCTCACCGAGCTGCCCGGCATCGGCCTGTCCACTGCCGGGGCCATTGCCAGTATCAGCATGGGCCTGCGCGCGCCGATCCTCGACGGCAACGTCAAGCGTGTGCTGGCCCGCTACACCGCACAGGAAGGCTATCCGGGCGAGCCGAAGGTGGCCAGGGCGTTGTGGGCCAATGCCGAACGCTACACCCCTCATGCCCGGGTCAATAACTACACCCAGGCGATGATGGACCTCGGCGCGACCCTGTGCACCCGCAGCAAGCCCAGTTGCCTGCTGTGCCCGCTTCAGGCCGGTTGCGAAGCACATATGCTCGGCCAGGAAATCCGTTACCCGCTGCCCAAACCGCGCAAGGAGCTGCCACAACGCCGCACACTGATGCCGCTACTGGCGAACAGCGAAGGCGCCATCCTGCTTTACCGGCGCCCGTCCACGGGGCTCTGGGGCGGTTTGTGGAGCCTGCCGGAGCTGGACAACCTGGAACAGCTCGAGGACCTCGCCGACCAGCACGGCCTCAACCTTACCGCCCGCCAGGCACTGGACGGCCTGACGCACACTTTCAGCCATTTCCAGCTGGCCATCGAACCATGGCTGGTCCGGGTCGATGACGCCCGGGCCCACGTGGCCGAGCCCGACTGGCTCTGGTATAACCTCGCCACCCCGCCGCGCCTGGGCCTTGCCGCCCCGGTGAAAAAACTGCTGAAACGCGCGGCCGACGTTTTGATTGCAGGAGAGTCGCGATGACCCGCACCGTAATGTGCCGCAAATACAACGAAGAACTGCCAGGCCTGGAGCGTCCACCGTACCCCGGCGCCAAGGGCCAGGACATCTACGAGCACATCTCGCAGAAGGCCTGGGCCGACTGGCAGAAAGAACAGACCATGCTGATCAACGAGAAGCGCCTGAACATGATGAACGCCGAGGACCGCAAATTCCTCCAGGGCGAGATGGACAAGTTCTTCTCCGGCCAGGAATACGAAAAGGCCGAAGGCTACGTTCCACCTGCCGAATAACCCCGAAAAATCGTAAGCGACGGAATTAATTTAAAAATTTTTCAAAAAGTCGTTGACGCAAATCCGAAAAAGCCTTTTAATGCGCCCCGTTGCCCAGATAGCTCAGTCGGTAGAGCAGGGGATTGAAAATCCCCGTGTCGGCGGTTCGATTCCGTCTCTGGGCACCACTAATACCGAAAAGCCCCAAGCGAAGTGATTCCTTGGGGCTTTTTTCATGCCTGCGTTTTTTCACCGGACCAGGCCTCGTGCTCGCGCACGGGAATGGCGCAAGTACGGATTGCATACGGCTGACCGGCTAGTTTTTTGCGCTTCCCGCCAGCGCGCCCACCCATTCGCGCGCAGCTTCAAACAGCGACGCCTGCACCCCGCCAACCTGAGACGCAACGATCAGCCCCTCGCCAATCAGGAACAACTGCCCGGCCACCGCCGACTGTCGACACCCCGCCTCCTTGCAAGCCCGCTCCAGCAGCGCCATCACCTTCTGCTTGTGCAGCCTGGCCAGCACATGAGGTGGCTCGCTCGCGTCGGCATACTCAGCTGAAGCATTGATGAAAGCACAGCCGTGGAAGTCTTCAGAGCGCGCCCAGGCTTCGATGAAGTCGATATAGGCAAGCGGTCGCGCTTTTGCCGCAACGGCCGCCAGCGCGCCTTCCAGGCGCGTCATGAAGTCCAGGTCACGACGCTCCAGCGCCGCCTCGATCAGCAGCTCCTTGCTGGGGAAATGCCGGTACAGGGTTTTCTTGGTTACCCCCGCCTCCTGGCTCAATTGCTCGACCCCGGTGCCGTGGTAACCCTGGCGATAGAACAGTCGCAGGGACGACTCGGCAATTTTCTCGGACGTACTCATCACACACCTTCGAACTGGACAGATGCACTCAGTGTATACCGATCGGTTGACTTGCAGGTAAACCGATCGGTATCCTCGGCGCACACTGTCCTTCCGGAGACTGCACCCATGCTCTTCAAGTCCAAAGCGCCCGCCGCCCCCTCCCTGCATTTCAGCCTGCTGTCCCTGATTGGCGCGGCCCTGGCGATCGGCGCCACCGGCTGGCTCAGCCAGGTGTCCGGTGCGCTGTGGCTGATGGCGCCGTTTGGTGCAAGCTGCGTCCTCGCCTTCGGCATGCCTGATTCGCCGCTGGCACAACCGCGCAACATCATTGGCGGACACGTGATTGCCACGCTGGTGGGCCTGGCGGTGCTGTACACCCTGGGCGACAGCTGGTGGAGCGCGGCACTGGCAGTCGGCCTTGCCCTGGCAGCCATGCAGCAGACCCGCACCCTGCATGCGCCAGCCGGGGCCAACCCGCTGGTGGTGATCGCCAGCCATGCGCCGCTGAGCTTCGTGGTTACGCCAGTGCTGGCCGGCTCACTGGTGATCGTCGCCGTGGCCTGGTGTCTGAACAATGCGCGCCAGGCCAACAGCTACCCGAAATACTGGTACTGATCGCGCTATGCCAAGGGCTGTTGACCACCGTCAATATGCCCCCGGTACACAGCTGTAAGATGCCTTGAGGACATTCGAAAGTACCAACAGGCCTTTATAATGAGCGAAGAATCCACTGCCCTGCCTCTGCCCTCGCCGACTTCGGACACCCCGGCCAGCACCAGCCAGACCCCGCCACGCAATCCCGCCAGCACACGTGTGCGGCGACCACGCACCACCCGCAAGCCAGCCACGGTCACCCCTGACGGCGAAATCAGCGCCATCAGCCAGCAACCGGCTGCCCTGAAAGTTGCCTCGGCCCCACGCGGCTCGAACGAAGACAGCACCGCGGCGAAACTGCCGGCCAGCTATCCCTACCGGACCCGCATGCGCCGCGCAGAGTACGAAAAGGCCAAGCACGCGCTGCAGATCGAGCTGCTCAAGGTGCAAAGCTGGGCCAAGGACACCGGCCAGCGCATCGTCGTGCTGTTCGAAGGCCGCGACGCAGCCGGTAAAGGCGGCACCATCAAACGCTTCATGGAACACTTGAATCCGCGTGGCGCGCGCATCGTCGCCCTGGAGAAGCCTTCCGAACAGGAAAAGGGCCAGTGGTACTTCCAGCGCTACATCCAGCACCTGCCCACCGCAGGCGAAATGGTCTTCTTCGACCGCTCCTGGTACAACCGCGCCGGTGTCGAGCGGGTCATGGACTTCTGCTCGCCCCTGCAGTACCTGGAATTCATGCGCCAGGCACCCGACCTTGAGCGCATGCTCTGCAACAGCGGCATCCTGCTGTTCAAATACTGGTTCTCGGTCAACCGCGAAGAGCAGCTGCGCCGCTTCATCTCGCGCCGCGACGACCCGCTCAAGCACTGGAAGCTGTCGCCCATCGACATCAAGTCGCTGGACAAGTGGGACGAATACACCGCCGCCAAAGAAGCGATGTTCTTCCATACCGACACCGCCGATGCCCCTTGGACGGTGATCAAGTCCGACGACAAGAAGCGCGCACGGATCAACTGCATCCGCCACTTCCTGCATTCACTGGATTATCCGGGCAAGGACCTCAGCGTGGCTTACCAGCCTGATCCGCTGCTGGTTGAGCGCGCGGCACGGGTGCTTGTCGAGGAAGACCGTGGCGAGCTGGCACAGCCCGCCTGAGCGAGGCCGTCGGATACACTTGGGTTTCTTTGCCAACTAGGCTTCAATACGCAAAATTTTTCGACTCAGGATTCACCGATGGCCTCCAACAGCAAACAACAGAAACGCGCCAAGCGCGCCGCCACCAAGGCTCGCGAGAACCGCATGGTGCGTAGCGGCCAGGCGGTCAAGGGTTCCGGCGAGAGTTCCAGCGCCAGTGTCGAGCAGGTCTTCAACAAAGCCATGAACTCGGGCAGCTACACCGCCCTGTTCGACAAGATGAAACAAGCCGAGGAAGGCGGCCTGGTGGCACTGATTTCGGTGTTCCTGGTCGACCCGCTGCTGGCCCTGGTACTCAAAGGCCACAAGGAAGAGCACGCCACCGACTACATCGTCATGGTCTTCACCGCCTACCGCAAATGGCTGGATGGCGCCGACGAAGCCACCACCATGGCCTGGCTGGAAAGCGACGAGTTCCAGGAAGCCTACATCTCGGCCTCGGAAGCGGTGGCCAAGCAGCAACAGAAGATGTTTGGCTGATAGAACCAGCAGAAACAAAAAGGCCGCGATCCTCACAGATCGCGGCCTTTTCATTTCAACGACACTGAATCAGTTGTTCAGCACCGCACGTCCAGCCGCCTCGGCCTTGCGCTTGCGCGCCACCAGCAGGCCCGCCGCTACCACTGCAATCGACAGCAAGCCGGTTGCGATGATTTCGATACGGTGATCCGGACGGATCAGCATCACCGTGAGAATGGCGACGATGAAGAAGATGGTCGCCCAGGTCAGGCCCGGGAACAGCCACATCTTGAAGGCGATCTTCTCACCACGCGCCATGCGCTGACGGCGCATGCGCAGCTGCGAGATGGCAATTACCAGGTAGACCAGCAAGGCAATGGCGCCGGAGCTTGCCAGCAGGAACTCGAATACTGCGGCAGGGGCCACGTAGTTGGCAGCCACCGTCAGGAACGCCGCCGCCGTCGACAGCACCACGGCAACATACGGGGTACCGCTGGAGGTGGTGCGCTGGGCCACGGCCGGTGCATCACCACGCTTGCTCAGCGAGAAGAGCATGCGCGAGGAGGTGTACAGCGCCGAGTTCAGGCAGCTGGTTACCGCGATCAACACAACGATGTCGACGATCAGCTTGGCATTGGGAATGCCCATCAGGTTCAGCACGGTCTGGTAGGAACCAACTTCTGCCAGCTCACTGCTGTTCCACGGTACCAGCGCCACAACCAGGAAGATCGACACGAGGTAGAACAGGAAGATCCGCCAGATCACCGAGTTGGTGGCCTTGGAGATCTGCTTGCCCGGATCCTTGGATTCGGCTGCCGCAATAGTGACGATCTCGGTACCCATGAACGAGAACATGGTGGTCAGCATCGCTGCCAGCACCGCGCCCAGGCCGTTAGGCATGAAGCCCTGGGTGTCGAACAGGTGGCTGACGCCGCTGACCTGGCTGTTAGGCAGGAAACCAAACACGGCCGCCGCGCCGAGAATGATGAAGCCGATGATGGCGATAACCTTGAGCAGGGCAAACCAGAACTCGAACTCGCCGTAGTTCTTCACACTGAACAGGTTGGTTGCGGTCAGCAACAGGGTAATGACCAGACTAAAGACCCAGATGCCGACATCAGGGAACCAGGCATGCAGGATGGCTGCGGCGGCGTTGGCCTCCAGCGGAATCACCAGCACCCAGAACCACCAGTACAGCCAGCCGATGGTAAAGCCGGCCCAATGGCCGATGGCCTTGTCGGCATACGTAGAGAAAGAGCCGGTATCGGGCGAGGCGACCGCCATCTCCCCGAGCATGCGCATTACCAGTACCACCAGGGTACCGGCAGCGGCATAAGCCAGCAGCACGGCAGGGCCGGCTGCAGCGATGGCGTGGCCGGAACCTACGAACAGGCCGGCGCCGATGACGCCAGCAATAGACAGCATGGTGACATGCCGTTGTTTGAGCCCCTGAGCGAGGTCATTGGAATTGTGCGTACCGCTCATAAAACTACCTTTGAAGGGAGTGGCTTTCTAACATCCTGATTTCGTCAGGCGCACTCTTCTGAAAAGAGTGCTACATCCTGTTGCCGGGGGATAAGGCAATAAGCGCGCCAGTGACATGACCGTTCGTACGGAAGTCTTGGCAGCCCCGTGCAACAAGGCTTTCAGGACGTTGCTGCCAGTGAATGACCGAAAGACCCTCAAATACTGGCGGAAAAATACAATTACTGAAATACCCACTTACAAATAGCCGGGTGCACCAAAACCCGATCGCGGTAACACCTCATGCACAACCTCAGCGCAAAAAGGCGCAACCGTCAGGCGCAACCAATTGCCGCATTCAGGCGCCAAAGCTGGGCACAAGGTCAGAAACGGCTTCCCAGCACCGGCCAAAACTGGCACCATCGCGCCTTTTTTCATCAAGGCTCCGGCCCTGGAAACGAGGGTAAGTGGTCATCCGCGCGACAGTCCGCTGCAGCGATGCGACACTCGCCCTCCCGGCAAGCACTTGCCCCTGCCGACCTTGTTGGCTGTCATTCCGCCGCTATGCTAGCTTGGCGCTCGCCACGAAGGCCGCCAACAGCAGGAGCGCACCAGAACACATGAGGACCGCACATGGCTGAGGCCACGCCCGCGCTGGAAATCCGCAACCTGCACAAACGCTACGGCGACCAGGAGATCCTCAAGGGCATCTCGCTGACCGCCCGCGATGGCGACGTGATCTCGATCCTGGGATCCTCCGGCTCCGGCAAGTCCACTCTGCTGCGCTGCATCAACCTGCTGGAGAATCCGCATCAGGGCCAGATCCTGGTGGCCGGTGAAGAACTGCGCCTGAAGCCGGCGAAGAACGGCGACCTGGTGGCTGCCGACAACAAGCAGATCAATCGCCTGCGCAGCGAGATCGGCTTCGTGTTCCAGAACTTCAACCTCTGGCCGCACATGAGCATCCTCGACAACATCATCGAGGCGCCACGGCGCGTACTCGGCCAGAGCAAGGCCGAAGCCATCGAGCATGCCGAGGCACTGCTCAACAAGGTGGGTATCCACAACAAACGCCACAGCTACCCGGCCGAACTGTCCGGTGGTCAGCAACAGCGCGCCGCCATTGCCCGTACGCTGGCGATGAAGCCCAAGGTCATTCTGTTCGACGAACCGACCTCGGCCCTGGATCCGGAAATGGTCCAGGAAGTGCTTAACGTTATCCGCGCCCTGGCCGAAGAAGGCCGTACCATGCTACTGGTTACGCACGAAATGGGCTTTGCCCGCCAGGTGTCCAGCGAAGTCGTCTTCCTGCACCAAGGGCTGGTCGAAGAGCAGGGAACGCCGCAGCAGGTTTTTGAAAACCCGAACTCGGCGCGTTGTAAACAATTCATGTCCAGCAACCGCTAACGGAGCAACACGCATGCAGACCTATAAGAAATTCCTCCTGGCCGCTGCCGCCACGCTGGTGTTCTCGGCCAATGCAATGGCTGCCGAGAAACTGAAGATGGGCATCGAGGCGGCTTACCCGCCGTTCAACAACAAGGACGCCAGTGGCCAGGTCGTCGGCTTCGACAAAGACATCGGTGACGCCCTGTGCGCCAAGATGAAAGTCGAATGCGAAGTGGTCACCTCCGACTGGGACGGCATCATTCCGGCCCTGAACGCCAAGAAGTTCGACTTCATTGTCTCGTCGCTGTCGATCACCGACGAACGCAAGCAGGCCGTGGACTTCACCGACCCGTACTACTCGAACAAGCAGCAGTTCATCGCGCCGAAAAACGTCAACTTCCAGACCGATCCCGCTTCGCTCAAGGGCAAGACCATCGGCACCCAGCGCGCCACCCAGGCCGCGACCTGGCTGGATGACAACGGCGGCATGGACGGCGACTTCAAGGTCAACCTCTATGATGGCCAGGAGAACGCCTACCTGGACCTGACCTCCGGCCGCCTCGACGCCATCCTCGCCGACAAATACGCCAACTACGATTGGCTCAAGTCCGACGCCGGCAAAAACTACGAGTTCAAAGGCGAGCCAGTGAACGAAAGCGACAAGGTCGGCATCGCTGTGCGCAAAGGTGACGATGAGCTGCGCAACAAGCTGAACGCCGCCCTCAAGGAAATCGTTGCCGACGGCACCTACAAGAAGATCAACGACAAGTACTTCCCGTTCAGCATCTATTGATTCGCCCCGATCGGCACGCCCTTGGGCGTGCTGGTCCCTAGAACGACCCTACCCATGACTATCGACCTGCACGGATTCGGTCCGGCCCTTGCGGCTGGCACCTTGATGACCGTAAAACTGGCGCTCTGCGCCTTGCTGCTGGGGCTGATCCTGGGCCTGCTCGGTGCCCTCGCCAAAACGTCCCCGGTCAAGCCACTGCAATGGCTTGGCGGCTTCTACTCGACCCTGGTTCGCGGCGTACCCGAACTGCTCTGGGTATTGCTGATTTACTTTGGCACCGTCAGCCTGATGAACCGGCTGGGCGAAGCCCTGAATATTCCTGGCCTGGAGCTCAACGCCTTTGCCGCTGGCGTGATCGCTCTGGGCCTGTGCTTCGGCGCTTATGCCACGGAAGTCTTCCGTGGCGCGATCCTGGCCATCCCCAAGGGTCACCGTGAAGCGGGCCTGGCCCTGGGCCTGTCGAAAGGCCGGATCTTCTCCAAGCTGATCCTGCCGCAGATGTGGCGTATTGCTCTGCCGGGTCTGGGCAACCTGTTCATGATCCTGATGAAGGACACCGCGCTGGTATCGGTGATCGGCCTGGAAGAGATCATGCGTCACTCGCAGATCGCCGTGACGGTGAGCAAGCAGCCCTTCACCTTCTATATGGTCGCCGCGGTTATCTACCTGGGCCTGACCGTGCTTGCCATGAGCGGCATGCACTTCATGGAAAAACGTGCCGCACGCGGCTTCGCGAGGCCTAACCAATGAACTGGGAAGTCATCATCAAGTGGCTGCCACGCCTGGCCCAAGGCGCCACGCTGACCCTGGAGCTGGTAGCCATCGCCGTGATTGCCGGCCTGATCCTGGCCATTCCGCTGGGTATCGCCCGCTCTTCCCGGCACTGGTACGTGCGCGCCCTGCCCTTCGGCTACATCTTCTTCTTCCGCGGCACGCCATTGCTGGTTCAGCTGTTTCTGGTCTACTACGGTCTGGCCCAGTTCGACGCCGTGCGCAACAGCGCCTTGTGGCCGTACTTGCGCGATCCGTTCTGGTGCACCGTGCTGACCATGACCCTGCACACCGCCGCTTACATCGCCGAGATCCTGCGCGGCGCCTTGCAGGCCATACCCCGCGGTGAGATCGAAGCGGCGCGGGCCCTGGGCATGTCCAAGGCCAAAGCGCTGTTCTACATCATGCTGCCGCGCGCTGCGCGGATCGGCCTGCCGGCCTACAGCAACGAAGTGATCCTGATGCTCAAGGCCAGCGCCCTGGCGAGTACCGTGACACTTCTGGAGCTGACCGGCATGGCGCGGACGATCATCGCCCGTACCTACTTGCCCGTGGAAATCTTCTTCGCTGCCGGCCTGTTCTACCTGCTGATCTCCTTCCTTCTGGTCCAGGGTTTCAAGCAACTCGAACGCTGGCTGCGCGTCGACGCCTGCCAGGGTCGCTGAAACCTGTATAACGGGGCTGATTACAGCCCCGTTTTTGTATCTGCCTATGACCACTCCCCGCCCGCTAGATGATGACCAGTTGCTCAGCCGCTTCCAGGCCCTGGACGGTTTTCTGCGCGAGCACCAGCAGCTTTGGCGACCACGTCCGTTCACCCAGTTGCACCTGCCGTGGGAAATCGAACACCCGGGCCTGGCTGCCTGGTTGCGGCAACGTTCGCTGAGCGAAGCGGAAGCGGCCCACAACCATCCCGAGCAACTGCAAGCACCCGCACCTTTTCCGCAGCTGGCGCGCCAGGCCGTTCAGCTGTCCAAAATCGGTGAGTTATCCACCGTTGCCCTGCCCCCTGCCGGCCACCGTCTGAATGTCGATGTGCCTGGGCGCAAGTGGCAGCAGATCGAGGCGTTCGCCAGTCACCTGGGCTTTACCGAACAACCGCACCACTGGCTCGACTGGTGCTCGGGCAAAGGTCATCTTGGCCGGCGATTGCTGCAAGCCGACAGACAACATCTGACTTGCCTGGAGTACGACCCGGCACTGGTCGAAGCTGGCAAAACACTCAGTCAGCATCATGGTCTTGTCAGCCAGCACCTGTTGCAAGACGTGCTCGCCGAGGATGCCTGTCGTCACCTGGGCAGCGAACACACGGCAGTGGCCCTGCATGCCTGCGGCGACCTGCATGTGCGTCTGATGCAACTGGCCAGCCGCCAGGGTTGCCGCCAGCTGGCCATTGCACCGTGCTGCTACAACCGCATCCAGGCAACGCAGTATCAGCCACTGTCCGCAGCCGCCATGGCATCAGGGCTGCAACTGTCCATTGATGATCTGGGCCTGCCCTTGAGTGAAACCGTCACCGCCGGGGCGCGGGTACGTCGTCAGCGCGACGAATCGATGGCCAGGCGCCTGGGCTTTGATCTGCTGCAGCGTCAGTTGCGGGGGGTGGATGAGTATTTGCCAACGCCGTCATTGCCGGTGAGCTGGCTGCACAAACCCTTTGCCGACTACTGTCGGGAACTGGCCGCGCTCAAAAACCTGCACATCGATCACAACCCGGACTGGGACTCACTGCAGGCCGCAGGCTGGCAACGGCTTGCTCAGGTACGCAACCTGGAGTTGCTACGCAATCTGTTCCGTCGCCCACTGGAGCTGTGGCTGGTACTGGACCGCGGCTTGTACCTGCAGGAGCAAGGCTACCGGGTGCAATTGGGGGTGTTCTGTCAGCAACCCCTGACCCCACGCAACCTGATGCTGCTGGCCGAGCGCCAGTAGTCGACGCCAACTGTGCGCAGCCTGTGGATAAGTCTGTGGGCAACCTTTTGAAAAAACCCTTAAAATCCTTGGATCCAAGCGCTTTCAGCGATTGAGCGTTTTTTGTTCAGTGGTTTATCGCCAGCAAAAACAGCCATTTGCGCAAAGACCAACGGCCTGCGTCGCTCCGACGCATGTACTGCCTGGCTGGCACGTGCGTTGTGCATAAGCGCTTTAGCGAATTGCTCTAAGCAGGCAAATCAGGCCAGTTTCAGCAGACTCATGCCTGCCAGCAACAACACCAGGCCCAACCAGCCACGACCGGCCAGACGCTGGCCAAACAGTGCCCAGCCCATCGCTACGGTAGCGAGGATGCCGAAGCCGCCCCAGATGGCATAAGCCAGTGACAATTCAATATCGCGCACAGCCTGGGCCAGCGCAGTAAAGGCCGCCAGCACACAGAGAATCGACAGGACGCCCAGGCCGCGTTTGCGAAAGCCGTCAGAGTACTTGAGCAGCAGGTTGGCGATGACTTCCAGCACGATTGCCATGCCCAGCCAGGCGAAAGGAATCCAGTTCATGCTTAGCATGGCAGGGCCTCCATGTTGCGCTCGGCAGGCGCCGGGCGGGTACCGGCCTTGATCAGCAGGATACCGGCGATCATCACACCCAGGCCCGCAGCCTTGAGCAGGCCGAGGCTTTCACCCAGCCAGGTGACGCTGATCAGGGTGATAAACACGATGCCGATGCCTTCCCACAGCGCGTAGGCAACGCCCACCGGCACACGTTTGACGGCCAGCGCCAGGAAGAAGTACGACAGACCGATCATGGCGTACATCAGGCCATGGCCAAGAATCGGGTGCTCAGTGGCGGCGAATTTCATCGACGCGGTACCGATCACCTCAGCGGTGATGGCGATAAACAGATAAATCCAGGAACGCATGATGCCCTCCCACGGGCGACACAAACCCGGCGCACAAACGGCGACGGTTACAGACAAAAAGAGAGAAAAAGCTGTTTGTCGGGGGAGGCGCTAGAGACCGCCGGTCCAGTGATTTTCACGGGAGGCCAGACGAGAGGTGGGGAGCAGAAACGCTTTAGTGTTCAACATAATGAACAACAAATTAGCTCAAGGCATCGTAAAAGTCAAATCGATAGAAAATGACTAATTAAATTTCGCGTCTTTTTATACGTATTCAGGTGAAAGCCCTTAAAGGCTGCAGAAAGGTTCGTAAATTATATTACCCATAAGGACCCCCAGGATCACAAACCTCTCGTAGGAGCGGATTTATCCGCGAAGAGCCACGCCGCCACATTGCCAGTAGTAACGGGATTGTCCCGGCGATGAGTCAAAACGCCGCACACCCACAAAAACAACAATTAATTATTGTATTACGATAATTTCTAGAAAATAATGCCCGCCGCTCAACACCGAACGGAGGCAATCGATGAACAGTAAAACAGTGGCCTATGCGCGCTCGCGCCTTCGAGTGATCGGCGCTTTCGCCGCCCTCCTCGCCTGGACCACCGCCGTCACCGAATTCGGCAGCAGCGTGCTGCTGTGGGTATTCGACAAGGCGCAGATGCAAAGCGCCTACCTGCAAAGTTATGGCGACCAGATGCCCTTGCTGCTGGCGCCCGACTATCAACCTTCCACCCTGGCCCTGAGCCTGGTACTGGCCCTGGAACTGATCCCCAGCAGCCTGTCGGTACTGGCGCTGTTTCTCACCGGCTTGTTCTTCATGCGCTTGTCCAAAGGCCAGACCTGGACCGCGCCGAACATCAAGCTGCTGTGGTGGGTCGGCCTGCTGTGCATCTGCACACCGATGCTCTGGCCAGTGATCAGCACCCTTCAGGGACTGGCCTTCGCCATCGACCTGCCAGCTGGGGAAAGAAGCTTCAGCGTATCGATCGGTGTATCATCCGTGGCGGTTTACGAGATCATGAAAGGGATTTTGCTCTGTGCCTTTTCACTCCTCATGCGTGACGCCAAAACCATCAGCGATGAACACAACTGTTATGTCTAGCTTCCCCCTATGCCGATAATCATCCGCCTCGACGTGGTCATGGCCAAGAACAAGATCCGCTCCAAGGATCTGGCCGAAATTATCGGGATTACGGAAGCGAATCTGTCGCTGCTGAAAAACGGCAAGATCAAGGGATTCAAAATCGAAACCCTGGAAAAACTCTGTCGAGCGTTGAACTGCCAGCCAGGTGACCTGCTGGAGTTCAGCGAAGAATGACCAAGGAACGGCTGACTCATGCGAAATTCATTCAAATGGCGCGCTGCGCTGCTCCTGGCTTTCGCCCTGCTCGGCGGCTGCGGCCCCATCTATGTCAATGAGTACACGCCACCTGCCAAGTTGAAAGACGTCAACTGCCTCAATACATGCACCATGGAAGTAAAGCGCTGTAACTACTTGAGGTCGCAGCAGCACAAGAACAACCAGATCATGTATGAGAGCGACGTAGAGAGCTTCGAGCGCTGCGAGGTCGGCAGGAACATCAAGGAAATTTCCAAACACTGCAAACGCCCGCGATACCCGCAAGACAACCCGAAGTATGCCTGCGAGAGCAGCTACGACAGCTGCTACCTGTCCTGCGGCGGCACCATCGAGCGCGTCCCCCTCTTTTAGGCAATGGAGTCCGCTGTGAACATCCGGTCTGCCCTCCCACGGGTGGCAGCAACCGAGTGCGCCGGTCCATTGAGATCCGATTCAATCAAGGAAGTGGTAACACGTGAGCAATTCACTCAAGTGGCGCATTGCGCTGCTCCTGGCGGTCGCCCTGCTCGGCGGCTGCGGCCCCAGCTACACCTATAGATACTCGCCCCCGCCCAGCATGATGGGCATGAACTGCATCAACAGCTGCGCCACCGAACGCAACCACTGCAAACAGATGGCCCGCCTGCAAGAGAACAGCGACCAGGCCGTGTACCAGGCCAACCTCAGAAGCTACCAATACTGCCAGACCGGCAAGAGCAAGAAAGAGGCACGTAAAAGCTGCTACTACCCCAGCTACCCGTACAGCAGTGGCTCAAGCTTCAGCTGCGGCAATGACTACGACAGCTGCTACCAGAGCTGCGGCGGCACCATCCAGCGCATCCTCAACAAAGACTGAAACTTCGAAAAACGGAATTCATCGTGAACACACTCAGCTCACTCGCCTTGCTCACCTTCATCCTGGCCCTGGCCGGTTGCAGCGGCTCAAGCTACACCCCGGACGCCGGCTGGGACATGCCCAAGATGCAGGTCCTGGGCGACAACGGCCTGCCGGCCCGGCCCTACATGCACTGCAACAAGCGCGGCTGCCACGACCACAAACCGATGCTTTTCGACCCGAGCAAAGCCGAACCTGACGCCACGACATTGCACCGCGGCTGGTAAGAAAACGCCTCGTGATGCCTGTTGAAAACAGGTATTGCGAGGAATGTTGCAGAAGTAGTTTACAGACGCAAACTGATCGCTATAATGACGCCCCTGTGCCGGTATAGCTCAGATGGTAGAGCAACTGACTTGTAATCAGTAGGTCCCGGGTTCGATTCCTGGTGCCGGCACCATACGCAGTAAAAAAGAGGCTCACCGCAAGGTGGGCCTTTTTTGTTTGCGCCCAGAAAACAACGCGATCCCCTGTAGGAGCTGGCCTTGCCGGCGATGGGCTGCAAAGCAGCCCCAATGGATCCCGGCACCTGGCTCAAGATGGAAAGCTTCACAAACAAGCAGCCGCCGCCGCCGCCGCCGCCGACAGCAATGCTAGTGTTCGAGATAACTCGCCTTGAGTTCTTTCGGAAAATACCGGCTGGGCGCCTCACCAAGTACTCGACGGAAAACAGTAGTGAAAGCACTCGGGCTGCTATAGCCCAGATCAGTCGCCACCCGCGTAATCGCTTCCCCGTTCCCGAGACGCACCACAGCCGCCAACAGGCATGCCTGCTGGCGCCATTCGACAAAGCTGATACCGGTTTGTTGGCGAAACAGACGGGTGAAGGTGCGCCGGCTCATCCCGACTTGCCGGGTCATGTCATCAATTCCGGTTTCCAGCGATGGTTGCTCCAGCAGGTTGCGGCAAGCGTGGGCCAGTCTTGGTTCGCTCGGAATAGGTGCGTTGAGCGACAGGGGCGACATGTCGGCAATTTCGTCGAGCAGCAAGGTCATCAGATGGCCGTCCAGATGGTCCTTGGCATACAGCGTCGGAACATCAATGGCCCGGATCAGCAACTGTCGAAGCAACGCCGACACACCGAATACCTGGCACTGCGCAGGCAGTCCGAGCCGAGAGGCGGCGCGGTTACGGATGTAGGTGTTAAGCATGGTCACCGGTCCACTCATGCTCATTTCATGAGGCACACCTGCCGGCACCCAGATAGCCCTTTTGGGGGGCACAACCCAGTTACCCTGGCCTGTGAATACGGTAATGACACCACAGGCGGCGTAGGCGAACTGCCCACGGCGGTGCGCATGCAACGCAAAGCGCCGGCCATCCGGATAGTTATTGGCCGTGACCACTGCATCGCGGGGGGTGTTTTCGTAGGGATCTATTTCAGTTTCGCGCATGGCCCGAATTTAATGATTTATGACCTGATAGCGCAAGCGAGCCATTGAGCCTATTGCTCATAGTAAGGCCTAGGCTAGCGCATACAGGTGCTGGCCCTGCTCTCTGGAACTGGAACGCTATGCAAAAGAAACATCTGGCCTTGGCCGTGTTGGTGACGGCTGTCTGGGGAATGAACTTTCCCATCACCAAGTTGGGTCTGGCCGCTATCGATCCACTGTTGCTGACTGCCCTGCGCTTTACGCTGGCTGCATTGCCTTGGGTGTTTTTTGTCAGACGCCCGCCAATCGCCATGAGGTGGCTGGCTGCTTATGGACTGATTTTCGGGGTCGCTATGTGGGCGCTGATCAACCTTGGCATTGAGTGGGGTGTACCACCAGGTACCGCTGCCCTGCTGATCCAGTTCAGTGCATTTTTTACCTTGGGTTGGGGCGTGCTGTTGTTTCGCGAACAGTTGAGCCTCGGGCAGACGCTTGGCGTGGGACTCGCAGCGCTGGGATTGATCAGCATTATTTTCAGCAGTCCGGGCCATGCGACGACCGTGGGCTATGGCCTTTTGCTGGTGAGTGCATTCAGCTGGAGCGTCGGTAACGTCATCATCAAACAATCAAAGGTCCAGGAAATGTTTGCCTTTGTGGTGTGGGCCAGCCTGTTCCCGCCTATTCCCTTATTGTTGCTCACCTGGCTGGCGCACGGCTCCGTGCCGTTCACTGCCCTGGCATCTCACTTTGAATGGGTGTCGCTATTCTCGCTCTTGTTTCAGGTCTATGCAGCGACGCACTTCTGTTATTGGGGATGGAATCTGCTGCTGCGAGAGTACCCGGTTTCAAGGGTGGCACCGCTGTCACTGCTGATACCGGTGTTTGGCGTCACAGGTTCGATGCTGATGCTTGGCCATAGGGTTGATTTCAATGAAGGGATTTCGATCGCGCTGATTCTGTCGGCACTCGCGGTGGGGTTGATGAAAAGGCGCCATTGCGAATAATTCTCATAATTTGTACTCTAACCGCCCCTCACAGTCTTCTCGGCATCGGCCCTTCTGGAGCACGCTTTGGCTGATAACATGGATCGGTTGTTTCGCCTCTATCACCGCGAGCTCCAGCAGATTGCCTACCGCCGCCTCGGTGATCGCGAGCTGGCTGCCGACCTCACTCAGGATACGTTCCTGCGCTATGTCGGCCTTGACCGTGCAGAGCGAACCGGTGATATCGCCAACCCGCATTTCTTCCTGATCCGCGTACTGCGCAACCTCATCATCGATTTCACCCGCAGCCGTTCGCGCCGTGGCATTCAGGCTTCGCTGGAGGATGTACGCGACGAGTTGTTCGACCCTGCACCAGGACCGGCCGAGCTGGTGTTGCTGCGTGAACAGCTGCGCTTGTTGCACCAGGCGCTGAATGAGCTTCCTGAGAGCTGTCGCCATGCCCTGTTGCTGAACCGTGTGGAGGGTTTGGGACACGTGGCCATCGCCGAGCGCCTCGGTGTTTCCCCAAGCATGGTCAGCAAATACATCATGCGTGCCCTGCACCACTGCGCCTGCCGCCTGGGCCTGATGGACGACTGAGTGAAACCACAGCCATCCTCACCCCCGGCCGACAAGCCTGATTCCGCGTTGACCAGGCAAGCGCTGCAATGGTTGGTCGATCTGCATTCGGGTGACGAGCAGAAGACCGCCTGGGAAGGCTACCTGCACTGGTGCGAAACCTCACCTGAACATCAATGCGCTGCCCACGCGGCGGAGCAATTGTGGGAGCGCCTCGGCAGCGCTTTGCAACGGCCCGCACCACGTTCGCGACGCTTGCCTGTGCTGGGCCTGCTGCTGGCTCTCGGGCTGGGCACCGGGCTTACCTGGCAAGGAAGCGAACAGGGCTGGCTGGCGGATCAGCGCACAGGCCTGGGCGAGCGCCGCACACTGCAACTGGCGGACGGTTCACAACTGGAACTGGCACCGCAAACGCGGGTAGATATCGAGCTGGATGGCAACCCGCGCTTGCTGCGTCTGTACAGCGGCGAACTGTACGTTCAGGTGGCTGCCGATCCGCAGCGGCCTTTCGAGGTCGAGGCCGCTGGTGGGCGTATTCGTGCGTTGGGCACCGCATTCGATGTGCGAAGCAAGGCAGAGGACGTGCATGTTGTGGTTACCGAACATGCCGTGCGTGTCAGCCTGTTGGCCGACGGTACGGCGCAAACGGCTGAAGTTCAGGAGGGGCAGGGCCTGGACTATGGGACCAAGGGGCTGACCCAACCTTATGCAGTGGACAAGAGTGCCGAAACCGCCTGGCGGCGTGATCGCCTGGTCTTCAACAACCGCTCGCTGGGGGATGTGCTGGACGAAATGAAGCCTTACCACCCCGGGCTGATCTGGGTCCGCGATGAGTCACTGCGCCAGTTGCCGGTCACTGGAATCGTCGGCACCGATGACCTCGCCGCTCAACTGCAATTGCTGCAGCAATCCCTGCCTGTGCGGATTCGGCAGTTGCCGTGGCTGACCCTGATCGAGCGGGACACGTCCAGATCGCAGCCGTTACGTTAAAAAAACTTTGTCGATCGCTGTCAGCTTTTCCAAGCCTGTCGTCTTTCCCTGTCGAGAGTGATTTTTATTTCGCTGATTTCAGCAGGGGAGCCGTATGCAGCATCTGATTCGACGTACCGCCTTGAGCCTGGCCATCGCCACGGCTACCAGCCTGGGCATGCCCATTACTGTCCTGGCCGCCGAGACCGCACAGACGATCAGTCGAACCTTCAATATCGCTCCCGGCCCATTGGACCAGGCCCTGACCCGCTTTGCCGACCAGGCGGGGCTGAGGTTGATGGTGGCCAGTGAGTTGCTGGATGGCCAGAAAAGTACCGGCCTGCGCGGTCAGTTCACCGCAACCGAGGGCATCGAGCAACTGCTCAAAGGCAGCAAGCTGAAGGCGTCGTTCAATGGCGACATGCTGCTGATCGAGAAGCTGCCGACTGCCGGGGATACGCTGGAGCTCGGATCAACGCTGATCCAGAGTCAGGGCTTGGGGATGGAGACCGAGAACACCGGGTCCTACACCACTGGCGCGGTGTCGGTCGGCGGCAAGACGCCCCAGGCGCTGCGCGAAATCCCGCAGTCGGTTTCCGTGATGACCCGGCAGAACATCGAAGACCAGGGCCTGCACAGCGTCGGCCAGGTCCTCAAGCAGACCACCGGCATCACCGTGGTCGGTGGCAACGACAATGATGTCTCCATCTACTCGCGTGGCTTCAAGATCACCAACGTCACCACCGACAGTGGCGCACCGACCATGCGCGATGATTCGTACCAGTCGCTGCCCGACATGATTCAGTACGATCATATCGAGGTTCTGCGCGGCGCAGATGGTCTGAACTCGGGGACCGGCGAACCTGGCGGCACCATCAACCTGGTACGCAAGCGTGCGCTGGACCATGCCCAGGTCAAACTGAGCACCTCGGCTGGCAGCTGGGACAACTACCGCCAGGAAGTCGACGTGACCGGGCCGCTGGGCTTCGACGGCAAATTACGCGGCCGCTTTGCCGCCGCCTATGAAGACCGTGATTACTTCTACGATAATGCCGACAGCCAGAAGCAGGCGTTCTTCGGCGTGCTTGAAGCAGACCTGACTCCGGATACCCTGCTCACCGTTGGCGGCAGTTACGAAAAGCGTGACATGGACGGCTATTGGGATAATGGCCTGGTTCGTTCCGTCACCGGCGATGACCTGGGCTTTTCGCGCCACACCTCGCTGGCGTCTGATTGGTCAGCTGGCAACTCCGAAACCCTCGAAGGCTTCATCAAGGTCGAGCAGAACCTGAACGAGAACTGGAAGGCCGATGCCAGCTACACCTATACGAAATACGACACTCACCACGATCTCGGCCAGGTCGGTCTGAACGCCACCAACGGCACCTACTATTTCCAGCGCACCCTGCGCGAGTTCGAGAACGAACAGAACCTGTTCGCCGCCAATCTGCATGGCACCTTCGAAGCCTTCGGCCGCGAGCACGAACTGGTAATCGGTGCCGACCACGAGAACATCCACAAGTACTACGCCGACTACAGCAGCAATACGCCGAAGATCCCGGTCGACATCTTCAACACCGACATCGGCGGCATGCCCAAGCCGGTCAAACCGACCCTGTGGTTTGAGTACCCGGAATGGGATACCAAGAAGACCGGCGGCTACATCACGCTCAAGGCGCGCCTGGCCGATCCGCTCAAGCTGATCGTCGGCGCTCGATACAACGACTATGAAGACACCCAGGTCAGCATCGTACCGAGCTTCGGCACAACCTTCGACCTCGGCGGCAAGACCAGCGGCGTGGTCACGCCCTACGGCGGCCTGGTCTATGACCTGAACGACAACTGGTCGGTCTACACCAGCTACGCAGAGATCTTCAAACCGCAGACCAACTACCTGTCTTTCGGCGCACAGCAGCTCGAGCCTATCGAAGGCAAGACCTACGAGTTCGGAGTCAAAAGCGCGTTCTACGGCGGTCGCCTGAATTTCTCCAGTGCCGTGTACTACACCAAACGCGAGAACGAGGCGGTGCAGGTTGGGGTCGGCGATACGCCCTCCAACAACTGCTGCTACGTCGCAGGCGGCGAGATTGTCAGCCGTGGCTGGGACACCGAAGTCAGCGGCGAACTGGCCACCGGTTGGCAGATGTCGGCTGGCTACACCTTCAACATCAACGAGCAGCGCAAGGCAGGCAACCCGGACAACGACGGTATGCCATTGAGCAGCCAGACGCCCAAGCACCTGTTCAAGTTCTTCACCACCTATCAGTTGCAGGGTGATCTAGAGCGCTGGAAAGTCGGCCTTGGCGCCAACATCCAGAGCCACAACTACGTCTCCGGCAACGTGCGCCTGCGCGGCGACGACGGTTCGCTCAGCCCGAGCACTACACCCTTCTCCTATATCCAGCCTGGCTATGCGGTGTGGAATTCCCTGGTCGAGTACCGCATCAACGACAACTGGACCACGGCCTTGAACGGCAACAACCTGTTCGACAAGAAGTACTACCAGACCATCGGCAGCACAGACCGAGGCAACTGGTACGGCGAGCCACGCAACTACATGCTGACGTTGCGGGCAGCCTTCTGATAGCAAGCTTGCCTGCACAAAAACGCCCGATGCCTACTCTGCATCGGGCGTTTTCATCGCATGGCCAACTCAGGCCAATGCCACCATCCGTTGTAGCTAGAAAGGCACTCAAGCCTGATCAGGAACTCTGTAAAACCTTCAGCGCAGCCTCTGCCAAAAAGCCTGACCGGCTCTTCTGTTCTGGATGGTTTTTCACGTAAGCGTCGATACGGCTAAGCAAATAGGCCGGCAATGTGATGTTCAGCTTCTCGGCCTTGCCCAGGTACTTGCTGATATCAATATCAATCACAGCCCAGGTGCACCCCGCATAAGCCGGGTTGTTCGCGTGGGTGGTCACCTTGCTGGCCTTGGGAATCATTTGCCCATCCTGGGCAAGAATCTCCAGATGGCCTTCAATGGCTTCACGCGCCATCGCCATGGCATCGTCCAGATCATCCCCGGCAGAGAAGCAACCCGGAATGTCCGGAACTTCTACCCCCAGGCGTGACGCTCGTCACCAGGGAGAATCGCAATCGGAAAAAGCATCTCGAAATCCTCATCAGAGCAGGGCTTGTTAGCCGGTTGCCAAGCAGTATGACAAAGGCGGAATTTCCCTCTCGCCATGAAGTGCTGCAGCATTTTGCCGACGCCCAAAACCTTGTAATCCCACCCCCCATCCGTTATAGCTAAAAAGGCATCCATAACGAAAAGAGGCAGAATCAGCCCATCATGAACGAGACCACACGTATCTTTCGCCCCCAAGGCCCGTTTGCCGCGCTGTTTGGCAAGACGTTCGGGCCCATCACCAACTCGCCCCTCTCGACGCTGTTCCACACCTTGTCGATTCCACCTCGCGACGCCCTGCTCGCCCACAAGCGCAAGCGCCCTGTCCCTCCGCCTGCCAGCTGACACCTGAACTTTCCGCTTTCCATTGCCCTCGGCCATGCCGTTCAGGGCTGGAGACGCTTTGCATTTTTTTCAGTGTTTTCTGTCAGGGAATCTTATGACTATTCGTGTTGCCATTATCGGCGCAGGCCCCTGCGGCCTGGCGCAGCTGCGTGCCTTTCAATCCGCTCATGCCCAGGGCGCCCCGATGCCTGAAGTGGTCTGCTTCGAGAAGCAGGCCGACTGGGGCGGGATGTGGAATTACACCTGGCGCACCGGGCTGGATGAGCACGGCGAGCCGGTGCACGGCAGTATGTACCGCTACCTGTGGTCGAACGGGCCGAAGGAGTGTCTGGAGTTCGCCGACTACAGTTTCGATGAACATTTCGGCCGGCCTATTTCGTCATACCCACCGCGTGAAGTGCTTTGGGATTACATCCAGGGCCGGGTGAAGAAGGCCGGTGTGCGCGATTACATACGCTTCAACACGGCGGTAAAAGCAGTACGTTTTGATCAGGCCAGCCGCACCTTTACCCTCAACGCCTACGACTATGCGCTCGGCCAGGGCATCGAGCAGGTATTCGATTATGTGGTGGTGGCCAGCGGGCATTTCTCCACGCCGCATGTACCGGACTTCGCCGGCTTCGAGCGTTTCTCCGGGCGCATCCTGCACGCCCACGATTTTCGCGATGCGCTGGAGTTCAAGGGCAAGGATGTGCTGATTGTCGGCAGCAGCTATTCAGCCGAAGACATCGGTTCGCAGTGTTTCAAGTACGGCGCGCGCTCGATCACCAGCGCCTGGCGTAGCCAGCCGATGGGTTACAGGTGGCCCAAGGGCTGGGAAGAGCGGCCGCAACTGCAACAGGTGGAAGGCGACCTGGCGTTTTTTGCCGACGGTTCGAGCAAGCGCGTCGATGCGATCATTCTCTGTACCGGTTACCAGCATCACTTCCCGTTCCTGCCGGACGAACTGACCCTCAAAACCAGCAATCGCCTGTGGCCGTTGGGGCTCTACCAAGGCGTGGTCTGGGAGCAGAACCCGCAGCTGATCTACCTGGGCATGCAGGACCTCTGGTACAGCTTCAACCTGTTCGACGCACAAGCCTGGTTTGCTCGCGATTACATGCTCGGGCGCATCAAGCTGCCGGAACAAGCGGCAATGCAGGCCGACAGCGCCCGCTGGCGTGACGACGAGCAAGCGCTGGAAACCACCGCTTCGATGTACGAATTCCAGGGCCGTTATATCCGCCACCTGATCGGGCAGACCGACTACCCGAGTTTCGATATCGACGCCGTGAACCGGATCTTCCTGAAATGGAAGTCGGACAAGAAGCAGGACATCATGGGCTATCGCGACAAGTCCTACCGCTCGGTGATCACCGGTACTGCAGCGGTGCCCCATCACACCCGTTGGCTACAGGCCATGGATGACTCACTGACGGAGTACCTGCGCGAGACTTCCGCCAAGGGCGACGTGAAAACTTTACGTCAGCACTAAGCAACCGCCGCCTGCCGGTAAGTGGCAGGCGGCGGGCTTTCGAGCCCCTGCAACCAGTCGCAATAGCGTGCCACCCCCTGTTCGACCGTCAGCGTTGGTGCCTGATAACCCACACCGCGCAAACGCTCAAGGTCGGCGCAGGTGTAGCACTGGTACTTGCCACGCAGATGTTCGGGAAATTCGCTGTACTCCAGGATGCCTTCAAGCAAGGCCATTTCCAGTGACAGGGGTGGCTGGTCCTGCTGTTCGCGCAGACGGTTGATCACGGCCAGCGCTACATCGTTGAACGGTTGGGCGCGACCACTGCCGACGTTGAAAATGCCGCTCAGTTGCGGGCGCTCAAGGAAGAACAGGTTGACCTTGACCACATCCTCCACCGAGACGAAATCGCGCAGGTGCCCACCGCTTGGGTAATCCCCATAGCTGCCGAACAGGCTGACCTTGCCATGGGTCTGATACTGGTTGAAGCAGTGCAGGGCCACCGAAGCCATCGCACCCTTGTGCTGTTCGTGGGGGCCGTAGACGTTGAAGTAACGCAGACCGACAACCTGGCTACGCGCAACAGACAATTGTCTGCGCACGCGCTGGTCGAAGAGGAATTTGGAATAGCCGTAGACGTTCAGTGGCCGCTCGCATTCGCGTTGTTCGCGAAAGTCCCGCCCTGCGCCATACACCGCCGCCGAGGAGGCGTACAGCAATGGCACCTGCAGACCTTGGGCAGCGTCGAGCAGGTCGCGGCTGAAGCGGTAGTTGTTGTCCATCATGAAGCGCCCGTCGCCTTCGACGGTGCTTGAGCAGGCGCCCTGGTGCAGCACCGCGCGGACCTTGCCGAACTGGCCGCGGGCAAATCGATCAAGAAAGTCGTCCTTGTCCAGGTAGTCGGCGATCTCGCTGTCGGCCAGGTTGCAGAACTTGTCGCCATCGCTCAGGTCGTCGACAGCGATGATCTCGGTTTCGCCGCGCTGATTGAGGGCCTGTACCAGGTTGCTACCGATAAACCCGGCAGCACCGGTCACGATAATGGTCATGCCTTGTCCCCCTTTGAGGGTGCAGAGCATTCAGTCTAAAACGGACTACTTGAGCAAAATTTAACCAGGATCAATAAATGACCAGTTAGCGTTCAGTTCGCCATGGCCGGTGATCGGGCACGCCAACGGCCGAACAAACGACCCAGGCTCACCAGCCAGTTGAGCAGGGCAATCACCAGCAAGGCCGCGAACATCGCCTCGGTACCGCCGCTGACGATCAGGTTTCCGGCCAGCCAGGGAAAGCCGAATACTCCAAGAAAGTACGCCAGGCTGAACAGCAGCAGCGCTTGTGGAGTGTGCTCAAGCGGCGCCTGATTCGCCGCCAGGCCATTGATCACCGAATAGTTCAGGCCATAGCCGACGCCGAGCAATGCCGCCGCCAGCAGGTAGCCGAGGTTGCCCTGCACCCACCAGCCCAGCGCCAGCACGGCAAGGACGATAAAGCCCGAAAGCAGGCAAGACGCACGATAGGCATCACGCTTGACCACCCAGCCGGCAATCAGCAACCGGCAGCCGATGGCTGCGCTCATGAAGCCGATGAAGAACAGTGAATAATCCAGACCCCGTGCGGCTGCGTAAGAAGTCTGAAAACTGCCCAGACCACCAAATATTGCACCACCAAGACCGACCATGAGAATCGGCCAGCGCGCTGCCGAGCCCAGCACTTGAGCGCTCGTGCGGACACTGATGCCAACCCGGCTGGAGGGCTGACGTGGTTGCCGCGCCAGGTGATTGAACAGCAGCAGACCACAGATCGCGGCCAGCGCAGCAACATAGAAGGCGGTCTGTACCGGCAAGTGGAAAACGCTGGCGAGTTTTCCCACCAGGGGGCCGGAGCCAATGCCGCTCATCATGCTGCCCGACAACAAGGCGAAACAGTGCGTACGGCGCTGCGGCGCAACCCGCTCGGCCACCAGAATCGGCCCCAGGGTGTAGAAGGCGCCCCAGCCAAGACCCAGCATCAAGCCGCAAAGCATCAAGCCGCCACCGGTACCCGGCACCAGGGCAAAGCCCAGGCAAGCCGCGACCAGGCATAACGCCGAGAGCGCAATGGCCCGCGCAGAGCCCAGACGATCCGCCAGATGACCGCTACCCAGCACCGCGACAACCGTACTGAGCATGGCCAGGGAAATGATCTGGCCAGCGTCCTGCTCATTGCCGCCGCGGGTGCTGACCAGCAGTGACAACAGAAAGGTCGAGCCATAGGACAACGACAGCAGGTAGCTGGCCAGGCACAACAGGCCAAAGCCCGGAGCGGCGGGTTCAATGCGCGGAGCAATCATCGCGTGGCTTCACTCGGAATCATCTGGAGTGGTCTTGTAGCATGGGCTCCGCGTCTGGCAGTTATGCAACTAACGGAGTTGGGTTCAGTCCACAGCGAACTAACGTGTTCAAGGTCAAGCACGCCGGGAATAAAAGACTTTTACTGATTTCACGGGTTTTCCGATCGGGCACTTACCCTATCCTTGGAACGATCTCTCGTACCCGTGGAAGATCCATGAAAGCTTCGCTTCCCAGCCGTTATGCCTGTCTGGCCGGCTGCCTGCTTTTCACCTGTATCAGCCTGCCCTATCTTGCCAGCCATGCCTGGCTCTGGCCCTTCACCCTGATCTGCGCGCTGCTCAGCCTGGTCGGCCTGAATGACCTGCGCCAAAGCCATCACGCGGTACGGCGCAACTACCCGATCCTGGGCAATATCCGTTACCTGATCGAAACCATCCGCCCGGAAATCCGCCAATATTTGCTCGAGGGCGATGACGACAAGCTGCCGTTCTCGCGCGCTCAGCGCTCGCTGGTGTACGCACGGGCCAAGAATGAAAGCGCCGAAAAGGCTTTCGGTACCCTCAACGATGTCTATCGGCCCGGCTTCGAGTTCATCAGCCACTCGATGCTGCCGGCAGACACTCCCGATCCCGCCTCGTTTCGCATTGCCATCGGTGGCCCGCAGTGTCGTCAGCCTTACTCGGCCTCGATTTTCAACATCTCGGCGATGAGCTTCGGCGCCCTCAGCGCCAACGCCATTGCCGCGCTCAACCAGGGGGCCAGACTGGGCCGCTTTGCCCATGACACCGGTGAAGGCAGTATCAGCCCGTATCACCGCGAACAGGGTGGCGACCTGATCTGGGAAATCGGCAGCGGCTACTTTGGTTGCCGCACCGCCGCTGGCCGCTTCGACCCCGAACGTTTCGCCGAGCAGGCGCGCGCCCCGCAAGTGAAGATGATCGAAATCAAGCTGAGCCAGGGCGCCAAGCCCGGGCATGGTGGGATCTTGCCCGGGCATAAGGTCAGCAGCGAAATCGCCGCCACGCGAGGCGTGATGGTCGGCGAAGACTGCATCTCACCGGCAGCGCACAGCGCCTTTCGCACGCCGATGGAACTGTTGCAGTTCATCGCGCAGTTACGTGAGCTGTCAGGCGGCAAACCGGTGGGCTTCAAGTTCTGCCTGGGTCACCCGTGGGAGTTCATGGGCATCGCCAAGGCCATGCTGGTGACCGGCATTGTTCCGGACTTTATCGTTGTCGACGGCAAGGAAGGTGGCACCGGTGCCGCACCGCGCGAGTTCAGCGACAACATCGGCGTGCCGATGCGTGAAGGCCTGATGTTCGTGCACAACACCCTGGTGGGGCTGAACCTGCGCGACAAGGTGCGCATTGGTGCTGGCGGCAAGATTGTCAGCGCCTTTGATATCGCCAGCGTCCTGGCCATCGGTGCGGACTGGGTCAACTCGGCGCGTGGCTTCATGTTCGCCATTGGCTGCATCCAGTCGCAGAGCTGCCATACCAATAAATGCCCCACCGGCGTGGCCACCCAGGATCCGCTGCGCCAACGCGCACTGGTCGTACCGGATAAAGCCGAACGGGTTTACAGCTTTCACCGCAATACTTTGCATGCCCTGGCCGAGATGCTCGCCGCTGCCGGTCTTGAACATCCGTCACAGCTCAAGCCCAAGCACCTGGTACGGCGCATCAGCGCCAGCGAAATCCGCCTGTTCTCCCAGTTGCACGTGTTCCTCAAGCCCGGTGAATTGCTCAACGGCTCGATCGACAGTGAGTTCTATGCGCGGATGTGGCGGATGGCCCGCAGTGACAGCTTCGAGCCGGAAACCGGCGAAGCCGCGGCGATCAAGCCTGCCGTACGCCGTAAACAAACAACCCCGGCCTAGGCCGGGGTTGCTGGAGACACAAGCAGCAATCAGAGGATGCTGATCGGGTACTCGACGAATACGCGGACTTCGTTACCGTCGTCGTTGTAGCCGTTCAGGCGAACGCTTTCGGAAGTACGCAGGAACGAGCTACGCAGTTTGACCGACAGGTCTTTGGCAGGACCTTCCTGAACCACGTACTTGAACTGGTTGAAGATTTCGCGCTCTTTACCTTCGCCGAAGCCGTGGGTGTTGATGTTGTCACCACGCACGTAGGCTACTTTGTAGGTCAGGCCCGGCACGCCGAACGCGCCGAAGTCCAGGCCGTAGCCCAGCTGCCAGGAGCGCTCGTCTTCGGCGTTGAAGTCGGACCAGTAGGAGTTGGCCAGGTAGATGGTCGAACCACCGTCACCCACGCCGCCGGCGTTCTGGTAGAAGCCGTACTGATAGCCGGTGGAACCGGTGCTGCGCTGGTGCGCCAGGGTGATCGAGTGCGGACCGAAGGCGTAAGTGGCCGCCAGGCTCCAGATGGTGTTGGAGTCGCCGGTCAGGTCGGCGGCAGCGACGTACTTCTTGTCGATGTCCGACTTGTAGCCGTTGAAGTCCAGGGTCAGGGACTGGTCGTCGGCGATCGGGTGAACGTAGTTCACGCCCAGGTAGTATTTTTTCAGTACGTCTTCGACGTCGGAACCGTACACCGAAGCCGACAGGTTTTCGGTGAACTTGTAGCTGCCGCCGAGCACGTTGATCGACTTCAGGCCACCGCTGTCACGACCTTCAGCACTTTTACGCGCTTCCTGGGTGAAACGACCGGCGTTCAGCTCCAGGCCCTGGATCTCCTTGGAGGTGATCAGGGTACCGGTGTAGCTTTCTGGCAACAGACGGCCATCGTCGTACTGCAGCACTGGCAGTTCCGGCATCTGGTCGCCGTACTTCAGCACAGTGTTGGAGACACGGAATTTGACCGCGGCGCCGCCACGGGCGAGGTTGTGCGGGGAGTTCTGTGGTGCATCGCCTTCAGCTGGCTTGAAGAAGTCGATACCGCCGCCGCCGTTGCGACCTTTACCGCCGTCCAGACGCACCGCGTACAGACCGAAGGCATCCACACCGACACCGACGGTGCCCTGGGTGAAACCGGAGGAGAACTTGCCGATGAAGGCCTGGCCCCATTCGCTCTGGTCGTTGTTGCCGTGCTTCTTGTCACGGTTGATGAAAGCGTTACGCAGCAGAACGCTGGCGCTGCTGTCTTCTACGAAGCCCTTTGCTGCGGCCTGGTCATTGGCCGATGCCTGAGTCGCTGCCATAAGCCCCAGCGCGATCAGGCTGATCCTGGTTTTCAACATTTTATTTTCCTTATTTCTTAGTCAAATACGCTCTGCGGCCTACGCCAGAACCACGCCCCCTGCGTGGGTTGACGCTCGCGGGTCAGAAAATAAAAAGCCCGCCTGCGAGTGATCGCAGCGGGCCTTTTATTCTGGACTCTTGGCCTATGGGCCGACAGGCGTTGACCGAATCCTATCCGTGTGCGGATCAGCATGTCAAAATTTCGTGAAATTACCCTGGTTTTTGAGCCAGATCGCAGCCGTCCTGCGCACAAAATGCCGCTGGGGGCGTTTTGCTCAGGCTTGGCTGAAACTCACGATCCAGCCATTGGACAAACCTCTCGGGCTTGCCCAGGAACGGGCTAATGTCGATTACCTGCAGTTGCCCCTCACGCTCCAGCACCAGCGTCGGATAGCCCTGCCCACCAACACTGGCAAGCAGTGCCCGGCTGGTGCGCATATGGCTTTCGCTATCGATCTGGGCAATGGCGGCGCCGAAGGCCGGCAACGCCAGGCCGAGTTCGCCTGCAACAGCCAGCAATACGTCGTCATCAGCGATACGACGGCCCTCCACATAGTGCGCCTGTTGCAACCGCGCCAGCATCTCCAGACCCCGCCCAGACAACTGCTCGGCCGCGAGGATCGCCGCAATCGGTGGCTGTGAGTCGAACACCGCGCTGTGGTCGCGCAGCAACCCTTCGAAGTAACCCTGGCCGAACGGTTGCCCGGTGTACTCGGCGATACGCCGGTCGTGAGGGATGACGAAATCACGCAACTGCGCCGAAACCTTTTGCCGGTTCGCGCCCGCCATCATGCCGCCGCCGTGCAGCACTACCGGCAGGCGTGTGCTCGCCGCACGAAGCAACGGCTCGGCACCGTAGCACCAGCCGCACAGCGGGTCGAAAACATAGTGAAGGGTCAGTTGGGCAGGCATTGGATTCTCCAGGCAACGCTAAAAACAGTGCCCGCAGGTTAGGCCGGATGAGGCGCAGGAAAAACGCTGCTATCAGTGCAGCTTTATTGCCAAAAACAGCGCAAATATGGATCCAATTCAAAGCATTACAAACAAGAAACAATTTGTAACACAAACACGCAACAGCAAATGAGAAACAATTAACACAAGTAAATAGCAAGCATTATCATCCGCGCAAAATTTGCTTACCACTTTCGTCTAATACTCAACCCCTTGCGGATGTCCCCATGCCTGCCCCTTGCCGCCTGTCACCCTTGACCCTGGGTGTCTCCCTGTTTCTCAGTTCCGGACTGGCGCTGGCCGCCACCACTACCCTCCCCGAGCTTGCGGTTACCGCTGAAAGCGAGCGTGATCGCGATGATCCTCGGGTCAAGGAAGTCAGCACCGCTACCCGTACCTCCACTCCTGCGCGCTACGTGCCGCAGGCGATCGACTCGGTGAAGACCAGCAACGTCCTGGATTACGGCAGTAACGACCTGGGCAAGGCTTTGAGCGGCATCCCCAACGTCAGCACCGGTGCCGATACCCGCTTCGACAGCGTGCGCATCCGTGGTTTCGATGCCAGCAACGATTTTTACCTGGACGGCATTCGCGACGACAGCCAATACGTGCGCGACCTGCATAACATCGAACGGGTCGAAGTGCTCAAGGGCCCGGCAGCCGTGCTCTACGGCCGTGGCAGTCAAGGCGGGATCGTCAATCGCGTGAGCAAGCTGCCCGAAGCCGGCCGGCGCTCGAGCATCGAAGCCCAGGGTGGTAGCGAAGACCTGCGCAGCCTGTACGCCGACCTCAGTGCCGATCCGTCCGAGAACATCAGTCTGCGCCTGAACATGGGCAACCAGGACAACAACAGCTTCCGCCATGGCATCGACGGCAGCCGCCAGTTGTTCGCCCCGTCCATGAGCTGGCAGTTGACCCCGGAACTCAACTGGTTGGTGCAGTACGAGTACAGCCGCTACAACCGTACCCCTGATCGTGGCATCCCCAGCGTCAATGGCCGCCCTGCCGATGTAGGCCGTGACACCACCTACGGCGACACCCAGCGCGACTTCATCGACGACAAGGCGCAATCGCTGCGCTCGCGCCTGAACTACCAGCTCAGCGACAACTGGCAAGTGCGCCACACACTGGGCCTGTTCAAGCTCAACAGCGACTTCGACAACACCTACCAGACCGGTTACAACGCCACCACCAACCAGGTTACCCGCCAGCGCTGGCAGCAGGACCTCAACACCCGCAACCTGTTCAACAACCTTGAGCTGGAAGGCAACTTCGACACCTTTGGCCTGCAGCACACGCTGCTGACCGGCCTTGAGTTCGGCAACCAGCGTCGTGATCCGCTGCTGTACACCGCCGCCACCCAGGGTCCCGGTGCCCGTCCGGTACCGAGCGTCGACCTGTACAACCCCAATCGCAACTTGCAGCACAACGGCACCATGGCGGTGTCCAGCAACAACCACACCGTGGTCGACAGCCGCGGGCTGTACATCCAGGATCAACTGCGCCTGAACGATCAGTGGCAAGTCCTGGCCGGTGTGCGTTTCGACCAGTTCGACGTGGAAACCACCAACAAGATCCGCGGCATTTCCGAGAAGCAGGACAGCAACAGCACCAGCCCACGCCTTGGTGTGGTCTATTCACCGTGGAAAGAGCACTCGCTTTACGCTTCCTGGAGCAAGACCTTCTCGCCGGTGGGCGGCGGTCTGATCGGCATCACCCCGGGCGCGGCCGGCAACAGCAACGAAACCAGCCCGGAAGAAACCCGGCAGAAAGAAGTCGGGATCAAGAGCGACTGGCTCGACGAACGCCTGAGTACCACCCTGGCGGTCTACGAGCTTGAGCTCTATAACCGCCGCACCAGCGACCCGAACAACCCGGGCATCACCCTGCTGACCGGCCTGCAGCGCTCGCGTGGCGTGGAGTTGACAGCTACCGGCAACATCGTGGGCAACTGGTATGTGCGTGGCGGTATCGGCATTCAGGATGCCACCATCGTCGAAGACAAAAATGGCCAGGAAGGCAACCGGGTGAGCAACGTCGCCAAGCGTAATGGCAGCCTGTTCGTCACCTGGAAACCTGAGATGGGCTGGTACGGCGAGACCGGTCTGACCCTGGTCGGCGAACGCTATGCCGACAACCAGAACACCGCGGTGTTGCCTGGCTACGGTCGATGGGACGCCCTGGCCGGTTTCCGGACCAAGGACTGGGACCTGCGCGCAGCCTTGAACAACATTACCGACAAGACCTACTACAGTTCGGCAACCAGCGCCGCGCAGATCCAGTTTGGCGATCCGCGCAGCCTGGTGGTTACCGGTACTTACAGCTTCTGAAAAATCCTGTGGGAGCCGGCCTTGACGGCGATGGGCCGGACCGCATTCAGTACGAGTGCCCTGGCCCGGCAAAGCCGGGCATCGCCAGCAATGCTGGCTCCTACAGGTCTATGTGGAGTCAGCCACCCAGCAGAGCTTCAAGCTCTGCTTCGGTGATCAGACCCGCCGGATAACGCTCCAGCAACGAGCGACGTGGATCGGACTTCCTGCCCCGGATGATTCCATTGTGTTTCAACCACTGAGCCACCCGCTTGAGGGACTGGTGATTTATTGCTGACGAGGGCACAGCCGACTCACTTACTGCATTCATTTCGACACGTACTCCCTGGGTCGTGAGCGGCAAACTACTCAAACTTTGTGACAGAACATCGCTGCCCTATCTGTTTGAAATACAATGCAAAACAAATACAAGAGGTGTGCCAGCGCACACGCCGATTGTCGCCCGTGCATAAAAAAACCCGTCCGAAGACGGGTTTTTTATTTGCGTAGCATTCAGCCCTTGAACGGTGCCGGTTGCTGCTGGGTCAGGCAGTGGATATTGCCCCCACCCAGAAGCATCTCGCGGCCCGGAATCATCACCACTTCATGATCCGGGAAAACCCGCGCCAGAATCGCTCTAGCCTCGGCATCTGCTGGGTCGTCGAAGCTCGGCGCGATGATGCCGCCGTTGACGATCAGAAAGTTGACGTAGGAGCCGGCCAGGCGAACCGACGGGTTACGCTCCTGGCTACCGGCCACTGGATCAACGCCTGCGCACTCTTCTTCAGTGGCAAACAGCGGACCCGGGATCGGCATCTTGTGCACGGTAAACGCGCGCCCTTTGGCATCGCGGCTGTTCTGCAGCACCTCGAGTGCGGCGTGGCAGCGTGCGTAGTTGGGGTCTTGCGGATCATCTGTCCAGGCCAGTAACACTTCGCCCGGGCGTACGTAACAACAGAAGTTGTCGACGTGGCCATCGGTCTCGTCGTTGTACAGGCCATCGGGCAGCCAGATGATGGTATCCACCGCCAGGTGATCACGCAGCACGGCTTCGATCTGCTCACGATTGAGGTGCGGGTTACGGTTGTGGTTGAGCAGGCATTCTTCGGTGGTGATCAGGGTGCCTTCACCATCAACGTGGATCGAGCCGCCTTCAAGCACAAAGCCTTCGGTGTGGTAACGCTGGCAGCGTTCCATTTCAAGGACCTTGCTGGCCACTTGCTCGTCGCGGTTCCACGGCGCATACAGACCGCCTTCGAAGCCGCCCCAGGCATTGAAGCCCCAGTCGACGCCACGTACTTCGCCGCTGTTATTGATGACGAAAGTCGGGCCGGTGTCACGCACCCAGGCGTCGTCGTTGCTGATTTCCACCACACGAATGTTCGGCGCGTCCAGACGGGCGCGAGCGTTATCGTACTGGGCGGCCGAAACGGCCACGGTGACCGGCTGGAAACGGGCGATGGCGTTCGCCAGCGTCACGTGCGCGGCTTGCACCGGCTTGCCGCCCAGGCGCCAGTTGTCCGGACGCTCGGGCCAGACCATCCATACCTGGGTTTGCGCCGCCCATTCGGCTGGCATGTAGAAGCCGTCGGCGCGTGGGGTGCTGGTCAGGGTCTTCATGAGTAAACCTTTGCAGTGTCCGCTGCAGGCAGCAAAGCCCGCAGCGAGGTCATTGAACGATCAGGATTCCAGCGCGCCATCGAGGGTTCTCACCGGGCCGTACAGGTTCGGACGGCGGTCACGGAAAGTGCCCCAGGCGCTGCGGATGTGCTCCAGTTTGTCGAGGTCGAAAGTATGCACCAGCACGCCCTCTTCGGTCTCGTTGAGCTCCTGGACTTTCTCGCCGAACTGGTTGGCAATGAACGACGAGCCGTAGAAGGTGATGTCGTAGCCGTCCTGCTCCTCGTTACCGATACGGTTGCTGGCGATCAGCGGCATCAGGTTCGCGCCGGCATGGCCCTGCTGCACACGCTGCCAGTGGTCACGCGAAGAGATGCTCTTGTCGTGGGGCTCGCTGCCGATCGCGGTCGGGTAGAACAGTACTTCGGCGCCGAGCAAGGCCATGCTGCGGGCGCACTCCGGGAACCACTGGTCCCAGCAGATGCCGACGCCGATCTTGGCGTAGCGGGTCTGCCAGACCTTGAAGCCGGTGTCGCCCGGGTTGAAGTAGTACTTTTCGTGGTAGCCAGGACCATCCGGGATGTGGGTCTTGCGGTACACACCGAGGTTGCTGCCGTCAGCATCGATGATCGCGATGCTGTTGAATCGTGCGCGCCCGGCCAGTTCGAAAAAGCTGATGGGCAGCACCACCTGCAGCTCTTTGGCGAGTGCCTGGAAGCGTTCGATAGCGGCGTTGGTTTCGACCGGGGTGGCCAACTGCAGGTAATCCGGATTCGGCTTCTGGCAGAAGTACGGGGTTTCGAACAGTTCCTGGATCAGAATGATCTGCGCGCCTTTGGCCGCCGCTTCGCGGACCAGTTTTTCGGCGGTGGCCAGGTTGTCCTGACGATCCCAGGAGCACGCCATCTGGGTGGCGGCGACGGTAACGGTGCGGCTCATGAAAACCTCTCGAAAGATGACTGGGCGTACTGACCGTGCAGACGACCGATGACAGATTGCCGGGGTGATGAGCCACTTTATATCCGATAAATATCGACTTTAAAAGCTACAAAATAAAAATATAAGACACAAAAAAGCCGCTTATGCCGATAACAATCGACTTAAGCGGCTGTCGGCCCACGTGTTAGAGCGCTTCGGACAATACCCTGTCGATGCTGTCGACAAAGAAGTCCACGCTTTCGCGAGTCGTGCACATCGGCGGCTTGATCTTGAGGATGTTCAGGTAGTCGCCGGTTGGCTGCATGAAGATCCCCAGATCGCGCAAGCGGTTGCACAAGGTGGTGGTTTCTTCGCTGGCCGGCTCCAGGCTGGCGCGGTCGCGCACCAGCTCCAGGCCCAGGTAGAAGCCCGAACCATGCACAGCACCGGCTAGCGGATGTTTATCGACCAATTGCTGCAGGCGCGCCTTGAAGTACCGGCCAACGTCACGGGCGTTGTCCCACAAGCCCTCTTCCTTCATGACATCCAGTACGGCGATGCCGATCCGGCAACTGACCGGACTGCCACCGGCAGATGAGAAAAAGTAACCCTGCGCTTCCAGCGCCTCGGCAATCTCGCGGCGGGTGATTACCACGCCCAATGGCTGACCATTGCCCATACCCTTGGCCATGGTGATGATGTCCGGCACCACGCCCTGCTGCTCGAAGCCCCAGAAATACTCGCCAAGCCGACCGTAGCCGACCTGCACCTCATCGGCGATGCACACGCCACCAGCAGCGCGGACTTTGGCGTAAGCCTGCTGCAAGTAACCCGGTGGCAGCGAGATGCCGCCAGCGTTGCCATACACCGGCTCGCAAATGAAGCCGGCCAGTTGCCGTTGCTCGCCAGCCAGGGCATCAAGCTTGGCATCGACATCGCGCAGATAGTCGGCGGTGCTGCCCTCGCCGCGATAAGCACCACGGTAGGTATTCGGCGCAATCACCGGATGCACCCATTCCGGCCGGGTGCTCAGTGCCTGCGGGTTATCGGCAATGGAGGTGGAAATCGCATCGGTGGCCACCGACCAGCCGTGATAGGCCTCAAGCACACTGAGTATGTCGCGGCCGCCGCTGTAGGCCCATGCCAGGCGGATCGCCAGATCGTTAGCCTCAGTACCGCTGTTGACCAGGAACACCCGGTCCATTGAATCGGGGGCCAGCGCCAGCAGGCGCTCGGAAAACTCGGCAATGGCCGCGTAGTGAAAACGTGAATTGGTGTTCACCAGCGACCACTGCCGGGCCGCTTCGCTGGCCATCCGCGGATGGCCATGGCCGAGAACCGCGACGTTGTTGAGCATGTCCAGGTACGAGCGCCCCTGCATGTCGATCAGGTAGTTGCGCCAGCCGCGTTCGATATGCGGCGGCTGCTCGTAGTAGTGTTTTTGCGAGCGGGCAAAGCTGGCGTCGCGGCGCGCCAGCAGTTGCTGGGCATCAACCAGCGGTTCGGCCTCACAGGGGAACCCGAGCAATGCTTGCGGCGACGGGCACAGGGCCTGCCACGCGGCGGCCCGCGAAGGTGCGACGAAACAAGGCGGATACAGATCCGGAACGCGGCACAGCTGGATGCGCAACACGCCGTCAGTCTGCCCCAGGCGCTGCCCCTGGTTCAGATGTGCCCCCGAGTCCGGCGCATCAACCAGCCCGCGCAACCACAGGCTGCACTGCTCGCCTTTGAGATAGCCCTGACCCTCTGCCGTCTGTACCCAGACCCCCGCCCAGGGCGCCTGCAACTCGATACTCGCGGCCACCTGCAACTCGACATGCAAGGCAAAGGTATGCGGTTCTTGCGGGTTGTCGATATGGGTTTGCGACAGACGATACTGAGCGTAGAGCGAACAGGCCGCACCTTGTGCACCAGCCTGCTCACGCAACAGTTGCTGGTCGATACCGGGCTGCTCCCAATTGCCAGCGTGGAAATGACTGCTCAGCACGCCCAGGTCAACCGGCGTGACGGCGCCAGTTTGCAGACCGGGTAGCAATACGCTGGCTTGCAGCGACAATACCGGCAGATCGAAGCCGGCTGCCTGCAGAATCGCCGCCTCCATCAGTTCGAACGGTACGCTGGTGGCGACGTCGAAGATCTCCCATTCGTGAGTCAGATTGTCGCGACTGTAGTGGTTGCCTGGATCGACACTCAGTTGTTGCTCACTGCTCAGCACCAGCACCGCAGCACGCGCGACGATCATCGGCCAGAGGGCCTTGAGCTCGGCTTCGGTCAATGGATTAAGCGCGTGGTAGGCCTGGACGGCCGGCAGAATGCGCAGCGGATCGCCTTCGGCATGATGGAGCAAGGCTGCGCACGTTACCGACAGGTCGGCAATTCGCCAGGTGTGCAGCAAGTCACCGAAATCGATGACCCCCTGCAACTGCCATTGCCGTTGTTCATCGCGCTGCCAGACAGCATTGTCATCGGTGATGTCCAGGTGCACGGCCTGCATCGGCAACTGCCCGATCAACGGTTGCAGGCGCTGCTCGGCTTTGCCTGTAGCTGCCAGCAGTTGCGCCCTGCGCGATCCATCTGTGAGCACTGGCGACAGGTGCGCAATCAGCGCCGGGGCATGCTGCGGGTCCCACTGCAAGGTACGCTCAAGCCCGGGATGGGTGAAACCGGCCAGGGCCTGGTCGATGCGGGCACAGAGTCTGCCCAGCTCGGCGATCAACTGCGGCTCCATATATTTGAGGCGGGTCAGCGACTGCCCTTCAATGTACTCGAGCACCCGCACACGCAGCGGCTGGCCGTCCAGCTCCAGCGCCAGCAACTGCTCGCCGGAAGCTGCCGCGATCACCGCGGGCACCGGTAACCCGCGTTCGTGCAAGTAGCTCAGGGCCGCGTGCTGGGCCTCGAGTTCGACAACGGTATAATCGCCGTGGCAGATTTTCAGCACATAGCGGCCCTGGGCGCTATCGACGCGAAAGTTCAGGTCTTGCTGGCTGCCTAACGGTTGCAACGCGCCGCTCAGCCCATAGTGCCCGTGCAATACCTGCAGCGCCTGCTGCTCGCTGACGTCGGGACAAGGTTGGCTGGAGCGGTGGAGCAAGGTACTGAGCGGCATGGTTGGACCTCATTTTTTTTGTTGCTTATATCGCCACTGCTTTTGCCGATAAGCAAGTACGGCGGGGAAAAAGCGATGAACAACGAGGCGTACCACAGTACCCTGCCGTACCGGCATAACTGCCTTGCCCTAAGTTGCCCGCAAGCTAGGCTTGAGCAGAACATCATCAGACTCATCTAAGGTCATTGGACATGCGCATACTCATAACCGGCGGTGCCGGTTTTATCGGCTCAGCCCTGATTCGTCACCTGATCCGCGCCACCGAGCACGAGGTCCTCAACCTGGACAAGCTGACCTATGCCGGCAATCTGGAGTCGTTGACCAGTATCGCGACCAATACCCGCTATGAGTTTGTCCAGGCCGATATTGCCGACCAGGCAACCGTCAGCGCTGTGCTTGAGCGTTTCCAGCCCCAGGCAATCATGCACCTGGCGGCGGAATCACACGTCGACCGCTCGATTGATGGACCGGAAGACTTCATCCAGACCAATATCGTCGGCACCTACAGGCTGCTGGAAGCGACGCGCGCCTACTGGCTGACGCTGCCAGCGCAAGCGCGTGCAGCGTTCCGCTTTCATCACATCTCTACCGACGAAGTGTATGGCGACCTGCACGGCGTCGATGACCTGTTCACTGAAACCACGCCGTACGCGCCAAGTTCGCCCTACTCGGCAAGCAAGGCCGCATCCGACCACCTGGTCCGCGCCTGGCAGCGCACCTATGGCCTGCCGGTGCTGATCACCAACTGTTCAAACAATTACGGACCGTTCCATTTCCCGGAAAAACTGATTCCGCTGGTGATCCTCAACGCCCTTGCCGGTAAACCGCTGCCTGTTTATGGCAATGGCTTGCAAGTGCGTGACTGGCTGTTCGTCGAGGACCATGCGCGCGCTTTGCTCAAGGTGGTGAGCGAAGGTCAGGTCGGCGAGACCTACAACATAGGTGGCCACAACGAGCAGAAGAACATCGATGTGGTCCGCGCCATCTGCGCGCTGCTGGACGAGCTTGCCCCACAGCGCCCGGCGGGCGTTGGCAACTACGCCGAGCTGATTACCTTCGTTGAGGATCGCCCTGGCCACGACCAGCGCTATGCCATCGACGCCAGCAAAATCGAGCGCGAACTGGGGTGGGTCCCCGAAGAAACGTTCGAAACCGGTCTGCGCAAGACCGTGCAGTGGTACCTGGACAACCTCGAGTGGTGCCAACGGGTACAAGACGGCAGTTATCAAGGCCAACGCCTGGGCTTCAGCAACTTCAAGGATCTCATTGCATGACTAAAGGTATCGTTCTGGCCGGGGGCTCAGGCACCCGTCTGCATCCAATCACCCTGGGCGTTTCCAAACAACTGCTGCCGATCTTCGACAAGCCGATGATCTACTACCCGATCTCCGTGCTGATGCTGGCCGGTATCCGCGAAATCCTGTTGATTTCCACGCCGCACGACTTGCCCCAATACAAGCAGCTGCTGGGCGACGGCAGCCAGTTTGGTATCGAACTGAGCTATGCCGAACAGCCTTCTCCCGATGGTCTGGCCCAGGCCTTCCTGATTGGCGAAGCGTTCATTGGCGACGATCCGGTCTGCCTGATCCTCGGCGACAACATCTTCCACGGCCAGGGTTTCAGCGAACAACTGCTGCGTGCCATCAAGCAACCCTCTGGCGCCACGGTGTTCGGCTACCTGGTCAAGGACCCGGAGCGCTTCGGTGTCGTCGACTTCGACCAGCACGGCCGCGCACTGTCGATCGAAGAGAAGCCGGCCAAGCCCAAGTCTCCCTATGCGGTGACCGGTCTGTACTTCTACGACAACGATGTGGTGAAAATCGCCAAGAACGTCAAACCTTCGCCGCGCGGCGAGCTGGAAATCACCGACGTCAACAACGCCTATCTGCAACGCGGCGATCTGCGTGTCGAGCGTTTCGGTCGGGGCTTTGCCTGGCTCGATACCGGTACCCACGACAGCCTGCTGGACGCCTCGCAGTATGTGCAGACCATCGAGCGGCGTCAGGGTTTGAAGGTTGCCTGCCTGGAGGAGATCGCTTTCCAGCAAGGCTGGATTGATCGTTCACAATTGCTGGAACGTGCCAAGACATTCGGTAAGACTGGCTACGGACAATACCTCTATGGCTTGGCTGAAGAACATTAATGAACGTCATTACTACTGATCTGCCCGGCGTGCTGATCATCGAACCGAAAGTGTTCGGTGATAGCCGGGGCTTTTTCTACGAGAGCTTCAACGCCAACGTCTTCCAGGAAAAAACCGGTGTACGCACAACCTTTGTCCAGGATAACCACTCCAGGTCGGAGAAGGGCGTGCTTCGTGGGCTGCACTACCAACTGGAAAACACCCAGGGCAAGCTGGTTCGCGTGACCCACGGTGAAGTGCTGGATGTGGCTGTCGATGTCCGTCGCAGCTCTCCACACTTCGGCCAGTGGGTCGGCGTCAGGCTGTCCGCCGACAATCGCCGCCAATTGTGGGTGCCGGAAGGCTTCGCGCACGGTTTCGTCGTGCTCAGCGACAGCGCCGAGTTTCTCTACAAAACCACCGACTACTACAACCCGGCAGCCGAACGTTGCATACGTTGGGACGATCCGGACCTGGCCATTGACTGGCAGTTGACCGAAGCGCCGCTGTTGTCTGCCAAAGACCAGCTTGGTAAATCGCTGAAAGACCTGGACCTGCTGCCATGACTGCACGCCGACTGAGCATTCTGATCAGCGGCCAGCACGGCCAGGTTTCCCGGGAGCTGCAACAGCGCCTGGGCGACCTCGGCCAGTTGCATGTGCTGGGGCGTGAGCAGCTCGACCTGGCCCGGCCCGAGGCTATCCGCGAGCAAGTCCAGGCGCTCAAGCCAGACCTGATCATCAATGCCGCCGCCCATACGGCGGTGGATCAGGCCGAAAGCGAGCCGCAGTTGGTCTTTGCAGTCAATGCCCAGGCACCGGGGATCTTCGCCGAAGAAGCTGCGAAACTGGGCATCCCGCTGATTCACTATTCCACCGACTACGTGTTCGACGGTAGCAAGGACAGCCCGTACAACGAAGAAGACGCGCCCAATCCCCTGGGTGTCTACGGGCAAAGCAAGCTGGCGGGCGAGCAGGCCATCGCCGCTGTCGGTGGCGAGCATCTGATCCTGCGTACCAGTTGGGTGTACTCACAACACGGACGCAACTTCCTGCTGACCATGCAGCGCCTGCTGCAGGAAAAGCCCGAGCTGAACATCGTCGCCGACCAGATCGGCGCGCCAACCTGGGCGGGCACCATCGCGCTCAGCACCCGCGCCCTGATCGAACGCTGGCAGGCAGGCCAGGCCGGTGCCTGGGGTACCTACCACCTGACCGCCCAGGGTGAAACCTCCTGGTTCGGTTTTGCCCAGGCCATCGCTGAACACCTCAAGGCCCAGGGCCTGCCCTGTGCCAGGTTGGTGCCGATCCCTTCCAGTGACTACCCGACCCCGGCCCGGCGTCCGCTGAATTCACGTCTCGATTGCAGCCGCTTGCAACGCGAGTGGCAGGTCAGCCAGCCGCACTGGCAGCAGGCGCTGATCGACTGCCTGAAGTAGCGCATAATGCGCCAGATCATTCTGGCGCAATTACGATGACCAAGATTCCACCACTTCCCCGCCGCCCGCGATGGCGCAGCCTGGCATTGCTGGCCGTGTGCCTTGCACCGTTGCTCTGGCCCTTGCAGCACCTGGCCAAACACTACTACCAGGGCGAACTGGCCGGACAGAACCGCCAGACCCTGGACCTGTATGTGGCCAACCTGCTCGGCACCCTGCACCGCTACGAAACCCTGCCGCAGATCCTTGGCGACCTGCCCGCCCTGCGCGCGGCGCTGGCCGATCCGCTGCGCATTGAAACCCTGACCAACGCCAACCGCCTGCTCAAAGACATCGCCACCCAGACCGGCGCCGAAGTCATGTACCTGATGGACACCAGAGGCAATACTCTGGCGGCTTCCAATTGGGACAAGCACGACAGTTTCGTCGGCCGCAACTTCGCCTTCCGGCCTTACTACTCCGAAGCGATCGCCGGACGCCTGGGGCGCTTCTTCGGCCAGGGCACGACCTCGGCCAAACGCGGCTATTTCTTCGCCGCTGCCGTGCGCGATGGCGAGCAGATCATCGGTGCACTGGTGGTCAAGGTCGACCTGGACCATACCGAAACGTTGTGGGGCAAGACCCCCGAGCAGTTGCTGCTCACCGACCATAATGGCGTGGTGATCCTCACCTCACGTCCAGACTGGCGTTTTCGTGCCACCCGGCCGCTGACCGATGCCGAACGCGAGGCCATCGCTGCCATCCAGCCTTACCCGACCCAGGCGCCCCAGCCACTGAACCTCATCCCTGAGGCCTGGCTGATCCAGACTCAGGCTATCGAGGAAACCGGCTGGCAGGTCAGCATCCTCGCACCGCGAACCCTGATCGACCGCTCGGTCAACACCGTGGTCGCCATCGGTGCCGCCGCCCTGCTGGTGCTGATGCTGTTGCTGGGCCTGATTATGCAACGCCGACGCCATTACATGGACCGCATCGACTTCGAGGCGCATGCACGCCAGGAACTGGAAAAGCGTGTGATTGAACGTACTGCCGACCTGGAAGGCCTCAACAGCCGCCTAAAAAGCGAGGTGCTGGAGCGCGAGCAGGCCCAGCAAGAGCTGGTGCGTGCTCAGGACGAGCTGGTCCAGGCCGGCAAGCTCTCGGTACTGGGCACCATGTCGGCAAGCATCAGCCACGAGCTCAACCAGCCCCTGGCGGCGATCCGCAGCTATGCCGAAAACGCCGAGATCCTGCTCGACCACCAGCGCACCGATGACGCCCGCAGCAACCTCAAGCTGATCAGCGAACTGACCGGGCGCATGGCATCGATCATTGCCCACCTGCGTGCCTTCGCCCGCCGCGACCGCCATGCACCGGAAAGCGTGGCGCTGCAACCTGCGCTGGATGACGCCCTGGCCCTGCTGGCCAAGCGCCGACGTGCCATGGCGGTGGAACTGGTGCGCGACTTGCCGGACGCTACGCTGTGGGTCCAGGCCGGTGAGACCCGCCTGCGCCAGGTCCTGGGCAACCTGCTGGCCAACGCCCTCGATGCCCTGACCGAGAAAGCCAACCCGCGTAAACTCATGCTCAGTGCCGAACAGCGCGACGGCAACGTCTACCTCTACATTCGCGACAATGGCCCGGGTTTTACCAGCGAAGCCATGGCCCGTGCCCGCGAACCGTTTTTCACCACCAAGACGCGTACCCAGGGTCTTGGCCTGGGCCTGGCGATCTGCGATACCTTGATGCGTGCGCTGGGCGGCGAGTTGCTGCTCGGCAACCACCCTGAAGGTGGCGCCCTGCTCACCCTGCAATTGCGTATGGCCACACCCGGCGCCACCCTGCACACTTCAGAGGACCCATCGGCATGACGACCGAGCCGCTCATCGACAGCCACGTACAGGTGATTCTGGTCGACGACGACCCGCACCTGCGCCAGGCACTGAGCCAGACCCTGGATCTTGCCGGTCTCAAAGTCCTGTCCTTGAGTGACGCCCAGAACCTGGCCGGCCGCATCGCCCAGGACTGGCCCGGCGTACTGGTCAGCGATATCCGCATGCCCGGCATCGACGGCCTGGAGCTGCTGCAACAGGTGCACGCCCAGGACCCTGACCTGCCGGTGTTGCTAATTACCGGTCACGGCGACGTGCCCCTGGCGGTACAGGCCATGCGGGCCGGTGCCTACGATTTTCTCGAAAAGCCCTTCGCCAGTGACGCCCTGCTCGACAGCGTTCGCCGGGCCCTGGCCCTGCGCCGACTGGTGCTGGACAACCGCAGCCTGCGCCTGGCCCTGAGCGACCGTCAGCAACTGAGCACCCGTCTGGTCGGCCACTCGACACCCATGCTGCGCCTGCGCGAACAGATCGGCGCCCTGGCCGGAACCCGTGCCGATGTGCTGATCCTTGGCGAAACCGGGGCTGGCAAAGAGGTGGTCGCTCGCGCCCTGCATGACCTGTCGAGCCGTCGCGACGGCCCGTTTGTAGCAATCAACGCCGGTGCCCTGGCCGAGTCGGTGGTCGAGAGCGAGCTTTTCGGTCATGAGCCCGGCGCGTTCACCGGTGCGCAGAAGCGCCGGATCGGCAAGTTCGAATTCGCCAACGGCGGCACGCTGTTCCTCGACGAAATCGAGAGCATGAGCCTGGATGTTCAGGTCAAGCTGTTGCGCCTGCTGCAGGAACGGGTAGTCGAGCGTCTGGGCGGCAACCAGCAGATTCCGTTGGACATCCGCATCATCGCCGCCACCAAGGAAGACCTGCGCCAGTCTGCCGACCAGGGGCGCTTCCGCGCTGACCTTTACTATCGATTGAACGTTGCGCCCCTGCGTATTCCGCCGCTGCGTGAGCGCGGCGACGATATCCTGGTGTTGTTCCAGCATTTCGCCGACGCCGCCAGCGAACGCCACGGCCTGCCGGCTCACACCTTGCAACCCGCTCAACGGGCGCTGCTATTGCGCCACAACTGGCCAGGCAATGTCCGTGAACTGCAGAATGCCGCCGAGCGCTTTGCCCTGGGGCTTGAGTTGGCGCTGGATGGCGAAGCCCCGCCGCCTGCCCACGAGCAACCGGTAACGCCAGGCAGCGGTAATCTCAGCGATCAGGTCGAACAATTCGAACGCTCACTGATTGCCGCCGAACTGGCCCAGCCGCACAGCTCCATGCGCAGCCTGGCCGAAGCGCTGGGTATTCCACGCAAGACCTTGCACGACAAACTGCGCAAGCATGGCCTGAGCTTCGCCGACAGCAACGCCAGCACTGACGAGATGGAGGACAACCGCCCATGACCACGGACAGCCGATACCTTGAATCCGTGCTGCACGGCGACATTCCGCTGACCCGCGAGATGGGTTTGCAGGTGCTCGACTGGCAGCACCAGCAACTGCGCCTGCAGTTGCCACTGGCCGCCAACGTCAACCACAAGAGCACCATGTTCGGCGGCAGCCTGTATTGTGCTGCCGTGCTGGTCGGTTGGGGCTGGTTGCACTTGCGTCTGCGCGAGGCGGGGATCGACGATGGTCATATCGTCATTCAGGAAGGACAGATCAGCTATCCGCTGCCGGTCACTGGCGCGGCCATCGCCGTGTGCGCAGCGCCGGAGGAGAAAGTCTGGGAGCGTTTCATTGCCACCTACCAGCGCCGCGGCCGCGCGCGCCTGAACCTGCTCACCCGGGTCAGCAACGCCGGCAGCGATGAAGCCGCCGTGCTGTTCAGCGGCCAGTACGTGCTACATCGTTGAAGCCAGTTGCAACAGCTTGCCGCGCCACGGGGCTGCGGCGGGCAACGCCAGGAAAAACGGGTTGAGCAACGACTCCCGCGGCGGGTAAGCAAAGGCCTGACCATCCAGTCCGAGCACTTCGCCGCCCGCACCTTCCAGCACCCCTTGCGCCGCTGCCGTGTCCCACTGGGAGGTCGGCGCCAGCCGTGGGTAGCAATCCGCAGAACCTTCAGCCAGCAGGCAGAACTTCAGCGAACTGCCTATATTGGCCAGCTTCAATTCACCGACCGCTGAACTCAAACCATCGAGCAGGGCTTCCTGCTGGGGGCTGGAATGACGGCGACTGGCGACCACAGTGAAGTCTTCACCCGCAGGTGGGGCCAGGCGGACCTGGATGGCCTGCGGCGCTGCGTCGGCCTCGGCACACCAGGCACCCATGCCCTGTCCGCCGTAGTAGCAGCGGCCATTGGTGGGAATCGCCACCACACCGAACACCACTCGCCCCTGCTCGATCAGGGCGATATTGACGGTGAATTCTTCAGTACCGGCGATAAATTCCTTGGTGCCGTCGAGCGGGTCAACCAGCCACCAGCGCTGCCATTGCTGACGTTCACTCAGAGGGATATTGCAGTCTTCCTCGGACAGCACCGGAATATCCGCAGCCAACGCCTGCAGACCCTTGGCAATCACGTCATGGGCGGCCAGGTCGGCAGCGGTGACCGGTGAATCATCGGCTTTCGCCGTTACCGCAACATCGGCGCGCCAGAACGGCAGGATGGCGGTGCCCGCCTGACGAGCCAACTCGACCACCTGTTGCATCAGTTGCACATCACTCATGCGCTGAATGCCCCACGCTGAGTCAACAGGTCACGTACCAGGTACAACGCCGCCAGCGCGCGGCCTTCGGAAAACTGCGGGTGCTGGGCCAGCGCCGAGAGTTCGCGCAGGTTGATCTTGTCGACACGCATCGGCTCCGGCTCATCGCCTTCCAGACGCTCTTCGTACAAGTCTGTGGCCAGCACCACCTGGATTTTCTGGCTCATGTAGCCCGGCGACAGCGACAGCTCGGTCAAGTGTTCAAGCTGGCGAGCACCAAAGCCAGCTTCCTCCTTGAGTTCACGGTCAGCCGCGGCCAATACATCCTCACCTGGCTCGATCAGGCCCTTGGGCAAGGACAGCTCGTACTCGTCGGTGCCGCCGCAGTACTCTTCCACCAGCACGGCGTGCTCGGCGTCGAGCATTGCCACGATCATCACCGCGCCATAACCGTTACCGCGCCCCACAAGCCGCTCATAGGTGCGCTCGTTGCCATTGGCAAAGCGCAATTGCACAGCTTCGACCCGAAACAGACGGCTGCTGGCGACAATCTCGCGGGAGAGGACGGTGGGTTTCTGGCGCATGGGGCGGCTCCTTGGCGTGAACGGGTTACTATACCGTGGCTTGCCCAGCCACCGCTGCCTGACTGTCCGAGAATTTCATATGCCTGTTTTAGCCTGGTCCACCATCGACACCGTCCTGCTGGACATGGACGGTACCTTGCTGGATCTGCATTTCGACAACCACTTCTGGCTCGAACACCTGCCCCAGCGCTATGCCGACCTGCACGGCATCAGCCGGGCGATGGCCGAGCTCGAGATGCAACCCTTGTTCGAGCAGCACGCAGGCTCGCTGAACTGGTACTGCCTGGATTTCTGGAGCCGCGAGCTGAACCTTCCGGTGCGTGACCTGAAGCTGGAAACCGCCCACCTGATCGCCCTGCGCCCGGATGCGGACACCTTCCTGCAGGCAATCAAACAGGCCGGCAAGCGGGTGATCCTGATCACCAACGCCCACCGGGATTCGCTGTCGCTGAAACTGGAGCGGGTGGAACTTGCGCCCTACTTCGAGCGCCTGATCAGCTCCCACGACTACGGTTACCCCAAGGAAAACCCGCAGTTCTGGGAGGCGTTGCAGGCCGATATCGGCTTTGTGCCGCAGCGCAGCCTGTTTATCGATGACACCTTGTCGATCCTGCGCAGCGCCCGCGACTTCGGCGTGGCGCACCTGCTTGCGGTGCGCCAGCCTGACAGCCGCAAAGGGCCGCGTGATACCGAAGAGTTCGCCGCGGTCGAGGACTACCGGACCTTACTCGAAGGGCTGTAATTACTCGGGGATGCGCAGCGACTGGCCTGGGTAGATCTTGTCCGGATGTTTGAGCATCGGTTTGTTGGCTTCGAAGATCTTGTTGTACAGATTGGCATTGCCATATACCGCCAGCGAAATCGCGCTGAGGGTATCGCCCTTCTTCACTACAACAAATCGCGCAGCCGCAACCACCGGCCCGGTCACGGTGATCTGGTCATCCACGCTAGCCACGCCAGCAATGTTGCCCAGCGCCAGAAGGATCTTCTCTTTCTCTTCCTGGCTGGCCACCTCACCGGTGACCGTCACTTTGTCGCCATCGACCGTGGCCTGGATATTCGGGTTGCCGAGGCCAACCGCTTCCACGTGCTTCTGCAATTGCTCGCTGGCATTGGCATTACCTGGGGTCAGCAGGTCGATGATTTTCTCACCGGCCTCTTTGATAAAACTGAAAATGCTCATACCGCTCTCCTTGGTGATGAATCTCGGAGCCTGGAGTCTAGGACAGGTTAGAATGCTTCGCCTGCTTTGCGCCACGGAGCGACGATGGACATCAAACAACTCAAATTCCTCATCGCCCTGGATGAAACCCGCCACTTCGGCCAGGCTGCCGCCCGCTGTCACGTAACCCAGCCCACCCTGTCCATGCGCCTGCGCAATCTGGAGCAGGAGCTGGATCTGTCTCTGGTCAACCGCGGTCAGCGTTTCGAAGGCTTCACCGCCCAGGGCGAACGGGTATTGGCCTGGGCCCGCACGGTGATTGCCGCCTACGATGGCCTGCACGCGGAAGCCGCTGCCTGTCGCGGACATCTGGTCGGAAATCTGCGCCTCGGGGTAGTGCCGCTGTCGAGCTTCGATCCGTTGCCGTTGCTGCAACGCCTGCACCAGCAGCACCCGGACCTGAACTTCGAACTCAGCGCGCTGAGCTCCGAACAGATCCTTGAGCAACTGACCAGCAACCGCCTGGACCTCGGTGTGTCGTATCTGGAACGCCTCGACCACGAACGCTTTGTGTCCCTGCCCCTGGGGGAAACGCGCATGGGCCTGTTGTATGACCCAGATCATTTTCGCTTCGACGAGCAGCCTTTAAGCTGGCAAGCACTGACCGAACTGCCGCTGGGCCTACTGACAGCCGGCATGCACTTTCGCCAATCGATTGATCACAACTTCCACAGTCGTGGTCTGGAACCGCGGCTGCTGCTGCAGACCGATGCCGTCCATCAGTTGGTCCAGGCAGTCAGCGGTGGTTTGTGTTGCGCGATCATGCCGCTGGCGGCCGGTCTGGAAGTGCTCACCGAACGGCTGCGCCTGCAACCGATCGAGCAGGCCAGCACCCTGGCGCCACTGGGCCTGATCATGCGGCGCACGGCACCTCGCTCGGCCCTGGCCGAAGCCTGCCTGGCTGAATTTCAAGCCATGCACAGCGGTGCCTGATCGACGGCCTCTATCAAGGCATCAGCATTAGCGATTAGACGATACCCCAGCGCAAGCCTAGGCTTAAACCAGACCAGCCGCCGGTATCTCTGATGAGCACAACACCTCCGGCCTGCGCGGCGTCCGCCCCCCTGACTGCGCCCGCGGCCAGCAACCGCTATGACTACAGCCACCTGAGCGATGACAGCCAGGCCAGCACCCCGCTGGCCGAAGAAGTCGCCCTGGGCATTGCCTATAACGGCATCAACCAGGCAGTAATGCTGGTAAGCCCGACTGACCTTGAAGACTTCATCGTCGGTTTCAGCCTCGGCAGCGGCATCATTACCTCGCCAGACGACATCTATGACCTCAAGCTCACGGGCGGTGGCTCAGCGATCAGCGCGGAAGTGGAAATCGCCAGCCGCGCCTTCTGGAACCTGAAGAACCAGCGTCGGCAACTGGCCGGCACCAGTGGTTGTGGCCTGTGCGGGGTCGAAGCTCTGGAACAGGCGTTGCCGGAACTGAACGTATTACCGGGTGCGCCGCTACCGCCCGCGCAATGGCTCGACGGCCTGCGCCAGCGCATCGACGCCTTCCAGCCCTTGGGCCAGCACTGCGGTGCGGTGCACGCGGCACTGTTCATGAACAACCAGGGCGAACTGCTGCTGGGTCGCGAAGACATCGGCCGCCACAACGCGCTGGACAAGCTGATCGGCGCCCTGCTGCGCCAGCACATCAGCCTCGACGGCGGCCTGGCCATTGTCACCAGCCGCTGCAGCCTGGAACTGATCCAGAAAGTCCTGCGCGCCGGCATCCAGACCCTGGTCAGCCTGTCGTCGCCCACCGGTCTGGCCCTGCAGTGGGCGCGCCGGCACAACCTGAACCTGATCCATCTGCCCAAACACAGTGCGCCACGGGTATTCAGCCCCGTGCTGGAGAATTGACCGTGAGCCTGCATCATCAAGCCGACCAGAAGCCCGTTCCGCGCTACAAACCCTACCACGGTGCCGCTGGTGGCTGGGGTGCGCTACGCAGCGTGGCCCAGGCCTGGATCGGCAGCGACAATGCGCTGAAGAACATCCGTGCCCTGCTCAAGACCAACCAGAATGGCGGCTTCGACTGCCCTGGCTGCGCCTGGGGCGACTCGCCGGAAAGCGGCATGGTGAAGTTCTGTGAGAACGGCGCCAAGGCGGTGAACTGGGAGGCCACCAAACGCCGCGTCGATGCTGCGTTCTTCGCCCGCCACAGTGTCACCTCGCTGCTGGCCCAGAGTGACTACTGGCTCGAATACCAGGGACGGCTGACCGAGCCGATGGTCTATGAGCCGAGCACCGACCGTTACCGACCGATCGATTGGGATGCAGCGTTCGCCCTGATTGCCAGTCACCTGCACAACCTCGCCAGCCCCGACCAGGCCGAGTTCTATACCTCAGGCCGGGCCAGTAACGAGGCAGCCTACCTGTACCAGTTGTTCGTGCGCGCCTATGGCACCAACAACTTCCCGGACTGTTCGAACATGTGCCACGAAGCCAGTGGTGTAGCCCTGGGCCAGAGTGTCGGAGTCGGCAAAGGCACCGTGACCTTTGACGACTTTGAGCACGCCGAGGCGATTTTCGTCTGGGGCCAGAACCCTGGCACCAACCACCCGCGCATGCTCGAACCGCTGCGCGAGGCGGTCAAGCGCGGTGCTCAGGTGGTGTGTATCAACCCCCTCAAGGAACGCGGCCTGGAACGCTTCCAGCATCCCCAGCATCCGCTGGAGATGTTGACCAACGGCGACCGCCCGACCAACACCGCGTATTTCCGCCCGGCCCTGGGTGGCGACATGGCGGTGCTGCGCGGCATGGCCAAGTTCCTCCTGCAGTGGGAGCGCGAAGCGCAGGCGAACAACACCGCGGCGATTTTCGATCACGACTTTCTCAATCAGCACACCCTGGGTGTACTCGAGTACCTGCAAGCGGTGGATAACACCCCCTGGGCCCAGATCGAAACCCAGTCGGGCCTGAGCCTGGCAGAGATCGAACAGGCCGCGCGGATGTACTGCAAGGCCAGCAAAGTCATCATGTGCTGGGCCATGGGCATCACCCAGCACCGCCACTCGGTGGCAACCATCCAGGAAATCTCCAACCTGATGCTGCTGCGTGGCAACCTCGGCGTTCCCGGTGCCGGTCTATGCCCGGTGCGCGGCCATAGCAACGTGCAGGGCGACCGCACCATGGGCATCAACGAACGCCCACCGGTGACCCTGCTCGACGCTCTGGAGCGTCGTTTCAGCTTCAAGGTGCCGCGCCATAACGGCCATAACACCGTTGAAGCAATCGGCGCCATGCTCGCTGGTCAAGCCAAGGTGTTCATCGGCCTTGGCGGCAATTTCGCTCAGGCAACACCCGATACCGAACGCACCGCACAGGCCTTGCGCAATTGTGACCTGACCGTGCAGATCAGCACCAAGCTCAACCGTAGCCACTTGATTCACGGCAAACAGGCACTGATTCTGCCTTGCCTGGGCCGCACCGATATCGACCTGCAGAGCGAAGGTCCACAAGCGGTCACCGTGGAAGACTCATTCAGCATGGTGCATGCCTCCAACGGCCAGCTGCAGCCACTGTCACGGCAAATGCGTTCGGAGCCTGCGGTGATCGCCGGCATTGCCGCTGCCACACTCGGCGCCAAGCCGGTGGACTGGAACTGGTTGATAGCCGACTACGCGCGCATCCGCGACCTGATCAGCGACACCATCCCGGGCTTCGCCGACTTCAACCAACGCCTGCAACACCCTGGTGGTTTCTACTTGGGCAACAGCGCCGGGCAACGGCAGTGGAAGACGGCCAGCGGCCGGGCCAACTTCAAGGCCAACGGCTTGCCTGATGACCTGGTGCACGAACGTGTACGCGCGACCGGTCAGGAACCGGACCTGATCATGCAGTCAATGCGCTCCCACGATCAGTACAACACCACCATCTATGGCCTCGACGACCGCTACCGTGGGGTCAAGGGCCAGCGCAACGTACTGTTCGCCAATGAAGCCGACATCATCCGCCTGGGCTTTCACCCTGGGCAAAAGGCCGATATCGTCTCGCTCTGGAGCGATGGCCGCGAACGTCGGGTCAAAGGCTTTACCCTGTTGGCGTTCGATATTCCCGCCGGTCAAGCCGCGGCGTATTATCCGGAGGTCAATCCGCTGGTGCCGCTGGAAAGCGTTGGCGAAGGTAGCCACACCCCGACCTCCAAGTTTGTCGCAATCAAACTGCAAGCTGCCAGCGACAATACCCGCATCCTCTGACAGAATCTTCTGTTCGACAGGCACAAAAAAAGGCCCTGGCAGCGATGCCGGGGCCTTGTCTCAAGTAAGCTCAGACAGCGCAAAATCAATAAAGTTTCATAGTTAAAACAGTAACTTAGAGAATTGTGTACAAGTCGTGTTACTCGTCGGATTTCCGTTGCCAGCCCCCTTCGCCAGCCTCAGGATCGCCTCGTCATCCTTATGAGGCTCTCTTGATGAAGTACTCCTCGATTCTGTTGTTGTCTCTTGGCCTGCTCAGTGGCGTTGCCTCGGCAGGTGGCACCACCGAAGCCGGTATCGGCGGCGCATTGGGTGGGGTACTGGGCTCAGTGGTCGGTAATTCCATCGGCGGCAGCACTGGCTCAACAATCGGTGCAGGCCTGGGCGGCGCAGCCGGCAGTGCGGTCGGTGCCGACAAGCGCCAGCGTGGCGAGGCCGCAATCGGCGGCGCCCTGGGCGCAGCGGGCGGTAACGCCATCGGCCGCAGCGTGGGCGGCACTACGGGCGGCTACATGGGTGCCGCCGCAGGTGGTGGTGCCGGTGGCGCTCTGGGTAACTACATGGGCAACAAGTCCGATGAAGACGAACGCCACGAGGCGCGCCGCTATAGCCGTGGTTATGACGACGGTCGTTACTACCGCGACCGCGGCCACCACTATGGCCATCGCAAGCACAAGAAGCATTGGCGTCACCGTTAAGCCCATCCGGGCTTAAGCCAATCTCCTAGTCCCTGCCCTCACGGGCAGGGATTGCCAACGATCCCCCCGCGTTACCACTCAAGCCATCCAGGCAAGTTCCCCCACCGCCGTATCGCCCCCCCTGTCAGCGTATTACCCCTGCCTTACCTACGGCTTAGGGGTCACCCCGATTCTGACAAAAATAGCCCGTGGCTATCATCGAACATTCCCCAATCAGACAATGGACGCAGGGAATGCGCACCGATCCTGCAACGCCGCCCAGACCGCCTATTGCCCGAAGAGGCTGATATGCCGGCCGGCAAACGCGTACCTGTGCTCAACGAAGCACAGTTCCTTGAGCTCCAGTCGCTGGTCGAACGCGCCTCAGGCGTGATTCTTCTGCCTGAGCGCCGCACAATCATTGCTGTGCGCCTGGCCAGGCGTCTGCGTCATTTGCAGTTGGCCAGTTTCTCCGACTATCTGCAGTTGCTCGCACTGCCCGAGCAACACGCGGAGCGCCATCAGGTCGTCGAACTGCTGGTCGTCAAAGAGACCTATTTCTTTCGTGAACACCGACATTTCGAGTTCCTCGCCGACTGGCTGAGTGAAAGCCCCGCGCCTGTGCGCCTGTGGAGCGCAGCCTGCTCGTCAGGCGAAGAAGCCTATAGCCTCGCTATGGTGGCCAGCGAACACGCCTGTAACGACAACTGGCGCATCGTCGCCAGCGACTTGAGCGCAGGGATGCTTGAGCGTGCCCGCAACGGCATCTACGACATCACCCAGGCCCGCTATTTTCCCGAGGGCTGGCTGCAACGCTACTGCCAGTGCGGCACCGGTGAAATGGCCGGACGCCTGCAGGTACAGCGGGCATTGCGCGAGCGAGTCAACTGGCGGCAAATCAACCTGATCCAGCCAATACCCGACGACCTGGGGGTATTCGATGCGATAGTTCTACGTAATCTGCTGAGCTGTTTCAGTCAGGATGACAAGCAACGGGTGGTCCATCGCCTGCTGACCCGGCTGCGTCCGGGTGGACTGCTGTTGATCGGTCACAGCGAAAGCATTCACGGGCTTGATCTGCCTATACGGCCGGTACTGCCCTCGGTGTTCGAGCGCCTATGTTGACCTGCGCTGCCAACACTGGCGGCGGACCTTCAATACTGATCGCGCTCTGTCGCGGCAGCGCTCATACGGACCGAGCAAACCTGCCGCCTCCCAACTCTTGCGAAACAGGCTCGAACCCATGCTTTGCCGAATTCTACTTGTCGATGACTCGCCACTCTTTCGAGCCGGCCTGCGTGCACTGCTCGAACAAAAAAAACAGTACGCCGTAGTGGCTGATGCAGGCGATGGCATGACCGCCGTCGCCTTGGCGGAGAAGCTCAAGCCCGATGTGATTCTCCTGGACCTGACCGCCGAGACCCTGGACAGCGAGCAGATCCTGCGCGAACTCTACCTGCGCGCGCCTGGCTGCCATGTGCTGATGCTCTCGCCACGTTCGGAGCTGGATTTCGTCATGCGCTGCCTGCAGCTCGGCGCCCATGGCTTTCTGCACAAGAGCGCCACCGTGCAAGAACTTGAGCAAGCATTGCAGGCCCTGAAAAATGGTGGCCAGTACCTGTCATCGGCGGTGCTGCCGATGGTGATCGGCCAGGCCGTCAAGCACAGCCGCAAGCGCTTGCCCGGTAGCAACGCCATGCAACTGACACCGCGCCAGCTGGAGATTCTGCGGCTCATCGCCCGTGGTGAGACCACCCGTTCGATCGCCGACGGCCTGGGCCTCAGTGTGAAAACCATCGAGGCGCACCGCTCACAGATCATGCATCGCCTGCAGATTCACGATGTGCCGGGCCTGGTATTGTTTGCGGTACGTGAAGGCATCATTCGCCTGAACGATTGACCGCCCGGTTCAGCCTTGCAGGCCCTGCAGCGCAGCCTGCAGCGCAGCAGGCAACGACACCGGCCGCCCGGAGGCACGCTCGACGAACACCTGTACTACCTTGCCCGCCGCACAAGGCTGCGCCTCGCCAACCCGGAACAGGCCCAACTGGTATTCCACCGAACTGCCGGCCAACCGTGCTACCCGTAGCCCCACCTCAAGGGTGTCGGGGAACGCCGGCAAGGCAAAAAAATCCGCCGCCGAACTGACCACAAAACCCAGCACTTCGCCTTCCTGCGGGTCCAGGCCGCCCTGCTGCTGAAGGAATGCCTGGATAGTGGTGTCAAAGTAGCTGTACACCGTGGCCCCGGCGATGTGGCCGTTGAGGTCACTGTCCTGCCAGCGGGTGAGGATGGGTTGCAGGTGTGGATAGTCGTGGCGCTGAGGGGTGTCGGACATGGCGGGCCTGTGCTGCTGATACGGATCGGAGAAGCTTCCCACAATCACATCAGAAGTCCTATAGTCGCAATCAACTATAGATCGCATAGCATGGGCTGACCGAATGAAACAGAGACTTTCCCCTATGCCGACTCATCACGTTGACCACGCGAATCTCAGCCGAATGGCAGGCAGCGGCGCTATCAATGCAACCCATATAGTCGGGCAGCCGGGTGGCTGGGCGCTGCAGGTGTCCATCAACGATCAGGAACACATCCTCACAGCACAACGCAGCGGCAATGTTCGACTGTTCAAAAAGCTCGAGACACTGGTCAGCTATCTCCAGGGACTGGGTATCGAGTACTTCAAGGTCGATACTTCCGGCTACGACCCGCAGATGCTCAAGACCTACCAGCGCCCGGATCGCGCACAAGCACTCAAGCAAGCCCACGAAGCAGCGGCCTATGAGGCCTGGTTCCGAGCTCAGGTCGAAGCCAGCCTTGAAGATCCGACTCCAGTGACTGACGACGATGAAGCGCGTCGTCTGTTTGCCGCTCGCCGCGCAGCACTCAAAGCCCGCACGCACTAATGCGGTTGGTGTGGCGAGCCTTGGCGTTAAAAGACCGGGAACAGATCATGGAGCATATCGCGATGGCCAACCCGGATGCGGCTATCGCACTGGATGAAGCCTTCGAGAACAAGGCCCAACAAGCCCGGCAAACGCCGCTGCTTTACAAAGCAGGAAGATATCCTGGCACCCACGAAATTGTGGTTCGCCCCAACTATGTGATGATCTACCGGGTGACAACTGACTGTGTCGAGTTCATTCGTGTTCTGCATTCAAGGCAGCAATAGCCATGATGCGTTGGAACACCAGACAACAAAAAGCCGCCCCTGGGGGCGGCTTTTTCATTTCACGCTGGCTTCAGCTTAAAGCTGTGGACCAGCGGCCTTGATGGCGTCGGACACTTCAAATTTCTTGAAGTTGTCGATGAACAGGTTGGCCAGGGCCTTGGCTGCTTCATCATAGGCGGCTTGGTCAGCCCAGGTGTTGCGTGGGTTGAGCAGGACGGTATCAACGCCAGGAACGGCTTTTGGCACGTCCAGGTTGATGATGTCCAGGTGCTCGGTCTCGGCACCGACCAGCGCGCCGCTCTGGATCGCTGCGATCACCGCACGGGTGGTCGGGATGTTGAAACGCGTGCCAACGCCGTAGCCACCACCGGTCCAGCCAGTGTTGACCAGGTAGACCTTGGAGCCGAAACCACGGATACGCTTGATCAGCAGCTCTGCGTACTCGCCAGCAGGACGCGGGAAGAACGGTGCGCCGAAGCAGGTGGAGAAGGTCGACTTGATGCCGCTGCCCGAACCCATCTCGGTGGAACCCACCAGTGCGGTGTAACCCGAGAGGAAGTGGTAGGCCGCTTGCTCTTCGCTGAGGATCGACACTGGCGGCAGCACACCGGTCAGGTCGCAGGTCAGGAAGATCACAGCGTTAGGCTCGCCGCCGAGGTTCTTCTCGGAACGCTTGGCAACGTGCTCCAGCGGGTAGGCGGCGCGGCTGTTCTGGGTCAGGCTGACATCGGCGTAGTCGGCGTGCTTGGCGTCGTCGATCACGACGTTTTCCAGGACTGCACCGTGCTTGATGGCTTTCCAGATGACTGGCTCGTTCTTCTCGGACAGGTCGATGCACTTGGCATAGCAACCGCCTTCGATGTTGAACACCACGCCCTCGCCCCAGCCGTGCTCGTCGTCACCGATCAGGTAACGGCTTTCGTCGGCCGACAGGGTGGTCTTGCCAGTACCCGACAGACCGAAGAACAGGGTGACGTCACCCGCTTCGCCGATGTTGGCAGCGCAGTGCATTGGCAGCACGTCGGCGGCCGGCAGCAGGAAGTTCTGCACCGAGAACATGGCTTTCTTCATTTCACCGGCGTAACGCATGCCAGCGATCAGTACTTTCTTCTGTGCGAAGTTGATGATCACGCAACCATCGGAGTTGGTGCCGTCACGCTCTGGCACGCACTCGAAGTTGGCAACGTTGAGCACCTGCCACTCATCACGGCCAGCCGGGTTGTACTGTGCCGGGTTGATGAACAGGCAACGGCCAAACAGGTTCTGCCAGGCAGTCTGGGTGGTCATCTTGACGGCCAGGTAGTGCTCGCTGGCAGCACCTACGTGAACGTGGGAAACGAAATGCTCTTGCGCATTGTTGAAGGCCTCTACGCGGTCCCACAGGGCATCGAACTTGTCGGCCGGGAACTTGCGGTTGATCGGGCCCCAGGCGATGGCTTCCTGAGTGGACGGCTCTTCGACGATGAAACGGTCAACCGGTGAACGGCCGGTACGGTGACCAGTTTTGACGACCAGCGCGCCAGTATCGGCCAGCTCGCCTTCACCGCGGTTCAGCGCTTCTTTTACCAGCTCATCGACGCTCAGGTCGGTGTACACGGTGTTGTTGGCTTGCGTCATGAGATTCCCCATCCGGCCTGCGGCCGAGTGCTCCAAACGTTTTGTAGTAGAGCTTTGAAAACTACTACAGCGAAAAAAGTGGCCGGATTATGCCAGAAACGCCCAAAAAAAGTAGGGCCCTCCTGTCAGAACGGCGTGTTTCCGGCGTTAGACAGGAGATTTACCTGTGCTGAAACGTTTTAGTGACGAGTATCTGACGGCGTGTCTACACCGCCTCCGGCGAACAATTGCTCGATATCGGCTACATCGAATTGATAGCGCTGGTTACAGAACTGGCAATCGACTTCAACCTTGCCACCGTGCTCGGCAACCAACTGCTTGGCGTCTTCCAGGCCCAGGCTGACCAGAGCATTGGCGGAGCGCTCACGCGAGCAGCTGCAGCGGAAATGCAGTGGCTGGATATCGAACAGGCGCACGGCGTCTTCGTGGTACAGGCGATGCAGTACAGTCTCGTTATCGAGGCCAAGCAGTTCCTCGGCTTTCACCGTGTTGGCCAGGGCCTTCACGTGGTTCCAGCTTTCCTCGCGCTCCTCGATGTCCTTCTGGCGATCGGCAGGCAACTGCTGCACCAACAGGCCGCGGGCACGGATACCGTCGGCGGTGAGGGAAATGCAGGTATTGATCTGCTGGGACATGACGAAATAGTTGGTAAAACACTCCGACAGGTCCTTGCCGTCCAGATCCACCGTGCCCTGGTAGCGCTGACCGTTGACCGGAATGATGGTCAGGACCAGATGCCCGCCAGGCATCAGGTCGGCAAGGGTCGCATCATCCTTGATCTGCTCGGCCGCATAACGTGCCAGGCCGCGAATTTCGTGCTCGCTGGTGCATTCGATGGCCAGCAGGGGCACCGGCCCGCTCGACTGTGCCTGAAGGATCAGCAGACCGTCGAACTTCAGCGTGCCAACCAGCAGCGCCGCAGCCGCCATCAGCTCGCCGAGCAGCTGCGCGACAGGCTGCGGGTAAGGATGCTTGGCCAGCACTTCGGCGTAGCTGCGCTCCAGCCCGACCATTTCACCACGTACGTCGCGGTCGTCGAAAATGAAGCGTTGGGTGTAATCGGTATCCGGCAATTCAGACATGGGTTCGGGTATTCACGTAAATGAGTTAATGACGCCTAGTTTATCAGTGCGCCCCGCGCCCGTTAACCGGCGCTGTCATGAAGCTGATGGAGCTGGCGGCGCTGCTTCTTGGTCGGCCGACCATCGGTAGTAACCCCCAGCGCCCCGGCCTTGCGCAGGGCTGCGGTCTGTTCCCGGCGGGCGATGCTCGCGGCGGTTTCTTCGTACAGCGCCTGGGCTTCGGGCGCGCCACGGCGCACCACAGACAGTGCCCGGACCACCACCGTGCGCTCATCAAAGCCGGTGCGCAAGACGAATTCGTCGCCAATTCGTGGCTCTTTGCCCGGCTTGCATCGTTCACCGCGACAGTGCACCTTGCCACTTTCGATAGCTGTCTTGGCCAGCGCCCGGGTCTTGTAGAAACGCGCCGCCCAAAGCCATTTGTCCAGACGAACCTTGTCGTCCTCCTGCGGCTTTTGTGCCATGACATTTCCCCGCTTATTTTCGTAAACAGAACTGTACTACCGTATCAGGCGGATGCAAAAAAACCGCGGCGTGCTTACAGTTCACCGACCTGTCGCGCCGGTTCCGGCCTTGCGACTTTTTATGCTGGTTGAGCAATTTGAAGACATTTGATCATTTGACTGTAATTGGCCTGCGCGAGTGGGTAGCCTTGCCCGACCTCGGTGTGGCCGGGCTGCGCGCCAAAATCGACACCGGCGCCAGTACCTCGAGCCTGCACGCCACCGAGGTCGAGACCTTTGAGCGCAATGGCGAACCCTGGGTGCGTTTCAATGCCCACCTGGGATCAGTGGTGCAACTGCGCCACCGTCGCTGCGAAGCGCCGCTGGTGACCATGAAAACCATAAAGAGCTCCAATGGCCAGGCGCAAACCCGCTACGTGATCCGCACACCCCTGGCGCTGGGTGACCGGGTCTGGGAAGTCGAGTTCACCCTCGCTTGCCGCAAGGCCATGCGCTATCGCCTGTTGCTCGGTTCCAAAGCCCTGATCCATGGCCAGTTGGTGGTCAATCCGGGCCTCAAGTACGTTCAGGACAAGCCGGCATTTCCGGCCACTATTTCTCCTTCCACAGGTGTTGCATGAAGATCGCCGTGCTGTCGCGAAACCCGCGTCTGTATTCCACTCGTCGTCTGGTTGAAGCCGGTACTGCACGAGGCCATGAGATGGTTGTGATCGATACCCTGCGCGCCTATATGAACATCGCCAGCCACAAGCCGCAGATCCACTACCGCGGCAAGCCCCTCGAAGGCTTTGATGCGGTGATCCCGCGCATCGGTGCCTCCGTGACGTTTTATGGCTGCGCGGTTCTGCGTCAATTCGAAATGATGGGCGTGTTCCCCTTGAACGAGTCGGTCGCCATCGCCCGCTCGCGTGACAAACTGCGTTCGCTGCAGTTGCTGTCGCGGCGCGGCATCGGCTTGCCGGTTACCGGTTTCGCTCACTCGCCGGACGACATCCCCGACCTGATCCAGATGGTCAATGGCGCACCACTGGTGATCAAGGTGCTCGAAGGTACCCAGGGCATCGGCGTGGTCCTGTGCGAGACCACCAAGGCTGCCGAGTCGGTGATCGAGGCCTTCATGGGCCTGAAGCAGAACATCATGGTCCAGGAGTACATCAAGGAGGCAGGCGGCGCCGACATCCGTTGCTTCGTGGTGGGCGACAAGGTCATTGCCTCGATGAAGCGTCAGGCCAAACCCGGTGAGTTCCGTTCCAACCTGCATCGCGGCGGCAGCGCCAGCCTGATCAAGATCACCCCCGAAGAGCGCATGACCGCCATCCGTGCGGCCAAGGTCATGGGTTTGAGCGTTGCCGGTGTGGATATCCTGCGCTCCAATCACGGCCCGCTGGTGATGGAGGTGAACTCTTCGCCTGGTCTTGAGGGCATCGAGGTCACCACGACCAAGGACGTGGCCGGGATGATCATCGAACATCTGGAAAAGAACGGCGGGCCAAACCTGACCCGCACCAAAGGTAAAGGCTAAGCCTAGACCGCGTCGCGCGGCAGCAGCAGCCCCAGCGGCAGGCGCACCCGGGCTTCCAGCCCGCCGCCGGAGCGGTTGCGCAACTCGACATTACCGCCATGCTGGGCAGCGATTCGCTTGACGATCGCCAGCCCCAGCCCCGTGCCCTTGCCACTACGGGCACGATCACCGCGAATGAACGGGTTGAAGATACCTTCCAGCTCGTTCGGATCGATGCCTGCACCTCGGTCCAGCACGCTAAGCACCACATAGGGAGCGCTGCTGTCACCCGACACATAGGCTGCTACCTCAACTCCCTTGCCTGCGTGGTACAGGGCGTTACCAATGAGGTTGTTAAGCAAGCGTTTGAGCGACACCCTGCGCAACGGGAACGGTGGAATCGGCTCAAGACACAGGCGCACGCGCTCTTCCGGCTGGTTGAACGGTGCCACCACCTCGCGCACCAGATCGCTCAGGTCGACTTCTTCCACCGGCTCGTCACGTCCGTCGCGGATAAAGGCGAGGAACTGGTCGAGGATGGCGTCCATGTCCTCGATGTCGCGCACCATGTCGTCGGTCAGGTCGCTCTCGTTGGCCAGCAACGACAGCGACAGGCGCAAACGGGTCAATGGCGTGCGCAGGTCGTGGGACACACCGGCCAGCATCAGCTCCCGCTCCCGTCCGGCTTGCTCGACATCTTCGGCCATCTGGTTGAACGCCCGGTAAACTTCGGTCATCTCACTGGGCGTGTCGCTGACCGGCAACCGGACACTGCGCCCCTGGCCCAGCTGTCGGGCAGCGAACACCAAGCGCTTGAGCGGCTGGTTGAGCTGGCGGACAAAGATCCAGGCCGACGCCGTGGACAGCAGGCCGATGGCCAGGAACCAGCCCAGTACGCTCCAGATCTTCTGGCCACGCAACGGGTGCGGATACAGCGGAACCTTCAACCAACCGTCACCCAGGCTCGGTGCCCGCACCCAGAGCGCCGGTGGCGCATGTATACGCAGGCGCACCTCGGTGTCGGCGCCAAGCTCGGCCTGCATCTGACGCTGGTAGATTTCACTGTAGGGCCAGTGCTGTTCGCCTTCTGGAACGCCGGAACCCACCACCCGGATCAGCCCGGCAGCTTCAGCGATCTTGTCGCGATCGGACTCATCGGCCGCCCAATAGGCGCGCAGGGTCAGGGCCACCCCGTGGCTGTACTGACGATCGACCAGCACGTCTTCGTTCATCAGCAGGTAGACCAGGGTCAGCGCCTTGGAGAACAGCACGACGATGAGCACCAACCACAGGGTGCGGGCGAAGAAGCTTTGCGGGAACCACAGGGGCGTTTTCATCGACAACGGCTACACACTTTGCAGGAACGAGCATGGCTCGCAGGCTTTGCGGATCTAGGCACACGCAAAAACAGGGCAACCCGAAGGTCCGCCCTGCTTGCAGTGGCTGGCTCCTACAATCGGAACGTCACTTGCTGGCATTGCCATCCGGTACGAACACGTAACCAACGCCCCAGACGGTCTGGATGTAGCGCGGCTTCGAAGGGTCGGGTTCGATCATGCGCCGCAGACGGGAAATCTGTACGTCGATGGAACGCTCCAGGGCATCCCATTCGCGGCCACGGGCCAGGTTCATCAGCTTGTCGCGGGTCAGCGGCTCGCGAGCATGCATGACCAGCGCCTTGAGCACGGCGAACTCACCGGTGGTGAGCATGTGGACTTCTTCACCGCGCTTGAGCTCACGCGTTGCCAGCGACAACTCATAGTCGCCGAAGGTAACGGTTTCATCTTCGCTGCCCGGTGCACCCGGCACGGCAGGAGCCTGGCGACGCAGGACGGCTTTGACCCGAGCCATCAACTCGTCGGGGTTGAACGGTTTGGCCAGGTAATCGTCGGCACCCAGCTCCAGGCCCTTGATACGGCTCAGTTCATCGCCTTTGGCGGTGAGCATGATGATCGGGATCTGGTTGTTCGCTGCGCGCAGGCGGCGGCAGGCAGTCAGACCGTCCTCGCCAGGCAGCATCAGGTCAAGGACCACCAGGTTGAATACTTCGCGGGCCAGCAGGCGGTCCATCTGCTCGGTATTGGGTACTGCGCGGGCGCGATAGCCCTTGCTGGTGAAGAAACGTTCCAGCAGGCTGCTCAAGCCTGGATCGTCATCGACGATGAGAATTTTTTCGCCTTCAGCGGTTTGGGCAGTGCTGCTCATGGATAACTCCTCTAATCTCGGCACGCATTATGGCTTAGCCGCTAGTGACCGTGCCGTGTGCATTGTTAGCAGATTTTTCCCTGTGCGCCAGTTCTGCCTGGCCAGGAGCTGGCGCGCTGCTATCACCGCAAGCCCGGCGCGCTGGGTATAATGCGCCGCTTTCAGCCAGCGCCGCATTGCTCCGAGTGCCCCATGGCGCCCGCCCGCGGCCTTTGTTTTCACAATTTGTCAGGTGGTTTTATGGACAGCATCAACAGCCGCATCGCCGAGGAACTCGGTGTCCGCCCGCAACAGGTCGAAGCGGCCGTGGCCCTGCTTGATGAAGGCTCGACGGTGCCTTTTATCGCCCGTTACCGTAAAGAAGTAACCGGCAGCCTGGATGACACCCAGCTTCGTCATCTGGAAGAACGCCTGCGCTACCTGCGTGAACTGGACGATCGCCGCGTCAGCATCCTGGCCAGCATCGAAGAGCAAGGCAAGCTGACCCCGGAACTGGCCCGCGAGATCAAGCTGGCTGACACCAAGACCCGCCTCGAAGACCTCTACCTGCCTTACAAGCAAAAGCGCCGCACCAAGGGCCAGATTGCCCTGGAAGCCGGCCTCGGCGAGCTGGCCGATGGTCTGTTGGGCGACCCGCAGCTGAGCCCTGAAGTCGAAGCCGCACGCTTTGTCGACGCGGAAAAAGGCGTGGCCGACGTCAAAGCCGCCCTCGAAGGCGCCAAATACATCCTCATGGAACGCTTCGCCGAAGACGCCAGCCTGCTCGACAAGCTGCGTAGCTTCCTCAAGCAGGAAGCGGTGCTCAGCGCTCGCCTGGTGGCCGGCAAGGAAGAGGAAGGCGCCAAGTTCCGCGACTACTTCGAACACGATGAACTGCTCAAGAGCGTGCCGTCGCACCGCGCCCTGGCGATTTTCCGTGGCCGCAACGAAGGTGTGCTGGCTGCCTCGCTGAAGGTTGGTGAAGAGCTGCCAGGCACCCTGCACCCCTGCGAAATGATGATTGCCGAGCGTTTCGGCCTGCAGAATCAGAACCGCCCTGCAGACAAATGGCTGGGCGAAGTCGTGCGCTGGACCTGGAAGGTCAAGCTCTACAGCCACCTGGAAACCGACCTGTTCGGCGAGTTGCGCGACAACGCCGAAGGCGAAGCGATCAATGTCTTCGCCCACAACCTGCACGACCTGCTGCTGGCAGCGCCAGCCGGCCCGCGCACGACCCTGGGCCTTGACCCGGGCCTGCGTACTGGCTGCAAAGTCGCCGTGGTCGATGCCACCGGCAAGCTGCTCGACACTGCCACGGTCTACCCGCACGTGCCGAAGAACCAGTGGGACCAGACCATCGCCGTACTCGCCGCCCTGTGCGCCAAGCACTCGGTGGAACTGATCGCCATCGGCAACGGCACCGCCAGCCGCGAAACCGACAAGCTGGCCGCCGAACTGATCAAAAAATACCCAGCGTTGAAAATGACCAAGATCATGGTCTCCGAAGCCGGCGCCTCGGTGTACTCGGCGTCGGAACTGGCTGCCCGCGAATTCCCGGACCTTGACGTGTCGATCCGTGGCGCGGTGTCCATCGCTCGCCGCCTGCAGGATCCGCTGGCTGAACTGGTGAAGATCGACCCGAAATCCATCGGTGTCGGCCAGTACCAGCATGACGTTTCGCAGCTCAAGCTGGCCCGCGGCCTCGACGCCGTGGTCGAGGACTGCGTGAACGCCGTCGGCGTCGACGTCAACACCGCTTCGGTTGCCCTGCTGGCACGTATTTCTGGCCTCAACAGCACCCTGGCGCAAAACATCGTCAGCCATCGCGATGCCAATGGCGCGTTCAAGACCCGCGCAGCGTTGAAAAAAGTCAGCCGCCTGGGCGAAAAAACCTTTGAGCAGGCCGCCGGTTTCCTGCGCGTAATGAATGGCGACAACCCGCTGGACGCCTCGGCGGTGCACCCTGAGGCTTACCCGCTGGTACAGCGCATCGCCGCCGAAACCGACCGTGATATTCGCTCGCTGATCGGCGACAGTGGTTTCCTCAAGCGCCTGGACCCGAAAAAATTCACCGACGAAACCTTCGGCCTGCCGACCGTCACCGACATTCTCCAGGAACTGGACAAGCCGGGCCGTGACCCGCGTCCCGAGTTCAAGACCGCTGAATTCCAGGAAGGCGTCGAAGACCTCAAGGACCTGCAACTGGGCATGATCCTCGAAGGCGTGGTGACCAACGTCACCAACTTCGGTGCCTTCGTCGATATCGGCGTCCACCAGGACGGTCTGGTGCACATTTCGGCGCTGTCGGAGAAGTTCATCAAGGACCCGCGTGAAGCGGTCAAGGCCGGCGACGTGGTCAAGGTCAAGGTCATGGAAATCGACATCCCGCGCAAACGCGTCGGTCTGTCGATGCGCATGAGCGATACCCCGGGCGAGAAAATCGATGGTGCCCGTGGCAGCCGCCCTGGCTCGGCCCCGCGCCAACAGGGCGCTCCAGCCCGCGCCAAAGAAACTCCGGCTCCGGCCAACAACGCCATGGCGTCGCTGTTTGCCAACGCCAAGCAGTTGAAGAAGAAGTGATGGAGGCCCCACAAGAGGTCGTCCTCAGCGCCTTCAGCCAGCTGCTTGGCTGCCGCCTGCAACGTCTGGAAGCGGGGGTTGCAGAAATGACCCTCGCCCTGGAGCCGCATTTGCGCAACCGCGGCGCCAAGCTGCACGGCGGGGCGATCTTCAGCCTGGTCGATACCGCCATGGGACTGGCCTGCTCCAGTTCCCATGGCTTCGACCAGCAGAGCGTAACCCTGGAGTGCAAGATCAATTACCTGCGCGCAGTCAGCGAAGGTGAGGTGCTGTGTATCGCCCGGGTGCTGCACGCCGGGCGGCGCACCCTGGTGGTCGACGCCGAGGTACTCCAGGACGACAAGCTGGTGGCCAAAGCCCAGGGAACGTTCGTCGTCCTCTAGCCGCAAGCAGCCAAATTGCGATACTTTCGGCAGAGCGCAGGCGCTGCCGAAAGCCGGCCAAAACCAGGCGACAACGCCAGTTCCTCTGTCCACCCTTGTAGACCGTCATTTCCACCCCCATATTGGGGCGACTGATGCGTGAAGGAATCCATCTTGAGCGAACTTCTCAACCGCCGCCTGAGCCTGCTCGGCCAAGGCGACAACCTCTCCCTGCTCAAGCAGTGCCTGCACGGCATCGAGCGCGAATGCTTGCGTGTGACCGAGGACGGTCGCCTGGCACAAACCCCGCACCCCGAAGCACTCGGCGCGGCGTTGACCCACGAGCAGATCACCACGGACTACTCGGAGTCGCTGCTGGAGTTCATTACCCCAGCCCTGGCCGACCCCGCGCAGACCCTCGAAAGCCTGGAGAACATCCACCGCTTCGCCTACACCAAGCTGGGCAGCGAGTACCTGTGGAGCCCGTCGATGCCTTGCCCGCTACCGGCCGAGGAAGACATTCCGATCGCCTGGTACGGCAGCTCCAACATCGGTCAGCTCAAGTATGTCTATCGCAAGGGCCTGGCCCTGCGCTATGGCCGTACCATGCAGTGTATTGCCGGCATTCACTACAATTTCTCGCTGCCTGAGAAACTCTGGCCGCTGCTGCGCGCCGCCGAAGGCAGCAGCCTCGATGACCGCGCTTATCAATCGGCAGCCTACATTGCCCTGATCCGCAACTTCCGCCGTTACAGCTGGTTGCTGATGTACCTGTTCGGCGCCTCGCCAGCCCTGGACGCCGGTTTCCTGCGTGGTCGCCCACACCAGCTCGAACAGTTCGACGCCGATACCCTGTACCTGCCATACGCCACCAGCCTGCGCATGAGCGACCTGGGTTACCAGAGCAACGCCCAGGCCGGCCTGACACCCTGCTACAACGATCTGAACAGCTACACCGACAGCCTGCGCAAGGCCGTCGCCACCCCGTATGCGCCTTATGTGGAAATCGGCACGCACAAGGATGGCGAGTGGGTACAGCTCAATACCAACATCCTGCAGATCGAAAACGAGTACTACTCCAACATCCGCCCCAAGCGCGTGACCTACAGCGGCGAGCGGCCGATCCAGGCCCTGATGGCCCGCGGCATTCAGTACGTTGAAGTGCGTTGCCTGGACATCAACCCGTTCCTGCCGACCGGCATCGACCTGAGCGAGGCGCGCTTCCTCGATGCCTTCCTGTTGTTCTGCGCGCTGGAAGACAGCCCACTGCTGGGTTACCTGGAGTGCGGCAACTGCACCGGCAACTTCCTCAGCGTGGTCAAGGAAGGTCGTCGCCCGGGGTTGATCCTGCAACGCCACGGCAAACCGGTTGAACTCAAGGAATGGGCAACTGAACTGCTCGAACGTATCGCGCCACTGGCAGCACTGCTTGACCGCAGCCAGGACAGCGACGAGCACACCAAAGCCCTGGAACTGCAGAAGGCCAAGGTCAGCGATCCGTCCCTGACGCCGTCGGCACAGGTATTGGCGAGCATGACTGAACACAAGGAAAGCTTCAGCCGTTTTGCCTTGCGTCAGAGCCAGGCGCATGCCGAGTTCTTCCGCGCCGAAGCGCTGCCAGCCGATGAGCAACAGCGCTTCGAAGCAGCGGCACGCGAGTCTCTCGAGGCCCAGGCCAAACTTGAGCGAGAAGAGGACAAGGCCGATTTCGACCTGTTCGTCAGCGCTTACCAGGCCAGCATTCTGGCGATCAGCAACTGACATGAGCCGTACCGTCTCCACACGCAAACCCCGCGCCGCCAGCCAGGCGCGGATCGACTCGATCCTCGAAGCGGCGCGCACCCTGCTGGCCAGTGAAGGCGTGGCCAGCCTGTCGATCTACAGCGTCGCCGAGCGCGCGCAGATCCCGCCGTCCTCGGTGTACCACTTTTTCGCCAGTGTTCCGGCCCTGCTCGAAGCCCTGACCGCCGATGTCCATGGCGCCTTTCGGGCGTGCCTGGCAGCGCCGATTGATACCGCAGCGCTGAACACCTGGCACGACCTGTCGCGCCTGGTCGAGCAGCGCATGTTGAGTATCTACAACCAGGATGCGGCCGCCCGCCAGTTGATCCTCGCCCAGCATGGCCTGAGCGAAGTGACCCAGGCCGACCGTCAGCACGACATCGAACTGGGCGACCTGATGCACAAGCTGTTCGCTCAGCACTTCCAGTTGCCGGTGCTACCGGAAGACGTCGATGTGTTTGCCCTGGCCATGGAGCTGGGCGATCGGGTTTATGCCCGTTCGGTGCAGTTGCACGGGCAGATCACACCGCGCATGGCCGAGGAAGGCATGCGCGTGTTTGATGCGTATCTGGGGCTGTACCTGCCGCCTTTCCTGCCTAAACGCTGACGGCCCTGTCGCCGGCAAGGCCGGCTCCCACAAAAGCCCTGTATGTACTGGGACTGTGTAGGCGCTGGCGAAGCCTGCGATCGACCGCAAAGCGGTCGCAGCCGAGCGGCAAAGTCAGAGCTTGGCAATCGACACTTCAGTCGACTTCACAAAGGCAATCACTTCACTGCCAATGGTCAGCTCCAGCTCGCGCACGGAACGGGTGGTGATCACCGAAGTGACAATACCCGAGGCGGTCTGCACATCGATTTCCGACAGTACCGGGCCTTCGAGAATTTCCTTCACGGTGCCTTTGAACTGGTTACGTACGTTGATCGCTTTGATGGTCATTTGTTTGCTTCCTTCAGGTCAATGAGCCCAACGCAGTTGCGTCGGCAAAGGTGCTACGGGTTCCGGCTCAGGCGGTGCACCCGGCACCGAGAGAACGCGGTTGAGAACTTCGGTTTCCAGCGCCGCCAGGCGATGGGAGCCGCGCACACGGGGGCGTGGCAGGTCGACGATCAGGTCCAGGCCCACTTCACCGTCTTCGATCAGGATCACCCGGTCGGCGACGGCAACCGCTTCGCTGACATCATGGGTCACCAGCAATACGGTGAAGCCATGCTGGCGCCAGAGCCGTTCGATCAGGTGCTGCATCTCGATACGGGTCAGGGCATCCAGCGCGCCCAGCGGCTCGTCGAGCAGCAACAGGCGCGGCTGGTGAATCAGGGCACGGGCCAGGGCCACACGCTGCTTTTGTCCGCCAGACAGCGCCGCTGGCCACTCGTTGGCACGTTCGGCCAGGCCGACCGCCTCCAGCGCTTGCAGCGCCTGTGGCCGCCAGTTGCCCGACAAGCCCAGGCCGACGTTGTCGATCACCTTCTTCCAGGGCAGCAAACGCGCCTCCTGGAACATCAGCCGGGTATCCTCGCGAGCCTCGCTCAACGCTGCCGAACCGGCCAGCAGTTCGCCGCCGGTGGGCTGGTCGAGGCCGGCGAGCAAGCGCAACAGGGTGCTCTTGCCACAACCGCTTCGCCCGACGATGGCGACGAACTGCCCGGCAGGAATATGCAGGTCGATGTCACGCAGCACCTGGCGCTGGCCAAAGGTTTTCTGCAGGTTGTTGGCTGCCAGCGGTATGCCGCGTAACAGCCGTGCAGGTGGTTCTTTGAGGATGGTCATGCGCCCTCTCCCCGGGTTGGTTGATAAGCCGGGTGCCAGCGCAGCCAGACCCGCTCCAGGCCCCGTGCGGCCAGGTCGGCAAGCTTGCCGAGCACGGCGTAGAGCACAATCGCCAGGACCACGACGTCGGTCTGCAGGAACTCACGGGCATTCATCGCCAGGTAGCCGATACCGGCGTTGGCCGAAATGGTTTCGGCAACGATCAGGGTCAGCCACATGAAGCCCAGGGCGAAACGCACACCGACCAGAATCGAGGGCAAGGCCCCCGGCAAAATCACCTGGCGAAACAGCTCGAAGCCAGACAGGCCATAGCTGCGCGCCATCTCCACCAGCGCCGGATCGACGTTGCGGATGCCGTGGTAGGTATTGAGATAAATCGGGAACAAGGTGCCCAGGGCAACCAGGAAAATCTTCGCCGACTCATCGATGCCAAACCACAGAATCACCAGCGGGATCAGCGCCAGGTGCGGCACGTTGCGGATCATCTGCACCGAACTGTCGAGCAGGCGTTCACCCCATTTCGACAGACCGGTGATAAAGCCCAGGGCCAGACCGATTGCGCCACCGATCAGAAAGCCAAGCGCGGCGCGCCAGCCACTGATCGCCAGGTGGGTCCAGATTTCACCGCTGCGCACCAGCTCGACACCGGCGCTGAACACTGCGCTCGGTGCCGGCAGAATGCGCGTCGACAGCCAGCCAACGCTGACTGCCAATTGCCAGACCGCCAACAGCAGCAGCGGCAGCGCCCAGGGCGCCAGGCGCTGCTGCCAGGGAGTGGATACACGACTCATGGCTATATCCTCAGCGCTGCGCTGCGGACTTTGGCAGGATGTCGTTGGCGACCATCTCGCCGAACGGGCTCACGTAGCCACCACTTTTCGGCAACTCAGGGCGCTCCACATCCAGGTGCGGGAAGAGCAGTTCAGCCACCCGATACGACTCTTCAAGGTGTGGATAACCGGAGAAGATGAAGGTATCGATGCCCAGTGCGGCATATTCCTTGACCCGTTCTGCCACGGTCGGTCCATCACCCACCAGCGCAGTACCGGCACCGCCACGCACCAGGCCGACCCCGGCCCAGAGGTTGGGGCTGACTTCCAGGTTGTCACGGTTGCCGCCGTGCAGGGCGGCCATGCGCTGCTGGCCCACCGAGTCAAAGCGCGCCAGCGATGCCTGGGCGCGGGCAATGGTGTCGTCGTCCAGGTGCGAAATAAGACGCTCAGCAGCCTGCCAGGCTTCAGCATTGGTCTCGCGCACTATCACATGCAGGCGAATACCGAAGCGCACGGTACGCCCTTGCTTGGCGGCCTTGGCGCGGACTTGCTCGATCTTTTCAGCAACGGCCGCCGGTGGCTCACCCCAGGTCAGGTACAGCTCGACCTGCTCGGCTGCCAGGTCCTGGGCCGCTTCAGAGGAGCCGCCAAAGTACAGCGGTGGGCGTGGCTGCTGGATCGGCGGATAGAGCAGTTTGGCGCCTTTGACCTGAATATGCTGACCGTCGTAATCGACGGTTTCGCCTTCCAGCACCCGACGCCAGATACGCGTGAACTCTACCGAAGCCTGGTAGCGCTCTTCATGGCTGAGGAACAGGCCGTCACCCGAGAGTTCTTCCGGATCACCACCGGTGACCAGATTGAACAAGGCGCGGCCTCCGGACAGACGATCCAGGGTCGCGGCCTGCCGTGCTGCCACGGTCGGCGAGATGATGCCCGGGCGCAGGGCGACCAGGAATTTCAGACGCTGGGTCACCGGAATCAGCGACGCGGCGACCAGCCAGGAATCCTCGCAGGAGCGCCCGGTCGGGATCAACACACCACCAAAACCCAGGCGGTCGGCAGCCTGGGCGATTTGCTGCAAGTAACCGTGATCGACTGCTCGCGCACCTTCGGAGGTGCCCAGGTAGTGGCCGTCGCCGTGGGTGGGAAGAAACCAGAAAACGTTGAGGCTCATTGGAGTTGTCTCCTAAGGGGAACGCAAGCCGGGACCAGGTCCCGGCACGGGCGAGTCAATCAAGGCGCGGTAGCGACCTTGGCCGGGGGAGTCCAGATCACATCCTTGATGCTCAATGGCTTGGGAATCAGCTTGAGCGAGTGGAAGGTATCGGCGATTTTCTGCTGGGCGCTGACCACATCAGGGGTCAGGAAATGCGCGCCATAACCCTGGCGCTTGACCGACGTCAGGGTGATGTCGGCCGGCAGGCCAAGCAGCGGTGCGACCTGGTCGGTGACTTCCTGCGGGTTGGCCTTGGACCACTCGCCTACGGCGCGCACTTCCTCGACCAGCGCGTTGATCACTTCTGGGTGCTTTTGCGCATAGGGTTTGGTGGCCAGGTAGAACTGGTGGTTGTCGACGATGCCTTTACCGTCACGCAGCGTACGCGCTTGCAGTTGCTGTTCGGCGGCCGCCTGATAAGGGTCCCAGATGACCCAGGCATCGACACTGCCACGCTCGAACGCGGCGCGGGCATCGGCCGGGGGCAGGAACACCGGCTGGATGTCGGTGTATTTGAGGCCGGCATCTTCCAGGGCGCGTACCAGCAGGTAGTGCACGTTGGAACCTTTGTTCAGCGCAACTTTCTTGCCTTTGAGTTCCTTGACCGACTGGATCGACGAGCCCTTGGGCACCAGGATCGCTTCGCTGTGCGGCGCTGGCGGCTCATAGGCCACATACAGCAGGTCGGCACCCGCCGCTTGGGCGAATACCGGTGGCGTCTCGCCGGTAACCCCGAAATCGATGGAGCCGACGTTCAGGCCTTCGAGCAGTTGCGGGCCACCGGGAAACTCCGTCCATTGCACTTGAATGCCCTGGGCAGCCAGACGCTTCTCCAGCGAGCCCTTGGCCTTGAGCAGCACCAGCGTGCCGTATTTCTGATAACCGATACGCAGGCTTTCAGCCTGGGCTTGAGTAATGGCGCCGAAGGACACAGCCGCAGCAAACAGAGCGACCAGACCACGACGCAAAATGACAGTGCGCATAGCGCTCTCCTTTTGCTGTTGGGGTTCAGGCTGCACCTGCTTGCCCGTTGGCGGGCGAGTAAGGTGGGAAATGCAGAAAATCGGGTGGTGCCGCTCAGATGCTCCAGCGAGCGCTGAGCAGACGCTCATTCAGTACACCGGGCGCGACCGGTTTCGGTTGGCGGGCCAGGGCACTGTGAAACAGTTCAAGCGATTCGTTCAGGCGTTGCTCCAGAACCGGCGCCAGCTGTGCAGCGGCATTACCTTCGCCGTAGGTGATCTGGCTGTCATCGGCGAAGATCCCCTGCAGGGTTTCCTGGGCCTTGAGCGCCGACAACACTGGCTTGAGCGCGTAATCCACCGCCAGCATATGAGCGATGCTGCCGCCGGTGGCGATGGGCAGTACTACCTTGTGGCTCAGAGCGCGTTCCGGCAGCAGGTCGAGCAGGGTTTTCAGTGCACCGGCAAACGAGGCCTTGTACACCGGAGTTGCCACCACCAGGCCGTCGGCCTGTTCTACCAGTTGCAGAAAGTGCTGCACCCTGGGGCTGTCGAAACGGGCATGGAGCAGGTCTTCGGCCGGAAAGTCCCGCACCTGGAAGGTCACCACTTCGACGCCCTGGCCTTGCAACCACTGGCGGCTGCGCTCAAGCAATACGCCGGAGCGTGAACGTAAACTGGGACTACCACCGAGAGAAACAACCAGCATTGGAGCGCATCCTTGATCGTGTTCTAGAGGGCCGCGAGTTTGAGTTCTCGCTGGAATGCAGTGACCTTAACAGCTCGACACATATATCCATAAATCATATTTTTTCATTTGTTTATTCGTTTATGAACTATATGGATTTCACCGGTACGCCATAAAAAAGGGCCGTCGAAACGGCCCAAAATCCCTGCTATGGCTAAAGGTCAGCGATTGGGTTGCGGGGTCAGGCGCAGGTACGGCTTGACCGCCCGGTAGCCCTTCGGAAAGCGCTGTTTGATTTCATCTTCGTCTTTGAGCGATGGCACGATTACCACTTCGTCACCATCCTGCCAGTTGGCCGGCGTAGCGACCTTGTGGTTGTCGGTCAGCTGCAACGAGTCGATCACCCGCAGAATCTCGTGGAAGTTACGCCCGGTGCTGGCCGGGTAAGTGATGGTCAGACGGATCTTCTTGTTCGGGTCGATCACGAACAAGGAGCGCACCGTCAGGGTGTCGCTGGCATTGGGATGAATCAGGTCGTAGAGGTCGGAAACCTTACGATCGGCATCGGCCAGGATCGGGAAGTTGACGATGGTGTTCTGGGTTTCGTTGATGTCTTCGATCCAGCGGTGATGGGAGTCCACCGGGTCCACCGACAGGGCAATGGCCTTGACGCCACGCTCGGCGAACTGCTCCTTGAGTTTGGCGGTGAAGCCCAGCTCGGTGGTGCACACCGGGGTGAAGTCGGCCGGGTGCGAGAACAGCACGCCCCAGCTGTTGCCCAGCCATTCATGGAAGCGGATCTTGCCTTCGCTGGATTCCTGTTCGAAGTCGGGGGCGATGTCGCCGAGTCTGAGGCTCATGGTGCGGCTCCTTGGCTGGGTTCGTTATGGGGTTACTGTGCCTGCACCGGGATAAAAACAAAAAGAATAAATATCGATTTATTTATAACCTTTAAATCTATCAATTGGCAGGCAAAAAAAAGCCTCGCATCAAGCGAGGCTTCTTCGTTTCAACCGGACTTACATGAAGTTGTAAGTGTAGTTGAAGATCAGACGGGTCTGGTCCTGGTCACGAGCGGACTCGGAACCCTCGCCACGGTAGACACCATGACGCAGGCTCGCGCCCAGGCCTTTGAGGGTGCCTTCCTGAATGACGTAGTCGACACGCGCGTCGCGTTCCCACTCGTCATAAGTACCATTGCCGGATTTGTAGCGAACGTCATCACCGCGCAGGTAGTTGACCGAAGCCTTCAGGCCTGGCACGCCCAGACGCGCGAAGTCATACGCGTACTGACCGAAAGTGGTGTTCTCGCCGGCACGGACAAACGAGTTGATCATGCTGTCGGTGAACAGGTAGAAGCTCGAACCGCCGTTGCCTTCGTTGCGGGTAGTGCCATCTCTGAGGACGTCACCTTGGCCCAGGTAGACGAAGCCACCGTCATCGCCGACCTGTTGATGACCGAGCAGGAACGAGTGACCACCCAGGGTATAGGTGAAGATGGCACTCCAGGTCTTGTTATCGACCTCACCAGCCTTCTTGGCATAACCGCCGTTGTTGCTGAAGAAGTGGGTAGCGTCGCCGTTCGCGCCGTCGCTGCGGCTGTCGAAGTAGCGCAGGTCGGTTTTGAACGATTGGTCGTCAGCAATCGGGAACACGTGGGTCAGGCCCAGGAAGTGCTGCTTGTAGTAGTCTTCCAGGTTCGCGTAGTAGTACTGCAAGGTCAGGTCTTTGGTGACCTTCCAGTCGCCACCGGCGAACTGGAACTTGTTGCTGTCCTGGGTACCACCGGCAACAGCCAGACCGGTACGGTTGCTCGACGCACGGCCCATGGCGTGAGTCAGCTGACCGGCGTTCAGGGTCAGGTTGTCGATTTCCTTCGACTGGATGGTGCCGCCTTCAAACGTTTGCGGCAGCAGACGGCCATCGTTCGCGACGAGGATTGGCAGGTTAGGTGCCAGGGCGCTACCGAAACGCGCTTCGGTTTTCGAGAAACGCGCCTTGGCGTTACCACCGATGCGTGCCCACTGATCGACAGCCGAGCCATCGGTATCGCTAGGGAAGAAGGTGCTGTTGTTAGGGTGATGACCACGGCCGCCATCCAGATGAATGCCCCACAGCGCCTGGACATCAACGCCGAAACCTACGGTGCCCTGGGTGTAGCCGGACAGGTAGTCCAGCTTGAAACCCTGGCCGGATTCGCGGCTGCTGGAGCCCCCGGTCTCACGGTCGTCGTTATCGAAATACATGGTTCGCGAGCTCAGCGACAGCTTGCTGTCTTCAACGAAACCGGCGGCATTCGCCTGCTGGGCCAGAACCCCTAGGGCCACGGCAAATGCCAATGTGGACTTGTACATGTTTTGCTCCTCTCATTTCTAATTCTTGTGTGTCGCTTACGGCAGGATCTGTTGTCCTGCTCGACGTCGATTGGCGATTAGCACCAAAGCGTGACCGTCAAGTCAATCGTAACTATTCATTTCACTACTTTGGTCTAATGCGCCAGCCCTGGCGGTCAAGGATAATGACAATCCTATAATTCCAAAAAGCCTTATTTCGAATTTTTTCAGATTATTACGGAATATGGACTGAAATTTTCTCGCTGTCCTGTATCGGCACGCCAGATAATTCCTGAAAGCTATTTAGTCCAGGCTTTTTAGATCGACTTCTTTCGAGCGCTTCGACGCGACATCCTTCGGAATCGAGCCATCATTTCGATTCCTGCCTAGCCTCGCCTTGACCACCGTCACGTTTAGTGGATCGCAGCACTCCCTCGCTCACACCGCTCGCTTAAATCGATTGGCTCCTAAGCTAATGCTAAAAAGTTATTTATTTTAAGTTTCTTAGATCATCTAGTCTTTCGATCACTTACCCCATCGATCGCCTGACTAGGAGTTCACCATGACCCTGCATGCTCCGCTGCGCCTGTTCGCCGCCCTGACCCTGGCCGGCGCCAGCTGGTTCGCTCAGGCGGCCGACCTGACCGTTGCCTACCAGACCACCGTCGACCCGGCGAAAGTCGCCCAGGTCAACGGCGACTATGAAAAAGCCAGCAAGGCCAGCATCGACTGGCGCAAATTCGACAGTGGCGCCGATGTGATCACCGCCGTGGCCTCCGGCGACGTACAGATCGGTTACCTCGGCTCCAGCCCCCTGGCCGCCGCCGCCACCCGCAAGCTGCCGGTGGAAACCTTCCTGATCGCCACCCAGATCGGTGCAGCCGAAGCCCTGGTGGCCCGCGACGGCGCCGGGATCAACTCGCCCCAGGACCTGATCGGCAAGAAAATCGCCGTGCCTTTCGTTTCAACCGGCCATTACAGCCTGCTGGCCGCACTTAAACAGTGGAACATCGACCCGGCCAAGGTACAGATCCTCAACCTCGCCCCACCGGCGATCATTGCGGCCTGGAAACGTGGCGACATTGACGCTACCTACGTGTGGGACCCGGCCCTGGGGGTGGCCAAGGAAAACGGCAAGGTGCTGATCACCTCCGGCGAACTGGCCGAGAAAGGCGCACCAACCTTCGATGCCTGGATTGTGCGCAAGGACTTTGCCGCCAAGCACCCTGAAATCGTCAAGGCCTTCGCCAAAGTCACCCTGGATGCCTACGCCGACTACCGCAAGGACCCACAAGCCTGGCTGGCCAACCAGAGCAACGTTGACAAACTGGTCAAGCTTTCCGGCGCCAAGGCCGCTGACATCCCCGCCTTGCTGCAAGGCAACGTGTTCCCGCTGGCCGCTGACCAGGTCGCCGCGCTCGGTGCACCGACCACCCAGGCCATCACCGACACCGCCACCTTCCTCAAGGAACAGGGCAAGGTCGACGCCGTTCTGCCGGACTACGCGCCGTACGTCAGCGCCAAGTTCATCGCCAACTGATCGGAGCTTGTCATGGCATTGCTTGAACTGGAGCGCATCAGCGCACAGTACCCCGGCGCAGCCGAACCGGTGCTGGCCGATATCAACCTGAGCCTGGGCCCACAGCAATTGCTGGTGGCCCTCGGCCCTTCGGGCAGCGGCAAGACCTCGCTGCTCAACCTGATTGCCGGATTCGTCGCCCCCAGCGCCGGGCGCATTACCCTTGACGGTGTGCCGGTGCAAGGGCCCGGTGCCGAGCGCGGCGTCGTGTTCCAGGACGATGCCCTGCTGCCCTGGCAGGATGTGCTGGCCAACGTTGCCTTCGGCCTGGAACTGGCCGGCGTGCCGCGCCCCGAGCGTGAACGCAAGGCCCGCGAGATGCTCGCCCTGGTCGACCTGGCCGACTTCGGCACACGGCGCATCTGGCAATTGTCCGGTGGCCAGAAGCAACGCGTGGGCCTGGCTCGCGCATTGGCTGCCGATCCGCGCGTGCTGCTGATGGACGAGCCGTTCGGTGCCCTCGATGCCTTTACCCGTGAACAGATGCAGGAGCTGCTGCTGCAGGTCTGGAAGCGCACTGCCAAGCCGGTGTTCCTGATTACCCACGACATTGAAGAAGCGGTATTCCTCGCCACCGACCTGATCCTCCTGGCGCCTAACCCGGGGCAGATCGTCGAGCGCCTGCAGCTGGACTTCGGTCAGCGTTATGCCGCTGGTGAGTCGGCCCGGGCGATCAAGTCCGACCCCCGCTTTATCGAAACCCGCGAGCACGTGCTGAGCCGGGTGTTCTCTCAACGCAGCGCCGCCGTGCGGCAGGAGTTCGCATGAGCAGCCTGGAAGTGCCGGTCGCGGCCAAACGCAGCAGCCCGTCAACGCCGGTAGTGAAGATTCGCCGCAGCCTCAGCACCCGCTGGATCAGCGGCCTGACCCTGGCCAGCCTGATGTTGCTGTGGTGGGCGGTGACCGCCGCCGAGTGGATCGAGCCGCTGTTTCTGCCGTCTCCCGAGGCCGTGCTGGCCAAGGGCTGGATGCTGTTGACCCAAGGCTATATGGAGTCGACGCTATGGCAACATCTGGGTGCAAGCCTGGGGCGCATCGGCCTGGCACTGGCTGCGGCGATTGCCACGGCGATTCCAATCGGCATCGCCATCGGTCACAACCGCATCGCCCGCGGCATCCTTGATCCGCTGATCGAGTTCTACCGCCCTATTCCACCTCTGGCTTACCTGCCGCTGATCGTGATCTGGTGTGGCATCGGCGAGTTGTCGAAGGTGCTGCTGATTTACCTGGCAATCTTCGCCCCGATTGCCATCGCTACCGCCACCGGCGTGCGCACGGTCGACCCGACCAAGCTGCGTGCGGCGCAATCGCTGGGTGCCACGCGGGCGCAACTGATCCGCCACGTCATCCTGCCCAGTGCCCTGCCCGACATCCTCACCGGTGTACGCATCGGCCTCGGTGTGGGTTGGTCGACCCTGGTCGCCGCCGAGCTGATCGCCGCCACCAGCGGCCTGGGCTTCATGGTCCAGTCGGCGGCGCAGTTCCTGGTGACCGATGTGGTGGTGCTGGGCATCCTGGTGATCGCGCTGATTGCCTTCGCCCTGGAAATGGGGCTGCGCGCCCTGCAGCGCAAACTGGTGCCCTGGCACGGCCAGAGTCATTGAAGACAAGTCGAGAATAACCATGAGCCTGACCATTACTCCGCTGAGCACTGCACTCGGCGCACAGATCAGCGGCATAGACCTCAGCCACGCGATCAACGACGAACAACGCGACACCATCGAACAGGCCCTGCTCAAGCACCAGGTGCTGTTCTTCCGTGACCAGTCGATCAACCCGCAACAGCAGGCCGCTTTTGCCGCGCGCTTTGGCGACCTGCATATCCACCCGATCTACCCCAATGTGCCAGAGAC
>JAVXRI010000008.1:0-90492 GCA_036643775.1 Pseudomonas sp. | reverse complement strand
TACGCGTTCTCGAACTGCCGCTGGAGGTTGACGGGTCACTGGATCTGGAACGCTTTACCTACCTGCTCAAGCGTGAATCTGTGCGCATGGTCATGTTGCCTTCGCGCTTGAGCAATCCCCACGGCAGCCTCCTGCCGCAGGTGCAGTATCAGGCCATCGGCAATCTGCTGAGCCAGTACGGGGTGTGGCTGCTGGAAAACGACCTGGACAGTGAGCACTGCTTTGCTGCGCACCCACAGGTTCGCCTGCGAGAAATGGTCGACCCGCAGCGTCTACTGGTGTTTTCGTCCCTGGCGCGCACGGTGGGGGCTGAGGCGCCCTATGCCTATTTGTTGTCACGCCATTGCCCGCAACAATTGCAGCGTCAGTTCCTGGCCCGGGGTTTCTGCTTGCCACCCCTGCGCCAACAAGCGGTGGCGCGGCTGTATGCCAAGGGGCGGATTGATGTTCACCTGGAAAAGGTGCGGCTACACCAGCGCGAGCGAGTCACTTACCTGTATCAGCAAATGCAGGCGTACCTGGGCGCTCATCTGCACTTCCAGATGCCAATGGGTGGCGCAACGATCTGGGCTCAAGCGCGGGTGCTGCTCGACTCCCGGGCGTTGTTTCACCGATTGCTCGATCAGGGGCTGGTGATCGCGCCAGGCGAGTGGTTCAGTCTGCAGGGTGACTATCGCCGTCATGTGCGCCTGGGCTGGCCTTCTCGGTCAGCGCACGATCTGCACGGTGGCTTGAGTGTGTTGGACGAAGCACTACAGCGGGCTCAGAAGGCCAGCAGGTAGCGCAGGGTCAGTTGGTCGCCCTCGGCGCGATTGCGGGCCCCGGATTCGCTGTAGTAGTTGACGAACACACTGTGTCCGCCGGTGCTATAGCGCACGCCGGGTCCGAAGCCGAATACCTGTTCTTTGGAGTCCTGCTGGCGATGGCCATCGACGCGGTCGGCACTGATCTGCTTGAGGTGATAGCCGGCCAGGCCCACGCGCCAATGTTCGTCCAGTGCGTAGGAGGCAGCGAAGTTGCTGTGCACAGCTTCACCGGGTTGAATGTCGTCAGCCAGCAGGCGTGCGGCCGGGCTGTCGTTGCGGCTGTTCCAGGCGTAGTGCAAGCGTCCACTGAACTCCAGGCGCTCGCTGGCCAGCCAGGTGAAGGCGTAGTGCGGGCTGAAGGTCCAGACGTTGCTACCGGTGTTGATCTGGGCATTCTTGTCGTAGTCGCCGGTGGGCAAGGTAAAGACGAAGTTCAAGCGTTGCCAGTACGGCCGTCCAAACAGCATCACCGGGTCCCATTGCAGCAGTAGCGGGCTGACCACCAGATCTCCCTGGCGTGTACGGCTGCCCTGCGGGCCGCCGTCGATGTCCATGTCCAGGTGCACCAGCGGTAACAGTATCTCGGCACCGTAATAGGCGCCCGCGATGCGCTGTTCACTGATATAGGCGAAGTGCGGCAGCACGGTGGCACTGCGCACCCGCTGGCGGCCTGGCACCGAATGGCCACCGGCATCGACGGCCTGGTTGCTGCGGTTGTACTGCAACGGCAGCTCGAAGAGCATTCCTGGCTGGGTTATGCCGTCGAGGAAACTGGTATTACCCAGGGGCAGGGGAGGCAGGCTGACACTGTCGGCCTGGGCTTCCAGACACACTAGCGGCCAGAGCAGGCCAAGGGTGGGCAGGTGGGCTGCACGCATGCAAGAGTCTCTTTATTGGACGTTGATCAAAGCAGGTTGAAGGGGTAGTCGAGGATCACCCGGTATTCGTCGGCGCTGGCGTTGCCACGGGTGTTGCCTGGAGCGGTGTAGCCGTCGCCGGGGCGATGACTGGCCCAGCGCAAGGTCAGGTTCAGGCCCTTGGCCGGGCCGTTGGGCACGGCGTAGCGCAGCGCGATATCGCGCTCCCAGTGTTTGGCGTGCTTGCCCTCAGGGTTGTAGATATAGCCGTAGCCGGGGTTTGCCGGATCGACTCGGGTAAGGTCGGCTTCGCCGCGGGTGTAACCGACGCTGAGCTGCAGGTTCGGTGCGCGCAGGGCCTGCAGGCTGGTCTGGTACTGCAGTTTCCAGGACTTTTCCCCAGGGCCGTTGAAGTCGGCGTACTGCATGGCATTGTTCAGGTAGAGGAAGGTTCGGTCATTCTGGGCGAGGAAGTCGAATGGGGTATCGCCATCGATTTTTTGCAGGCCGAGGCTGAGCGACTGTGTACCCTGAGCCAGGGTCAGGCCGGCGCTGTAGGCGTCGTTGTCGATACGCCCCAGTTGGCTGCGCCCCTGGTCGCGGGTCTTGTAGTAGTGCAGATACGGCGTCAGGCGCAGATCGTGGTATACCGTGAAGGCCTTGCTCAGGCCCAGATAGTGCTGGTCCCAAAGGTCTGCAAGGCGGCCGCTGTACCAGGTCAGGTTCAGTGATTGTGCTGCACCGTAGGTGGCGCCGACCCAGGTCATGTGTGAACTTTCCCGGTCCGGGGCAACGCCTGCGCGGTTGCCATTGCCGTAGGCACTTTGCAGGCTACTGTGGCCACTCTGGTTACGCAGGCGGGTTGATTCGACCCAGCCGACATCGAGCATGAGCTGCTCGATACTGAAGTTCTTTACCGTCACCCCGCGATAGCTCTGGGGGAACAGGCGGCTGCTGCCACTGGCGATCAGCGGATTTTCCAGCAGTTGGTCGCCGACCTTGAGCAGGCTGTCGAAGGCGCGAAATTTCACCGCGGCACCGGCTGCGGAGAACTCATCCTGCGGTCGACCCTGGCTGTCCAAAGGCATGAGCCCGGCACCGCCACGGCCACCACCGCCATCCAGTTTCAAGGCACTGAAACCATGCACATCCAGGCCCATGCCGATCAGTGTGTCGGTGTACCCGGAGCGAAATGACAGCAGCACGCCCTGCGCCCATTCACGTTGGTCGCGCCGAGCCGGGGTGTGATGGTTGTCGCGGGCGAAATAATAGTTGCGCAGCAGGCCGTTGAGGCTTGAGCCGCTGACCAGCCCGGGGGCAATGGCCAGTTCCGCGTGTTGGCGCTGGGTTAGATCGATGTTGATGTTGTCTCGTTGCCCGAGGGAGTTGTCAGCCTGACTGGCAGTGGAAACGCATAGCAGGCTCAGGACCATAATCGGTGATCGGCTTGGGTTTACCCGGCTCATCATTACGGTGCCCCCAGATGTGGTCGTTGTTCTACTAGTGATACGTTATTCATTCGAAATGTGTCGCCAGCGACCGCCTGAATCGAATAACTTGTGACTGTAGTGGGTTTGTGGCGGTCGCGTAATCCACATGTTCGGACTTCTAAGTCCCATTTATGGAACGATCGAGCGCCCATGCATGATTGATCTGAATGAATTGTTCGTGTACTTGAAAGTAGTCGAGCAGGGTGGCTTCGCCGCTGCCGCTCGCCAGTTGGGCATGCCCAAGTCAACGGTCAGTCGCAAGGTCGGCAGCCTTGAAGCGCGCTTGGGGTTTCGTCTGATCCAGCGTTCAACCCGGTACTTCCAGGTCACTGAAATCGGCCAGGACTACTATCGCCATTGCCAGGCGATGATGGCCGAGGTGGAAGCTGCGGAGAGTGTAGTGAAGCGAAACCGCGCCGAGCCCTGTGGGACGATCCGGATCAGTTGCACCACACTGTTGCTGAACTTCACCTTGGCGCCAATGCTGGCCAGCTTCATGAACCGTTTTCCGCGGGTCGAGCTCCAGGTCAAATCCTTCAACCGCAAAGTCGACGTCATCAGCGAAGGCTTTGACCTTTCCCTTGGCTTGGCCTTTCTGCCACTGGAGAACAGTGACTTGGTGATGAAACCACTGGCCCGTTGCCCCCAGGTGCTGGTGGGCTGCCCGCAGTTGCTGGCGCGTCATGCATCGCCCCGACTGCCGGCGCAGTTGGCTGAGTTGCCCAGTGTTGAGTGGGAACGCACGCGTGCCAGCAGTGCCTGGCAACTGAGCGATGGCGAGGAAGTGGTCGAAGTGCGCCATCAACCCCGGCTGCTCAGCGATGACGCCACAACCGTCAAGCAGGCACTGCTCGACGGCGTGGGCATTGGCTGTGTACCGCACTTTCTGGTGGCCAGTGAGCTGCAGCAGGGCACGTTGTCACAGGTATTGCCAGCATGGGCCCCAGCAGAAGGGGTGGTGGTGGCGATGTTCGCTTCACGACGCGGGTTGCTGCCTTCGGTACGGGCATTGATCGATTACCTCGATGAAGCGTTCCAGAAGTCCTGGGGCCAGCGCTAGCCGATCAGCGGTCGACAGGCCGGTTGCCAAGGGTACCGGTCTGTATGTATAACCAGTGTCATTGATGCTTGCCAGTAGCCTTGCCGTGATCGCCCATTCTGTCGACGACCCGTTCTATTACCTGCACAACTTCCAGCAAGTGCTCCACTGGATTGCCCTGCGCTATGCCGATTTGCTCGATGACAGCGAGCAGGCGTTCATCCGGCAGTTCCCTGAACAGCCGCGTGCTTCCCAGGCACTGCTGGTGCGCATGGTGATGCGCAAGGGCGAACTGTTCCGTCCGAGCAAGCTGGACTACGCCGAGATCGGGTCAACGCTACCAGCCCTGCAGCCCTTGCTTGCACAGGGCTGGGTTACAGACGACAGTCCCTTGAGCCTGGAACAGCTGTTTCAGGTGCTGCGCAAGGAAGAAATTGCCAGTGGCTTTGCCGCGCAGCTGGCGCGACCGCGAGCGCCCAAGGCCGAACTGTTCGCCCAGTTGCAGACCCTTGAGCTGTTCCCACGGCCCTTGTGCGACTGGTTGCCCGACTTTTCCGAACCCATCATCACGCTGCAACTGCAAGCGTTGTGCGACCGTTTTCGCCTGCTGTTTTTTGGCAACCTGTATCAGGACTGGTCGGAGTTTGTGCTGGCGGACCTGGGGCTGTTGCGCTACGAGCAAGTGGCCTTCAGTGATGAGTCGCGGGCGCTGCGCCAACGCAGTGATGTCGATCTGGCCCTGGCCTTGCACCGCTGTGCCGAGTTGCTTGAGCAGGGGTCACCGCTGCCGCAGGTCCTGAGCCAGGTCGACTCGCTGGAGAGTGACAACCCGTGGCTGCTACGGCGTCGCTCGCGCCTGCTGTACCAGCTTGGCCAGCACAGCGAGCGCCTGGGTGACTGGGACCTGGCCTTGCGGATTTACCCGCGCAGCCAGCACCCGCAAGCACGGATTCGGCGTATTCGGGTGCTCGAACGCAGTGAGCAGTGGGACCAGGCCCATGCGTTGGCCACGGAGATTGCCCAGCAACCTGCCGGTCCCATTGAAGCCCAGGCGCTGACGCGCATCCTGCCACGCCTGCGGCGCAAGCTGGGTGGGCCACCGCAACCACGGCGGGTAAAAAACCTCACCGGCCTGATCGAGTTGCAGCTGCCGCTGGAACAGGCGGCGCAGGGTGTCGAGCAGGCGGTGCAACTGCACCTTGAACAGGAGGGTGGTCAGGTGCATTACGTGGAGAACACCCTGTTCAACAGTCTGTTCGGGCTGCTGTGCTGGGAGGCGATTTTTGCGCCGATGCCCGGCGCGTTCTTTCACCCGTTCCAGAGTGCGCCGCAGGACCTGCACGACCCTGAGTTCCAGGCGCGGCGCAGCGCGCTGTTCAGCGACTGCCTGGGGCAACTGGACGATGGCCGCTACCAGCAGACCATCCGTCGACACTTCGCCAGCAAGCAAGGACTGCAGTCACCCTTTGTCTATTGGCAGGTACTTGATCAGACGCTGCTCGATCAGGCCCTGGCCTGTCTGCCGGCGTTGCACCTCAAACGCTGTTTCGAGCGCTTGCTTGAAGATATCCAGAGCAACCGCGCCGGCATGCCCGACCTGATTCAGTTCTGGCCCGAGCAGCAGCGTTACCGGATGATCGAGGTCAAAGGGCCGGGTGACCGTCTGCAGGACAACCAGCTGCGCTGGATCGACTTCTGCGCCGAGCACGGCCTGCCGGTCGAGGTCTGCCATGTACGCTGGATAGCGCAGACGCCATGAGCTATCGCGTGGCGGTACGGGCATTGTGCGAGTTCAGCGCCAAGGTGGGCGATCTGGATCTGCGCTTTACACCTTCGCCGACTGCCCAGGAGGGCATCAGTGGCCATCAACGGGTGGCGGCCCGCCGTGGGCCGGACTTCGAATCCGAGATCAGCCTTGAAGGGCAGTTCGCAGCCTTGCAGGTACGCGGCAGGGCAGACGGTTATGACCCGCGACTCAATCGCCTGGAGGAGATCAAGACCTACCGTGGCGACCTGGCACGCCAGCCGGACAATCATCGTCAGTTGCACTGGGCCCAGGCAAAAATCTATGGCTGGCTGCTCTGCCAGCAGCGGCAACTCCGCGCAATCAACCTGGCGCTGGTGTACCTGGATGTCGACAGCGATAGCCAGACGCTGATCGAGCAACACTGCAGCGCCGCAGAGCTTGAGCAGTTCTTCAACACCCAGTGTGCGCTGTTTCTGCAGTGGGCCGAACAGCAACTGCAGCGCGTGGCACTACGCGACGCCGGGCTGCAGGGCCTGGCGTTTCCCCATGGCCAGTTCCGCCGTGGCCAGCGCGAGCTTGCCGAGACCGTGTACAAGGCGGTCAGTACCGGTCGTTGTCTGCTGGCGCAGGCCACTACCGGCATCGGCAAGACCCTGGGTACGCTGTTCCCGTTGCTCAAGGCCATGGTCCCGCAGCAGCTGGACAAGGTCTTCTTCCTGACGGCGAAGACGCCCGGTCGCGCCCTGGCGCTGGAGGCCCTGCAGCAGTTGCATGACAGTGCCCCGAGCCTGGCGCTGCGCAGTCTGGAGCTGGTCGCGCGCGACAAGGCCTGCGAGTATCCCGGCACGGCCTGCCATGGTGAGGCCTGTCCCTTGGCCAAGGGTTTTTACGACCGGTTGCCGGCTGCGCGCCAGGCTGCCCAGGCCGTGACAATCCTCGACAAGGCCGCCTTGCGCGAGATTGCCCTGGAGCATCAGGTCTGCCCCTATTACCTGGGGCAGGAGATGGCGCGTTGGGTCGATGTGCTGGTGGCCGACTACAACTATTACTTCGACCAGAGCGCCTTGCTGTACGGCCTTGCCCAGGTTAACCAGTGGCGCGTGGCACTGCTGGTGGACGAAGCACACAACCTGGTGGAGCGGGCGCGGCAGATGTACAGCGCCAGCCTCGATCAATGGCAGTTGCAAGCCCTGCGAAAGAGCAAGCCTGCCGGGATGGGCAGTGCGCTGGACCGTCTCAACCGTCAGTGGAATGCGCTGTACAAGACGCAGGTGGCGCCTTATCAGGTGGTCGAGGTGTTGCCGGAGGCCTTCATCAAGGCGCTGCAGCACTGCGTCGGCCTGATCCAGGAGCAACTCAACCAGCAGCCCAACGGCATCGACCCGGCGCTGTTGCAGTTCCTCTTTGACGGGTTGCAGTTCATCCGCGTCAGCGAGCTGTTCGACGCCCATTTTCTCTTCGATATCAGCAAGCGCGAGGGGCCGGGCAAACGCAGCCTGTCGACCCTGTGCCTGCGTAATGTGGTACCGGCCACGCAGATTGGCCCGCGGATGGCGAGCGCCCGCAGCGCAACGCTGTTTTCCGCGACCTTGAGTCCAAGACACTATTACGCTGACTTGCTCGGAATGCCGGCCGATACCGCCTGGATCGACGTGGCGTCTCCCTTTGCCGCCGAGCAGTTGCAGGTCCAGGTCGTCAGCCAGGTGTCCACCCGCTTTCAGCGTCGGGCGGCCTCGCTGGCACCGATCGTCGAGCTGATTGCCGCGCAATATGGCGCAGCGCCCGGCAATTACCTGGCGTTCTTCAGCAGCTTCGAGTACCTGCAACAGGTTGCCGCGTTGCTCGCCAGCACGCATCCGGAGATTGACCAGTGGCGCCAGGCGCCAGGTATGGACGAAGCACAGCGTCAGGGCTTCCTGCAGCGCTTCGAGCCTGACGGCTGCGGTGTTGGTTTCGCCGTGCTCGGCGGTGCCTTTGGTGAGGGTGTCGACCTGCCTGGTACGCGCCTGATCGGCGCCTTTGTGGCCACCCTTGGGCTTCCCCAGGTCAACCCGGTGAACGAGCAGATCAAGCAGCGCATGGCCCAGCTGTTCGGTGCCGGGTTTGACTATACCTACCTGTATCCCGGGGTGCAGAAGGTCATCCAGGCCGCTGGCCGGGTCATTCGCGGCACTGACGACAGGGGCATGGTCATGCTGATCGACGACCGCTTCGCCGAACCGAGGGTGCAGGGCATGTTTCCCGCATGGTGGGCGCCGCAATACAAATAATCGCGGTGACGGGGAGCATTGCCGTCGCGTGCTTGTCAAAGTGCCAGTAAACTCTGCACGTTGACTACCCTGAACATCCTTTCTTGAGGTTTTGCATGAAGCTCAGTCCTTTGGCAGGCAAACCGGCTCCAGCCTCCGTGCTGGTGGATATCCCGCGCCTGTTGACCGCCTACTACACCGGCCAGCCCGATGCCAGCATCGCTAGCCAGCGCGTCGCGTTCGGCACTTCCGGGCACCGGGGCAGCTCGCTGGACCTGAGTTTCAACGAGAACCATGTACTGGCCATCAGTCAGGCGATCTGCCTGTACCGCCAGGCCAAGGGCATCGATGGTCCACTGTTCGTTGGCGCCGACACCCATGCGCTGTCGACACCGGCCGCGGCCAGCGCCCTGCAGGTACTGGCAGCCAATGGCGTCGAAGTCATGCTGTCCAAGGATGACGAGTACACGCCGACCCCGGCGGTGTCTCACGCCATCATCTGCTACAACCGCGGGCGCAGCAGTGGCCTGGCTGACGGCATTGTCATCACGCCGTCGCACAACCCGCCGCAAAGCGGTGGTTTCAAGTACAACCCACCGAATGGCGGCCCGGCCGACAGCGATGTCACCAAGTGGATCGAAGCCAAGGCCAACGAGCTGCTGGCTGCCGGGCTCAAGGACATCAAATGCATCGACCACGAGCAGGCGTTGCAGGCGAGCACCACTCACCGCCATGACTACGTCAGCAGCTATGTTGCCGACCTGGAAAACGTCATTGATTTCGACGTCATTCGCAGCGCCAACCTGCGTCTGGGCGTCGATCCCCTGGGCGGGGCAGGCGTGCGTTACTGGTCGGCGATTGCCGAGCACTACAAGCTGAACCTGGAAGTGGTCAACACCGAGGTCGATCCGACCTTCCGCTTCATGTGCGTGGACTGGGATGGTCAGATCCGTATGGACCCGTCCTCGCCTTATGCCATGCAGGGCCTGATCGGCCTGCGTGAGCGGTTCGACGTGGCCTTCGCCTGCGACCCGGACCACGACCGCCATGGCATCGTGACGCCGAACGGCCTGCTGGCACCGAACAACTACCTGGCGGTGGCCATCGACTACCTGTTCCAGCACCGCCCGCAATGGCGTGTGGATGCTGCCGTCGGCAAGACCGTGGTCAGCAGCGGCCTGATCGACCGCGTCAGCGCGCGCCTGGGCCGCCGCTTGTATGAAGTGCCGGTCGGCTTCAAGTTCTTCGCCGATGGCTTGTTCGATGGCAGCCTGGGCTTTGGCGGTGAGGAAAGCGCCGGCGCATCGTTCCTACGCAAGGACGGCAGTGTCTGGACAACCGACAAAGATGGTTTGATCCCGGCGCTGCTGGCTGCAGAAATCACTGCGCGCACCGGTCGTAACCCGAGCCAGGCTTACGAGGAGCTGACCGCCGAGCTGGGCGAGCCTTTCGCGACCCGGGTCGAGGCCAAGGCCAATGCGCAGCAGAAGGCCCTGCTGAGCAAGCTGGCACCGGAACAGGTCAAGTCGACTGAACTGGCCGGTGAACCGATCGTTCAGATCCTCAGCCATGCCCCGGGTAACAACCAGGCCATTGGTGGCCTGAAGGTGATGACCGCCAACGGCTGGTTCGCCGCGCGGCCGTCGGGTACCGAGGACATCTACAAGATCTATGCGGAAAGCTTCATCGACGATGCACACCTGCAGCGCCTGGTGGCTGAAGCGCAGGAGCTGGTGGACGCCGCTATCGCCTGATGACCTGAGAGACATCGCGGGGCAACAGTCTTGGCCTCACCTGGTTAACTGTAGGAGCCAGCCTTGCTGGCGATGCCCGGCATCGCCGGGCCAGGGGCGCTACGCGCCAATCACCGGCAAGGCCGGCTCCCACATTAACCAAGAGGGAGACAGTTGTCCCCACTCGGTGCCATGCGGCTATCAGCGAATGAAATGCACCTTGCCGGTGTCATCGTTGCCCATGTAGATCCCGTATACCCCGGCCTGGCGCTCCTCGATATAGCGCTCGAGAATTTGCCGTATTGCCGGGTAGTAGATCTCGTCCCAGGGGATCTCCTCAGGGGCGAAGAAGCGGTAATCGAGGGTCTCCGGCCCATACTGGCCGGTAATCTCCAGGGCAATGGCGCGAAAGATGATGTACACCTCGCTGATCGTCGGCACGCTGAAGATCGAATAGGGCGAGACAATCTCGGCACGCACGCCGCTTTCTTCCCAGACTTCGCGCAGGGCCGCCTGTTCAGTGGTCTCGCCACTTTCCATGAAGCCTGCGGGCAAGGTCCAGGTGCCTGGTCGCGGCGGGATCGCGCGTTGGCACAAGAGGTATTTGCCGTCCTGCTCGATGATGCAGCCGGCAATGATTTTCGGGTTTACGTAATGGATGTAGCCACACGCGCTGCACAGCAAGCGCTCGTGGGTATCGCCGCTGGGCCGTCCCTGGTGTAGCTCGGCAGTGCAATGCGGGCAGTAACGCGGGACGGCGGGCATGATCAGCGACCTATGCGGGGTTCTTTGAGGGCAATGGGCGCAGCAATGTCGCGCACCTTGCTGTTGTCGTTCTGCTTCTGGCGCAAGTATTCAAGGGCCACCTTGGCTGCGGCGCGCACGTGGTCCACCGATGCCTGGTGGGCGGCCAGCGGGTCGCCACTCTTGATCGCCGCGACGATCTTTTCCATTTCCTGGTTGCTTGCGCCGCGACGGTTTTCCTGGGACACCGAAGTCGCCCGCAGGTAGCTGATACGCGCCTGCAACTGGCGCAGCTGGGTGGCGGCGACATGGTTGCCGGAGCCTTCGAGCAGCACGTCGTAGAAGCCCTGCACCGAGTCGATCACCTGTTGCAGTTCACCTTCTTCCAGGGACTTGCGGTTTACTTCCAGGGCTTTTTCCAGGGCGCGGATGTCCTTGGCTTTGGCGTTCAAAGTGAACAGCTGGACAATCAGCCCTTCGAGCACGCAACGCAGCTCGTAGATGTCGCGGGCGTCTTCGAGGGTGATGATGGCCACGCGCGGGCCCTTGGCGTCGGCGAATTCCACCAGGCCTTCGGATTCCAGGTGACGCAGCGCTTCACGCACCGAGGTACGGCTGACGCCGAGGCGGTCGCAGAGGTCGCGCTCGACCAGACGGTCGCCGGGCAGCAGCTGGAAACTCATGATCGCCCCGCGCAGTTTGTCGAGCACGATTTCACGCAGGGTTACAGGGTTGCGGTTGACCTTGAAGCTGTCGTCGAGGGGCTGGCGTTTCATCATCTGTGCTCTGAGTAGGGCTGCTGCGCGGCGAGCAACCCTTCGTTATCGGGTGGACTCCGAGTCGGCCTCGGCGAACGCCTCGCGGGCCAGGCGGAAACTGTCCACGGCCGCAGGCACACCGCAATAGATGCCGACTTGAAGCAAAATTTCACGTATTTGCTCACGACTCAGACCGTTACGCAAGGCGCCGCGTATGTGCAGCTTGAGTTCGTGGGGGCGGTTGAGCGCCGAAATCATTGCCAGGTTGATCATGCTGCGCTCTTTGAGCGACAAACCCTCGCGCCCCCAGACATGCCCCCAGCAGTATTCCGTGACCAGATCCTGGAGGGGTTTGCTGAAGTCGTCGGCGTTGTCCAGCGAGCGCTGAACATACTCTTTGCCCAGCACCTGAGTGCGGATCTCGAGGCCTTTCTGATACGTCTCGTTGCTCATGGATCAGCTCCGAAAAAGCGGGGCCGCACTCGCGGTGTGGCGCACGGCCCCTGAGGGAGGTCAGGCCAGCGGCGGCAGGGCGCCGAGCTTGCCTTTGTGATAGACCATCGGCGTGGCGGGCTGCTCGGGCAGGATCAGGTGCTTCACGGCACCGACAATGATGGCGTGATCACCACCGTCGTACTCGCGCCACAGCTCGCATTCGATGATTGCCGTGGCATTGGCCAGCAGCGGGTTGCCCAGGGCGCTCAGGTGCCAGTCGATGCCGTTGGCCTTGTCCTTGCCTTTGCCGGCAAAGGCATAGGCTTCGGCGGTCTGTTCGGCCGCCAGCAGGTGAATGGCGAACTGCTTGCTGTCGCGCAGGATCGGGTAGGTGTCGGAGGCGTAGTTGGGGCAGAACAGCACCAGCGCCGGGTCGATCGACAGCGCGCTGAACGCGCTGGCGGTAATGCCGACAATGCCACCCTCTGAGTCCAGCGTGGTCACCACCGTCACGCCGGAGGGAAAGGAGCCCATCACGTCTTTGTAAATGCCAGGTTCAATCATGACGCAGGTCTCCTAACGCATGACAAAGGGGTCAGCCATGGGCGTGGTCGAGAGGTTGATCCACACCGTTTTCAGTTCGGTGTAGGCCAGTACCGAGTCGATGCCGCTTTCACGGCCGTAGCCACTGTTCTTGAAACCGCCAATCGGCGCCATGGCCGATACCGCGCGGTAGGTGTTGACCCAGATGATCCCCGAACGCACATCACGCGCCAGGCGGTGGGCACGGCCCAGGTCACGGGTCCAGATGCCGGCGGCGAGGCCGAACTGCGAGTCGTTGGCCATGGCCAGGGCCTCGGCTTCGGTCTTGAAACGGATCACCGCTGCCACCGGGCCGAAGACTTCTTCCTGCATGATTGTCATCGAATGGCTGTCGCATTCGAACAGCGTCGGCTCGTAGTACCAGCCCTCGCTGTCGACCTTGGCGCGTTTACCCCCCAGGCGTAACTTCGCGCCTTCGGCCTTGGCTGCGGCGACCAGGTTTTCGACCACGGCCAGCTGTTGGGCGGTAGCCATAGGGCCCATTTCGCTGCTGTCATCCTGCGGGTTGCCGATCTTGATGCGTTTGGCACGTTCGATCAGCCGTTCGACGAACTGGTCAAAGATCTCGTCCTGTACCAGCAACCGCGAACCGGCCACGCAGCTCTGCCCGGAAGCGGCATAAATGCCGGCCACCGCGCCGTTGACGGCACTGTCGAGGTCGGCGTCGGCGAAGATGATGTTCGGCGATTTGCCGCCCAGCTCCAGAGACAGCTTGGCGAAGTTCTCGGCACTGCTGCGCACTACGTGGCGGGCGGTGGCGGCACCGCCGGTGAAGGCGATCTTGCGCACCAGCGGGTGGCGGGTCAGGGCCGCGCCGGTGCTTGGGCCGTAACCGGTGACGACGTTGACCACGCCCGCCGGGAAGCCGGCTTCCAGGGCCAGACGTGCCAGCTCGAGGATCGTCGCCGAGGCGTGCTCCGAGGGCTTGAGGACGATGGTGTTGCCTGCGGCCAGCGCGGGCGCCAGCTTGATCGCGGTGAGGTACAACGGGCTGTTCCAGGGAATGATCCCGGCCACCACGCCAATCGGTTCATGAACGGTGTAGGCAAACAGGTCGGGCTTGTCCAGCGGCAGGGTACCGCCTTCGAGCTTGTCGGCGAGGCCGGCGGTGTAATGGAAAAACTCTGGCAGGTAGCTGACCTGGCCGCGGGTCTCGCGAATCAGCTTGCCGTTGTCGCGGCTTTCCAGCTGGGCCAGGTGCTCCTTGTTTGCGCTGATCAGATCGCCCAGGCGACGCAGCAGCTTGCCCCGGGCGGTGGCCGTCAGGCCACGCCAGGCTGGACTGTCGAAGGCTTTCTGGGCGGCCTGGACGGCGCGCTCGACATCGGCTTCATCGGCATCGGGCAGTTGCGCCCAGGCACGCGCCGTGGAGGGGTCGAAGCTGTCGAAGGTCTTGCCGCTGACGGCATCGAGCCATTGGCCGTCGATGCACATCTGAAATCGTACGAGTGTCATGCAACGATCCCCTTGGCTGAGTCGGAGAGGGTTCGGGCGTGCCCGAGAAAGTCCAGGAGCATCTGGTTGACCAGGCGCGGTGACTCTACCGGCATCATATGCCGTTGTTCGGCCAGCACCACGCTCTGTGCGCCAGGGATACGCCGGGCCAGTTGCCGGGTCATGTCCGGGGTCGAACCCAGGTCCCATTCGCCGGTGGCGATCAGGGTTGGCACCTGAATGCTGCCCAGATCGTCGGCGCGGTACATGTCCTGGGTGGCGAACAGTTCGTAGGTGGTCAGGTAACCCTGCGGATCGTTGCTCGCCAGGGTCTGGCGCAGGGCGGCGATCTGCGCCGGGTTGGCGGCCTGGTATTCGCGGCTGAACCAGCGTGCCAGCGCCGCTTCAGCATTGGCGTCGGGACCATGCTCGGCGGCCTGGGCGGTGCGCGCGATGACCCCGGCACGTTGTTCGGCGCTGCGGTTGAACACGCTGTTGAGGATCGCCAGCGCGGCCAGGCGCTGCGGATGGTGCAAGGCAAAGGCCCGCGCCACCAGACCGCCCATGGAGAAACCGATGATGGTCGCCTGGGGCAGTTGCAGGTGATCGAGCAGTTCAGCCAGTTGCTCGGCATAGCCGGGCAGGCCGCTGCCGGGGTGCGGGCGCGGGCTTTGGCCATGGCCGAGCATGTCGTAGGCAATCACCTGGTAGTCGCAGGCCAGGCCGACGATCTGCCCGCCCCACATTTCTTTGTTCAGGCCTACGCCGTGGATCAGGACCACGGGTTGGCCTTGGCCGGTCGCCAGGTAACTGGTGCCGGCCGGGGTGCGTTCAGCAGCAGGCTGAATCATCGGTCGCTCCTAGGCGTACTTATTGTTATTGGGCCTTTTCGGCAGCCAGTTCTTCCAGGTCGATGTAACGGTTGCCAATGCGCGGGTGCAGGCGGCCACCGTCGGCGCAACCCAGCACCACGACAATCTCGTCGGCGCGCGGGGCGTCTTCGATCTGCATTTCCAGGGTGATGTAGTGCGAGCGCAGGCCTTCGTCGTCCTTGTGCATCATCGGAATCTGGATCGAAGTACCCGGCCCCCCGCGTTTGTTGGTGAAGCTCAGGTAGCTCTTGGCTTGCACCGCCTCACGGTAGTGGTTGCCAAAGCGCAGGGTGTGAATCACCGCAGAGGCGTGTTCGATTTCACCGTCGGCGCCGACCACAGCGGCTTTGCCATAGGCTTCGATCTTGTCGGCGCCGCCGATGGCGGCACACAGACGCTCGACCATTTGCGCACCGAGGTCGGAGCAGCTGGCGCGGATTTCGGGCTTGAGGTCTTCGACAAAGCCGCGGCCCAGCCACGGGTTTTTGATCACCACGGCCAGGCCCACCATGGTCACCGGGGTGTCGGTGGCCTTGCCGCCTTCGATAAAGGTCTGTTCGGCGTAGGTGACGATTTTGCGGATTTCGAAACTCATGGGTGGCTCCAGTGCTGGGTTGTCTAAGTCTTGTTGTCTGATGGTATACCATAATATTAGTTGTGCAAGAGGTACACGCAGATTTCTCGGCGTGCCGATGAGTGGGGGAGGTGGGGCGAGGGTCATGCCCCGATGCGTATAGGGGCTGTAGGAGCAACTGTCTGTAGGAGCGGATTCATCCGCGATGGACTGCGTAGCAGGCCCATCTTTTGGGGCCGCGCTGCGGCCCATCGCGGATGAATCCGCTCCTACAGAAGCCCGGCTGGGCAGGAGGGGCGGATCTGTTTTACCTGTGGCGGGCGATTACACGCTTCAAACAGAGGACTTCTTGTACACCGTAATGGTCCCTGCCTTGCGCACGTAGACCAGGCCGTAATGTTCGAGGTTGGCGCGCACGTGTTTACCCAGGTGATGCCGCGTGGTGCGGTCCAGCGGCTGCCAAAGCGTCTCGCCGATGATGTCGCGAATCTTGAACTCCCGGTCTCGTGGCGCCAGGGCGGCGTTTTGCTTCAGTGCGTCCGAGGCATTGGTCCATGCAGAAAGCTGAACAGTATCCATTGCAGTCTCCAGTAAGTTATAACTTTTATTAGCCGCGGATAATGATGTCGATCTGTTCCGGTGCTACACCAAACGCCAATGCCAGGCCCGCTTTGGCTTGAGCGATGGTCAAAGGTGCTGCGGTGGCTTCCTGCGCAGGGTTCTCGACGCTGGTGTCTTCGACTTCGTAGCCCAGTGCTTTATTCAGGGCGACCCAGGTTTCTCCACGCGGACTCGAGAATTCGCCACAGTCCGGCTCTTCGTAGCGGCGTGGCATCACGCCATGGATATTCGCGCGACGGGCCAACTCGGAGCGACTCAGACCCAGGGCTTCGCGACGGGCTTTAAGGGCTGCTGGAAACTCGCTGGAGGAAGGAGGTGGGAGCATGATTCTGATCTCAAGTGCGTTGTGATGAGACGAATCTACCGGCCTAAGGAGCACTAGTCAATTAAAAGTTATCACTAAGTTGCCCTTGTTGCGTTCGCCTCCGCAACCGTACGATCAACCAGGCGGATACTGTCGCGTCCCCCCTGCTTGGATTCATAGAGCGCCGCGTCAGCCTGCTCGATCAACGCCGCGAGGCTCGCTGGCGGCTGGTTGAACAGCGTGGCGCCGATACTCAGGGTCACTGCCGTGGGCGTGGCGAAGGTCTGTGCAGCCTGCAGGTGAAACCGTTCACGTAACCTGCTGCCCAGTCCCACGATGCGTTCCTTGGAGGCATTGCTCAGCAGGATGACAAACTCGTCGCCGCCCAGCCTCGCTGCCAGGGCACCCTCGGGCAGGTGCGAACGAATCATCTCGCTCAGCTCAACGAGCAGGCGGTCGCCGGCCAGGTGGCCGTGCAGGTCGTTGACCCCCTTGAAGTTGTCGATATCGATCAACAGCAAGGCGCCCGGACGAGTGCTCGAGACGCCCTCCAGCAGCCGTGGCGCCCGCACTTCAAGGGCGCGGCGGTTGTACAGGGAAGTCAACGGATCGCGTGCGGCCAGCCGCGCTATCCGTGCCTCACGCCGGTGGCGCTCGGTGCCGGTCATCGACAGCGCGATCAGCATGATTGCCATCGCGCCTTCAACCAGCGAAATCTGGATTATCTCGCCATGAAAAGCCGCCAGGTCAATCAGCGTGCCGGGTACGACTGCCGTCAGCGCCTTGACCAGATAGAACAGGCCATGCACCAGCAGCACGTAACGCAGCTGCACGGCGCCAACGCTCAATGACTTGCCATGCGGACGCAGGAGCAGGCTGGCCCTGAGCGCGAGCAGGGCAACCAGCAGGGAGTTGGCCACTAGCATGACCTTCGACCACCACGGCTCGCTCGGCAGCAACAGCAACGCCAGCCAGGCACCGAAGACCAGGTACCAGCCGCGTGACAGGCGTACTTGAGTGAAGCGGGCGACACCCATCAGGAACAGCCAGTGGGCGGTCACCAGCAGGCCGTTGGCGAACCAGATGCCGATCAGCAGCAGGCCGCTCATGCGTAGCAGCGCGAGTGTCGAGCCCACGGTAATCATCGCAAAGCCCCCGCTCCAGAACAGCAGCGAGGGCTCACGGATGCTGCGCCACTCGATTGCCAGATAGAGCGCAGCGGCTGCGGCGAGGGCGGTAGAAAGGATCAACAGGGTAGGTGGGTCGAGTGCCATAGCCGGACTGGCCTGTCTGATGTGCAGAAAATGGCCCGATTGTAAGCGTTCGGGCCATTTTTTTCCGCGTCCTGACAGATGACATTTTTTTGCGTGAGTCTTACCTGCGAAGCCTCTCGATTACTCCTGGCCTTGGCGCAGGCGGGTACTGATCAATGCCGCCAGCACCAGCATCGAGGCGATCAGCCACAGACCGTTGCGGGTGTTGCCGGTAGTCTGCTCGATCAGGCCCATGACCGACGGCCCGACAAAGCCGCCCAACAAGCCGCAGGTGGTGACGAAGGCCAGGCCTGCTGCCAGGGCGCTGCCGCTGAGGCGGCTGGAGGGGAAGACGAAGATGATCGACTGCACCACGAACAGCATCAACGCCGTCAACGAGAAACCGATCAGGCCGATGAACGAGTTGGACAGCGAGGCCAGTACCAGTCCCGCCGCCATGGTCAGCAAGCCGAAGAACAGCAGAGTGCGGCAGCGGCCGGGGGAGGTGGCCAGGCGCGGCAAGGTTGCGGCACCGATTGCGGCGGCGATCCAGGGGACCGACGTCAGCATGCCGATCTCAAAGGGCGACAGCGCGGCGTAGGTGCCGATGATGCCCGGTAAAAAGAAGATGACTGTATAGATGGTGATCTGGTGGACAAAGTACACCGCAATTGCCAGCCAGATCTGTTTGTCGCGGAACATCTGACTCAGTCGGCTCTGTTGCGGTGCTGCGGCTTTTTCGGCGCTCAGGCGGCGTTCGATGTCCTGGGCATCGGCAGCCGACAGCCAGGGTGCAGAGGAGGGGCCGTCCGGCAGTTTCTTCCACACCACGTAGGCCAGGGCCACAGCGGGCAAGCCTTCGATGACAAACAGCCACTGCCAGCCGTGCCAGCCCATGACGCCATCGAGTTCCAGCAAGGCACCGCCCAGCGGACCGCTGAGAATATTGGCCAGGCACACCCCGAGCAGGAAGTAACCGGTGGCGCGGGCGCGTTGCTCACGGTCGAACCAGTAGGTCAGGTAAAGCATGACGCCGGGAAACAGGCCGGCCTCGGCCACCCCGAGCAGCAGGCGCATGATGTAGAACGAGGTTTCGCCCTGGACGAAGGCCATGCCCGCCGAGAGCAGACCCCAGGTGATCATGATGCGGGTGATCCAGAAGCGCGCGCCGACCCTGTGCATGATCAGGTTGCTCGGTACTTCGGCCAGCGCGTAGGTCAGAAAGAACAGCCCCGCACCCAAGCCATAGGCGGCGGCCGACAAGCCCAGGTCGATGCCCATGCTGGCTTTGGCCAGGGCGATGTTGGTGCGGTCCAGAAAGCTCATCACGTAGACCACGATAAGCAGTGGCATCAGCTTGCGCAGCAGCAGGCTGTTCAGGCGTTGTTCGGCAGGCACAGCAGGCGCGGCGGCCACTGTCGCAGTATTGAGGATTGTCATTGTTGTTTCCCCGTTGCAATGTTCTGGCAAGGTGCCGCGCAGTGTGCGGCACCGAGGTTGGATCGATCAGGAACGGTTGATATCGAGCCACACCGGGCCGTTGGGGTATTGGTAGCGCTCCAGGGTTTCGGCACTCATTTCGATGCTGTAGCCGGGACGCTGCGGAGGCATGTAACGACCGCGGCGAATCACCACCGGGTCGAGGAAGTGTTCGTGCAGGTGGTCGACGTATTCCAGTACCCGGTTGTGCAGCGAGGCCGACACGGCGATGTAGTCGAACAGTGCAATGTTCTGCACATATTCGCACAGACCGACGCCGCCGCCATGCGGGCAGACCGGCACGTCGTACTTGGCTGCCATCAGCAGCACGATCAGCACTTCGTTGAGACCACCCAGACGGGCAGCGTCCAGTTGGCAGAAGTCGAGTGCGCCGGCCTGGAACATCTGCTTGAACATCACCCGATTGTGGCAGTGTTCACCGGTGGCCACACCGATCGGCGCGATGCGCTGGCGGATGGCGGCGTGGCCAAGAATGTCGTCAGGGCTGGTCGGCTCTTCAATCCACAGCGGATTGAAGGCGGCCAGGCGGCGCATGTTTTCTATCGATTCATCGACGCTCCAGACCTGGTTGGCGTCCATCATCAGTGTGTGTTCCCAGCCCATTTCATCGCGCAGGATGCTGGCGCGACGAATATCGTCTTCGAGGTTGGCGCCGATTTTCTGCTTGATGTGGGTCCAGCCCTCGGCGATCGCTTCACGGGCCAGCTGGCGCATTTTTTCTTCGCTGTAGCCCAGCCAGCCCGGCGCGGTGGTGTAGCCGGGGTAGCCTTCACGCAGCATCTGCGCTTCGCGTTCGGCCTTGCCGGGTGCCTGGCGGCGGAGCAGGGCGATGGCTTCCTCAGGGGTGAGCACGTCGGTGACGTAGCTGAAGTCCAGGCAGCGCACCAGTTGCTCTGGCGTCATGTCGGCGAGTAGCTTCCACACCGGTTTGCCTTCGTGCTTGGCCCACAGGTCCCACACGGCATTGACGATGGCGGCGGTGGCCAGGTGAATCACGCCTTTTTCCGGGCCAAGCCAGCGCAGCTGGCTGTCGCCGACGGTAAAGCGGTGCCAGAAGGCGCCCATGTCGGCGGTAATCTCTTCCAGGGTCAGGCCGACGATCAGCGGCGCCAGCGATTGCACGGCAGCGACGCAGATCTCGTTGCCGCGGCCGATGGTGAAGGTCAGGCCGTGGCCTTCCAGGCCAGTGGCGTCGGTGTGCAGCACGACATAGGAAGCGGAGTAGTCAGGTGCGCTGTTCATCGCGTCGGAGCCGTCCAGCGACAGCGAAGTAGGGAAACGGATGTCACGAACGCTCAGGTGGGTAATGCGTATGCTCATGGCGGACTCTTGTTATCGGTGACCACTTGGAGGCTTGACTGTAGGTTGGCGAGCGATACAGGCATAATCGCGATTTCCTAAGTAGGGATATCGGATTTGATATGTCTCTTTCCTCCGAAGACGGCACACGGACCACAGGCAGCCTCGGCGCGCTGAAGATCTCCAGCCGCCAGATCACACTGCTCAATGCCTTGGGCGAGTTCGGCAACCTGCGCCGGGCCGCCGCCGCGATGCACACCACGCAACCGGCGGCGAGCCTTTTGCTACAGCAACTTGAAGAACGCCTCGGCGTGCGTTTGTTCGAGCGTTTGCCGCGTGGCATGCAACCGACGCTGTATGGCGAGGTGATGATTCGTTACGCCCAGGGCGCGCTGCATGAGTTCGAGCACGCCCAGGCGCAGATCGCCGAACTTGCCCGCGGCGCCCTGGGGCTGGTGCGCGTCGGCAGTGTCATGGGGCCGGTGCCACGCTTGCTGACCACAGCCGTGCTGGCCTATAAACGCGACCATCCCAAGGTGCGCATCTCCCTTGAAGTCGGCACCAGCGACACCTTGCTGCCGTCGCTGTTGCGCGGGGATTTCGACGTGGTGATCGGGCGGTTGCCCGACCAGAGCGACAGCCAGGAACTGAACATCGAACTGCTGGACAGCGATGAGCAGATGCGTGTGGTGGCGCGCGCGGGTCATCCGCTGGCGGCCGCGTCGGCGCTTGCGCTGGCAGACCTGGTCGACCTGACCTGGATCCTCCACCCGATTGGCAGCCCCATGCGCCGCCGGGTCGAAAATGCCCTGCACGCAGCCGGCATGGTGCAGTCGCTGGACATTGTCGAAACCGCCTCGATCCTGGCCACCACGGCGATGCTGGAAGCATCGGACATGATTGCAGTGGTGCCCAATGACGTCGCCGAGCATTATGCGCGCTATGGCATGGTTGCCATCCTGCCCGTGGAGCTGCCGATCTCGATGGTCAACCTGGGCCTGTTGACCCTGCGCTCGCGGCCGCGTTCGGTGGCCCTGGACACCTTGCTTCACTACCTGCGGGCCCAATAGCCATGCGTTCTACTCTGCAAGAGGCAGTCACTTGATGGCGTCGGACATTACCCATTCCAGTTTCTGCAACTGGATCCGCTTCAAGCACCTGGTGCTGATCGACACCCTGGCCCGCACGCGCAACATGCACGCCACGGCGACGCGGATGAACCTCAGCCAGCCGGCCTTGAGCAAGATGCTGCGCGACCTGGAGGAGCAGTTCGGCTTTGCCCTGTTCGAGCGCTTGCCGCGCAGCATGCCGCCCACCGAGTTGGGCGAGTACGTGGTGCGCTATGCCCAGGGAGCGCTGGCCGAGTCGCAGCAGTTTGTCGACCAGGTCAACCGCCTGCGCAAGGGTGGCCACGGTTTTATCCGGGTCGGCGGTATTTTCGCCGCCACCTCGGTGGTCTTGCCCCAGGCCATCGCGGCGATCAAGGCGCGCAGCCCGCTGCTGTCGATCGAAGTGGTGGAACAGTCCAGCGACCACCTGCTGGCGATGCTGGAGCAGAACAAGCTCGACTTGATGATTGGTCGCTTTACCGAAGAGCGCTTCAGTCAGCTCTTCGATTTCCAGCCACTGGAGCCGGAACCCTTCAGCCTGGTGGTCAACAGCAGCCACCCGCTTAACGCACTCGACTGCACGCCACTGGAGGCACTGGGTGACTGGCCGTGGGTGCTGTATCCGGTCGGTACGCCGATTCGCGAACGCCTGGAGCAGGCCTTCAGGGGCGCCGGAATCGCCACGCCCGCCGACAGCGTCGATACCATTTCAATGCCGATGTTCCTGCACCTGCTGCAGTCCGGGCCGATGATTGCCATGCTGCCCAGGTCGATGGTTGCCGCGCAGTTGAGCAGCGGTCAGTTCCGTGAACTGCAGACGCCACTGCAACTGGCGCCGCTGGAATACGGCGTGATTACCCGCAAGGACGAGCCCTTGAGCGCTTCGGCCCGCGCTTTTGTGGACATTCTGCTGGATTTCGCCTGCCAGCGTCGTGCGCAGGAGGGCAGCGCCAGCGATTGATAAATGCTGTCCGATAGGCGGTAGCGATAACCCTGGGTTATCGCTTGATCGGATCATCTCATTGGGAATGTTGTGCCTGGCTCCTTACAGTTATCGCAGATTAGCCCGGCATAGAGCGGGCGAGGCCATAACAAGAAGTCAGCCGCACCGCCCTGAGAGGTCCCATGCAACTGATTGCCCGCACCCGCACCGGCGACTCTGCCGTGATCCGCCTCAATCCCCTCGACAACGTACTGATCGCACGCCAGGCCCTGCCTGCGGGCCTGAGCCTGGAAGGCGAAGCCATCACGGTGCGCCAGGCGATTCCTTCCGGGCACAAAGTTGCCACCCAGCGCGTCGAGCAGGGCCAGCCGCTGCGCCGCTACGGACAGATCATCGGCTTTGCCTCGCAGGCCATCGACGCCGGCGACCACGTGCATGTTCACAACGTCGAGATGGGCGATTTTGCCCGCGACTACGCCTTTGGCGTCGATGCGCACACGGCGCCCGCCAGCGAAGCGGTGTTCCAGGGCATCGTGCGGGCCGATGGCCGCGTTGCCACCCGCAACTATGTCGGCATTCTGACTTCGGTGAACTGCTCAGCGACCGTCGCTCGGGCGGTGGCCGATCATTTTCGCCGCGATATCCATCCCGAGGCCCTGGCCGCGTATCCGAATATCGATGGCGTGGTCGCACTGACCCACGGTGCCGGTTGCGCCGTGGACCCCAGCGGCGAAGCCCTCGGCCTGTTGCGCCGCACCCTCGGCGGCTATGCGGTGCATCCCAATTTTGCAGCGGTGCTGATCATCGGCCTCGGCTGTGAGACCAACCAGATCGAAAGCCTGCTGGAGACCCAGGGCCTCAAGGCCGGTGAGCAGTTGCGCGCGTTCAGCATTCAGGCCATCGGCGGCACCTCAAAGACCATTGCCAATGGCATCGAGCAGGTCAAGTCACTGCTGGCCCAGGCCAATCAGGTCAAGCGCGAGCCGGTCAGCGCCCGCCACTTGATCGTCGGCCTGCAATGCGGCGGCTCCGATGGCTATTCGGGCATCACCGCCAACCCGGCATTGGGCAACGCCGTTGACCGTCTGGTGGCGGCGGGCGGTACCGCGATTCTATCGGAAACCCCAGAGATCTATGGTGCCGAGCATTTGCTCACACGCCGCGCCGTCAGCCGTGAGGTGGGCGAAAAGCTCATCGCCCGTATCCACTGGTGGGAAGACTACTGCCAGCGCATGAACGCCGAACTGAACAACAACCCTTCGGCCGGCAACAAGGCCGGTGGCCTGACCACGATCCTCGAAAAGTCCCTGGGTGCGGTGGCCAAGGCCGGCTCCAGCAACCTGGTGGATGTCTACCAGTATGCCGAAGCGGTACGCGCCAAAGGCCTGGTGTTCATGGATACCCCGGGTTACGACCCGGTCTCGGCCACTGGCCAGGTCGCCGGCGGCGCCAACCTGATTGCCTTCACCACCGGCCGCGGTTCGGCCTACGGCTGCGCCCCGGCGCCGTCGATCAAACTGGCGACCAACAACCGCGTGTTCGAACACCAGCAAGAGGACATGGACGTCAACTGCGGCGGCATTGCCGACGGGTCCACCAGCATTGAAGAGCGTGGTGCCTACATCTTCGAACAGATGCTGCGCATCGCCTCCGGTGAGCGCAGCAAGAGTGAACAACACGGCTATGGGCAGAACGAGTTCGTGCCCTGGCAGATCGGTGCCGTGACCTGATTGACAGCCCTGCACCCTTTTTGAGGCGAAAAGCACATGCACGTTAACGGATACAACTTCATTGCCGGCCAGCGCAGCGCGCTGGGCGACACCCTGGTCTACAGCGTCGATGCCCACACCGGCGAGCAACTGCCCGGCGCCTTCCATCAGGCCACCCTGGCGGAAGTCGATAACGCTGTGGCAGCGGCCAGCGCGGCGTTCCCGCTGTTTCGCAACCTGGCGGCAGTACGTCGGGCGGAATTTCTTGAAGCCATCGCCGACGAACTCGACGGCCTGGGCGAAGATTTCATCGCCGTGACCTGCCGGGAAACCGCGCTGCCCAGCGCCCGTATCCAGGGTGAGCGCGGCCGTACCAGTGGCCAGATGCGCCTGTTTGCCCAGGTGCTGCGCCGTGGCGACTTCTATGGCGCGCGCATCGACCGCGCGCTGCCGAACCGCACGCCATTGCCGCGCCCCGATTTGCGTCAGTACCGCATCGGTGTCGGCCCGGTGGCGGTGTTTGGCGCGAGCAACTTTCCGCTGGCGTTCTCCACTGCCGGTGGTGACACCGCTGCTGCGCTGGCCGCAGGTTGTCCGGTGGTGTTCAAGGCCCACAGCGGCCATATGGCCACGGCCGAGCGCGTGGCCGAGGCGCTGATCCGCGCCGCCGAGCGCACCGGCATGCCAGCCGGGGTGTTCAACATGATCTTTGGCGGCGGTGTCGGTGAGGCGCTGGTCAAGCACCCCGGCATCCAGGCGGTGGGCTTCACCGGTTCGCTCAAAGGCGGGCGTGCGCTGTGCGATATGGCGGCGGCACGGCCACAACCGATCCCGGTGTTTGCCGAGATGTCGAGCATCAACCCGGTGCTGGTCTTGCCCCAAGCCCTGGCCAATCGCGGTGCGCAGATGGCAAGGGAACTGACCGCCTCGGTCGTGCAGGGCTGCGGCCAGTTCTGCACCAATCCAGGCCTGGTCTTGGGTATTCGCTCGCCAGCCTTCAGTGCCTTTATCGAGCAACTGACCGGCCATATGGCCGAGCAGATGCCACAGACCATGCTCAACGCCGGCACCTTGAACAGCTATGGCAAAGGCCTGCAGGCACTGCTGGCGCACCCGGGGGTCAAGAAGCTGAGTGGCCTGGCACAGAAGGGCAACCAGGCCCAGCCACAACTGTTCGAGGCCGATGTCAGCCTGCTGCTGGAGCAGGATGAATTGCTCCAGGAAGAAGTCTTCGGCCCTTGCACGGTGGTAGTCCAGGTCGCGGACGAGGCGGAACTGTTGCGCGCTGTCGGTGCCTTGCGTGGTCAGCTGACGGCCACGCTGCTGGCCGATGACGCCGACCTGGCGGGGTTTGGCCAACTGTTCGGGGCGCTGGAAGTGAAGGTCGGGCGGGTGCTGCTCAATGGCTACCCGACCGGTGTCGAGGTCTGTGATGCGATGGTCCATGGCGGCCCTTATCCGGCCACCTCCGATGCCCGTGGCACCTCGGTCGGCACCCTGGCCATCGACCGCTTCCTGCGCCCGGTGTGCTACCAGAACGTGCCCGATGCCTTGCTCCCCGAGGCTTTGCAGAACGCCAATCCGCTGGGCATCCAGCGCCTGGTCGATGGCAAACACAGCACCGCGGTCCTGAACTGATTACGGAGGCAGTGGCATGACTGAAGCCAGACGCTACGACGCACAGGTACTCGCCGCGTTCGTCGAGCAACTGTTCGAAACGGCCGGGGCCGATGCCGAAGTCGCCCAGGTGGTGACTCGCGTCCTGCTCGAAGGCGAACTGCTCGGCCATCGTACCCACGGTCTGAACCTGGTCAGCCGCTACATCGGTGGCATGCGGACAGGGCAGGTCAAGGCCAGTGCGCGCTTGCTCGAGCAGGTATCGGACAGCGGTATTTCAGCTCTGTTCGACGGTCACTATGTGCTCGGCCCGTACTGTGTCAGCCGCGCCCTGGACTGCGCGGCCAAGGGCGCCACGCAGCACGGTATCGGTATTGCCGTGGTGCGCCGGGCTTCGCATATCGGGTGCCTTGCCGCTTACTTGAAACCCTTCACCGACCGTGGCCTGGTGGCCATGGTGTATTCCTCGGACCCGTCGGTGGGGCTGGTTTGCGCTCATGGCGGCATCGATCCGATCTACACGCCCAACCCGATTGCCGCCGGCATTCCTACCGGCGGCGAACCGATCCTGCTGGATGTGAGCATGTCCACCGTGACCCTGGGCCTGGTCGGCCAGTGCCGCGATGCCGGTCGCACGCTGCCGCACCCGGTGCTGATGAGCAACGACGGGCATTTGAGTGACGACCCCGGCGATTTCTTCACAACGCCGCAAGGCAGCATCCTGCCGTTGGGTGGTCGGGAGTTCGGCCACAAGGGCTTTGCCCTGGCGCTGCTGGTCGAGGCCTTGACCTCCGGGCTGGCGGGCCACGGGCGCAAGGACGCCCCGGATCAATGGGGCGCTTCGGCCACGGCGGTGGTGATCGATCCGCGCTTTTTTGGCGGGCTGGAGGCGTTCACTGCAGAAACCTCGTACCTCGGCCAACTGATCCTCGCCAGCCGCCCGGTAGACTCCGAGCGCCCGGTGCGCCTCCCAGGGCAGGCCGGCCTGAAGCTGCGCAAGCAGGCCCAGAACGAAGGCTTGAACCTGTCACAGCAGGTGGTCGATGAACTCGACCAACTGGCCGGGCAGTTGCAGCTCCCCGCACTTTCACAATGACTGACAACAAGAGTGCCGACATGACAGAGCAATCGAACCTAAACGCAGCGCTGCAACTGAGCAACGATGCGGCAGTATTCAACACCGGCACCTGGGTCGGGCGTGTCTGGCTGCCGGAGCAGGGGCCGGCGGTGGTACTGGCCAAGGCCGGTGCCGTGCACGATATCAGCGCCCATGTGGCGACCGTCTCGGCCTTGCTTGAAGTGAAAGATCCGGTGGCCTACCTGCGCGGGTTGCCGTTGGGCGAAGCCTTGATCGAGTTACCGGCGTTGCTGGACAACAGCGACCCGAACCAACGCGATCAGCGCTTGCCGTGGCTGCTGGCGCCAATCGACTTGCAGGCGGTCAAGGCCGCCGGCGTGACCTTTGCCGCCAGCCTGCTGGAGCGTGTGGTAGAAGAGCAGGCCAAGGGTGACCCGGCCAAGGCTGATGCGATCCGCGACACCCTGGCCAGCCGCATCGGCGCCGACCTCTCGCAGATCGTCCCGGGTTCGGCTCAGGCCGAAGCGTTGCGCAAGGTCCTGATGGAGCAGGGCTTGTGGTCGCAGTACCTGGAAGTGGGCATTGGCCCGGACGCTGAAGTCTTCACCAAGGCCCAGCCGTTGTCGGCGGTCGGCCATGGCGCCGACATCGGTATTCATCCCAAGTCGAGCTGGAACAACCCGGAACCGGAAGTGGTGCTGGCGGTGTCGAGCAGCGGCCGCATTCACGGCGCCACCCTCGGCAACGACGTCAACCTGCGCGACTTCGAAGGGCGTAGCGCCTTGCTGCTGTCCAAGGCCAAGGACAACAATGCCTCGACCTCGCTCGGGCCCTTGCTGCGCCTGTTCGACGAAACCTTCAGCCTCAATGACGTGCGTAACGCCGAAGTCGATCTGCGCGTCGAAGGTGAGGACGGCTTTGTCCTCCAGGGCCGCAGCTCGATGCGCCAGATCAGCCGCGACCCGCTGGACCTGGTGCAGCAGACCCTCAACGAAAACCATCAGTATCCCGATGGCCTGGTGCTGTTTCTCGGTACCCTGTTCGCCCCCAAGCAGGACCGCGACCAGCCGGGAAACGGTTTCACCCACAAACGTGGCGACGTGGTGAGCATCAGCAACGCGCAACTGGGCACTCTGTGCAACCGGGTGACCACCAGCGACCAGGCCCCCCAGTGGGACTTCGGCCTGCGTGCGCTGATCGCCAGCCTGAGCCGGCGCGGCTTGCTCGAAGCGGCGGTGACGGCGCGCCAGCCCTGACTATTCGTATTTCCCAAGGATGAGTGTGTCACCGATTGAAGGATCGCCCAGGCGTTGAAAACGCTGCAACAATAATAATAAAGGCCCTCAGATGAACGCACTGAAGAAGTATCAAAGCATCACGGTTGTCTTCTTGCTGTTGATCGGCATCGTCAACTACCTGGACCGTAGTGCCTTGTCGATCGCCAATACCTCGATCCAGAAAGACATGATGATCAGCCCGTCGCAGATGGGCATCCTGTTGTCGGCCTTCTCCATCGCCTACGCCTTTGCGCAGTTGCCCATGGGCATGATCATTGACCGCCTGGGCAGCAAGATCGCCCTTGGTGCGTCGTTGCTGGCCTGGTCGGTGGCGCAGTCGGCGTTCGGTATGGTCAACAGCTTTGCCGGTTTCATGGGCTTGCGGGTATTGCTGGGGATTGGCGAGGCGCCAATGTTTCCCTCGGCGGCCAAGGCGCTGTCCGAGTGGTTCGATGCCAACCAGCGCGGCACGCCCACCGGCATCGTCTGGTCGTCGACCTGCCTGGGCCCGTGCCTGGCGCCGCCGTTGCTGACGCTGTTCATGGTCAACTTCGGCTGGCGCGGGATGTTCATCATCACCGGCTTGCTCGGCATTGTTCTGGCCCTGTGCTGGTTGACCTTCTACAAGAGCAAGGCGCAGTACCTGGCCGAGCTTGCGGCTGAGGGAAAACCCTTGCCGAGCGAGGAAGCGGCACAGGTGCAGGCAGCCTCCCGGGCACCGAAGGTTTCGTATTTCGCCGGCTGGCTCGACCTGTTCAAGCACCGCAGCACCTGGGGCGCGATCCTCGGCTTCATGGGTGTGATCTATATGCTCTGGCTGCACCTGACCTGGCTGCCCGGTTACTTCGAGCGCGAGCATGGGCTGAACCTGTACAAGACCGCCTGGGTGGTATCGCTGGCTTATGGTTTCGGCGCGGTCGGCACCATTGTCGCCGGGCGCTTCTGCGACCTGCTGGTACGCCGCGGCATGAGCATCCTGGCCAGCCGCAAGTTCAGCGTGATCACCGGGCTGGTACTGGCGGCGCTGTTCACCTTGCCGTTGTCGTACGTCAGCGGGTTGACCGGCTGCATCATTCTGCTGTGCCTGGCGCTGTTCAGCATCAACATGGCCAGTGCCACGGCGTGGATGATCGTCAACACCATCGTCGACAGCCCCCGGGTGGCCTCGTTCGGTTCGATCCAGAACTTCGGCGGCTACATTGCCGGTTCCGTTGCACCGATCGTCACCGGTTTCAGCATCCAGTATTCGGGGTCGTTCAACACCGCCTTCATGATCAGTGCGATCGTGGCGCTGTGTTCGGCGCTGGCCTACTTCCTGTTGCTCAAGGCGCCGATCGGTAGTGCCGAGCCTGCACCGGAACATATCGTCGGAGTGACTGAGTAGATCAATTCTGTAGGAGCGGATTTACCGGGACGCCGGACCGCCGCGATGGGGCGCGCAGCGGCCCCGTAGATGGGCCTGCTGCGCAGTCCATCGCGGATAAATCCGCTCCTACAGGCATTACCGCTTGCGCGCCTTTGCCAGCATCTCATCCAGCTGCGCAATCAGATCGTCTGCATCCACCTCGTGCCATTCTCCAGCCTCGGCCTCGGCGATCATTTGCACGAGTTCAGGGCTGTACTCTTCCTCACCCTCAGCCGTGTCAGCACCCAGGTCATAGCCAATCATGAACAGCGCTTGCTCAAGGGCGCGCAGGGTTTGTGCCGGGGTGACGCCGCGGTGAAAGCGGCTGGCTGCCGTCAACGGGTGCGCGACAACCTGCGCCAGTACCCAGCTGGCATTGATGTTCCAGCGCGCGTGGTGCGTACCGGCACGCAAGCGTTTGAACCGCAGCGAGCCGGTACTCGGGTTGCGTCGCTTCGGATCAGGCGTGGACTCACTTTCCTTGGCTGCCGCCCAGGGAAAATCCAGCCCCGCCGGCACCTGGTCGAGGCCTTTCGCCTGGCAGTACTTCACTACCAGCAAGCCGAGCGCTGCCGCCACACGGCTGTCGTAGATAACGAAGTCCGGGCAGACCAACGAGTAGATCTTGGTCATGCCGGAGTTGAAGCGCAGCGCGTTCGAGCGCAGTACCGGCGCCGCAGGATCCTTGTTGATCAGCGCCGTTTTCACCTCTAGCAGCATGCGCGCCAGGCCTGCCTCGTTAGCCTTGAGCCACTCGCCGTTGTGCGCCGTGACACCGCCCCAGGCCATGACATCGAGTGCGGCCTGCAGCATCAGGGCATCGTCGCTGCCGGCGGCAAGCAGGTCGTCGCGCAAGGCATCCAGCGCCTTTGCGTTGCTGGCCGCACACACCCCAGGCGCAAACCCCAGCCGGGTATTGCCCGGATGATTCCAGGCGTAGGCCTGGTAGGCCGCGTAGAGGCTGTCGCACGACCACAACATGCCCGAGCGCCGATCAATGTAGGCATGCTTGATCAGGGCTGGGGAGTCGAGTTCGCCCGCCAGCCATTCGATGAAATCGGCGACATGGGGCAGGGTGGCGTAAGCGACGTTGGTGTTCATCAAATGCTCCTGTGGGTTGGCTGCTGTGATCGCAGAATTGCGTGCCAACGAGGAGATGCTATCTTCTGTCAGAACCACTTTTTGTCCCTATGGTGATGTCTTTGGCAGGTCAGCGCACTTACACCGAAATTCATTATGAACAACGCCGATCGGCACTGCGAAAAATCCTTCAGCGCGAAGGGGTGCCGATGTCGACCGCAGACCTTCATGCAGCGGTGACCAAATGGCACGACACTATCTACCACATCAAAACCACGCGCCTCGACCTCAAGGCCCTGACTGCCGCGACGCTGGTGGCGCCAGCGAAGAGCCCCAGCCCGAAGGCGAAATACTGGAAGCTGGGCCGAGGCAGCTTCGACCTTGTGCTCTCGCCTGCGGAGTCGATGACACTGACGGCAATCTTCCAGCATGCCGATCGATTCGGCTTTCGCACCGAGACCGAGCAGCTCACCAAGCTACGCGATTACGCCAGCTCGGCGATCCTTACCCATGCCACGCGTAACCTGGTTGCCGAGGGACGGATCACCACCGGGACGCGCTTCACGGTGCTGCAGCCGGGCAACTATGCCACCGAGCATCTGGCGACCATTCAGGAGGCGATGCTGGCGGACTGCGACCTTGAAGTTGTGTACCGGCCGAGGGATGCCGGTGATGTCCACTGCACTTACCATCTCAAGCCATTGATGCTCTCGTACCAGGACTCGAACGTTTACCTGTCGGCCTACATCGCCAGCGAAACCTGGCCACAGGGCCATGAACCTGAACCCGGTACGCCACGCGGTAAGTACAGCAGCAACGGCCCCGGCAAGACCTGCGCGTTGATGCTGCACCGCATGCTCGGCGTACGCACCACGTTCCTGAGAATACCTGATCAAGCCGATTTCGATGCGGGGTCGATTGCCGTGCAGAAGGACCTGATGACCATCCACGGCGACTCGGCCATTCACTTGCAGCTGCGCCTGAGTCCGAACCTGCACAACCGTTTGACCGAGAACCCTCTGGATGAACATCAGCTGGTATCCACCGACGCGCAGGGCGGGACACTTGAGTGCGAGATTCTGGACACCCAGGGGCTGCGCCTGTTTCTGTTGAGCAATGCCGCCGATATCGAAGTGCTGGCGCCTGGGTATTTGCGTGAGCATGTGCGCCTCACCCTGGCGACTGCGCTACAGCGGTATCAGCACAGCCCGTGACGGGCCGGCCTCGGTACTTTATTTCCAGGGGCTATATCCATGTAGCCAACTCGTCTTGCGCCAGAAACGGCGGTGCTTGCCGGTTTGCGGGGTTAGCGTTTAGCTAGTCGATGGTGTGGGCTCCCCACTGGGGTAACCCGTTCGATCAAGCCGATAATCAGGTGAAGACGATGAGCACACCCCTGGATTTGAAAGCGTTGAAGGCACGCCAGCAGGCTGCATGGGCCAGCGGGGACTACGCGGTGATTGGCACCACCTTGCAGCTGGTTGGCGAGCGACTGGCCGAAGCCTGTGACTTGCGCTGGGATGAAAAGGTGCTTGATGTGGCGGCCGGCAACGGCAACGCCACCCTTGCCGCCGCCCGGCGCGGTTGCCAGGTGACCTCCACTGACTACGTGCCCGAGCTGTTGAAACGAGGTGAAGAGCGCGCTCGGGCCGAACACCTGAGCGTGGTGTTCCAAGGTGCCGATGTTGAAGCATTGCCTTTTTCCGACGGCGACTTCGATGCCGTCATATCGACCTTCGGCGTGATGTTCGCCCCCGATCAGGCACAAGCGGCGAAGGAACTTGCCCGGGTCTGTCGCTCGGGCGGCCGCATCGGCCTGGCAAACTGGACGCCACAAGGCTTCATCGGGCAAATGTTCAAGACCCTGGGGCGCCATGTTCCACCTCCCGCCGGGGCGCTACCGCCATCGCGCTGGGGTGACGAAGAACAGCTCCGGGAACTGTTCGGTGGCAACATCGGCGCACTGAATGTCAGCCGTCAGCATTTCAACTTCCGCTATCGCTCGCCGGCGCATTTCATCGAGGTGTTCAGGACCTGGTATGGGCCGGTTCACAAAGCGTTTGCGTCGCTGGAAAGTGATGCCGCCACGGCTCTGGAAAAGGACCTGACACAGTTGCTCAACGACAACAATGTGGCCGGCACCTCGTCGCTGGTGGTGCCGAGTGAATACCTGGAGGTGGTCATCACGCGCCGCTGAGAATCGCCATCGCCGACGTGTTCATCGTGGATGGGTCATGCACTTGAGCGAGGTATGCAATGGGTCGGCAGAAAACTCCGGGCGTAGTGGCGTTAGCCGCAATTGCTGCCTTTTGGGCTGGCTGCAGCTCGGCAGCGGCACAGCCTCAGCCTGACGATCAGGCCATAGCCGATAGCTATATCTATCTGCTTGGTCGTCTACATGTAACGCGCCAGCAGCAACTCGACTTCAAGGAAGGCTTCAAATGGAACGAGCTTGTTCACCGCGAGCCCGGCGCGGTGGACTGGCCGAACCCCAACCTGGATGTGGCCTATTCGGAGGCCTGGGTAGCGGTGGATGAGTCCAGTTGCACGGTTGTCACCGTGCCAGAAATCCAGGGCCGCTACTTTACCGTGCAGTTCTTGAACGGTTGGGGCGAGACGCTGGCCAACATCAATGAACGGATTTTCCCAAAGCAGTCCTACGGCGAGTTTGCCGTATGCCTGCGCGGTGCCAACGTTGAGCTGCCCGAGGGCGTGACGCGCCGCATCGATTTACCGGTCAGGCAGTCGCGCATTCTGATCCGTATTGCCTTGGGCAACGATCGGGACGGCGCCATCGTGTTGCAGCAGAAGTTCAAGCTCAGCGCCACCGGTACGCCGAAGTTGCCGGACGTCCCGAAGACACCGCTGTTCGAGCTGGAAAAACTGCCAGGTGTAGAAGCCTTCGACGCCGCCAATGTGGCGCTTGATAGCGCGCCCGAATCAAACCCTGGTCTCGAAGGTATTCAGCAAACGGTGCGCAGTGTCGCCGCGGCAATACAAGAGCCTGCGCAGCGCGCCCACGTCGACCAGGTGATTCACACGGTGGCCTTCCCGGCGTTTGCCAAAGCCGGCGAGATCATCGGGCATGGGACGGTGCAAAACGGTTGGGCGCGTCCCGGTGTCGTCGGCGAGTACGGGCTCGACTATGTCGCGCGAACACTGGTCAACCACGGCGGCATCTGGGCCAATATCAAGCCCGAAGTCCTCTACTACCGTGGTGGCAGTGATGCGTCAGGCGCTGAACTGAACGGCGACAATGTCTACACGATGACCTTTGCGGCCGAGGCGTTGCCCTCACGGTTTGCCAAGTACTTCTGGTCCGTCATCGCTGTCGACAACGTGCATTTCCGCGTGCTGCCTAACCCGACAAAACGCTATTTGCTGAATGAACAGACCCACCCGACGCCAAACCCGGATGGATCGCTCACCCTTTACTTCGCTGCAGAGAAGCCGGCTGACGCGCCAGAGGGGAACTGGCTGCCGACACCCAAAGGCTCGGTCTATCGTCTGACCTTGCGGTTCTACGGTCCGCTGGACGGGGTGGCGAACGGCACCTATTACCCTCCGGCGCTGGTCAGGAGCGAGTGATGGGCTGTACGGCACGTTTCGCCCTGGCGGCGACGGCTCACCTGAACGAGTATGATAACTAGCCATCATTTGCCGATAAGGAAATCGCTGTGCTCCCAGACAAGGCCTGCGCCGTGGTGCTTTCATCCCTGCAGCACCCCAGGATCCTCTTGTTCCGTCATCCGCTGGCAGGGGTGCAGCTGGTAAAGGGCACCATCGAGAACGGCGAAACACCGGCACAAGCTGCGCTGCGTGAATTGATGGAAGAGTCCGGTATCAACGCTGCCACGATTGCCAACGATCTGGGCTGTTGGGATGCCGACCATCTTGGCCAGATCTGGTCGTTTCAATTGTGCAGGGCGAGTGGGCCGTTGCCTGAGCGCTGGTCTCACCAGACGCTCGACGATCATGGCCACGTGTTCGAGTTTTTCTGGGCTTCGCTCGAGCAATTACCCGTTGCCGATTGCCACCCGGTCTTTCAACGCGCGCTGCTGTTTTTGTGCGAGGCCCTGAAAGCGCGTGGCCATTGGTCTGGCACTCATCGCTAACGAATTGTCGAACGACTGATTCAAGGCAGGATGGGATCATTCAGTGGCGAGGCAATATACTCTGCGCCATTGGTTCAGGTTCGAGAGAAGCTTATGCGGCAGGTTTTACTTATCGTTGATGTCCAGTCCACTTTCAGTCCACCCGAGTGGCTGGTCGACGGTGTGCGGGCTCTGTCAGAGAGGATTCTTACGGTTGCCTCGGTCGAGCTGCATGATGAGCAGGTAACCCCGTTTGAAAAACAGCTCGGCTGGCACCCTGCGACCGAGGACGAGTGCCTGGTCGAGGCCGACAGGGTGTTTGTAAAGCACGGCTACGGGCAGACTGTTGAAGCCATTGAGTACATCAAGCAACTCGGCGTCGAACGTGTACTGGTGTGTGGCATCCAGACCGAAACCTGTGTGCTCGCCGCCGGCTTCGCGCTGTTTGATGCCGGGCTCACGCCTACGCTGGTTACCGACCTGACCGTTGGATCATCCCTGGACAGGTCCGGCAAGCTGGGCATCGATCTTTGGACGCATCACTTCCGCCAGGTCACCACAAGGGCGCAAGTGTTCGCCGAACTTGACAAATGACCGCCTGACTCAGGTAGAGCTGAGCGATGAATCGCGCGCCCGGCATACCTTGCGTTGCTGAACGGGCGGCCATTTGTGCGGCAGCAGATCGATAATCTCACTAGCGGATGTTCGGTAAGCCCATTGCTGTTCGATGGCCCCGGTCGCAGAAATTTGAAATGCAGGGCGTGGCCCGCTAGAGTCGCGCCCCGATCCGGCCAAAGGTGCTGGACGTTCGTGGTGAAAAGGGGCCGCAGTTGAACCAACAGACATTGTCCATGCGCCTGGAGCGAGTGGCGGCACATGTACCAGCCGGTGCACGCCTGGCCGATATCGGCTCGGATCACGGCTACCTGCCGGTGGCGCTGCTGCGCCGTGGCGCGATTGCCGCGGCGGTGGCGGGGGAGGCGGCATTGACGCCGTTGCGTGCGGCCGCACGCAGCGTGCGCGAGTACGGCCTGGAGCAGCAGATCAGCGTGCGCCTGGCCAATGGTCTTGCGGCTATCGAAGCGGCAGACGCCATCACCGCGATCAGCATCTGCGGCATGGGCGGCGAGACCATCCGTGACATCCTCGATAGCGGCAAAGCCCGCCTGAGCGGCCAGGAACGCCTGATTCTGCAGCCCAACGGCGGCGAGCAGCCACTGCGCCTGTGGCTGATGGAAAACGGTTACCGCATTCTCTGCGAGGAAGTGCTGCGGGAAAACCGCTTCGACTACGAAATCATCGTTGCCGAACGCGCCGGACCGGTGCTGTACAGCGCCGAGGAGCTGTACTTCGGCCCGCTGCAGCTGCAAGTACGCAGCCCGGCGTTCCTGCTCAAGTGGCAGCGCATGTTGAAGCTCAAGCAGAAAACCCTGAGCAACGTTGCCCGGGCGCGACATGCCGTGCCTGAGCAGAAGATGCAGGACATCGCCCGGCAAGCGCGGTGGATCACCGAACTGCTGGCTTGAACAATTGATGCGACGGCAGGTTACGACCGCCTGAACACCACCCGCGTCTCTAGCACCGAGTCACGTTTCTCCAGCGTCAGCGATTGCAGCACGACACCATCGCGCTCGATGCGGTCTAGCCATGACAATAAAACCTTGGCGTCGCCGCTTAGGGTCAGGCGCAGCAGATCGTTGTCGGTGTCCATCTGATGCAGTTCCAGCCCCGCCGCGGCGGCGCTTTCGCTGATGCGCAGTGACAAGGGTTGGTCAGCCAGCTCGGGAGAACTTGTGCGAGGGCGCGCCTGTTGCAACTGCGCGGCCAGCGTCAGTTGCTGCTGATACTGGACTTCGGCGATCGCCAGCCGTTGTTGCAGCGGTTGCCAGATCAGGCTGAATGCGCCAACGCCGAGGAAAAAAACGCCCAGCACCCGCAACGCCCATTGTTCGCGGACGCCAAGATGCTGCCAACGCTGCAACATCATTGCCTTTAATGACTTCATGCTCCTGGCTCCATGGCTAGAGTCGCCTGAACCCGGTCGCGTTCCTTGCTCGCGTTGTCGATCCGTACGGGCAGGCCTTGCTGTCGCCCGCGTTCGCGCAGCAACTCCAGCTCGGAAAAGCTGTTGGCGGTGAGCTGGACTTTCCAGCCATCGCCTTCACGAAACTCGATGCGCTGGACTTCGACATGACTGGCGCCGATGACTTGCTCGACCCGTTTGACCAGGTCGGCAATATGTCCGCCCTGCGGCTGCGTGTCTTGGCTTTGCAGGGTCTTGAGTTGCGCGGCGAGGTTGACGATGCGGGTCTGCTCCGGGTAGAGCGCCTTGAATTGCTGTTCGCTGCGGCTGTAAAGCTGACGACTTTCATTTTCCAGAAAGCGGATTCGGGTTTCGCTGGCGCCCCAACTCAGCAGCAACAGCGTCAGTATTGCCAACCCGCCAACCCGCCACGGCAGTGGGTTTCGTCGCTGGGCAAAATCACCGTGAAGCAGATTGATTGCCTGTCCATGACCGTCAATCAGCCATTGATCGACATCCCCCTCACGCTCGTCGTGCCATTGACTGTCCAAGGTCAATATCGGCTTGATCAACGCCAATGCGTCGTTGGACAATGTCAGACGAACTGCCAGGCCACCGCCCAACATCCAGCGGCCGAACCACCAAACACCTGATGGCTGGTTTTGTGGCAAAAGATCGGCATCGACGAAGACCGAGCGCACCTCTACACCAGCCTCGACCAGCAACGCGAGCACTGCGCCATAGCGTTCACGGTTAATCACCATCACCGGATAGCGCCCCTGCGGATCCCGAGCCCCTACGCTCAGATGAACCTTCTCCAGCGTTTCGCCCAGTTGTTCTTCAATGGCGAATGCGATGGCTTGTGCATCGGGACGGCGTGCGGAGGGCCATGGATCGCTACACAACCAACTGCACAGTTCCATGGGCAACAGCAGGTCAACAGGCTTCCCGTTCAACGCCTGAGCAGCTTGCTCCAAGGGCATGGGGTGTCGTTGACCGGTCGATGACCACAGGCAGCAGGGCCAGTCGGCCGATGGCGCGGCGAGGCCTTCTGCCGTCAGGTAGAGCCAGGTTTTCATTGGAGTATCTCGTGAGTATTCGACGGCAGCAACCGTCGTTGCAGGACTTTAAGTTGGCGTGTCTTGGGGGCGCGCTCGACATCGGTGGCCAGGCGTAATCGACTGTGCCCCTGGGTGACCTCAACGGTGATCCGATACCAGCGGCTGTCGATTCCCAGTCCATGACTGCTCAAGCCCAAACCCGATAACAATGGGTCCTGGGTAAAGGCCTGAACGCTCGACCAAGGCAATGTGGAGCGCTGACGAATCAGCGCATCGGCCTTCGACGACTCGACGCCATCGAGCGTACGCAGCAGCAGCGCCGGAGCCGTGTTGATGTTCAGAGCAGTGTCCGTGGGCAACAAGGCGACCCAGGGTTCCAGCCGGCGTAACAACTGACCGTCGACATCCGGGAGCAGGCGAAGCTGACTCAGCTCTTGCAACACACCAACCTGCTCCAGTTGCAACGCGGGCAGTCCTAGCACGTCTAGTAAACGCGTCCATCGATTGAGCGTGACTTGGTCGATCTGGCCTTGAATCAGCAACGCATTAAGATTGAAGCGCCCGGCCATGTCCTCGATTTCGACGCGAACTGTCGCGTCTCCAATTTCGATGACGGGTGCGTGACCTGGGATCGGGTCGCTGTTTTCTTGCTGCGTCTGTAACAGCGACAGCGCCCAGGTTTCCCCACTCATAGCAAGTTGGCGCAGGTGGATCTGCTGCAACTGTTGCCCGCTGCTTTGCAGCAACAAACGATGGCTGCGCAGCACTCCGCTGATAATCAGTAACGCCAGGCTCATGACCAGCAACACGCTGATCAGCGCAACTCCACGCTCACGCGCCCTCATTGCGATGCGCTCCTAACAACAGCACTCGGCGGATCGCCTCGAAACGTCCCGCCGACACTTGCATCTCCAGCGCCAGCGGCGCCTTGTCGCTCTGCTCGCTGAGCCAGCCGGTCTGACCGTCGAACAGTCGCCAGTTCAGGTGCCGAACATCGTCGAGCAGTTTTTGTCGCTGCACGATCAGCGTGCCTTCGCCTCGGCTTTCGCGCCACAATGCACCGTCGTCGAATCGATAGGTCAGCGCTTGGCGTTCGCTGCGTGGCTGATCCAGCGGATTGCGCCAGTTACTGCGTTGCAATTGCAGCTGTGTGTCGTCGAGCATTATCGGTTGTTCGGTGATGTGCAGCAGATCCCGTTCGATTACAGCCACGGCCCGTTGCAGGTTTCGCAACTCTTGATCGTGGGTCATGGTGCCCTGCTGCATGCGCGTCACGCCATTGAACAGCGTCCAACTGGCCAGGCCCAGCAAGGCGAAGATGGCAATGGCGATCACCAGCTCAATCAAGGTAAATCCCGCCTGCCTGTCAGTCACGATGAGAGATCCAGCCAGAGGCGTGGTTTACAATCTGCTCGCGGCCGACGAGACGGACCTCGAGTTCAACCTCGAACAGGCCCTCGTCGCTTGCCGCGCGGATGCTCTGACGCACCCCCCACTCGCGCCGATCCATGTGAACGATCCGTTGCGACTGGCCGATGACAAGGCCTGATTGCAAGCGCAACTCACTCAATTGATTGTCCGCCACCCACGCCGCGATCAGCCGCTCCTCGACGGCGCCTGCCTGTTTCACCACGTATTGGCTCGCTGACAGCACCGCTGTCGCCAGGGTCGCGAAAATCGCCAACGCTACCATCACTTCCAATAGCGTGAAGCCACTCATGTGCGACATATAAGACGACCTAGCCATCAATCTGCACCTCGCCAACGCCATCGCCGGACAGGCTCAACCAGGTCCTGTCTTTGCTCTCGAACGTCAGGGTGAAAATGCTGGTTTCATCACTGCTGAGTATCATCAGCTGTGGCGGCCCTTCGTCGGTCCCCAGACTCTTGGAGTACCCATCGTAGGTGAGGCTCAGACGCAAGTTATCGGGCCATCGATGAAACGCCGACACCGGTTCCCATCCGCGCACATCAAGCCGCAACGCCCGGTACCCCTCGGTACTCAGGCGCACGCCATACTCCTGACTCTCTAGTACCGCGCGTTCACGCAACTGTCGAATCACACCGGCGAGTGCATCCGCTTCTTGCCGGGCCTGACGCGCCGAATTCTTACCACTGGTAATACTCACCATGTTCAGCAACACGCCGATAACCACGATCACGATCATCAACTCGAGCAAGGTGAATCCCTGACATCGTCGCTGCATGAATCAGCCTCCCCAATTGCCGATTTCAGCGGCGTGCCCCTCACCACCGACCACGCCATCGGAGCCGAGGGAGTACAAGTCATAGGTCCCATCGACCGATTTCACACCGGGTTGGAGGTACTGATAAGGGGTGCCCCACGGGTCCACGGGCAGACTTTTCAGATAACCCTGAGGGTTCCAGTTGTTCGCTTTGGGCAGTGCGGAGGGACGTTTGTACAACGCCTCCAGCCCCTGCTGTGTCGAGGGGTATTGGAAGTTGTCGAGGCGATACATCTCTAGCGCGGTCGCGATGGCCTGGATGTCCGTTTTGGCGGCAGTGACTTTGGCCTGATCAGGGCGGCTCATGAACTGTGGCACCACGATGGCGCCAAGGATGCCGATGATGACCACCACGACCATGATTTCGATCAGGGTAAAGCCGCGTTGGGACGATCTGTGACGTAAGGCATTCATGGGTCAATTCACCAATTGGTTGAGACTGAGAATAGGAAGCAGGATGGCCAGGACGATCAGCAGCACAACGGTGCCCATCAGCACGAGCATCGCCGGCTCGAACAGGCTCACCACCAGGGCGATGCGCGCCGCCAGGCTGCTTTCCTGCTGTTCGGCGGCGCGGGCCAGCATGCGGTCGAGTTCACCGGCCCGTTCGCCGCTGGCAATCATGTGCAGCATCATTGGCGGGATGTCGCCGCTCAGTTCCAGGCCACGGGTCAAGGTGCCGCCCTCGCGAACCGAGCGGGCGACATCGGTCATGCGCGCACGAATGGTCAGGTTGCCGATAACGGCGGCGGCGATTTCCAGTGCGTCGACCAAAGGCACCGCACTTTTGCCGAGAATCGCCAGGGTGCTGGCAAACCGCGCCGCTTCCATCGCCCGCAGTACTTCGCCGATCACCGGCACGTTCAACGCCAGGCGGTGCCAGCGCAGCTGCCATACTGTTTGGCGCAGGCTCCAGCGCCACAGGCTGATCAACATCGCCAACCCGCCAATCACCAACAGGCCATGATTGCGCACGCCGTCGCTCAAGCCGATCAGCGCCCGGGTCAGCCAAGGCAGTGCCTGACCGCTGTCGATAAAGATTTTCACCACATCCGGCACTACATAGCCGAGCAGAAAACCGACGATTGCCACGCTGGTCAGCATCAGGATCGACGGGTACACCAGCGCCATCTGGATTTTTTGCCGAGAGGCCTGACGCGCTTGTGTGTAAGCCGCCAGTTGCTCCAGCACATCACCCAAATGACCGGAGCGCTCACCCGCGGCAACGGTGGCACGAAACAGTTCGGGGAACGCTTTGGGAAACATGCCCAACGATGTGGAAAGGGCATGACCTTCCATCACCCGGCTCCTGACCGCCGACAACAGGCCGGCAACCTTGCGCCTGGTACTCTGCTTCGCCACCGCCTCAAGGGCCTCCTCAAGGGGCAGGCCGGCCTGAACGAGGGTCGACAGTTGCAACGTCAATAGTGCCAGGTCTGCGGCGCTAAGGCGGCCGCTGCGTGGTCGTGTCCCGGAGTCATTACTCACCCTGACTTCATGCAGTTCACGTGGCCATAAGCCTTGCTCGCGCATCAGTTGGCGAGCATGACGAGGGCCGTCGGCTTCAAGTCGGCCCTTGCGGCGTCGGCCCTGGGCATCGTCAGCGCGGTAATCGAATGTCGGCACGACTAGTCCTCCTGGGTCACGCGCAGCAACTCGTCGAGACTGGTCACACCGTCGAGCACCCGTTGGCGGCCATCCTGAAACAGACTGCCAGATACCTTGCGCGCCTCTTCGATCAACGCCTGTTCGCTTGCGCCTTTATGAATCAGTGCCGACACGGCAGGTGTCACGCCGATAAGCTCGTAAATCCCGATTCGTCCGCGATAACCGTGTTGACACTGCTCGCATCCCACCGCCTGGAACAGCTGCGGTGGTACCGTAGAATCAAGCCCCAGCCGCTGGCACGCCGCCGCATCGGCGCTGTATGACACCTTGCACTGGGCGCACAACGTACGCAGTAAACGTTGAGCGAGAATGCCCACCAGCGACGATGCCAGCAGGTAGGCATCGACGCCCATGTCCACCAGCCGCGTCACCGCGCCGACCGCGCTGTTGGTATGCAACGTCGAGAGCACCAGGTGCCCGGTCAGCGACGCCTGAACGGCGATTTCCGCCGTCTCGCGATCACGGATTTCGCCGACCATCACCACGTCCGGGTCCTGACGCAAAATCGCCCGCAAGCCGCGGGCGAAGGTCATGTCGACCTTCGGATTGACCGGCATCTGGCCAACCCCCGGCAGGTGGTATTCGATGGGATCTTCGACCGTGAGAATGTTGCGGGTCTGGTCGTTCAGACTGCTCAGCGCTGCATACAGGCTGGTGGTTTTCCCGGAGCCGGTGGGCCCGGTCACCAACAGAATGCCGTGGGGTTTGCCCAGCAGTTGGCGCAGGACCCTAAGGGTAGTGTCTGGCATGCCCAGACGCTGCAACTCCAGGCGCCCGGCCTGTTTGTCGAGCAGGCGCAACACCACCCGCTCACCGTGCGCTGAAGGCAATGTCGAGACCCGCACATCGACTTCGTGCCCGGCCAGTCGCAGGGCCATCCGTCCATCCTGGGGGATGCGTTTTTCCGCGATGTCCAGGCGCGCCATGACCTTGATCCGCGACACCAGCAGCGTCGCCAGTTCGCGTCTTGGCCGAAGCATTTCGCGTAATTGCCCGTCGACGCGCATGCGCACCGACAGGTACTGCGCGAAGGTCTCCAGATGCACATCTGATGCCTGTTCGCGCACGGCCTCACTGAGCAGTGCGTTGATCAGGCGGATGATTGGCGCATCACCTTGCTGCTCCAGCAGATCGGCGGTTTGCGGCACTTGATCGACCAGGCTCAGAAGGTCCAGCTCTTCGTCCAGCCCCTGGGCGACCTGCTCGGCGGCGCTTTGTCCTTCGCTATAGACGGCTGCCAGGCGCACCGCGAATATTTCCGGTGACAGCATTCGTAATTGCAGATCCCCACCGCACACACGAAGTGCCTCGGCCACGGCTGTCAGTGGTGTATCGGCACATATCGCAAGGTGCAGCTCATCACCTTCACGCTCCAGCAAAACACCAAAGCGCCGGGCGAAGCCGAAAGGCAGTGGTTCGCAAACAACGGTCGAGGACATCATGGTGTATTCGGCGCCGGCTGGCGCAGGTCGAACAACGGTGCATTGGAGGCCGGCTCGAACAACTCACGGGCATCGGCGGGCAGCAACAATGAGTTGTTCCTCCGCGCTTCCCGTTGGCTCAGACCCTGCAGCGCGTTGTAGCGCTGCTTGCTGACGTCGACCAGGTCTTCCTTGCTGCGCACGATGGTGGGCCGTAAAAACACCATCAGATTGCTTTTGGTCTGGGTATCTCGGGTCCAGCGAAACAGGGCGCCAAGGTAAGGGATGTCGCGCAGCAGGGGCACACCGCTTTGCTGAGTGCGCACGCTGTCGCGAATCAGGCCGCCAATCACGATGATTTCGCCATCGTCGGCCAGAATGGTGCTCTTGAGCGCGCGTTTGTTGGTGATCAGGTCGGAAGAATCGATACCCGAAACCGAGGGTGCGATATCCGACACTTCCTGCTCGACTTCGAGGCGCAAGCTCGAACCGTCATTGATATAGGGCTTGATCTTCAGGCTGATGCCGACGTCCTTGCGTTCGACTGTGGTAAACGGATTGTCCGCGCCGTTGCTGTTGGTGGCGTAGGAACCGGTTTTGAACGGCACGTTTTGACCAACGATGATTTCCGCTTCCTGATTGTCCAGGGTCAACAGGCTCGGGGTGGACAGCAGGTTGCTGCGGGTGTTGCTGGCCAGCGCTGAAATCAATGCGCCAAAACGATCACCACCCAGTTGCAGGATCGCACCTTCGGGCGCCGTTTGTTTTTCATCAAATTTCAAGCCGCCAACAATCGGAATGTCGGTGCCAGGGAAGTTGATGAACCCCTTGGCATCGCCGGTGCTCATACCCCACTGCACACCCACGGCCTGGGCGATGTCCCCGGAAATTTCGACGATGGCGGCATGGATCAGCACTTGCGCCCGGGGCTGATCCAGCTGTCGCACGATGCTTTCGATGGTCTTGACTTGCACCGGCTCGGCAATTATCACCAACGCATTCTGGCTTTCGTCGGCCTTGATCATGAAGTTTGCGCCTGAGGTCTCCTTTGCGCCGGCCAAGGCCACGGATGCCTTTCTGCCCTGACTCATGGTTTCGAGAATCTCCGCCAATTGTTTGGCATCGCTATGTCGCAGGCGAATGACACGGGCGTTGTCCGGGCTCGCCGTGGCACGGACGTCGAGACCGCGAGCAAGCTCGGCCAAGCGTTGGCGGACCGCTGGTGGGCCAATGAGGATCAAGCGATTGGTGCGGCTGTCAGCCAGAACCTGGCTCGCTGTATCGGCATTGCGCTTGCCCAGGGAGGTTTCCATCAGCACGGCCACGTCGCCGGCCTGGGCGTGATGCAGTTGAACTACCGCGTGCCTGCTGCCCTGCCCGGAGTCCAGTTGCCGAACTATCTGGGCGATACGTTTCACATTGGCAGCGGTATCGGTGACCACCAGCGCATTGGCCGACACCGATGGGCCGACATAACCGTTGACCGATACCAGTGGTCGCACTAACCCGGCAATATCGGAGGCGCCGATAGTATTCAGTTCAATGACTTGAGTAACAAATTGCGATGCCGTGGCGTTTTTCGCCTGTGCCTGACCCGCGCGGGTTTTCGCTTCAGTGACCGGCACAATTAGAATTCGGTCAACCTCGTCGATCACCGTGAAGTTGTGGGCATCAAGCACCGAATAAAACAATCGGCGAACGCCCTCACGGTCCAGGGACTGACGGGACATGACAGTGATGCGTCCGGACACTCTGGGGTCCAGCACCACGGTGGTCCCGAGAATGGACGAGATCTCTTCGACGATGTCACGTAACTCGGCGTTGTTCATCGCCAACTGCCATTTTTCTTCGTTGGCCTGTAGCGTGTAGGGCATAGTCGTTACTGCCAACGCGGCAAGAAGAAACATGGAGCGCAAGGCCTGCGCGCCAATGAAGCTGCTCATGGGAATGATCACTCTGATTGCCCGGAATGTGGGCGTAGATAGCGCGCAGAAATGGCCGGGGTTTGCGCCTCGGCTTGTGAGTCGAATCGGTGCAGGAAGCGCCCACCGGTCGACTGCAACGTCAGTACCTCTTCTCGACCTTTGTTCCACAACACCGCCTGATTTACCTCGACGCGACGTAGAACACTGCCACCCGGCAACTGATCGCCCACCTGGTAAATCCGCGAACCTTGCCCGTCTGCCAGTAACGCTCTGGATAAGCCCTCGCCGAGGACAAAACTGGCCTGCAAGGTCAACGGCTCGGCACTTGGCTGCATGGCGGTTTCAGCTGAAAGACCAAGCACCGTAACAACTGCTGTTGTATCGAGGGGCGTATGCGGCATTGGCGTCGCAACGGGCGCCGTGAACGACAAGGGCATGGCCAGGCTTTGTCGAAAACGCCACTCTTGCCACGCCAGAAGCGCCGCGTAACCGATGAATGCAATCAGCAGGCAGCGCGTGAAAGTGCGTCCGTTCACTTGAGTTGTTCGCTTCGAACGCTGCTGCACAAGGACATACGTCGAAGAACGCGATGACCGCACAACTCATGGACAATGACCGCGCCGACGTGTAGCACGACCAGCAACGAAAGGAGCAGGCACGAGCAAACGTGAAGGGTGAAAAATAGGGCATGGAGTGCTGGATCATGCAGTGGCTGAGTGATCTCGATTACCCCGAACACATCGATCGGGCGATCCATCATCAGCACACCGGTCACCAGCACGACTGTCACCATGAGGTAGATAAGTGTGTGAGCACACAGGACCATCTTTTCCATTAATGACAATGTGCTCACATTCATGTAGGGGACATGAGCGACAAATATAAACAGGCGCCAGACAAAGAATGGGATGAACACCGTTGTCAGCGACACATTGACGAAGGCGACCAGCGTAGCAATCTGGGAAGGCACTTCCACAATGGCGACATAGAAACCCGACAACAGCGTCCAACTGATGACTGCCGCCGATAGCCAGTGCAGCCAAACGCGCTGCCTGGAATAACCCGAAACCGTCATGTTTCACTCGATTTTCAAACAGGATATAAGCCTTCAGGGCAATCTTTTGCAGATCGCCCGAAGGGTTACGGGATGGCGTTAGATTTTTTCCCAGGCCATGTGCCAGTGCGCACCGACGCCAGGCTCATATCCATTGGCGCTCGGACTGTATTGCTTGCAGTAGCCCGATTCCGGGAAAGGCTTGCATTCAAAGACTTCGTTGGTCTTTGGTTGCAACACTTTGGTACCGGCGGTGTAGTCATTGATACCTTCGGGAAACACGAAGTCATGCTCGGCGCCGGCGCCTTCACCTGTCACATCGATGGTTAGGGTATCCTGGCGAGTAGTACGACCATCCAGGGTGGTACCAACCAGTGTCAGGGTGTGCTTGCCGGGATTACTGCGAATATCCACGACAAGGTTCGTCACGCCGCTTTCCGCCTGGGCAGCGATGGAACCGACCGACTTGTTGTTCTCATCGAACAAGGTCGCCTCAACGTTCATTTTGCGGTTGGAATCCACGCTGAAATCAATCTTGGCCAGACCACCTTCCAATGCGTATTCGGTTTGTTGAGCGGCTACCGTCATGCGCGCACCGGTGTCTTCTTTCATGTCCACCTGCACTTCGTAACGGGTGACACCGCTTTCTTTTTGAACGTACAGGCTGTTGTTGCCCCGTACCGGTTCGATGGTGCCGCTTTCATCACGAACACCCGCTCGGATGAGCGTGTGAGCTTTGTTGATAGCCTCTGCCAGCTTGAACGACCAGTTATTGGGCAAGCCTTCTTCGACGCTATCGATAGAGATTTCAACGCTGTATTGAGGACTCTCGCCGTTGGCCGTGAACGCGCGGGCCTTGACCTTGTCGGCAACCAGCAACTCGGTCGAAGGTGCGATGCTACCAACGGAGGACCAGCCGCCTGGCAACTCGGCTTCAGCGAGGATGTTCACGTCCGAAGCGTTGTAAAACGCTGCATCGGTGTCGCCGACGGTCCAGACTGCCAGAATGACGTGTTGGCCAGACTTGTCTGTCGGGATATTGCAACTGTGCTTGGTGCCGGATACAGGTAATTGATTGCCGCCGTCGATGGTGCAGAAAGGTGTGCTATCGAAACTGACGCGCGTGAGTGCCTCGTTCGGATTCCAACCGTTACGGGTGATGAAGTATTCATGTTTAGTGGCAGGATGCTCTGCCGTATAGCGCCATTGGAAATCAATGTTGCGATTCTTGATTTCATTCAAATGCCAGCGAGTGGCGGACTGCGCATCCAGCGCGGAGAACAACGAGCGGCCGCCACTCGGGATCTTGCCGTCTATCGGCCCTTGCAACGGTGCTCCACCCACGCCGGCCGGGAAGCCTTTGAAGGTTTCACCGACACTTTGTGGTTCGTATTGCGCGCCACCGCAGTTGGTGTTCAAGCCTTTCTGGCAAAGCAGTGCACGCGATGGTGGGACTTCCAGAAAGCCATGTGCGGAAACACTTTGTGATGCCAACATCATCGACAGCAGCATGATCGAAGAGGTGCCCGCTACTAAAGCACTTCCTTTATAGAGTTTATTTTCCATAGATTGAACCCCAGACTACTTGTTAAAAATTGAAGTGCCTTGCCTGCCGCTATTTACAACGCTGTTCAGCGCAGTGCATGGAGCAGCGGGTTGGGACTCTATCTGGGTTTAAACGCTCTCGATGTAGGAAAAATCTGTGTGCGTGTCGGGAAACTCTCCAGGAATAGCCATAAATGTCACTGCAAGGCAACCTGTCCACAGTAGTGTCAAGGCGGCACTGACATTATCCAATCTCACCCATTGAATATTGGAAGTGGCAAAGGGTGCTTGTATAAACAAAAACTTCACGTTCAATAATGCTCATCAACACAGCTGTAACTGGCTGTAATAGTGTGCCCGCCTTGAAGTCGAAGTTTTGAGGCCCGGAAATCCAGCAAGGGCGGATGCAGTCTGGTCAACTCTGCTGCTCTGGGAGAGTGGTGCCTGGATATCAATTTGAATTATATCAGATTTACAGTTTTACGAATTGCTCCATGTCGCTAGCAGGAGGACTATGCACGAACCATCCATCACCCAAAAATAATGACCTATGACTATCTCTACTGTTGCAGCACTGCAGATCGGTTCAGATCCCGGCGGCAAACAGAAAACGCTGGAGACGATTCTTTCCTACGAAACGGAAATAAAGAATGCTGGCGCCAATCTGGTTGTCATGCCGGAAGCCGTGTTGGGCGGGTATCCCAAAGGTGAGAGCTTTGGTACTTACATGGGTTATCGCCTGCCTGAGGGGCGAGAAGCCTTTCAGCGTTATTTTGCCAATGCCATTGATGTTCCAGGTATCGAAACAGCGGAACTCGCAGGCCTGGCCCAACGTACCGGCGCGCATCTGGTGGTCGGTGTTATCGAACGTTGTGGCAGTTCGCTGTTTTGCTCTGCCTTGTTCTTCTCGCCCGAAGATGGCCTGGTGGCCAATCACCGCAAACTGATGCCGACCGGCAGCGAGCGTCTGATCTGGGGCCAGGGTGACGGCTCCACGCTGCCGGTGATCGATACACCGGTAGGCAAGATCGGTGCGGCCATCTGCTGGGAAAACCACATGCCGTTGCTGCGCACGGCGATGTACGCCAAAGGCATCGAAGTTTGGTGCGCACCGACTGTGGACGAGCGTGACAACTGGCAGATCTCCATGCGCCATATCGCCCATGAAGGGCGGTGCTTCCTGGTCAGTGCCTGCCAGTTCCAGCCGTCGCCGCGTGACCTGGGTATCAGCCTGCCGCACTGGGATGACGGCCGTCTGCTGATGCAGGGCAACAGCGTCATCATCGGCCCCATGGGCGACGTCATCGCCGGCCCCTTGAAGGGCGGCCCCGGCCTGCTGGCAGCGCAGATCGATACGGCGGACCTGGTCAAGGCGCGTTATGACTTCGATGTGGTCGGCCATTATTCGCGGCCTGATGTATTTACCCTGATTGTTGATGAACGGGCGAAAGCTTCGGTCAAGTTTCAGCAATAATGTTGGCCATGACCTGCTTTGGGTTTGTCTTGAGCTTGCCGCATTCTTCGATGCGCGCAATGCAACAGCATGACGCTGCTGGAATCAGGACAGGAAGAACGAGTCCTGGACCAGCTCGATGATCAGCGACTTGACCTTTTGCAGTGTGTCGTCGTGCTTGCTGCCCACCCGCATACCGATCTCCAGGTCGTAGGAGGGCAGGGGCACAGGGCAGGGAAAGGTTTGCAGCGAGGTGATTCTTTCCATGGCGCGTGCGGCGTGGGTCGGCACTGTGGTGACCAGCTTCGAGCCCACCAGCAGAAACGGCACGGCGGCAAAATGTGAGGTCGAGGCGCGAATGCTGCGTTTGTACCCGGCAGCATTCAAGCCTTCGTCGACAATGCCGACAAAGCCGCCGGACGACACCAGCAGGTGCGGTCGTTGCGCATAATCTTCAGCGCTCGTGGGTATGCTGTTGTTCACATCGGCGATGCACAGGTAATTGCCCCGGCCCAGCCGATGCCGCGAAATCAGCGGCGATGACAGCCCGCCTGCAGACACGGCAATATCTATCTGATGACGCATCAGCATGTCCTGGACCAGGCCGCTGTGGGTCTGCCGAAAAATGATGCGCAAGCCGCGCAGCTGTTCATCGATCCGCGATACCAGGCTTTGCCCCAGGGCGATTTCACTGTCATCGGACAGGCCGATAGTGATCGTCCGGCCTTTGATGTCTTTGCCACCTACCGACAGTGCCAGGGCTTGCCGGCAGCGATTGAGTGCCTCGCCAATGAGTGGCGCCAGTTCATTCGCCCGCATGGTCGGGCGCAGGCCACGACCGGTGCGTTCAAACAGCGGGTCGGCGTAGATTTCCCGCAACCGGGCAAGTGCCGCACTGACCGCGGGCTGGGTGACGCCCAGGCGCAGTGCCGCGCGACTGGCCCCGCCTTCTTCGATCAAGGCAACAAACACCCTTAACAAATTCAGGTCGACCGTTTCGATATCAATATTGTTCATATCAGATATCCTGATAGTTGATTGATTTATAGTATACGCATCCGCAAAATGCCCGCACAAATACTTCATGAGTGCGTTGCAAACTTCTTGTGCAAACGCTGATTGATTTGGCTGTTGAATAGTGGGGTGTATGAAAGGTATCGAAGTTGTCAGGGGCGTGTTGCGCCTGTTACTTGCGCAGTTACTAGTGTTGAGTGCGCTCGCAGCAAAGGCTGAAGAACATGTGGTCGTGCCGGGCATCGCTGCCAGGTCCTGGTTGCTGATGGACTATGAAAGTGGCGAAGTGCTGGCGCAGGGCAACGCGGATGCCCGAATGGACCCCGCCAGCCTGGTGAAGATCATGACCAGTTATGTCATCGGTGATGCGTTGAACACCGGCGCCTTGAGCGGAAGTGACCGGGTTACCATTGAGAACGATGCCTGGGCAGCCGGGAACCCGCTGTTGCAAGGGTCTTCGCTGATGTTCCTGAAGCCCGGTGAGCGTGTATCGGTTGATGACTTGAATACCGGCGTTGTCGTGCAGTCAGGCAACGATGCCTGTATAGCCTTGGCCAATTACATTGCCGGCAGTGAGAACGCATTTGTCGACGTGATGAATGAACAGGCGCGCAAACTGGGATTGATCAATACACAGTTCAAGACGGTGCATGGCCTGGCCGCAGCGGATCAATACAGCAGTGCGCGAGACATGGCCCTGTTAAGCCGTGCACTGATTGAGGGCATGCCGGCTGAGTATGCCTTATATAAGCGAAAGGACTTCACGTTCAATAATGTCCATCAATACAACCGCAACCGGTTGTTGTGGAGTACCCGCCTCAGTGTCGATGGTTTGAAGACCGGAAACTCCAGCGAAGGAGGTTACAGCCTGGTCACCTCTGCGGTGCTGGACGGGCGCCGGTTGATTGCTGTGGTCATGGGGGCGAAGTCGGATCGGCTCAGGTTCCAGGAGTCCGAAAAGCTGCTCAAGTGGGGCTTTCGCTCATTCGAGACGGTAACGCCCATCAAGGCAGATGAAGTGTTCATGAGCAAACGGGTCTGGTTCGGTGATGCCCACACCGTGAAGCTCAATGCCGGCAAGCAACCGGCCATCAGCGTGCCTTACGGACAATCAGCCGATGTGAAAATCAGCGCCACGCTTGGCAGCCCGGAGCTTCACGCGCCGCTGCAGGCGGGACAGGTGGTGGGCATCGTCAACTTTCAGATCGGCTCAAGGCATGTCGCCGAGAAACCTTTGGTGGTCATGGAAGCGGTGGATGAAGGCGGCTTTTTCAGCCGGGCATGGGATTACCTGCTGTTGAAGTTGTACCAGTGGACAGGTGTATGCCTGCTCTGCGCTGAGTAGTCTCTGCGCCCACAGCTTACCCGCGAGAAAACCCGAACCGCCGATACCGGCTTGATTGAAGAGTTGTCTATGAACAGTTACTTACGGTGCATGCTGGCTGTCTTGTTGTTGCTGACAGCCACAGGATGCAGTAGTACCGGAACTACCACTGTCCGCGCCTTGTTTGTATCAGTCGCCGAGGCCGATGCACTCAACGAGCGTAAGCTACAGGTGTTATCGGACGAGCGCGAAATGGCTGGTGGCCTGGTGGTGTACTTCGACACAGACAGTTCGGCTATTGATGAGCGCTATATGCCCACGCTTGAATATGTAGGCAACTACCTGGTTGCCAACCCACAGACCGAGGTCTTCATCGAAGGTCATACCGATGACGAGGGGTCGCCTGAGCAGAACGTTTTCCTCGCCCAGGCGAGAGCCGACATGATTGCGTATTACATCGTCAAGTATGGTGCTATGTATGATCAGGTGAACACGCGTGCCTATGGCGAGCGCTATCCCGCGCGTGAGGGGAGTAGCCAGGAAGACTTGAGGTACAACCGGCGGGCGGTGGTGGAGTGGGCAGTGCAGGGTGCAGCGCTGGGCGACGACTTTTAACAAGGGTCCTGCGCCCAGTCACTCTAAACGCCAGGCGCGCTAAAGACCACTGAACATACCGATGATCACCGCATTGACCAGGTCAATGAAAAAGCCACACACCAACGGCACGATCAGAAAGGCTTGGTGGGCCGCACCGTATTTTTGCGTCACGGTCGTCATGTTGACGATCGCTGTCGCCGTGGAGCCCAGAGTAATCCCGCCGAATCCGGAAGCAATCACGCTGGCTTCGTAATTGCGCCCCATGCAGCGGAACACCACAAAATACGTATAGACAACAGTCAGCAGAACCTGCAGGGACAAGGCGCAGAGAATGAACATCAACGCGCCACTGAGCTGCCATAACTGCAGTCCCATCAGGGCCATGGTCAAAAACATGCCCAGACAGATATCGGAAATCAGCGCCAGGCCCAGGCTGGCGCCGCTCCAGCTTTTCAGGCGCTGCTCACCGAGCACGGCGAGCACGACGTGGTGAATGACGATGCCTGCGAACAGGCAGCTGACAAACTTGGGCAGGGTGATACCGGCATCCACCAGCAGCAGGTTGAGCCCGTAGCCGAGCATCAGGGTCAGGTTGAGCCACATCCAGGCCCAGAGCACGTCGTAGTAGTTCACGGCGTTGCTCGGTTGTTGCTCGAGAATGCCGATTTCCAGCGCCGCATCTCTTGAAGGTGTCAGCTGATAGCGACGGATCAGCTGGTTGGCGATAGGGCCGCCGATTACGCACGCGGCAATCAGGCCGACGGTGTTGCTGGCGATGCCCAGTTCATGCGCGTTACTGATACCCAGCTTTTCGACGAACAGCGGCGCCCAGGCCAGGGTGGTGCCAACCCCGCCGGTCAGTGAAATCGAACCCACCATCAGGCCCGCCTTGGGATCGAGCCCGAACACTTCGGCCAAGCCCATCCCCAGGGTGTTTTGCAGGACGATGAACACACTGGCCAGTAACAGCAGGATCAGTAACGGGCGCCCACCTTTGAGCAGTTGGCGTATGTCCGATTTCAAGCCAATGCCGGCAAAGAAATACAGCAGCAAGGTGTCGCGCACCTGCAGATCGAACTCGATCTGGATATTCAGGCCGAAGTACAGAAGGCTGGTCACCGCCGCGCAGACGAAGCCACCGACAACCGACTCGGGAATGCAGTATTGGCGCAGCAGGGTGTTGTGCTGGACGAGGGTCTTGCCGAGGAAAAGCAAGAGGATGGCGAGGGTAAAACTCACAAGACCGTGAACGGGGAAGAGCTGGGAGGTCATCAAGGCCTGCCTCGAAATCTGAAAAACACATTATCAGGATTCGGCCGTTCTCTGTTCTGGTTCAAGTCAATGAACGGTGAATTCAGCATAGCAGTGAGGCTTTCCTGAATGGCCGCTTCGACGTCGGAATCCGGCGCGCTGGTCACCTCGTCAAGGAGCACGGTCGGGGCGCTCTTGAGCATCACCCGGGCAATCGCCAAGCGCTGGCGCTGGCCGCCCGGCGGTGACGCTTTTGATGCTCGCCAGGAGCCGTTGAAGTACCACACGCAGTCGGCGGTCTGTGTTTTCGGACTGTATGACTTGCAAGCGATCCCGTCTCCCACCAAGTTGTTGCAGTTTGGCGGCAACAATTGGCTTGCCAGTCGTGTCTGACTTGATTGTGAGAAGCCCTTGTGTGCCTAGGTGCTCCACGAATGCTACGTGCTGCGAGCTCGGGAGCGCTCCTAGGCGCAGCAACTCTTGTGATGCGAGCCTGGCTTTACAGCCGCAGAAAACTACAAGGTCGGTGACGTGCACGAGTTCGCTTGCTAGTCGGCGAAGGTTGTCGGCTTGCTTCACTTCGGCGTCAGTAGCTTCTGACCTGCAGGTCTTTTTGCGATATTCGATCAAGTCCCACGCGTTGCTGATGGTGACGTCTGCGCGCTCAAGAGATTGCAGGCCGAGTGGCGGACCCAGCATCGCAAGAAGACGATTCAGATTGTTGCCTGTAACGCCTGCGGCAGGGTGTCGAGCCCGCTCCTCATGACTGCCTGGGCAGGAGAGGACGAAAGCAACCTGATTCTTGGAGCCTCGTGCAAAGTGTGCGCTCATGAAACGTAACCATAAGTTGTACCCATTGGAGCGTTTGAACGTACCGTTTGGGTTTGGTGGATGCCCATATCAATTGACCTGTTAGCGCACGACTCGGTAGTGGTCCGGCATGTCCTCTAGCGCCAACCAGCGTACGACACTCGACACGTCGTCGAGTGCCGCCTCGCCTTCATCCACGTTAGCTAACAGCGTTCTGATCAGAGCGCATATCTGGTTCCGGATATCATCCAAGGTGTTTATTTCTGCAAGACGCAAACTATATGTCCAACGGTCCGCTGCGTCGTTCTTCGTTTCCCAGCGAAAAAGGCGCGCGGTGCCGTCTTGCAGGCGGGCCATGGACCTTGGAGAAATATCGCGCATTGCGAAGCCCATGTAATTCTCATATTTCACATCTGTCGGGTCATCCCACAGGTTGATATGAAGTAGCGGTTCCGGGCTGAAACCACCCGAAGCAGCATCACAGAGAAAGCTCATCTGGAATGCCAGATGCGCTGTCGCCTTACGCTTGCCTTTCGGTGTGAGGGGCAATGTCCAGGCGGCGTCGCTGAAAATCCAGCCGCTTGTGTCAGTCCTGTAGCTGCTCGACCACTCGCCTGGTTTGTAAAGGGTGTCCAGGGGGCTTTTGCGTAACAGGTCGCTGAGCTCCTGCTTGATCAGATTCGCCAGCGCTTCGCATTCCTCGCCGACCTTTGACAAGAACGCGATAGACGCCGAGATTGCTTTACCGGTTTCACTCATTTGCAATGCACTCTCAAGATTTGGCTGGCTCTGACTGAGCGAAAAAAACATGACCCGAAACGGCTGGAAGTTGCGGCGCTGCTATGGATTCGAAGCCGCTAAAGGGCGCGACGGCCAGTAGCTTGAGACACCGACGGACTTGCTCGCTCCATCGTCGCAGTTCAAGTCCCGGCCCCGTACGGATAGTGGATACAGCGGTGAGGATGTCGAACCACGAGCGCATGAGCAGCTTCCCGTTCCAGACGTCCCGGCGACTCAAGGCGTTGCTGGCTTCGCTGGTATCAAGGCCTATGAACAAATGGAGTGCGCGTCTCTGCTCCTCAACGTCGAGATAGTTTTTCCACTGCTCGTGCAGCTGTTCCTGACCGCTCAAGGGGGCACGCCATTTGAACTCCACCAGCAAAATCTGTGTATGAGTGCCCCAGGTCAGCTCCACACGAAGGTCTGGCTCGATCCGACCTTTGCGTGGCCAGAAGTACATGTCGGCACGAGCAGGGGCGTCAGTGGGCAGGTGGTGTTCGGGATTGCGCAGGTGCACCAACGCGCCCCAGAAAGCGGCGATAGCCGCAGGGGACAGAAACGCTAGCGGGCCCATCAGCGTCGAGGTGATTTCGTCTTCTTCGGCAACCCTATGCTCGGTTGTTTCATCTCGATGGCCTAAATAGCGCCTATAGAGTCTGGATTTCTTGTGGCTAAACGCATGCAGCATGAGGGCTCCTTTGGTCTTGCAGGTTCGCTCTAATCAAGCCGAATGGGGTCAATGCCCGGAACCGGCACCGAATGCCGCACAAAGTAATCTGGGCAGCCATTCGCCTGCTCGACCAGTTAAAGTCGTGGCACCTGTTGTATCGACCGGCTCAATATTGATGTGCACAACACGGGCGCCATGTTCAACGGCAATCTCGGGGATCCGTGCGGCCGGATACACCATTCCCGATGTGCCTATGGACAGCAACAGATCGGTGTTTTGAGCATATTTGAACGCGGCTCGTAATTCGGGCTTGGGTAATTCTTCACCGAACCAGATGACGCCGGGACGTATCTTGCCGTTGCAATGGGTGCAACGGGGTGGCTCGAGAGCGCACGCATTAATCCCTGACGAGGGGCATTCAGCCAAGGCATGCAGACGTGAACAAGCGAAGCAACGTGCAGCTTGAAGACTTCCATGAAGATGGATGACGTCTTTGCTGCCTGCGCGCTCGTGCAGATCGTCTACATTCTGAGTCACCACCACCACGTCCGGCACATGCTGCATCAAGGCCGCAATGGCAACATGCGCCGCATTCGGGCGCGCCTGGGCAACTTGGGCTCTGCGCCATTCGTACCAACCCCAGACCAAGGCTGGGTCATTGCGAAAAGCGCTTGGCGTCGCGAGTTGGGCCGGGTCGAACTTTGCCCAGAAACCGGTCAGTTGGTCGCGAAACGTAGGGATGCCGCTTTCTGCCGAAACTCCAGCGCCGGTGAATACCATTAGCTTACGCGCGTTGGCCAACCACTCCACGGCGTTCGCAAACGCAGCCTCATTCGTCGTCATACAGCTCAATTCCTCTTCTGAGGCGCTGAAGCAAACGTTGCTTTAACGCCTCCGGCGCTGTAACCGCGATAGAACCTGTGTGGGAAAGCAGCCACCACTCCAGTTCCCAACTATCCGCGACTTTCGCGCGTATCCAGCCGCCTTCCTCGCAGGACATCGTTTCCATGGTTTCGCTCAACGGTGTCTCTCGCAACAAGCGCAAAAGCCCGTCGTTCACCCACGCTTCGAGGGTGATGAATTCGGCGGCGTTATCGCCAAACTGCATGGCACCCGAAGCGGCGTAGGCCTTCAGGTCAAACCCGCACAGCGCCTTGGCGGAAATTTCCGTGATCGCCACGTCGCTCATACGATGAAGCGCAAACTGGCGCGCGTCTTCATAGGGTTCTGCCACCGCGATCAGGTAGGTGATTTCTCCACGCTGCACCAAGCCCAGTGGATTGAGTATGAGTTGGTTCAGTTGATCGCGGTGCGCCGAATAATAGCTGCAGGTTAGCTGGCGATTCTCGATCAGCGCTTCTTGTACAGTTGCCAGGCAGGCAGCATCGATCTTCGGTTTCACCAAGGACAGGTAGGCAGGAGCGCTGGCAACCTTCTGCGGCCAACTGCTCGCTGGCGACTGCCGGGTGAGCGCACTCAGTTTGCTACTTGCTTGCTCGAAACGGGGCTTGAGCGCGCCAAGCATGAAAGCTGGGATCAGCGGCATGAGCATCTCTTGGGCAAGCGTCAACGTCAGGGCGTCCAGAACACTCACCGCCGATGCCTGAAAACTCGAGGGCGGTGCCCAACTAAAACCGTAGGGCACGCTTTTGTCGTTCTTGCGAATCGCGAACACAGTGGCCAGGTCCTCCAGATCCCGCTCGACTGTGCGCTTGGTCGTGGGAAACCCCGCTTGCGCCAGGCGCTCCTGCAAGACTCTCGCCGTTGCTCCACTTCCAGAGGTAGGCAGCAACTGCAACAGCTCCCATTGGCGGCTTAGGGTGTTTCTTCCTGAGTTGGATGGCACGGCGGATCCTTGGTGATCGAGTAGTAGCTGGCTGATCAGTATTTTCCACGATATCGAGACGAAATGGGTCGCATCTGAGTGCGACCCATTAGGACCTGGCGCTAGCGGATGATGGGGGTATCGCGGTGGCGAGTCCACGAGGTGTTCCTGCTCACGACCAGTCAGTAGCAGGTAGACCGTCAGCGTTTTCCAGCGTGCATAAAGTTGACCTCGGTCTTTCGGGTTTCTCTACGGTATAAAGTTATGTTTGAAGAAAATGACGATGGCAATGTTAATGCTTATATCAATATTCTTGTCACGGATTTTGTGACGGGCTTTAAGTCAGTTTATGTGTCAGTGGATGCACCAGTTAAACGATTTACTCACCCGCGTTTCGATATCCATGTTGTCATTGACGCGCCGACCCAGTTTAATGTTACGGAGGTTGTTGGTAACAATGTCTTCTTTATTGAGAAACGACCGCAGGGCAGGTGCTTAAGCGAAAATCAGTATCAAATAATATATGAGGGGGCTGAAGGCGATAGCGCTGGTTTTTATCAATGGGCTTGCGAATGCGTTGGTTTTTTCAAAATCGTGCAGTTCAATTTCGGTATGGTCTGTGTCGACTATGCTGAGTTTCTCACCGCACTATCTTTTTGCGAAGGTACTACCTTGCGATTTGAAAAATTGACATATGAGCATCATGCAGTAGTACCTTATGACAAGCACTCGGGACCGCCCTACAGAGTCATTTACGGCTGTCTTGATGGCGGACCGGATCTTTCACTTGGGCACTATGGGGCGTTCTCGGAGGTGCTAGAAGCTAGCAATCCGCAGCTTGTGATGATGAAGGTTGCAATGAAACTCACGAAATCTCCGGTATATGCCATGATGCTGCTGGGTGAGGCTGTCCATCAGCCGGTTGGATTGCTGGGCGCGTAAAGGCGAAAGCGTAGAAAGCGGACGCCATCAAAATCAGTTTCACCGTCAGCCTGAAACCCCAGTCGAAAAATTCCTTTTATTCTTGTTCTCGAGGGAGGGAGCAGGATTGTGATGGATGCCAAGCCCATCTCGGTGAAAGCGCGTTTAACCATCTCTTGATAAATGAGTCTGCCGCTCCCCCAGTAGCTGGGATGAAGCACCAATGCCAGGTCTGCATCACCGTCCTCGTGCTGCAGGCCGCCCCAGCCGGCAAAGTGCTGATCAATCAGAAATGCCCAGGGGCCGTAGCCGTATTGCTCCCACTGCGCGTCTTTGTGGTTGACCCATTGTCTGGCTGTAACCTCGTCGAAATGTGCGCTGCCGAGTGGCATTTGGCGCAGCACATCGGGGTTGTTGTTGAGCGAGATGATGTCCGCCAACCCGATTTCGGTCAGGCGCTTGAGCTCCAGGTTCATGCGCAGCCCCATTACCCTGCCACAGAACGGTGTCGTTTCACCCGATACATATCGCCATCCGCATGGCTGAGCAGCGTATCGGCATCCTCTCCGTCCCTGGGGTAAAAGGCCACGCCAACACTGCAGGATGGCATGCTGATCCCGCCAAACTCAGCGCCCAGCGGCTCGGCCATGGCTGCGAGTATCTGCGCCACCTTCGCGGCAGCAGCGTCTTCCGAGTGGATGTCCGTCAACAGCACCGTGAATTCATCACCTCCCATCCGGGCGACCGTGTCCGTTTCGCGGACGCAGGCTTCCAGGCGTCGGGCAATCATGCAGAGCACCCGGTCACCCACGGCATGCCCGTGAACATCATTGATACCTTTGAAGTCATTGATATCCAGAAACAGCAACGCCACCGTGTTCTGGTGGCGGTGTGCCGCGTGCAGGGCCGAGTCCAGTCGATCATTGAAGATCGAGCGGTTGGTCAGCTTTGTCAGCGGGTCATGATGGGCCAGGAAGCGTAACTCATCCTCGGCCTGCCTGAGCGCCGTCACGTCCCGCGCGACGCCGATTCGCGCACCCACTTCCTCAGACCAGAAGGCCGCCCACAGGATGTGTACGACACCGCCATCCTTGCGGATATAGCGGTTGCGGAAATCGACGTGGGAGTGACCGTTCATGACCCGGACAATCGAGGTCCGTGTGATCGCCAGATCTTCAGGGTGGATATAGTCGGTGATCGGAGTGCCGGTCAGCTCGGCGGCACGGTAACCGAGCAGTGCCTCACAGGCATCACTGACAAATACGATCTGGTTGTCCCTGTCGACCACGAAGACCGTGTCCAGCATCAGATGGATCAGTTTGGGGTAGAGCGCTTGTAGGTCAACGGGCATAGGCCAGGGCGTCCCAGTTCATTTGGCTCGATCATAACTCGATCGCGCTTCGCCAATACAGCGCGCACCCGACCAACGTAAGCCGGCGCTGTCCAGCCAAAGGCTGCCTGTTGTGTTGCGCTCGATGCGCAGCGTACCAGGCCTGGATTACGTCCGGTTGAGTACGACGGCTTCAGTGCGTTTGAACTTGATGCGCCGGCTCCAGGCGATTGCGGGGCGTTCGAACAGCAGGTAAGCGATGGCTGCGATCAAAATGCAGGTCGCTATTACCAGGACGGCAGCCAGTATGTCCGAAGCGATTCCGGTGGGCATGAAGCGCCGGAAAATGCGCATGAACGAACCCGTCACCGGTGAATGGAACAAGTACAGGCTGTAGGAAATCAAGCCAATCTTTTGCACCGGGTAGCTGGACAAGAACCCAAGCGTGGCGGAGCGATTAACCAGAAAACAGAATGAAAGGCCGGTCACGCCGGCAGTTACTGTAAATGAGTTCTTGCTGGCAACGCCGATCAGCAGAACTACTGCGCAGTAACCCACGGCAATGTAGCGGCCTTGTTTCGAGCCCGAGAGGGTTTGAGCGCACAGAACCCCAGCCATGAAGCTGAACCAGAACCCGATAAATCCACCTTGCCAACCTATCGAATGAATGACTCCGGTGGGCCAAAGCAGCGCCAGTAACGCACTGATCCAGATCGAAATGCTTCGTGCGTTGAACGCTTCGGTGCCTCTGGCTTGATCCGCCAACCAAAGGAGCAGGGCGAAGGCGATGTAGAACTGCACCTCGATACACAGGGTCCAGAACACTGTCATGATGTTTTCGATGCCGAGGAAACCTTGCAGAAACAGCAGGTGTCCGAGAACGTCGGTGAAACTGGGAATGACAATATCGCTCTGCCCGAACATGTGTTTGGTGGCAATCACCGACACACCCAGGGCAATGGCGGCATAGTAGGGCGGGGCGAGGCGCACCAGACGGCGCGCAACAAAATTTGCGGCGTTCACAGAATTCATTGGCACGCGAAAGGTTGTCGCTGCCATAACGATGCCGCTCAACACGAAAAAAACCGGTACGCCCAGGTGACCGGCGTCGAAGACGATACTTTTCAACCAGCCCGGAATTGCAGCAAGCAGCGTCGGGATATGGTTTCCTTCGGACAGGTGATAAAGAACCACCCAAAAGGCGGCAAAACATCGTAGTGCGTCAACCAGGGCAAGGCGATGTTTGTCGTCAACGGTGATTCCAGTCATTCCCGTCTCCTTGCTCTTATTGTTGATCAGTTTGCAAGTTCGACCCCTGTGCGCAAGCTTAGCAGCTGGTTCAGCCTGTCAAGTTTGCGATACGCAGTTTGAGGTCGTGCTTGAGCGCTTCGATCGAATTCACCTATGTGCGGCATCAGCGCTGTCCTGCGCTCGTGCACACGGCAACGCTCGTCACTGTTTCTGCAAGTCTCCAGGTTTCCAGGTTTTATCAAAGAATGCCTTGGTCGGGCCGTACAGGCGCAGGATCACAAAGAAGCCTTTGTCAGGCAGGGTCCGAATCCAGTTTTTTCCAGGCCCTGGAGTGTCGGGGCCGAAGTGAACATCAATGGAGCCATCGGCGTTGGCCAGTGGTTTGTCCATGGTGTTCAACGACGGGAACGGTTGCCCGTTATCCAGACCGGAGGCGGTAATCGAGTCATAGGCCGTCACCGACCAGAACAACGCCGCTGGAATGCCGTTGGGCAGAGTGAGTGTGTAGTGCTTGCTGCCCGACAGGAACTCGCCCGTGGCATCGACGAAGGTGGCGGGGTACTTGGCGCCGACGTTCTCCATGTTCACCGCCATGCCTGGGCTTGCGGAGTAGGCGTTGGTGAAGAAGCCGGTGCGCGGATCGATGAAGTTGAAGGTGTCGGCGGTGAACGTTGCGTTGCCCGGGAACACGTTCAGCCACTTGCGATCTGCATACCAGGTACCATCCGCGACGATGGTCTGCGGCGTATAGGAAACGGCGTGGCCGATCTTGCTGGCAGTTTTCGCCGCCTTGTCGAGCAGGTCACGGGTGGCTGCATCCGGTTTGAACGGCTGGCCCTTGATGATCCCCAGGGCGGCGAGCATGCCGCGCATTTCCATGTCCTGCGGGTCGACATACTCATGTTCGATGAAGCGCGAGAGCATGTCGAACGCGCTGCTGTCGGTGGGGTAGAGCATGTTGGCCGGGGTTTTCGAGGCGTTCGGAAACGCCATCGCTTTAGCCGAGGCCTGTTTGCCCAGCGGATAGATTCGCGTCTGCTCCATGACCTTGACCGGGCCTTCAAGCTGAGCCGGGTCCTTGAAGAAACCGCGCCAGAACACGAATACACCATAGGTGCGTGAGCGGTAAGTCAGATAGCCCGGCGGTACCTCGCCCTTGTAGTCCGGAGGCAGTACCAGATACTTGCCGCCCTTGCCTTTGTCCGGGCCGGGCAAACCCACGTCGCCACACCACTGGCGGCCTTCGATGGGCCCTTCGGAACAGATCGGGCGCTGGAAGAAGTCGTCGAGAATACCCTGCAAGCCCGGCGGCACTTCGATCACCATCGGCCCGTCCTGCTTCAGGTCGAGGTAGCCCATGGCATAGATTACATCGGAGTTCGGCGTGGTGACCCGGGTCTTGGCATTGAGTCGGTCCTTCCAGATCGGCAGTACGTTGTAGCCTGCACCGAAGGCCCTTTCCGACCCTTCCTTCATGCCATACATGTTCAATGCGGGCAGTGCCCAGATGTAGGACTGCACGGCGCGCTGGAACAACAACTCGTTCTTTAGCTGAGCCACGCCCTCCAGGGTTGGATAACCCCCGGCGAAGGGCAGGTCGGCCAGTTGCTGATAGTGGGTGGCCGCCTGACTACTGAGGCTGATTGAAACACCCAAAGCCAACGCGGTCAGCGTTCTGGTTGCGGTCTTCATGTTCGACATCCTGTGCTGATCAGTTGGCTTTCACCACGGCAGGCGGGGTCCATTGGCCATTGAGTGCGGAGGGCTCGGGCCAGTAGGCGCGGATGTACAACGAAAAGTCCGCGTCTTTCGGCGCGGGCAGCCAATTGCTTTCCTTGTCTTTGCCGGGTGATTCGCTTTGCACGTAAAGGGTCAGCGAGCCATCTGCGTTTGCTTGCAGGGATTTGTTCTTGGTGCCGATGGAGTAACGCGCGAGGTCGTTCGGGGAGAAGAAATGATGTTCGTTGTAGAGCGTTAGCGACCAGAAGCCCTGCACCGGCGGTAGCTTGCCCTTGGCGAAAGTCACGCTGTAGCCATGCTGGCCATTGAGGCGCGTACCGGCCTGATCGAGATCCTGATAGAAGTATTTGGTTTCTTTCTGTTGGTTGACGAAAATGTTCGAGCGCGCGACGGCGGTACGGCTGAAATAGTCGGTGCCGAACGCTGCGCCGTTACTGATGGTGCTCCAGTGATCCGGCAGTTGCAGGCCGTAATTGCGGAACTGCAACAGCGGATCGATCACCTCGCTATCAGCTTTTTTCGCCTCGTCGATCATGGCTGCCTTGAGCTGTGGATCGGCCTTGGCGATGGCGCTAAGGGCAGCCAATTGCGCGTAGCGGGCTTCTTCACCGGGCAGCGGCTTGGCGTCCTTGAGCAGGGCAGGCAGTTCGTCGAAGAATGTATCCGGAGTCACCCACCTGGTTTCAGCGGTGCTTTGTTCCTGAGCGGGGAATTTCGGCTGTTTGCGCCAGTCGCGCGTTTTGATCTTGCCGTCATATTTCGACAGCGGGTACATGTCGATACCCGCCAGCGCCGGTTGTATAGCCTCGCGGTCGGCAGCGGTGTCGTCCTGGAACACGCGGGGGATCACAAAGCCGGTGTTGGTACGCGCACGGAAGACCTTGCTGATGCCAGCAGGCACGGTGCCTTTCCAGTCCGGCCCTACCAGCAAGTAGAAGCCGGGTTTGGTGGCGTACATCTTACCGAGTTCGGCGAAGCTGTCAGAGCGCAGGTCAACGACCTGGTACACCCAGAATCGACTGCCGAAATCCGGCACTTGCAGCACCACGGGCTCAAGGTCCAGGGCAATGCTACCGGCGCCGTACACCACGTCCTGATTTGGACAGGCTACCAGACGCTCGCCCGGGTCGATGTAATCGCTCAACATCGACAACTGATTGATCGGCGCCACTGGAACGATGCCGCCCATCAAGCCCGGCTCGGGAAGGTCTTTGAACGCCTGGCGACGATTGAAGATATTGGCCATCGGCCAACCCCAGAAGTACGCCTCGCGCGCCATCATCCGTACATACGGCTCAGTCACCTTGGTGCCGGCGACCGGCCCTGCAATGGGGGCTTCGGCGGCGTAGCTGTAAGTGCTCAACAAGGCTGTAGCAGTGAACGTGGTGCTGAGCGACAGTGCACAGAGGGCGTATCGATAAGCCAAGCGATTCATAAAGCATCCTTACTTGATGGCGGTCACCTGATGGAAGTGAGTCGCTGGAACGATAGCTCATGATCACCGGGTAGGAACTGGCTCCTCTTTGAATGTCCGTCTGAGCTAATGATCTCGAATCCATTGCCGCAGAATTCAAAAAGCGATCGAACGGTGATACGTCGATGTCGCCACTACTTTTCCGCGTTTGAGCACCATCAGTCGAGCCGGCAGGTCGAGAATGACATCACTGACCGCACGGGTGTCCATCAGCACCAGGTCGGCATCCTTGCCAGGCGCCAGGCCATGGTTTTTCAGGCCTAGCGCTTTTGCCGGGCTGGTGGTGAGCATCGACAATACGGTGGCCTGGTCATCAGCACCGCCCAGGTGGCACGCCGGAATCGCCAGTTGGGCAATGTTGAGCAGATCCCCTGTTCCATACGGGGTAAACGCGTTGCGAATATTGTTCGTCGCCAGGCAGACATTCACGCCGCCGTCGCGCAGCGCCCGCACCGGCGTCAGTGAACGGCGCACATTATGGCTGTCGCCGCGGGCACCGAGATGCAGATCGGTCGCGGGCAGGCACATGACGCTGATCCCTGCCTCTCGGATGAGGGCAATGATCTCGCGCTGTTTCTTCGGCGTAGCGGCGCCGAGGCTGGTCAAGTGGCCCACACAGACACGCCCTTGATAGCCTTCCTGGAGGGTCTTGTTCGCCAGGTATTCAATGGTCATGTTCTCGGCGCTGTCGGCAAAGTCCTGATGGAAGTCGATATCCTTGCCGTAGCGCTTGGCCAGGTTGAAGACATAGTCAATGTGGTCGTGGGCCGATACATCGTTGTAGGGAATGCCGCCCACCACATCGGCGCCTTTCTCCATGGCTTCGACCATCATCGCGTGCATGCCCGGCAGTTTCAGAATGCCTTCCTGGGGGAAGGCGACGACCTGGATATCAATGACGTCGCGGAATTTTTCGCGCAGCTCCAGCACCACATCAAAGCCGGTGAAGCCCTGTATCGGGTCGAACTCGGCATGGGCACGCACATGGGTGCTGCCCGCCTGTACCAGTGAACGCAGCACCTGGGTCGAGCGTTCAAGGATGTCTTCGCGGGTCAGTGTCGGTTTCAGTTCCGCGGTAACCGCTATCGCTTCCTTCAGGGTGCCGGAGCGATTGGCCTTGCGATGCATGACGTTGGCTTTTTCCAGATGCAGGTGCCCTTCGACAAAGCCCGGTATCAGGACATTGCCGTTGCCCTGGATTTCCTGCGCAGCCTTGCCTGCAATGTCCGGGGCAACCTCGACGATTTTGCCGTTGTGCACGGCGACATCCATCAGCGCTTGGGCGTCGTCGATGCGTACGTTACGAAAGATCAAGTCCATGCCTTTGTTCCTCAGTGCAACCCGGCCACCTTGCGGCGGCCGGGCTGGTTCATCGCGCGATCAGAACGGTTTGGTCGGCAGGTACTTGCCATCCAGGGTGATCACGGCGCGGGAGCCGCCTTCCGGGTCCTCGACCTTTTTGATGTCCAGCTTGAAATTGATGGCGCTGATGATGCCGTCGCCGAACTTCTCGTGGACCAGCGCTTTGAGCGTGGTGCCGTAAACCTGCAGCATCTCGTAGAAGCGGTAGATGGTCGGGTCGGTCGGCACGCGGTTGTCGATGCTGCCGCGCAGTGGCACGGTCTGCAGCAGGGCAACGGCATCCGCGTCGAGGCCCAGCTTGTCAGCCACTACCTCGGCGGCACCGCGCGGCAGCGGATGCTGGCCGAGCAGCGCGGCGGTGACGAAGGCTTCGGACAGGCCAGTGCCGTCGGTGATCTGGGCGAACGACAGGTCTTTGCGGGCCTTGGCCAGGAGGATCATTTCGGTCAGGGCAAGGCGGGTGTTCTGGCTGATTTGCGACTGGATCATGGTGTTATCTCCGTGGGTTAAGAGGCTTCAAGCGGCTTGCTTGGGGTTATGGGAAACGGCACGTGCGCCTGGGTTGTCGGCAAGAGGTACGAACGTTCCGGCGCTGCCGTCGAAGGCGTCGATGCGACCGCTTTCGATGTCGTAGACCCAGCCATGCAGCGTCACGCGTCCCTCTTCGAGGGCGAGGCGCACGGATGGATGCGTCTGGATATTGGCCAACTGGGCGATTACGTTCTCGCGGACCATGGCCTCGACCTTGGCGTGCTGGTCTTGATGCGTGCGGGCTTCATTCACCACCCGGCCGGAATCCGCATAGCGCAACCAGCCGGCCACTGCGGGCATGTGGTCCAGGCATGTGCAGGTGGCAATGGCGGTCATGGCGCCGCAGTCCGAATGCCCGCAGATCACCACGTCAGAGACCTGCAGGGCGGCGACGGCATACTCGACCGAGGCCGACACACCGCCTGGCTCGGGGCCGTAGGACGGCACGATGTTGCCTGCGTTGCGGATGACGAACAGGTCGCCGGGCTCTCGTTGCGTGACCAGTTCTGGCACCAGGCGGCTGTCGGAGCAGGAGATGAACAGGGCACGGGGGCTCTGCTGAGTGGCCAGGTCCTTGAACAGCTTGGCGCGCTCGGGAAAGGCGTCTCGTTGAAACTTCAGAAAACCGTCGATGATGTCTTTCATGGTTGCCTCCATTGGGTCGCGATGCGATGGAGTGAAGGTTACGTAGCAGGTGGCATAAGCTAAAAGTCTCATTTATTATCGTAAGCATCAGATAATCTTATGGGTTCAGCCATGCTTGCACGACACATCCAGTACTTCCTTGCCGTGGCGGAACATCACAGTTTCACCCGCGCGGCGACGGCCCTGCATGTCTCGCAGCCGGCCTTGTCGCAGCAGGTCCGGCAACTGGAGGAAAGTCTCGGCGTACAGTTGTTCGACCGGTCAGGACGCATTACGCGGCTGACCGATGCGGGGGAGGTGTATCTGCGTTATGCACGCCGCGCCTCGCAGGCATTGCAGGAAGGCGGGCGTGCCATCCACGACGTGGGCGACCTGAGCCGGGGGGCGCTACGGATTGCGCTGACGCCGACCTTCACCACCTACCTCGTCGGGCCACTGGTCGAGGCTTTCCACAACCGCTACCCGAACATCACCTTGAACGTGCGCGAGATTGCTCAGGAATACATGGAGGAGCAGTTGCTGGCCGACGAGCTCGACGTTGGCATCGCGTTCGAAGAGCTACACGCCCGGGACATCGACACTTACCCGCTGCTGATTGAAACCCTTGCCCTGGTGGTCGGTAGCAAGCACCCCCTTGCCGGGCAGCGCACTATCGGCCTGGACGCGCTGAACGCGGAATCGCTGATCCTGCTCAGTGGCGAATTCGCCACCCGCGAGCAGATCGACCGCTACTGCCGTCAGCACGGCATCCGCCCCCGCGTGCAGATGGAGGTCAACGTCATCGGCGCGGTGATCGAAGTGGTCCGCAGGACCACACTGTCGACCCTGCTACCGGCCACCATTGCTCATGCGCATCCGGACCTGGTCGCCCTCGAGCTGGAGCCGCAGCGTCTGCAACGCACCGCCGTGCTCATGCAACGCAAGAACGTCTACCAGACTGCGGCTGCGCGTGCGTTTATCGCGCTGGCCAGGGAGGTGGCCGAGGATCTGGAAAAACAGGAGAGCGTGTAATCCTAGAAGTAACGCACTGAACGGCGGTGGTTCGAATGCACCTGATATTTTTGTCAGTGGCTATTTTTTATTGTCGACTTAAGCTGAAGGCGGCTTCAGAGTTAATGTCTGGCTAAATCAAAGAAAGTTACAGTTTTTCAATGTGCCCGGTGCGAGTGCAGTTCAGGGGGCGCTGTAAGTCCGTCGAAAATATGAGTTTTGACCGGTTGGTAAGTTGTTTTTCATTTTGGCTCGACACATCAGTTGAGTGTCTGGCGAAAGGGCTCATGTATATCTTCTTTAAGGGGTCTACTGTGAACAGTATCGTCAGTTATCGTAATTATCAATTTGATGGCGAGCTCTATGTGAGGTGCGCTGGTGATCCCAAGGGCGTTAAAAATGTTAAATATACACTCTTGAATGATAGCGCTAAGGTTCAGGAGTGTGTTGCTGTGGGCGCGGGGACAGTGACTTTTCACGGTCTGGCGCCGGGTCAGTATGTCATTGAGGGGGAAGTGACTCTTAGTGATGACACCGTCTGTCAGGTCGAATCTAAAATAGTACAGATTGATCCTGGCGAGGTTACCCGCACTTATGAAGAATTGTTTGCGTCTAATGCTAAAGCGCTAGAGGCCTTTAAGAGAAGTTCTGCGCAGTCGAAAAATTCGCAGCATGTGCCGTTAAAAGGGAGACATGCAGTGGCGGGTGATGCCAGGCACAGGTTGGTCGTTAAATTTAAAGAGGGTAAGGCGCCATCTTCACTCCATTCATCATTAAGCGTATACCGTGAATATGCCAAAAATTTGAAATGGGTGCCCGTGTATGATCAGGGTATGTTGAGCGAGAAGAGAGGTCGGCTGCAGGTACTTAAACGACTGATTCCTACCTATTATGCTGACTTCATTGATGAGGGCGAAATTGGTCAAAAATTTAATGCGGTGTTGCTGAGTCTGGCCATCGAATTGGAGAGTGATGAAAGTGTTGAATATTGTGACCTTGCCAGCGATGTGAGGTTTGTTCATCCAGAACTCTTCGAGAACGCCCAGCATGGCGATAGCTGCACACAGATGAGCGATGAGCCTACACCAGATTTCACTTCAAGGCAGTATTACTTAAAGCCTCCGCAAGAGAGATCTTATGGAATGAATGTGCTCGCTGCTCATGAAAACGGCTGGAAGGGTGCAGGTGCTGTCATTCGACACCTGGACTTTGGTGTGTATGAAGAGCATGAGGATTTGAAAGAAGCGAATATGTCGGTGCTGTACAATGAGTCAGAAGATCCGTTAGACCTTTATCACGGAACAAATTCTGTTGGTGTCATTATTCCTCGCGATGACGGCAAGGGTGTAACTGGAATTGCGTACGAGGCACAGCTTTATTTTTACCGAACCGACTATATGGCCAAGATAGTTGAGGATATGTCACCCGGTGATATTGTCAGTCTGGATATAGCCGCAGGTGGGATGAGACCTATTGTTCATAGTAAGGTTTGGTGGGATCAGGTAAGCACGTGTGTCGAGGCGGGTGTGACGGTTATTTTTGCAGCAGGGAACAATATGTACAATCTTCTGGAGTCGCCGGAGTATTTTGATAGCTGGGGTAACAGCGGAGGTATCATGATTGCAGGCTGTTACAGTAATAACGGATGGCGTGTTCCTGAGACGAATTACAATCTCTATGAAACGCTTAACTCATGGGCTAACCCGTTTGTAACTACAACAGGGCTGATCCCGTTCGGGGATCGCTGGCTTGGAGAAAGTTATGACGATACACCGAACAGAACTTATAATTTTGGATACGGTGGCACGTCCGCTGCAACGCCTTTAGTTGCCGGCTCGCTGGCAGTAGGCCAAGGGCGTATGATAAAGGATGAAGGGATTTACCTTTCGCCTGCTGCCCTGTACGCCTGGTATTACGCTAACGGGTATACCGATGCAGAGGACGGCCAATCACATCAAGACAAAGTCGGTCGCAGACCCAATGTATTTGGTACGCTGGCCTCGCTACCTAAAAAATATAATCTCCAGTAGAAATGTAAACAACCCATAGAGTACTTTCTCGCCGTCGCGGAACATCACCGTTACATTCGGGCCGCGGCGGCCTATGTCTTGCAACCGGCGTTGTCGCTCAAGGCGGATGACGCGGCTGACAATCAGCAGACTGCCCCGTTGCTATGCACATCGTGATGGTCAACGACCGGGTTATTCTCCAGCGCTCTATCGCCTGTGAAAAAACGGACTAGCGAACAGCCTTGATTGTCATTGGGCAACCACTAGCCTCGACAACACTTCACCCCATAAAGACAGGAGAGCGCTCATGACCGAGCGAAGCACTGCTGTGATGCTGCGCTTTGATCCAGCGCTGGCGTCGTTGCGCGATGGCCTTTCGGTCGCCTTGCGGATTGGCGGCACACTCTGGGTGGCCAACGACGAGACTACGAGTCTGGAACGTCTGACCATCCAGGACGCTGCGCCAGGCGACGTGGTGACGTGCGATGAGCACCAGTCGTTCCCGCTCGGAACGTACCTGGACCTGCCCATGCCTGAGGTGGACGACGAGATCGATATCGAAGGCTTGGCCTATGCCCCGGACAGTGGTTACCTCTGGGTGGTGGGCTCGCATAGCCTCAAGCGCAAGAAGGCCGAGGCCGACAAGTCTGCGCAGAAGAACATCAAGCGGCTATCGACGGTAGAGGCGGACGGCAACCGCTTTCTGTTGGCGCGCATCCCTGTGGTACGGGAGAACGACAGCTATGGACTCGCCGACAAGGTCGATGCTGATGGCCTTACTGCGGCGCAGTTGCATGGCGACGAACACGGAAACGACCTGACCGCCGAAATTGCCAAGGACAAACAGTTACAGGACTTTCTGCGCATTCCGGGCAAAGACAACGGTTTCGATATCGAAGGCTTGGCGGTCATCGGCTCGCGCCTTTTCCTGGGTTTGCGGGGGCCGGTGCTTCGCGGCTGGAGCGTGCTGCTGGAGGTCGAGCCTGAACTGGACAGCGGTTCGACTGACACGCTGGTGCTGAAGAAGATCGGTCCGGATGGGCGTCGCTACCGCAAGCACTTCTTCGATCTGAAGGGCCTGGGTGTGCGTGACCTGTGCTGTAGCGGTGACGATCTGTTGATCCTGGCGGGCCCGACCATGGACCTGGACGGACCGGTAACGGTCTTGCGCTGGCACGACGGTTTTGCCGCCGACGAGGAGAGCGTGGTCTTTACCGATCAACTGGAGACGGTGCTGGAGGTACCGTTCGGGCAAGGCGACGATCATGCTGAAGGCATGTGCCTGTTTGATTGCGGTGAACTGGGCGGGGAAGGTCTGCTGATTGTCTACGACTCGGCGGCTGAGCGGCGTAAACACGGGGAGACAGACGTGGAAGCGGACCTGTTTATCCTGAGTTGAGCACGCCCTGAACGGCGCTTGTTGATGGGCCGCATCGGCGGCCCGGGACAATCGCTTGCGGGACGAAACGCTTATTTATGTTCAGCGGCCAACATCGATCTGAACTGTGAAATAACCTCTGGAGATAGCCCCGCAGCTTCAAACACTGCGCAGGTGAAGCTGACCGGTGCAGGGCCCGGTGCAGTTATGATCCGGTCTGCAACCAGAGCGCCTGGGCAGTTTTGGTAAAGCGCCTCGCCTTTATAATTTGCGGCGTTCTGTATCAGGAAATCAGCGCTGTTCGAGGTGTGCGCAGTGGTGTTGAGAAGGTCGGCCCTCGCAAGTGCCAGCGTTCCTCCACATATTCCGGCGATTGTCGCTCCTGCGACTCGGCTAGCGCGAAGAAAGTCTCCAATATCTGGAGCTTCTGCGTGTTCCCAGATCATTCCACCGACGATGACGACAACCTCTGGTTTCCAGTCCAGGCATTGTTCCAAACTGCTATCCACCGTTACGGCCAACCCGCCCTGCGAGATAAACTGCCCCGGAGCAGGGGCGAAAAAGCGGACGTCGATCCCGTAAAACGGTGATGCGGTACCTGCAATGAAAGCGTATTCCCAATCAGCAAAACCGGGTGTCAGTACCAAACCTATGCGTGCCATCTAGCTGAATCCTCCATGAAGCCCGAGAACATAAAGCGCCAACACGCAGATTACAACCTGTATGAACGCCAGATCCGCTGACGGCGAAACCTGAACCAGACAAGGCAGGATGCGGGTTGTCCCAAGGGACAGAGTCAAGCGCTGGCGTCAGGCCTGTCGCAGGTGACTGCACAGGGTTTTATCGACCAGAAGCGGACGCTCGAGCGCTTACTGTTCGCGATGGCTATTGCAAAGGCTGGATTGCAGCGCTCCGGGTACCGGCGAACGCACTCGTGCCAAGCCAGCGCCACAGGTTTTCCGCATCCTGCACCGCGCCGTCTACACGCAACTCTCGCGACTGGAGAACCTCCCTGGGTGTGCGGTCGCCAGTCCACACCTCGGTCAACGCGCGCACGCTAGAGTCCACGACGAGCGTGAGTTCGCGTCCCGGGTCATCGCGGCACAGGTCGGCCACACCATCTTCGACCACGAGCCACCACTCTTGCTCGCCGGAGCGCGCGTCTCGGAACCTGAAGTGGATGACCACCGAGCGGGGCGGGAACATCTCGATGCGCGCGAACCGGCGCACGTCCCACATGAGCAGGCCCGCGTCGAGCTCGTTATCGCGAAGGCGACTACCGATCCAGCGCGCGCCCCAATGGCCTAGCGCCATGATGATGGGGCGCAAATCTTCGCCTGCCTCGGTCAGGCTGTACTCCCAGACGTTGCCTGCGGCCGTGCGACGTACGACACCGATATCTTCCAGGTGGCGCAGCCGCTGTGCCAGCAAGCTGGTGGACATCCGTGGTACGCCGCGGTGCAGTTCATTGAAGCGCTTGCTGCCGCAGAGCAGCTCGCGTACGACCAAAGGCGTCCAGCGCTCGCACAGTGCTTCAGCACCGCGCGCGACCGTGCAGAACTGACCGTAGCTTTCGTCCATCGCCGGTACTCCGCAACTACAACGCTTCAGATTCTGAACTAGCCTCGTGACTTCGCCGCGCGCACGCTGAAATCTCTGAAAGCCACCGCCTCAGGAGAATGCCATGACCACGATAGCCATCATCCAGCGTCCGCCCGTGCTGCTCGATCGCAGCGCGACGATCGCCCGGGCCGTGCAATCGGTCGCGGAGGCCGCGGCGGCGGGCGCTTCGCTGATCGTTTTGCCCGAATCGTTCATTCCAGGTTACCCGTCGTGGATCTGGCGGCTGGCGGCGGGAAAAGACGGGGCTGTAATGGGCCAGTTGCACACACGTCTGCTGGCCAACGCCGTCGATATCGCCAACGGTGATCTCAGCGAATTGTGCGAGGCCGCCAGCGCTCACGCCGTAACAATCGTATGCGGTATCAATGAATGCGAGCGGCGTAATGGCGGCGGTACGCTATACAACAGCGTAGTCGTTATCGGTACGAACGGCGAAGTGCTCAACCGGCATCGCAAGCTGATGCCAACGAACCCCGAGCGCATGGTCCATGGCTTCGGTGATGCGTCAGGGTTGCGTACGGTCGATACACCCGTCGGGCGTATTGGTACGCTCATCTGCTGGGAAAACTACATGCCCCTGGCGCGCTATTCTTTGTATGCCCAAGGCGTGGAGATCTACGTCGCCCCCACGTACGACACCGGCGAGGGCTGGATCAGCACGATGCGCCACATTGCGCTCGAAGGCCGATGCTGGGTGCTCGGTAGTGGCACCTCGCTGCGCGGCAGCGACATTCCCGATGACTTTCCGGCGCGCATGCAACTGTTTCCCGATCCGCAAGAGTGGATCAACGACGGCGACTCGGTGGTGGTCAACCCTCAAGGCCGGATCACAGCCGGTCCATTACACCGGGAGGCGGGCATTCTGTATGCAGACATCGACGTGTCACTCGTGGCGCCAGCGCGGCGGGCGCTTGACGTCACCGGGCACTATGCGCGCCCTGACATTTTCCAGTTGCAGGTGCGACGCACGCCGGCGACAGCGGTGCGCTTCACTGACGGATGAAGCTAACCGACCCTCGGGCGATCCATTCCAACTTCGGCGATGTGTGTAGCAACTGATAAAGGAGTCATTCCATGAGCGTTCAAAGGTCTTACAAAGGCAGTTGTTTTTGCGGCGCAGTCGAGTTCACCGTCAGCGGTGAGCCAGCCGCAATGGGCTATTGCCATTGCGAGTCGTGTCGACATTGGTCAGCAGCGCCGGTCAATGCCTTCACGCTGTGGAAACCCGAGGCGGTGCAAGTCACTCGGGGGGCTGACAACATTGGCACTTACAACAAGACACCGCAGAGTTTTCGCAAATGGTGCAAAAATTGCGGCGGGCATATTTTCACCGAACACCCGGGGATGGGGCTCATCGACGTGTATGCCGCAGTCATCCCGGATTTTGCGTATTCGCCAGGCGTTCACGTCCACTATCAGGAGACCAGGCTGCGCATCAAAGACGGGTTGCCCAAGTTCAAGGATGTCCCTGGCGAATTGGGGGGATCGGGCGTCAGCGTGGACGAATAGCGCTAGCACGGTAGTCGAGGACGCTGATCAGGCGTCCTCGAAACGACATCCCGCTTACAGCGACACCAGCACATCACACACAGATTCGTTGAGCACATGCTTGGTGACGCTGCCGATCAGCAGCTCTTCCAGGGCGTTTTCACCCTGCTTGCCGATCACGATCAGATCGCAGTCCAACTCTTGTTCCTGCTCAACGATCCGCCAGGCGGCGTCACCGTGCACGACGATTTGCCGAGCATCGGCCAGCCCGGCGGTTTCGCTCAATGCCGCGAGTTGTTCCACGGCATCTTTGCGGATGACATTGCGGTAGTGGGTGAGGGTGTCCTGGTCAACATGGGCGAAGCGCATGCTTCCCTCGAAAGGGGCTTCGTACACATGCAGAAGGATGATCTCGGCCTGCGGGGCAACCGCTTTTGCCAGTTTGATGGCACGCAGCGATGAAGGCGAAAAATCAACCGGAACGAGCACCCTACGGTAGGCGTCGCGGGGCGCGTGTTTGACCACCAGCATAGGGCAGAGCATACGGCTGAGCATTCGTTGCACGGTAGAGCCCAGCAGCAGACGCCGGGCCAGGCCCTGTCCCTTCGCCCCACACACCAACAGGTCGCTGTGTTTGTCCTGCACTACACGGGTGATTTCCGTGACCACCGAGCCGGGCAAGGCCTGTACGCCAGCGGCGATGTCATAGCGCTGGAACAGCAGGTCTGCGTGTTGGTGGATTTTTTCCCGTGCCGTCTCCAGCGCGCGATTCAACAGGTCATCATCGGGTACCACCAGATGCTTGAGGCGCACGTAGGGGGCTGGATTGGCGACGTAGAGCAGATCCAGCGAGGCGTGCTGTGCCTTGCTCAAGAGTGCCGCGCGTTCTGCCGCGTTGCGGGCAGAGGGGGACAAGTCAGTGGCAACCAGTACGTGGTTCAACGAGGTCATCGTGGGTCTCCTTAACAGTATCCGTTCCTTGTGTGCAGTCATCCTCTCGCGAACCATGGCCAGCGTTTTGATTTGTGTCAATGATCTGGGGGCGCTTGCGCGAGCATGGCCTGGGTGTCCTCGTCGAGAAGGCTGCGCAGCTGTTCAAACAGCGGATCGCTGTCGGTGTATTTTTTGCCGTAGGCGAGGTTGAAGGCGTAATCGAAATCGGCTGGGTTCTTGCCCTGGTTGTGCTGCAGGATAGTCTCCAGCTTGTCGAGCGCCTTGACCGCTTTTGCCTCGGCAGACTGGGCGTTTTCATAGTCGTCCCAGAGCGCCAGAATCTCGGCTTTCAAGCCTTCATCCAGGGCGCTGGTCAGCAGCAGAAGATCGTTTCTTTCTTGCTCGCTTTTGTTCGGAAAGGCTGCTTTGCTGACGGCGGGAATGTCTCCGTTGATGGCCTCTCCCAGGTCGTGAATGACGCACATCTTGAGAACCTTGAGGACATCGAGACCGGTCAGTTGATCTTCGAAAACAATCGCCATCAGGCAAAGGCGCCAGCTATGTTCTGCCGTGCTTTCGGTGCGCCCGGAAGAGGTATGCGCGCTTCGGAGTACATCCTTGAGTTTTTCCGCCTCGCGTAGAAATTCGAGACGCCCTCTGATTTTTTCGATGTCCATACATTCCTCTGACTCAATCGGTGAACGTTATGCCGGGCAGCACGCGGTTTCCGCTGTGGGTGTCAGACTAGGCTCGGAGAGCGGCTGCGTCCACGCATAAAATATGCGTGTAGCAAGGGTGGCAATCAGTCAGAGGGTCTCTACCAGGCGTGCTGCAGTTCCGTCCGAGAGAGGAATACGTGTCCAGCGACAGCGGCCCTGGCTGATCGGAACGAGGGAAGAGTTGTTGTTGCCAGTGATGAATTCCAGTGCGGGTGGTGCGCAGGCTTCCCGCCAGCCAGATTCATTCAGCGCAAGCTCCTTGCTGATGATCTCCGGTGTTGCAAAACGCCAGAGCGAACGCCCCAGCAACTCGCTGAGCGGGGCCGTGAACTCGGCTGCGCGAGCGGGGGAGCAGGCCAGCAAACGATGGGTCAGATCACAGATGAGATGCAGGGCGCGCGGGCTCTCCGTGACCAGCCGGGCCAGGACCTGATCGGCGGCAGTATCGAGGCGGGCGGCCAACAACTGCTCAAGCCGTTTGTGGGCGCCCGGATCCATTGCCTGTACGCCACTTTCCCAACGGGAAATGGTCGATTGGGTGACGCTGAACAGCTGCGCAGCATGGGATTGTTTGACGCGGTGCAGCAGACGCCAACGCCGGAGCGAAATGCCAGGCAAGGCTAGCTGTAGCGGCATGTCCGGCATTTCGGATTCCTGGAGGGGCTGGCGGGTTGGCTAGTTTGATTTATGCAAGTTCACCCTGCAAATTGCTTTGATGAATGGCTACCGGAAGGGCACGCTATTTGATCTGCACAATGACCGGACCTTCCGTTACGATCGGCGGCTCCGCGTGAATATGTGCTGCATTCTTCTGAATCCACTCACGCGCGACTTTCAAGCTCGCATCGCTGCCGGCCTTGTCCGCGCAAACAGTCACCGACGTACCACCGTCACCGGTATTGAGCAGTGTGTAGCTAACGAGGCCAGGCACTGTCCGCAGGGTCGCTTCGACGTCGGTTCTGCGTTCTTCCAAAAGCTCGAAGAGCTGCTTTGCGCCGGTACCCAGGTAGGTTCTTATAACCGCATACATGATCGTCTCCTTTGGGAGCGCGGTCTTGATGCCAATCCATGTTCACTGATGGCCGCTATCACCCACGTTTCAATTCGCCCTGATTCATTAAGCTTAGTCACACGCCGGCTACCAGCGAAATGCAACGACCACCGGCTGCTGTTCGGCTCGTGTGGCGTATTGAGCGATGCCATTACCGAACGACCAGTTCTCCTCGCGAACCTCGTACGCCCTTCGCTGAGCGTGGTCTGGATGAACACCTGACTCTCCGTGCGCCGCACAACCCATTGCGGACTATCGGGGATACCCACAAAATTAGGGGCGAATCGGTCACAAGTGTTCATCCGCCGCACTGACAGCGATTCTCGCTTCCTGGGCGAAGCGAAACAGACCTACACCGAGGAAGAATGTGGCAACAACAAAAAGAAGCCCCGCACCATAGGCGTACTTGAAGCCCACGAACTCAGTTACAAAGATGTTAGCGAGAAGCAGGGTGGCACACAGTCCGCCGCGTAAAGAAGACAGGATGCCATTATTCAATAAGTACGCCCGCCGCCTCAATCGCTCCATATCGCCCCTGAGGTGCGCACGCTTCTGATCGTCTTCGCTGATCGCATTCAGTACCCGTATACGCTCGATGACAGCTGACAACCTCGAAGTCATTAACGAAACGAATGCAGCTATTGCACCGAGAAAAAACGTAGGGGCAGTTGCTTGTGAAAAAATCTGTGACAACCGCACAGCATCAGGAATGAATTCGATCAATTTAGGCACCCCTATAGGCCGAACATTTGTAATTCGCCACTCTTGATCTCAAACATCAAACAGGAGTACCACACCCGTTGCTGCTTCAGTAATAGTGGTGAATACAAGATAGTCACTTCTGAGTGCTCAGGTGTCAGGTCGGAATCTAGCTGTCCACGGTGAGCGTATTTTGAAAGTGAATTGAGGGGCTGCAATTGGCCGGTAGCGGCTTTCGGACCCAATCTCCCGTGCACACGCTTAAGTCACCTATTGACGGGGCTGGCCTCATCGCGGGTAAACCCGCTCCTACAGGGCAGGCGGTGCGCTGTATCTGTAGGAGCGGATTTACCCGCGATCACGGACGACGTTCGTGCCATCTTCGTCCTGAGAGGAAGCAAGGGGTTGGTTTCAATGGCTGGTCCAATCGTCGCTATCTCAACCGCTGTCAGATCATCCACAAAATAGGTGCAGTGCGGACTTCCCATGCTGCAAGCTGTTGGGCCACCGGCAAGTGGTAACACTGAAGTATCCATTTCCAGCGCCAGAGGAATATCCGAGCAACCGACGTGCTTGGCAGACTCGACACATTGTTGTGTTTGATTCGTCACCGGCTGCTTCTGGCCCCCTGAATAACTTCGCTATTCAACTTCTAGACAATCGATAAGTGCCACCCTCACGTGGCGGTATTCAGCATTGCGTCTTGATGTACAAACCGGTCGATCAACCACCTCGCTGCGGGACCCGGTGGTAGGTCCGTACGGTAGATGACGTCGAAGTAATATTTGCCGCGTTTGTATTCCGGTATGTCCAACTGCACGAGCCGGCCGCTCTCCAGGTCTTCCTCGACCATCGGCGCGGGCATGTTCCCCCAACCGATGCCTTCACGCAGCAGCATATGCTTGGCGCCCAGGTCCGCCAGACGCCAGGTGCGGTTGCTGAGTACGGCGAAATCCTTGTCCTTGGTCAGAAGTGATCGATCGGACAGCACCAGTTGAGTGAACTCCCGAGCGGTGCCCGGCCCATTCGAGTCGCTTAACGCCAGTGGATGATTTGGAGCCGCCACCGGAATCAAATCCACGCTGCCGACGCCCATTCTTTCGATACCGTCGATACCTTCGTTCATCGGCCCACTGACACCAACGATTGCACCACGGTTGATCACCAGCTCTGTGACCGCGCCGAGGGCTTCCATGTGCAAGTGCAGGGCAACCGTCGGGAACTCTTCGCGAAAGGATTTCAGAGCATCCACCACACGTCCCGGGGGAAGCATCACATCGAGCACCACGTGAACTTCGGCTTCGAGTCCTTGCAGCAGCCCCTTTACTTTGGCGCGTAATCCGAGAACACCGTTGGCGATGGTACGGGCTTCGGCCAGCACCGTACGGCCGGCATCGGTGAGCTGTGGTTTACGTGTGGTCTGGCGGTCAAACAGCGCAACGCCGAGCTGCAGTTCCAGGTTGGCAATCGAGTAGCTGATGACCGACGTGGCCCGATGCAGCTTTCTGGCTGCCGCGGCAAAACTGCCAACTTCGACAACGGTGAGGAACACGCGCAGTTGGTCGAGCGTGGGTGTTCCGGGATCAGAAATCATGCCTGTTTTCTCGAACGTAATGGTCAATATCATCCCGATTCTACTAAAAGTCTCATCAGTCTGGACTGCCCGTTCGGCTTGCGGTTTCAGGCAGAGCCGCCAGGCGTCTTGCCGATTTATTCGAACCTAATGTTCTAAATTAGTCGGCTATTAAGATGAGATGGCGAAGCGCAAAATTTCTTCACTGCAGCGATTCATGCCGAGCCGCGCAAATTTTGAAGGAATTACCCTATGACTGCTTCCGCAAACACCGTTCACTCCAGCACCTCTGAAAAGGGCCTTTCCGAAGTGACCCAAGCCTCGGCTTCGTTGATTGGCCGTGTGCTGCTCAGCGCCATCTTCATCCTCTCCGGTTTTTCCAAACTTGCCGCGCCTGCGATGATGGTTGGCTACATCGGCTCCGTGGGGCTGCCATTTCCGCAACTGGCGCTGGCGCTGGCGATCATTGTTGAGATCGGTGGCGGCCTGGCCTTGGTCGCCGGTTATCGCACTCGCGCCGTTGCTGCGGTACTGGCGGTGTTCAGCGTGTTTACCGCACTGGCTTTCCATAACGCCCTGGGTGATCAAAACCAGTTCATCCACTTCTTCAAGAACATCGCCATGGCCGGTGGCCTGCTGCAGGTCGTGGCCTTCGGTGCCGGTCGCTTCAGTCTCGACGCCCGCCGTCGTTGATACCCCGCGCTGCGAAGGCCGGTCCCTCGCAGCGCAATGTCTTTTCGAGTAACGCTGTACTTACCTGCAGCCAATGGCTCAGCTGACTATCCGGCTCAAGGGTTGCCTGGAAAGAGTGCCCATTGATTGTGCTTTCAACTGTCGTCCTTCCTCGCCTCGGAAGCTGTTCACTCGCGTCTCTTGGCAGTACGACGAACGCCCATGATGTATCGTTACCAGGCTTTGCCGGACGAAGAAGCTTTGCTTCGAATCGGGATTTCTTATCGATTGTTGTCATTGCAACTCCTCCAGCTATTACGCGTGGATCCAGTGGCTGTTTATGGTTGTGGATTCAACCGGTTGATGCAACACATTGTCTGAACGGTGATGTGCGGATGGCTTTCCAAAGGCTCCCATTCCTCTATGAAGGAAAACCCCTGCTTCAGATAGAAATTTGAGGCTCTTGCGTTTTCAGGAGAGACATCTAGAAAGACCCGGTCATATCCTCTTTCCACTGCGCGAGATTTAACCGCTTCAATCAACTGTGTTGCAGCGCTGGAGCCGCGTGCTGCGGGTTCGACCCACATGCCGATCAGGTTATATCGATTCGTGGCACTGACCGCAGCCCCAATCATCCCCACCGTTTTGCCCCCCTCGAAGGCCAGCCAGAACTCTGTTCCTCCAGGCGAGGCCCGCTCTTGCCACTGGGCGTCGCTATAACTGGCGGCAGTTTGATAACTCACGCCGAATGCCGTCGGTGAGTCCAAAAGCGCAGCAAGACGGACTTGCTTCAACAGTATCCAGTCTTTTGTTTGGGTCGATCGAATGTCCATGATCATCCTGAAAGTCAGCAAAACCTGAACGTCTCATAACAGTGCCTTAGGGGCAATTGAATCGAAGTCAACAATAAGTGGCGTACTGAGCGATGCCATTCCCGAACGACCAGTTCTCCTTGCGCACCTCGACCAGATTGATGAAAACGTCCTCCAGACGCACACCTGCCTCGCGGTTGAGCCCTTCGGCGATCGCCTGATACAGCGCCTTCTTCTGCTCTGTCGTACGCCCTTCGCTGAGGGTGATCTGGATGAACACCTGACCCTCCGTGCGCTGGATCCCCAGATACTGAGGGTCGTACACCAGGCGGTCGCCGTCGTGCTCGGTGAGGACCTGGAAGTTATCGTGATCGGGGACATCGATCGTGCGCTTCATGGCAGCGTAGACGACCTGTCCAACCGTCTGCAGATGGGCGGGGTCGGGGTGTCTTTTGATGTCTATGCGTACCAGTGGCATGGGGAGTTCCTCGGGTATGTGACCAGACGAGACGCACAAGCGGGCATTGCCAGAAACAGGACATTGGACATAGTTTATTCAGGCAACTGAGTGTAGTTGGGCTTTATGACCCTGCGCTGGGATCCCGAGGAGCCGAGACATGAGCGAACCGATCTATCTGGAAGACCTGGCGGTGGGCGATTGCTTCACCAGCGAGGAGTACCCACTGGATGCCGAACAGATCATCCGCTTTGCCAGCGAGTACGATCCGCAGCCGTTTCACCTGGATGCGACGCTTGCGCAGGACACGTTCTTCGAGGGGCTGGCTGCCAGCGGTTGGCAGACCAGCGCTATCACCATGAAGTTATTGGTGGGCAGCCTTCGGTTCGCCAAAGGCGTGATCGGCGCGAATGTTGAATTGAGCTGGCCACAGCCAACCCGCCCCGGCGACATATTGCGTGTGCAGAGCACGGTGGTCAGCGTTACACCTTCGCGCTCCCGGCCAGACCGGGGGATGGTGGTGCTCGAGTGCATCACCTCGAATCAGCGCGGCGAGGCGTTGCAGCGCATGACCAGCAAAGTGTTGTGCTTCAAGCGAGCGTCGTAAGCCGATGTGACGTTCGTCGCCGGTCTGCCGGATATTCCGCGAACCTGATCCATGACAATGGCGCGGCTCGGAGAGCCCACTACACTTGCCAGCGATTCATGCAGCACCCCCCCCGGGCGCTTACCTGCCGACCCCAGAGTGGGCGTGATGTCCGTTGCCCGGATCAAACGGTGGCAACTGTCGATAGCAAAGTGGAGTACGTGTTTGCCACGCAACCCGCGAAGTCCCAGAACCATGGGAGTACTATTATGAGTGGCTATAACGCAGTACTGGCACGGAACACAGACAAGGCTGCAAAGAGCATTGGTCCCTATTCACAGACTGTAGCGTTCTCTCACTATAATAATCTTTCAGCTCAATTACCGATCGACCCACAAACCGGCAAGCTGGTTGCGGGGGGTATAAAAGAGCAGGCTGGACAATGCTTCAAAAATATCAAGGCCATTGTCGAAAGTATCGACCATTCGATGGACGATATTGTCAGGGTCACTATTTTTCTGAAAAACATTGCAGATGCTGATGCGCTAAACCAGGTGTATGCATCATTCTTTCCGGGCTACGTGCCTGTGCTGACGACAGTCGCCGTTGCAGCGTTGCCGATGGACGCCTTGGTGCAGGTTGAAGCGCTTGTTTCAAACGGTGTTGGCACCATTCCGAATGCACCGCAGGCAGGTGACCTGATCAAGATTGTGAAGAACACCGAGAGCGCCCCACTAAGCCCTTTGTCTGCGCAAGCCGTGGCTTTTTCGCATTACAACAATCTTTCAGCTCAGTTGCCTATTGATCCGGCAACCGGGAAGTTGGTGGCTGGCGGTGTGAAGGCGCAGGCCCGGCAGTGCTTGAAAAATATCAAGGCGATTTTAGAGAGCCTCGATGTTCCTGTTGATGACATTGTCAAAATCACGGTCTTCCTCAAAGACCTCTCGGATACTGAAGCGGTAAACAAGGTGTATGCGGAGTTTTTCCCGGACTCGGCCATCGCCAGGGCCGTCGCCTATGTACCTGCACGGACAGTCGTTGAGGTTTCGGCGTTGCCTTTGGATGCTTTGGTGCAATTCGAGGCCGTGGTGTCGCACGGAGATGGCACGCCGCCGCAGCTTGTTGAAGACCGGCATGGCATCGTTATCAAGGCCAATAACACCGGCGGCGCACCCAAAGACCCGCTCTCTACCCAGACGGTGGCTTTTTCTCATTACAACCATATCGCAGGTCAATTGCCGTTAGATCCAAAAACGGGCGATGTGGTGGGTGGTGGTGTAAAAGAGCAGGCGGGACAGTGTTTGAAAAACATCAAGGCCATTGTGCAAAGCATCGATCACGCATTGGCTGATGTGGTCAAGGTCAATATCTTCCTTAAGAATATCGAGGATATTGGCGCCGTGGACGAGGTCTACACGACATTCTTCCCAGAGGGCGTTCCTGCACGCAGAACGGTGGGTGTGTCAGCGTTGCCTAACAATGCGTTAGTGCAAATCGAAGCGGTTGTGGCAAATGCGGAAGGCACGCCTCCGCAGGCTTAGCTGGCATTTTTGTAACGTCGTTACTTGTTAGTGTCGCGTACTGAAAAGGAAGCTGGAGCAGACTCCAGCCTCCTTTTTTTATCAGTGCTTACCCGTGGTAAATGGTGGGAACCGCCGCTGCCAAACCGCGCAAAGGCGATCTTGATCGCCACCAGTATCGGCGCCGCCACGGCAAACAGCAGGGTCACGGCCATGAAGGCGCTGTCGAAGGCAATCACCGTCGACTGACCTGCCAGCGCCCGGCCCAGCAGGTTGGTCGCGGCACGGCCAGCCGTCACCGCATCCATCCCTTTTCCCACCAGCAAGGCGCTTAGGGCGCTCAGGCGTTCGATCACCGCGCCTGTGCCTGCGCTGACGTGACTGCCGAGGACCACGGCATTGGCCGCGAGGTTATGTTCGATCAGGGTCTGCAGGGCCGCAACGCCCATCAGGCCACCCAGTTGCCGGCCGGCGTTGAACAGCCCGATACCGCAGGCGAGATTGCGCTTGTTGAGGTCACTGAAAGCAATCAGGGTGATCGACAGGAACAACAAGCCCAGGCCGAAACCGCGCAACAGAATGGCGGCCATCATGTCGGGCGCGCCGCTATCGCTGGTGGAACCGGACAACATCCACATCGCCAACATGATCAATGCGATGCCGAAAGGCACCGTGGCGAACGGCGCCACGCGCCGAGCCTGCATGAGCCAGGCGGCAACCAGCAGTGCAACGATAAAGCAGGCGCCACTGGGCAATAGCAACAGGCCGGCATCGGTGGGCCGCAAGCCGAGGACCGAGAGGGCGAACGCCGGGATCAGAAAGGCACTGCCAAACAAGGCGGCGCCGGCGACAAAGCTGACGATCAAGGCAAAGGAAAAATCGTTCGACTGGAACAGGCTGAAATCCAGCAGGCCGGTGTCTTTGCGCAGCAGCTGCTGGCCGATAAAGCCGAGCAGGGCGGCTGCACCGATCAGCGTCAGCCAGAGGATGCGCGGTTCCTCGAACCAGTCCCAGCGGCTGCCTTGGCTCAGAACGTAGGTGAAGCAGAGCAGGGAAGTCGCCATCAAGGTAAGGCCGATCCCGTCAAATGCACGGCGCTCGCTGCTGGCAGGTATTGGTGTGTCGGCGATCAGCAGCAGACCGCTGGCCGCCAGCGCCAGTGGCACCACGCTGAAGAAGATCCAGGTCCAGGACTGGCTATCGATCAACCAGCCTTGCAGGGCCGGGGCCAGGGTCGCCGAAGCAACCACGGCGCCCATGGCAAACAGCGCTTGTAGAAACGGTTGATGGTGCCGGGCATAGGCGCCAAAGATGATCGCCTGACCACCGACCAGCAAGGTGCCGCCGGCAAAGCCCTGAATGCTGCGCAGGGCTACCAGCAGGTCTATTCGGGCGCTGAGGGCGGCCAGGACGCAGGCCAGGCCCATCACCAGGGTGGCACCCACCACTACGTTGCGCGGATGGAAACGGCTTAGCAGCCAGGCGGCAGTCATGAAGCCGATCAGCTTGAACGCGGTGTAACCGACGTCCAGCCAGGCAAACTCATCCGGTGTGGCGTAGGTGTCGCCAAGGATGTCGTTGCGGCCGAGCGCCAGTACCGTGCTGGCGATGGCTTCAGTCAGCGTGGCGAGGACGATGCCGAGCATGAGCGGCACGCCGCTGGCAGTCTTGGCCTGGCTGTGCGTGGCCGTGGCTGACGTGTTCACGATCCACCTCCTTGGGCCACCTCGACGCGCGCCGACAGGCCGGGGACTATACGCCCCGGTAACGGGTTATGGTCCAGGCGGATCTTCACCGGCACGCGCTGTACCACGCGCACGAAATTACCGGTGGCGTTGTCGCTGGGCAACAGGCTGAAGGCTGAGCCGCTACCGGGGGCAAAGCTGTCGACTACGCCTTCCAGTACGTCGTTGGGGTAGCCATCGACCTTGATGCTGACCTGCTGGCCGGGGCGAATGTGTTCGAGCTGGGTTTCCTTGAAGTTTGCTACCACCCACACATTGTGGATCGGCACGATATCGAGCAGGGCGGCGCCCGGCGTGACAAAGCGGCCGACGCGGACCTGGCGATTGCCGATAACGCCGTCTACCGGCGCGCGAACCACGGTGCTGTCCAGATCGATCTGCGCCAGGTCCCGGGCGGCCTGGGCCTGGGCTACGGCAGCAGCGGCGGCTTCGCGTTGGGCCAGCAGCACGGCGATGCGTTGCTGTTGCGCCTCTACCGTTGCCGATGCAGCCGAGAGCGTCGCGCCAGCCTTTGAGCGTGCGGCATCGGTTTCATCGACCAGCGCCTGACTGACGGCGTTGCTGACGATCAGCTTGCGACTGCGGTCATGGGTCTTGCTCGCCAGGTTCATCTGCGCTCCGGCGGAACGCCACTGCGCTTCTGCCTGACGGATCAGGGCACGCTGCAGCCGGGTTTCGGCATCGACATTGCTCAGGCGTGCCTGCGCCGCACTGATGTTGGCCTCGGCCTGGGCCAGGTGGGCCCGGTAGTCTTCGTCATCGATGCGAAACAGCACGTCACCGGCGTGCACGCTCTGGTTGTCGCCGACCTCCACCTCGGTGACGTAGCCGGGTACTTTGGCCGCGAGCGAGGTGACGTCGCCGCGCACATAGGCGTTGTCGGTCGAGGTGCTGCCGTAGCTGAATGTCAAAGCCCAACCACCTGCCACCAGCGCCAAGGCGCTCAGGCAGAGGAGCACGCCGATGAGTTTTTTCCGGTTGCGCCGCGGCCCGGTGCCAGCCGTTTCGGCGCTGGCGTCGGTGGCCATGGCGGCCTTGTCCTCGAGCGCATTCATGTTCGTAGTCCTGTGCATAGGCCAATGCCCCTGGCAGCCTTTGTGGCCGCCGAGGGGCGATCAGCAGGTTGATCGGCTATTTCTTTGCCGGCGTGACCAGCTCCTGCTCAGTGCTGTCGAGGACGAAAACGGCCAGCAGGCGGGCCGGTTGGGTGTCGCTGGCATTGGCGCTGACCGCGTGGTACGAGCCAGGCTCTTCGACGAAGTTTTCACCTGCCTTGTAGACCTTCTCCGGCCCGTCGTTGACGCGGCTGCGCACTGCGCCTTCAAGTACCGTGGCATAGATGAAGGCCGACTTCGGATGGGTATGGGACGGCGACGACGCTCCCGGTGCGTATTCGACCAGCACGCCACGCATGCTCTTGCCGGGTACGTTCGGCAAGGGACGATCGAACACGACCGTGACCTTGCCGGGAATCGCCTCGGCCGCCGATGCCGAGCTGACCGTGAGCGCACAGAAGGCAGCGCTTAGAAGAAATCGAGTGAACATTGCAGTGCTCCCTGGTGGTTAGGTGAGTGGGGCTCAACGTTGTGCTTGAGCGATGGAGCGGGCGAGCCAGTCCTCGAAGTGGATCGCGCCCAGGCGCGGGTTGCTGCCGGGGGTCAGCGACTGGTCGTCAAGCACGTCGCCGAAGTAGCGCGCATGTACATCCGCAACGACTTTGCGTGTGTCCTGGGTGGCGCGGAAAAAGCGCCGTACCAGCTCGTCCAGTGGCATCGCCTCGGGGCCGGCAATTTCCACGGTGGCGTTGGCCGGTGCTGCCAGGGCTACATCGGTGAGCGCCGCAGCGACATCGTCGGAGGCCATGGGCTGGATCAGCGCCGGTGACAGGTGCACCTCATCGCCGACCACGGACGACTCGGCGATACCGCCGACAAACTCGAAGAACTGGGTGGCGCGCACCAGGGTGTAGGGGCGGCCCGAGGCCTTGATCAGCGCTTCCTGGGCGACTTTGGCGCGAAAGTAGCCATTCTGCGGCGAGCGTTCGCAAGCGACGATCGACAGGGCAATGTGATGACCAACACCCGCGGCGGCCTCGGCGGCCAGCAGGTTGCGGGTCGAGGTCTGGAAAAAATCCAGCACTGCCTGGTCTTCCCACGACGGCGCGTTGGCCACATCGACCACTACATCGGCACCATCCATCGCTTCAGCCAGGCCCTCGCGGGTGATGCTGTTGACGCCAGTGTTGGGCGAGGCGGCGATGGCGTTATGGCCGCGCTCGGTCAGGTTTTTTACAAGCTTCGATCCAATGAGGCCGGTGCCTCCGATGACGACGATCTTCATGGCATCTCTCCGCTTATGGACGGCAACCGTTGCCGTCGAGGTAGCTTCAGAGTGCCTCTGTACGGGTGGCAAGTCCTTGTGCCGACCGTGGGTTTACCTTGGCGCGAGCCTGCTTTTTCGTCCAAAGCCGCCGTGTGGACGGTGCGGTGGGCGATGGGCTGCCGTATCATCAATTGTTCGCATCAATCCCGGGGATACCGCTGTTGCCATTCGTGTTTGAGGACTACGTGCTCGACCAGGAACGCCGGGAACTGACCCTGCGTGGCCAGGTCGTGTCCGTCGGACCACAGGTTTTTGATCTGTTACTGCTGCTGGTCAGCCAGCATGAGCGGGTGGTCAGCAAAGACGAGCTGCTGGCGGCGGTATGGACTGGCCGGATCGTCTCCGAATCGACCATCACCAGCCACATCAACGCCGTGCGCAAGGCCGTTGGCGACAGCGGCGAAGAGCAGCGCCTGGTGCGCACGGTGGCTCGCAAGGGGTACCGCTTTGTCGGCCAGATAAGGAGCAGCGACGGGTTACAGGCGCCGTCTGCCGGGCCGGGCGCCGGTGAGGCCATCGACGCGAAGCAAGCAGCGCCAGCCGTGCTGGTCCTGCCCGACAAGCCCTCCATCACCGTCTTGCCTTTTCAGAACCTCAGCGGCGATCCGGAGCAGGATTATTTTGCCGACGGCATCGTCGAAGACATCATCGGCGCTCTGGCGCGGATCCGCTGGCTGTTCGTCATCGCCCGCAACTCCAGTTTCACCTACAAGGGCAGGGCGGTGGACGCCCAGGGTGTCAGCCAGGAACTGGGCGTGCGTTACGTCCTTGAAGGCAGTGTGCGCAAGTGCGGCAACAAGGTGCGCATCACCGGTCAGTTGATCGACGCCAGCAGCGGTACGCACATCTGGGCGGAACGCTTCGAAGGCCTGCTCGACAGCATCTTCGAATTGCAGGACCAGATCGCCGAAAGCGTCGTCGGCGCTATCGCCCCGCAACTGGAGCGGGCGGAAATCGAACGGGCGAAACGCAAACCCACCGACAGCCTCGATGCCTACGATTGCTACCTGCGCGGCACCGCGAAACTGCACCACGGTACCCGCGAAGCGATCGACCAGGCGCTACTGTGGTTCTACAAAGCCATCGAACTCGACCCGGAGTACGCATCGGCTTATGGCATGGCCGCCTGGTGCCACTTCTGGCGCAAGATCAATGGCTGGATGAGCGAGCGCCCCCGCGAAATCGCCGAAGGCGTGCGCCTTGCTCGCCTGGCGGTGGAGCTCGGTCGCGATGACGCCGTGGCCCTGACTCGCGGCGGCCATGCCCTGGCGCACCTGGCCGGTGATGTCGACAGTGGTATCGCCTTGCTCGACCGCGCCCGGCTGCTCAACCCCAACCTCGCCCCGGCCTGGTTCCTCGGCGGCATCCTGCGGGCGTTGCGTGGTGAAACCGAGGCGGCCATCGACAACCTCAACCATGCCGTGCGCCTGAGCCCTCTGGACCCGGAAATGTTCCGCATGCAGGTGGGCATGGCAATCGCGCACTTCTTCGCCGGGCGCTATGAAATCGCCGCCACCTGGGCGGAAAAAGCCCAGGGCAACCTGCCCAGCCTGCTGCCCGCGGTTGCCCTGCTGGTGGCCAGTCATGCTCTTGGCGGACGGCTGGATAAAGCGCAGTTGGCGCTGCAACAGTTGCAGGCGCTGGATCCGGCATTACATCTGGGCAATCTGAGGGAGTGGTTGCCGATTCAGCGTGAAGAGGATCTCGCCCGCTTTACCGAAGGCTTGCGGCTGGCGGGGTTGACGTAATCGCGGGCTTGATCGGTGTGGATGGACTTCGCCGGCATCCAGGATTAGGCTCAAGCCAATTGAGAACTCGACCACTTCATGGAGTCCGGTTTGAACACAAGGACAGTGTCATTCGCCGCTCAAGGCTATGCGGTAGTTCCATCTGTTGTCTGTGACATCGAACTGGCGTTCGCGCGTGAGCTTGCCTGCACGTTGATAGAGCGCTATCGCCAGGGCGAAGCGGCGGTTCTGTCTGTCGGGGTGAGTATCGGCGATGCGGGGCGACGTCATCCGCAGCGTAACCCGGGCGTCGATCTCGAACAGTGGCTGCATGAGCCGTTCATCATTGGCGATCTCCTCGCCGTGGAACCGCGTTTTGCCCGGCTGTTTTCCCTGCAAACGATCTGGAACTGCGTAGCTGAACTATTGGACTGTGCACCGTCCGAGCTGTTGTTCCACTTCGGCAACCTCACCCGCAAACCCGGCGAAACAGGCCCGGCCATCGGCTGGCACCGAGACGCGGAAAACACCTATTTCGCCACTGAAGATGGACGCACCGTGCGCCTGCTGATCCCGCTTCAGTACATGTCTGCCGCGAATGGCGGTACGGCAGTAGTACCGCGTTCGCACCTCGAAGCCGATGCCACTACCGATGATGCTCTCTGCCCGGAGGTTCCGCCTGGTGGTTGCCTGGCAATCCACTCCGCTACGTTGCACGGTGGAACACCGAACCGTAGCGGCCAGGAACGGGACGTGATCGTCATGCAGTTTGGATTACGTACTTCAACGCTTCGCTGCCAGGCACCCGAACGTTCGGCGTTATCGACTCAAGAAGAACTTCTGGCGCTTTGCAGCGACTTACACTGAGTTCGATGCTTCCAGCATCTGAGCAATTTTTTTGCGCAAATCGCCGTGGGTTTCTTCCGAATAAGCGATCGCGGTTTTCCAGTCATAAAACCAGACGGGCATTTTGCGGTTTTCTTCCGGTTCCGAGGCATAGCGCGGAAAAATGTGGCAATGCAGCTCGGGCTCCGAGTTTCCCAGGATTTCATAGTTCATGCGCAGGGCACCGGTTGCCTGTAGAACGGCGTCACCCATGCGGGCCATGTCGAGCAGGTAGGTGGCTCTTGCCTCAGGATCCAGGTCGTTGAGGCTGGGGACGACCGGGTCGGGCAGCAACAGGCAGTAGCCAGGCAGGAATTGCACGTCGCCCATGACCGCCCAGCCTGACGCCATGCGGCAGATCACTTTATCGTTGGCGCCGTTGCGGGCCAGTTCTACACGTTGTGAGATCAGGGGCATGCATTGTCCTTAATGGGGGGGGCTGCCAGTTCTTTGAGTTGCCTGGCCAGTTCAGGTGCCACATGACCACTGGCCGGTGTGGGTACCCAGTGGGTAAACGGGATGTCGATCATGCGGTTCTCGTGCACGGCCGGCAAGCGCGACAGTACCGGATTGTGGATCAGTCGATAGCGCTTGGGTTGGGTGTCGAGGCTGTGGGCTTATCCATTTGCTGTGGCGCCGCTGCCGGCCCCTTCCGCCCTTACGGCGGCCTACTTTCCTCTTGGGGAAAGTAG
>JAVXRI010000007.1:0-115088 GCA_036643775.1 Pseudomonas sp. | reverse complement strand
CAATCTGGCCGTCTGGCAGCGCCAGTTACCAGCCCAGATCAGCGGTTTCGCCACGGCCTTGCTGGCCCAGGGCGAGTCGCTGGGGCAATCCATTGTGCTTGAACTGCCCAGCCCGCAGAGTACGCCGAACTTGAGTGGGCTGGTCGAGGCTTATAGTGATCTGCCCGGGCAGGTAGCTTTTTTGCAGGATTTGAGCTGGCTGGTGAGCGCCTTTGCCTGCCTGTTCGACAGCAAGCGCATCGGCCTGCGTCTGCGCGTCCTCGATAAGGCCATGTGCCCACGTTTTCATGTCGACCACGTGCCTGTCCGGCTGATCACCAGCTACGCCGGGGTTGGCAGTGAATGGCTGCGTGAAGGGAGAATGGCGCGCCAGCGTCTGGGTGACCCGGCGGCCGAGCCCAACGATGCGACGTTGATCGAGCGTTCCGTGGCCGGCCACGTGCTGCTGGCAAAGGGCGAGAAGTGGATCGGCAATGAAGGGGGAGGGTTGATACACCGCTCGCCGCAACCACCTGTTGGTGAAAGGCGCTTGTTGGTGACCCTGGATTGGTTAGGCTGAACTATCGTCTTTATCAGGCTACTGACGGAAGCGCTCAGAGTGGGAGCCGGCCTTGCCGGCGATGAAGTCGCTGCGGTGTATCAAGTGTTGCGCGGCGTCTGTATCGCTGGCAAGGCCAGCTCCCACAGGAGTAGGGGGCACTCTCAACGTTCATTTACGACGTGGTGAACGACCATGAAAATCCTGCGACTTCTTGGCGTCTGTCTCCTTGCAGCCTGTACTGCAAATACCCCACTGCGCAATGACACCGAGTCGACATGCGCCAACATGATGCCCTGCAGCGACAGCTACTATGAAAAGCATCCGAACTACGAGATAGGCTTCGTCGAGTACAGCGAGCGCGGCAACGATTTCGCCCCGGCGCGCACGCAACGGCTGATTGAGCGGCTGAAACGGTATTCCGCCGAAGGCCCGATCAGCATGGTGGTGTTCATCCACGGCTGGAAGCACAACGCAGATCGCAACGACGACAACGTTGCCAGTTTCAGCAAGGCGCTCGCCAACCTTTCCTCCTCAGAGGTACTGAACAAACGCAAGTTGGTCGGGATCTATGTTGGCTGGCGTGGCGAGTCCTTGCACGGTCTCGGCAGTGAGAACGTGACCTACTGGGACAGGAAGTCGGTGGCGGAGGAAGTCGGTCGCGGCGGTGTCACCGAGTTACTTACACAGCTGGAGCAAATCGACCGCAAGGACAAAAACTTCCTGGTGATCGTCGGTCACAGCTTCGGGGGTGCCATCACCCTCAGTGCCCTGCATGATCAGTTGGTGGAGCGCTTGCACAACCAGCAGGCCGGGCAGTCGGCCCGGGCCTTCGGCGACGCAGTGATCATGCTTAACCCCGCGATTGAAGCCAACCAGGGCCTGTTGCTCAAGGAAAACAGCCTGAAGGTTGGTGCCACTGGAGCAAGGGCGGCGCCTCTGCTTTACGTCATCAGCTCACAGGGCGACACCGCCACCCACCGTGCCTTTCCCCTGGGGCAATGGCTGGGGGTCAACCTGACCTGGAGCCAGGTCACCCTCGACAGGACCTACAACGGCGTTCCTTTTCGGCTCAGGGAAGAAGAGCTGGACACCACCGCCATCGGCAACTACAGCCTGTACCGCACGGCGCTGCTGGAAGACCCCGATTGTCCCATCGCGCAGAGCACGGAACCGGCAAAGGACCAAGCAGAAGTGGTGGATGACACGAAGATTGGCCACTGGAACTTCAAAAGCTACTGCACACCTGACGGCAACAACGCCGACCCGGCGCTACCGCGCATGCCGTGCTACAGCAATGAGCCGGTCAACTTCATCTACACCTCGAAGTCCTTCATGGATAACCACAACGATATTTTCAACGACCAGGTGATCGCCTTCATGGCCACTGCGGTGAGTAAGGCCATCTACGAACGCACGGAAGGCAAGTCGGTCTTTAGTCAGTGCCGCGACACGGTCAATGGCACCTTCCGGTTCGGCAAGTGTTTCGACCACCACTTCAAAACGGCCAGGCAGACGCGGGAAAAACTCGAAGGTCAGCAGGCTGTCCGGCCGATCAGCGCCGCCAACCCGACCTCGTGCAGTAAACCCGCTCCGGAGCCCGCCAATGCAGCCCTCTAGCGCCAATGTATGGACGGCAGAGATCAGTGTGGGAGCCGGCCTTGCCGGCGATGAAATCGCTGCGATGTATCAGGTATTGCACGGTGTCGGCATCGCTGGCAAGGCCAGTTCCCACAGTCGGCGCTATTCTTGATCCATAGTCCCTTGGGGCATTTATCATGCGCCGGATGCTGCTGTTACTCGCCGCCAGCGTTGCTGCTGGTTGTCAGGCCCCGATGCCTGCCGCTGATCCGCAGATGGCCTGGGTCGATTTCTCTACGCCTTTCCCCAACGACAGATTGCTGCTGGCTGAACGCCTGGATCAACAGCGCCTGCGCGACGGGCGCTTTTTTCAAGTCACTCCCGGCAGCCATGAGCTGATCGTGCGGTTCGACTACGAAGTTGCCAGTGGCGGGGGCATGGGCGAGATGGGCGGCCCCACTGAGCGCATATGCTACCTGACCATCAACTATGACCATTTCGAAGCTGGCCAACACTATGTGCTAGAAGGCCGTTCGATAGCCTTGAATCCTGAGGCCCGGTTGTACAACGCCAAACGCGAGATCGTTGCAGAACTCAGCGAGTTCTACTGCCTCATGTAAGGAGGATTTGTTGTATTTACGCACTTACGGGCCGAATACAGCGGTAATCGACGGTTCCTGGATACCACCCTCTGTAGAGGCGAAGCACCAGGAGTGGCGCGCGGTAGATTGAGATCATCAATGCCCGGTGTTAAAAGGACTGCAGCCTTGAAACAGCGCTAGCTAAAGGTTTCATGGCGGCTATCGATCTCCTGAAGGACTCAATATGATCAAGAACGACACGTTCAACCGCACCGGAACCAACCATCAACTGTCGGCCAGCCTGTACAACCTGATACTGGGCGCGGTGTTGTTGTGGGGCTTTGCGTTCAACTGGTGGCTGGTAACGACGGTGCCAGTCGAAGTCGTTAAGGCGATACATCCCATCGTGTTTTTCATCGGCTATCTGGCAAGTTGCATGTCCGGCATCTACATCATCTTCAGTTCGAAAAACCCAGGCGTGAGCTTTGTCGGTTACAACCTGCTGGTGGTGCCATTGGGTTTGTTGCTGGTGATGGTCATTCCTGACCACTCACAGGAAAACATCATGGCAGCAATCCGCACAACGACGTTCCTGACGGTTGCGATGATGGCGCTGGGTACTTTTTTTCCAGGCTTTTTCAACCGCATCGAAGGCACGCTGCTCTGCGCATTGCTCGCCACTGTCGTCGTTCAATTGATTCTGGCCTTCGTGTTCCACGCAGACCTGGGCGCGCTGGACTGGATCGTCGCGGCCCTATTCTGCGGGTACATCGGCGTCGACTGGGGCCGCGCCAACCAGATCGAGCGGACGGTCGATAACGCCGTGGACAGTGCGGCGGCGCTGTACCTCGATATCATCAACCTGTTCTTGCGCATCCTGCGGATCATGTCGAAAAAAAGGTAATCCGCAAGGGCGCTCAGGCAGATCCCGCACTTACAGGGTGCGGGTATCGACTTCGTGCTCGTCTTCAAAGGCCATGAACCTTTCCAGATCGAGCACATCCAGTTTGACCCGGGCGATAAAGGCAGAAAAGGCCAGGTTGGCGGCGAGCCGCCGCAGGTCGCTGGCCCAGGCCGGAACATAGGTTGGCCCGACCAGCCAGCCCGACTCGAACAGCGGCGCCAGGTGCAGGGTATCGCCCAGGCTCAGGCGCCCGGCAAACAAGTGCCCGACCAGCTCCGGGCGGTTGTCGCGGATGGCCACGCGCAACAGGGTGTGCACGCCGAGCAGCCCGGTCAGGTAAGCGGCATCCTTGGTAAACGCCGAACCCCCTCGCACATTGGCGCCGCGGAAAATCCGCTGCGTCGAGCGAAAGGACTCTTCCGGCGACTGGCCGGCCTTGAAGAAGCCTTCAAACACCTGGATGAAGTCGGCACCATCGAGCGCCTGCTGCACCGCCAGCACGCGCAAGGCGAGGCGGCGCAAACGGTTGATGTCCATGCTACCGGTGAACAGCTCGGCCAAGGTGGCAATGCCTTCCTGGGTCTGGGTGGTGCGTGGCGCTCCCAACGCCAGGCATTTGAGGTTGGGCTGGCGCGCACCGTTCTGCGCGGTGGCCACATGCACAAAGGCTTCGTGCTGCAGCAACTGCTGCTTGTCCAGTTCGCTAAACAAGGCGCTGGCGCGCAGGCGAATGCGGCTTGTTCCGGCAATGGCCTTGGCGGCCAGGTCAGGGTCAAGCTTGATGATGATCTGGCCAACCCCAAAAAAACGGTCCAGCTCCGGTTGCAGCCAGGCGGCAAACACATCGGCCGGAATGTCGGCAGGGCTGGGGGGAATACAGTCGCCACCGAGCAGGGCGTCGGTGGTTTTCAGAAAGAAATGGGCGGCGTCGAGCATGCTCAGCTTTTGCCTGGGGTAGTAAAAGTCCGGACGGCGGTACAGCGCCGATGAATACCGGGTAAACGCGGGGGTACCCATGGCGCCCAGCATGCGCCCGGCCGTGGCATAGCTGTGTGCGGTCCTGGCAAGAAAGCAACCCGCCGGATGACCCTGATCGCACTTATCGACAAAACTATCCAGCGCGGCGATTTCGGCGCTGTGATCGTGCGGGCTGAACTCGACCTTGGGTAGTTGCGCCTTGCCGCTGCGCCACTGGGCAAGGAAAACTTCCTCGACGCCATCGGGCCATGCCAGCGCATCGAGTACCCGGATTTTGCGGGTTAAACCGGGCAATGCGGCATCGAGTTCGGACAGCGACAGGGCACTCATGGCAATTACCTTCAAAGACGAAGATCCATCGCACCAGCTTAGTCCTTGCCGGGGCAGTGCAGTGAGGCCGTCACCCTGAGCAGAGGGCCTTAGAACTTTTCTCTATTTGGCGGTCTATGTGGATAGGCACATCAAGCCCGATGGCCAAACACTCAATAGCCGACCAGAGGTTGACTTCGCTCATGAAATTCCATGTCCCACGGATAGTGCTCTTTGGCCTGTTCGCGTTCGCGGCGATGGGCTCGGCATCCGCAACACCGATGAAAGCTTCAACCCCTGTAGTCGCAACCGAAGTCGCCGCCGTCCAGGCGCCGCAGCGGGCTGCGGTTAACCCCTGGCCGACCGTGGCCAGCATCGCCGACGAGCGAACCGGACCGTTGTTGGCCCATGACGACCGCTACTGGCACGATGGCCGGTGGCATGATCGTCGAGACGACTGGCGCCGCGACAACTGGCGTAGAGAGCAGGCCCGCCGAGATTGGGAACGTCGCCGTGACTGGGAGCGTCGTCGCGATTGGGAACGCCGTCACGATCGGGCCATGCAGCACCGTTACGAGAATGATCACCGCTACTATCGCCGCTAGTGAAAATGTCCCTGTGGGTAGGGCACTGGAGGTTTACCACCGCACACTCACATGCAAAGCGCCGACGTTGTTGTCGGCGCTTGGAAAACGGAAAACATCCCGACTTACGCTTGAACAACCGCGATTTTGGCACTCGCAGCCGCTTCACGGAATTCGGCGATCTGGTCGAAGCTCAGGTAGCGGTAAACGTCGGCCGCCATGCTGTCGATGTTCTTCGCATAATCCATGTACTCTTCAACGCTTGGCAGCTTGCCGAGGATCGAGGCAACAGCGGCCAGTTCGGCCGAGGCCAGGTAAACGTTGGCACCATCACCGAGACGGTTCGGGAAGTTGCGGGTCGAGGTGGACACCACCGTCGAGTTCGCCGCGACGCGTGCCTGGTTACCCATGCACAGCGAGCAGCCTGGCATTTCCATGCGTGCACCGGCTTTGCCGTAGATGCCGTAGTAGCCTTCTTCGGTCAGTTGGTGAGCGTCCATCTTGGTTGGCGGAGCCAGCCACAGACGGGTAGGGATGCCACCCTTGACCTTCTCCAGCAGCTTGCCGGCAGCGCGGAAGTGACCGATGTTGGTCATGCACGAACCGATGAACACTTCGTCGATCTTCTCGCCCTGAACGGTCGACAGCAGACGGGCGTCGTCCGGGTCGTTCGGCGCGCAGAGCACAGGCTCTTTGACGTCGGCCAGGTCGATCTCGATGATCTCGGCGTATTCGGCGTCGGCGTCGGCTTCCAGCAGTACCGGGTTGGCCAGCCAGGCTTCCATCGCCTGGGCACGACGCTCCAGGGTACGGGCATCGCCGTAGCCTTCGCTGATCATCCAGCGCAGCAGGGTGATGTTCGACTGCAGGTACTCGGCAATGGCCTTCTCAGGCAGCTTGATCGAGCAACCGGCAGCGGAACGTTCAGCCGAGGCGTCGGACAGTTCGAACGCTTGCTCGACGGTCAGCTCGTCGAGGCCTTCGATTTCCAGGATGCGGCCGGAGAAGGCGTTGATCTTGCCTTTCTTCTCAACGGTCAGCAGGCCCTTCTGGATGGCGTAGTAAGGGATCGCATGGACCAGGTCACGCAGGGTGATACCTGGTTGCAGTTTGCCCTTGAAGCGCACCAGTACCGACTCCGGCATGTCCAGCGGCATGACGCCGGTGGCAGCGGCGAAGGCAACCAGGCCGGAACCGGCCGGGAACGAGATGCCGATCGGGAAACGGGTGTGCGAGTCACCACCGGTACCAACGGTGTCCGGCAGCAGCATGCGGTTCAGCCAGCTGTGGATGATGCCGTCGCCAGGACGCAGGGACACGCCGCCACGGGTGCGGATGAAATCCGGCAGGGTGTGGTGGGTGGTGACGTCGATCGGCTTCGGATAGGCCGCGGTGTGGCAGAACGACTGCATGACCAGGTCAGCAGAGAAGCCCAGGCACGCCAGGTCTTTCAGTTCGTCACGGGTCATCGGGCCAGTGGTGTCCTGGGAACCGACGGTGGTCATCTTCGGCTCGCAGTAGGTACCTGGACGAACGCCAGCCACGCCGCAGGCTTTACCGACCATTTTCTGCGCCAGGCTGTAGCCCTTGCCGGTGTCGGCAGGTTGCTCCGGCTTCTGGAACAGATCGGACACCGGTAAACCCAACTCGGCGCGAGCTTTGTCGGTCAGACCACGGCCAACGATCAGCGGAATGCGGCCGCCAGCGCGGACTTCGTCGAGCAGCACCGGGGTCTTCAGTTCGAAGGTGGTGATGACCTCGTCGGTGCCGTGCTTGCAGACTTTACCGGCGTACGGGTAAACGTCGATGACGTCGCCCATGCCCAGGTTGGTGCAGTCGAATTCGATCGGCAGGGCGCCGGCGTCTTCCATGGTGTTGTAGAAGATCGGGGCGATCTTGGTGCCGAAGCAGAAGCCGCCAGCGCGCTTGTTCGGCACGTACGGGATGTCGTCGCCGAAGAACCACAGCACCGAGTTGGTGGCGGATTTACGCGAGGAACCGGTACCGACCACGTCACCGACGTAGGCGACCGGGAAGCCTTTGGCTTTGACTTCTTCGATCTGCTTGAGCGGACCAACCGAGCCAGGTTGCTCAGGATTGATGCCGTCACGGGCCATTTTCAGCATGGCCAGGGCGTGCAGCGGGATGTCAGGGCGCGACCAGGCGTCCGGGGCAGGGGACAGGTCGTCGGTGTTGGTTTCGCCTGGAACCTTGAACACGGTCAAACTGTATTTTTCAGCAATGGCGGGTTTGCTGGTGAACCACTCACCGGCGGCCCAGGATTGCAGCACGGCCTTGGCGTGAGCGTTGCCAGCCTTGGCTTTTTCGGCGACGTCGTGGAAGGCATCGAACATCAGCAGGGTGTGCTTGAGCTGTTCGGCGGCAACGGCAGCCAGCTCCCCGTCGTCCAGCAGCGCGACCAGGGTGGCGATGTTGTAGCCGCCCTGCATGGTGCCCAGCAGCTCTACCGCACGCTGTTTGTCGATTAGCGGGGAAGTGGCTTCGCCCTTGGCGACAGCAGAGAGGAAGCCGGCCTTGACATAGGCGGCTTCGTCCACGCCGGGTGGCACGCGGTGGGTGATCAGATCGACGAGGAGTGCTTCTTCACCGGCAGGAGGGTTCTTCAGCAGCTCGATCAGGCCTGCGGTTTGCTCGGCGTCAAGCGCGAGGGGTGGCAGGCCTTCTTCGGCGCGCGCTTGTAAGTGGCGGGCATAAGCTTCGAGCACTGGTGATCTCCTATGTGAGTAAAAAGCAGGGGCAGATTCCTGGTAATTGAGAGTGACCACTGACAGACCACCAAAAAACAGCCTGCTCCTGCTGAAATCTATTTTGTTGACACATTGGCAAGCAGTGCGCGAAATCTAAAGGATAAAAATCGACAATTCAACAGGATTGTCGACACTTTGGTGCGTCCTACTCCTTTGGGAAGAGTTCGAAGGCTCTATTTCGGGCCCTATCAGACGCACCGCTTGTGCTATTTGCAGTTGCCCGCTTTTCGATAACCTGCCGCCTGAGCTTCAGACTCCGATGCGAAGGAAACCTGGTTTTTTGCAGACACCTGCAGATAGCCAGGGCAGCCACTGGGCAGGTGATAAACGTGGCTTTTCTGGTTGCCGATGATCACATCGAGGGTGGCAGACGAACCTGCCAGGGTAGGTTTTGGCGTCGGTTGTGGGCTGCGCACCGGGATAGCGCTGACGACACCGTCACCAACAGGCTTGTATCCAGTGGTCCAGCTGCGTTGGCCGCTAACGAACGGGTTGGAGTGCCCCATGATTGCGGCGATACGGCGATCGCGCTCTTTTTCCCAGGCAGTGACGGGATGCTGCTTGTCCCATGCCATGAGCAACTGTTGCTGCTGTCGGGACATGTTCAGTTTGTAACGATCGAACATGTAGAAGGTCGTCCGAGCTACCAGGCCTTTCACCTCGTCGCGAGGCTCTGCAGTTTTTTGCTCGAAGTCGATCTTGGTCGTGCACTGACCGTATTGGCGGGCAACCCCGGTGTTCATGCCGTAGTTGAAGTTGCTGCGGTCGCCGTTCACTTCGCCTACGGACGGGTACAGGTTGAACAGATCAGCCTCCATGGCACGGAAGACCGGATCTTCGTCAACGCAGTGTTCCCGCCCACCGTTCTTCCAGCACTGGCGCTGGTGACCAAAGGTCCAGGCCGGAACGATGTGTTCCCACTCGGTTCGATCAGCACGGGTTTGCTGCTTGCGCGTTTCATAGCCGCAGGATTCGGGGTCGACGCGACCACCTGATTTGCCTACCCACGTCCACTTGCAGCCACAGTACAGCTCACCCATGGAGCTGTTGGCCTGGTCGAGATAGACCTTTTGCTTGGCGATGACCTTGGCTTCAGAAAATGTCGCAGGCGGGGAGGAGAGGGCGGGAGCAGCTACGCAAAACATCAACGTTACAACAGACAACAGCTTTTTCATGAATCAAATCATCGACTTAAGGAATGCGCATTATAACGGTCCTCACGTGTGCGCCTATGTATTCATTGCTTGGGCCCAGTGCCCCTGCGACCAGCCTGCTGTTGGCGGAAGCTTTTGTCGCCAGCAGCAGGCTGTCGGGGGAAGAGGGTGCTGATCAAACCATCCGGCTACTTGGCTTGTTGCTGGAAGATCACCGTCTGCGCCGGCATCGGAGCCGGGAAGCCGGCCTCGCCGAGGGCATCCTTGATGGTGCGGTTGGTGTCGAAATACACCTGCCAATAGTGCTCGTTATGGCAGTACGGGCGCACCGCCAACACCGGGCCGACCAGGTTGAACTCCAGAATCTCTACATCCACTGCCGGCTCGGCGAGCACATTGGGCAACGCCGCGATGTGCTGCTTGAGCAACGCCGCAGCCGCCTTCCAGTCGGTCGCGCCAGACAACTGCGCCTGCAGTTCGACACGGCGATACGGGTTATGGGTGAAGTTCTGGATGTTGTCGCTGAAGATCTTGTTGTTGCCAACCAGGGTCAGCACGTTGTCCGGGGTGTTGATGGCGGTAGCGAACAGACCGATTTCGGTGACCGTACCGATCACCCCGCCAGCGCTGATGAAGTCGCCGACCTTGAAGGGGCGCAGGACAATAATGAAGGCGCCGGCTGCCAGGTTGGCCAACAACCCCGACCAGGCCATACCGATGGCCAGCCCGACTGCGGCGAGCAGTGCGGCGAAGGTGGTGGTGGGCATGCCGAGGTAACCGAGGATGCCGATCACCAGGATGATGTTCAGCGTTACGGTGATGACCGAGCCGACATAGCGCAGCACGGTCGGGTCGAGCTTCTGCTTGCCCAGGGCACGTTGCACCACGCCGACGGCAAAGCCGATCAACCAGCGCCCGATGATCCAGAAGGCGATGGCGACGAGAATCTTGACCACGAAAGCAGTCCCGTACTGTTGCACCAGGGTAACTAGAGCATTGAACTTATCGGTGGTCACGTTAACGATGGTTTCGTCCATGGCTCGGGCTCGAAATGAAGGATTGGCCTCAAAACGCTAGCACAAGCTGTGTGTCACGCCAGCTAATGGGCATGTGAATGCAGGGTCAGCGCCCCCGGTACTTTGGTGCGCTCGAGACCTCCGCGATCCAGCCAGCGAAGCGTCTGCTCATAGGCCCGCTGCAACAAAGACTCGGTCTGGTCAAAGTTGAACACCGAGACATCCACAGGGCACAAAGGCGGGACGATGTGCAGGCTGGTGAGCGTGCGGAAGTGTTCGATGTCGCGTACCAGTTGGCGCATGCTCATCAGATTGACGGTGTGCAGGGCCAGGGCGACCAGGCCCCGGGGCGGTTGCGTGAGGGCGCAACTCACGCCGGTGGGGATGACTACAACGTTGGTGGCGCCCAAGGTAACCGCAGTCGAAATAGGGGTATTGCTTGCAACGCCGCCGTCCACCAGAAACCGATCGGCAATTTGTACGCAAGGGAACACCAACGGGATGGCAGCACTGGCCAGTAACGCCTGTTCGAGTTCACCGCTGGAAAGCACGGTCTCGGCGCCACTGAGCAGGTCGGTGGTGACGATGTGCAGGGGCAGCCTCGCCTCCTCGATGCGATGGATAGGCAGTGCCTGGCCCAGCAATCGGTTCAAGGCTGCCGGTTGCAACAGAAAGCCACGGCGTTTGATCAGCCCTTTACAGGTATCGAGCCAGGAGAGGGGGAAGATGTCGGTTTTACTCAGCCCGCGCCAGAAACCCGCGAGCGCTTCAACGCCGTCGGCATCGGGCCTCGCGGCAAAGTAGGCACCATTGATAGCACCTACCGAAGCGCCAACCACCATGTCGAATCGAACATCGGTCTCGACCAGGGCCCGCAACATGCCCACCTGCACCGCGCCCAGGCTGCCTCCGCCAGCGAATACGATTGCGGTTCTGGTCGCCATGTTCCATGTCTCTGTGCAGCAATGTACCGAAGTAGTGTAGTTGACAGGCCCGGCTAAGGCGGGCATCACCCTGACAAGTATTCTTCACTGAACTAGGCTGCGATCAGTGCGCTCCGTACTTATACCTGTGGCGGAAGGAACCGATACATGCAAAGCAGGTTGCTCGCCGTCCTGTTTGTGCTTTCAAGCCTGTCCTGGTCAGCGTTGTCATGGGCCGCGGACGAGGTGAAGCCAATTGATGATTTCGTCGAACTGAAAGTGGCCAACCGCAGCATCATGGTGTTCCGTGCCACGCTGCTGGGGGAGGCACCCGCCTCGCGGGTGAAACGCGCAAAAGCCGTTATCAGCGAAGCACTGGACGAGACGGACGCCCCCACGGTGGCCGTTGAACCTGTCCAGGAAAATTACCTGGTGCTGTTGGGGGCCAAGCGCGCCTTCATCGTTTCGCCCAAGGATGTCGACGAACTCGAATACAACTCCGTACAGCAGGCTGCCCAGGGGGCGGCGCAAAAGCTGCGGTTGGTGGTGGCCGAAACCCGCGAAGCGCGCAGCCTGCAGCTGATGTCGCGTGCGCTCGGTGCCGCGGCACTCGCTACGGTCATTTACTTCACCTTGCTTTGGGGTATTGCCTGGTTGCGGCGTCGCTTGCTCCAGCGCTTGCCCGAATTGATGCAGCGCCATACCCCTGCGCTGAAAGTGGGGCGGGTTCCGGTGATTGATGCCAACTACCTTTACCCGCTGGTGACGCGCGTGTTCTGGGTGCTGCGCTGGTTGGTCATCCTGTTGCTGACGTATGAATGGTTGGGGTTTGTCCTGTCGAGGTTCCCTTACACCCGGCCCTGGGGTGAAAGCCTCAACAACTACCTGTTCGAAGTCGCCAGCTACCTGTTTCAGGCCATCGTCGGTGCGATCCCGGGACTGGGTGTGGCGCTGGTGATATTTTTCATTGCCCGTGGCGCATCGGCGTTCAGTCGCCGGGTGCTCAGGCGTATGGCCACGCCGGGAACCTTCAGCTGGCTGAACCACGAGACGTTGCAGCCCACGCAGCGCCTCACGTCGCTGGCGATCTGGCTGTTTGCGCTGGCGATGGCCTATCCGTATCTACCCGGTGCTGGCACCGACGCTTTCAAGGGCTTGTCGGTGCTGATCGGCTTGATGATTTCGCTGGGCGCCACCAGCGTGGTGGGCCAGGCGGCTGCCGGATTGATCCTGACCTACACCCGAACCTTGCGCCCCGGTGAGTTCGTGCGCATTGGAGAGTACGAAGGCACGGTGACCGAATTGGGCATGTTCACTACCAGCATCCGCACGGGGTTGGGTGAGGTATTGACCCTGCCCAACTCGATGATCACCGGTACGGTCACCAAGAACTATTCACGCACCGTGCAAGGCCCAGGTTATGTGGTCGATACGGTGGTGACCATTGGCTACGACACGCCGTGGCGTCAGGTGGAAGCGATGTTGCTGGAGGCCGCCAGGCGTACACCCGGTGTGCTACAGGAACCACCGGCACAGGTGTTCCAGACGGCGTTGTCCGACTTTTACCCCGAATATCGTCTGGTGGCGCAGGCCATCCCCAGCTTGCCGCGGCCGCGTGCGGAGTTGCTAAGCGTGCTGCATGCGAACATACAGGATGTTTTCAACGAATACGGTGTGCAGATCATGTCGCCGCACTACCTGGGTGATCCCGAAGAAGAAAAGCGCGTGCCCAGGGACAACTGGTTTGCGGCACCGGCCAAAGAACCGAAAGATACCTAATGTGGGAGTTGGCTTTGCCGGCGATGGAGTTGCTGCGGAGTGTCAGGTGTTGCGCGGCGTCTGTATCGCTGGCAAGGCCAGCTCCCACTGTAGGAGCGGATTTATCCGCGATGGCCTGCGTAGCAGGCCCATTTTTGGGGCCGCAACGCGCCCCATCGCGGCGGTCCGGCGTCCCGGTGAATCCGCTCCTACAGGTTTGCAGTGAAGCCCACCTATAGACGGGCTTGGGCTTCGCCAGCCCCAGGCGGTGACCGGCTAGTGAGGTGTGAAAATCCGCTTCACACCCACACCATCAAGCACGGCATCGATCAGCGCCCGTGCTGTCTCGATGTGCTGACCCGCGCCACATACCAGGGAGCGGTCGTTGAGCGTGAGGTGATCGACCGCGTCGCTCACCGTAGCTTCGGCACATTGCAACAGATGGCAAGCATGCAGCAGCGCTTCTTCAGCGGGGATGCCGGCACGGACAGCGAACAGGCGGTTGGTGCCGAACGGGGTGTCGGCGGTGGTAGCGTTGGAAAGGTCGAGGCTGGGGGGATCGGGGACGAACTTTTTCATGAGTAACCTCTGTCGGTGATGCAACCATCCTTCGCTGCTAAACGAAGGTGGCAGCTGTACGCGGGTTAGCAGACCGGTGACAGAGAACCCGGCGCACCCGAAGGTGCCCCACGTACAACCGCCATAAAAGCGGTACCCGTAGATCTCTGTCATATCCGGACTGCTAAATCCGCATCGTTGGAGTTTCCAACGACGGCAGCAGCCTAGAGCCATGAAGGCCCCGGCACAACAGAGCAACGGCGCCGGAAGTATGATTCAGAACGGTCTGACAGAAAACACCTACAACATCGCGATTTTTCGCAGATGGCTGTGGGGGCAGTTAACGGCATAACAACCTAAACAGGTGTCCGGAACTGCTTGACCAGTTCAACAGGGGGTGAGGCCACTTTCGAATGCTCAGCGTGCGCACGGCAGAAGTCGGTGTGGGAGCCGGCTTTACCGGCGATGAAGTCGCTGCGGTGTGTCAGGTGTTGTGCGGTATCTGCATCGCCGGTTCTCACTGTAGGAGCGGATTTATCCGCGATGGGGCGCGTAGCGGCCCCAAAGATGGGCCTGCTGCGCAGTCCATCGCGGCGGTCCGGCGTCCCGGTAAATCCGCTCCTACAGGTTTGCGCTGTTCCGGGATGATCAGGCTGTACGCGGGTTAGCAGACCGGTCATAGAGGACCCCGGCGCCCCCGAAGGCGCCCCACGCACAACCGCCATGATGGCCGCTCGCAGCTAGAGTACCTGCTTGTCGTCGATTTTTTGCGCGGCGGATTTTCGGGCAACGCGCCTTGCCTTCACAGGCTTGGGCGTCTCGCTCTTGGCTGCCTGGATAGCCACTGCCTTGAATTCCTCGTACGAATCCGTCAGGCACTGCGCAAGAAAGTCCGGGTCGGGAACCACATTCGGTGAGCTGGTCAGCGAGATGAACATCTTCCCGCAGTAGCTGGTGGGGTTCCAGATCAGCGACAGGCCATCGACCAGCGGACCGACACCGCACCAGTACACGAGCTTGGCGCCGAGCAGGTACAGCGGCACATTCGGGCCCGGGACGTTGGTCACCATGCAGTTGTGCAACACCACCGGACCCTTGCCGCCCATGCCCATCAGCGTCGCCAGGCGCCCGGCCAGCCCCAGGGTGGCCGGGGGCGCGAACTTCTGCAGATTGGTCAGGTCGTTCGCGCCGACCGCATTCTGGATCGCTTTGGATTGCGATGTGGCGGCCTGCAACGCTTGCAGCCGCTCGAGCGGATCCTCGATGTCGGTGCGCAGCGGGAAGGTGAGCATCGATACGGTGTTACCGGCGGCGACGGATTCGTTGCCCTGGCGGGTGTTGACGGGTGCCAGGGTCACCAGCGACTTCTCCGGCAGTTCATCTTTTGCCAAAAGGTACCGACGCATCGCCCCACCGACCATGGCCAGGACCGCATCGTTGACTGTCGCTCCGGGCACCAGGTTTTTGATCTGTTTCACCACGCCGAGATCGAGGGTGACCGAATCCCAGACTCGACTGGAGGTCACGTTGCTGTTGAAGCGTGTACGCGGTGCGCCGCCTTCAGCGCTCAGTACCGACCGCGCCACTTTCTGCAGGCTGGCGATGGCCAGTTTGGGCAACACGCGGGCCAGCGGCAGCGCCATGCGCGCGGAGGCGGTGATGTTGTCGGTGAGCATCCGGCTTACGGTGTCGAGCATGCCCCAGCGCTGCGCGACGCGGGAGGCCGCCGGCGCGTTATCAACCACCGCGACCGGTTTGCCCTGCGCGCCGGCCAGATCGTGCAAGGCCCAGGTCAGTTCCGCGGCCGCGGCACCGTCCATAGCGGCATGGTGCGATTTGGTCAGGATGGCAAAGCTGCCCTTGGGGATGCCTTCGATGTTGTCGAGCCCCTCGATCACGTACATCTCCCAGGGTGCCCGGGAAAGATCCACCGAGCGGGCATGGATGCGCGACACCAGGATGCAGAACTGGCGCCAGTCGCCTGGCTTGGGCAGGGCGAAATGGCGAACGTGGAAGTCGATATCGAACAGGTCGTCCTCCACCCAGTAGGGATAACCCAGGCCAAAGGGCACCTGGACGATCTTGCGCTTGAACACTGGCGAGACGTCGAGACGCTCCGAAATATGGTGGACAATCTCCCGAAAGCCGAGTCGTTGCCCCTCTACCGTGGACTGGTCGTAGATATAGATCATGGTGCAGTGCGACGCGGCATGGGGACGATCGACGTTGAGGAACAGGGCGTCTTGCCCGCTGAGTTTGCTCATCGTTAAAGCTCTCGCAAGATTGTGGCGCAGTGGGGGTGGCTCAATTATCTGAGCTGGCCTGCAGGTGCTTAGCGTTTCATCAATACGACCAAGGTCGATGACGGGCAGATTCATCGATCTGCCGTTGCACCGTCCCCCTGCAAAAGGGGGGGAGTGCGCGGTCGGCGCGGTCTCTATGCTTGAGGCCATCGGAGGGTTTTGTGCGCGCCGTCGGGGCGCAGTTGCTGACCCCCGACCGGGGAGGGGATCCTGCGTGCGGCAAAAACAACAGTGCATGAATGATGATGGGGCAGGGGATTCACGCAGGCCCTGGTGGGAGTGTTTGTCCGCAGACTTCTGGCGGCAGGCCGATGGCACTGAACTCGATGCCAGACACCGCTTGAAGATACATGGCACCGCGGCGATCGAGCGGGTGATGCGTACCTCCTTGTCGGCTACGGTGGCGGCGACCGCGCTTGCCACGCTACGCAAACCCGGTCGTCTGCAGCGCGAGTTCGAGGCGCTGCGCTTCTACGAACCACTGGCGCGTGCGGGAGACGCATCCCAGGTGTTCCTGCCACCGCCGCAGGACATCGTCATTGCAGAGCGTGCGTTGCCTGGCGACGACATCCGTCGTTTCCAACTGCGCTTTGCCAGCCCATTCAAACCGCTCAATCCGTTTGCCCGCCCGCAGTTCGAGGCCATGCAACGCAATGCCTTCGCCCATGCCCAGCACTGGTGCCATGGCGACCGGCCGCGACCGACGCTGATCGTCATCCACGGTTTCGCCGCTGACGCGCACTGGCTCAATGCCCACGTGCTGTCGCTGGCCGGTTTCTACCAGCAGGGCTATGACATCCTGCTGTTCACCTACCCGCACCATGGCCGGCGCGCTGAGCGCAGCGCCTGGTTCAGTGGCCAGGGCTTGTTCGGCAGTGGGCTGGTGGCCTTCAACGAGGCGCCACTGCATGCGATCCACGACCTGCGGGTGTTCATCGACTATCTACAGGCGCGCGGTGTCGAGCAGATCGGGGTGACGGGCATTTCCCTCGGTGGCTATACCGCAGCGCTGCTGGCGGCCGTTGACCAGCGCCTGGCCTATTGCATCCCGATCGTACCCGCGGTCAGCCCTATCGACGCGTTCCTTGAGTGGCAGCCCACAGGTTTCATGCTTTCGCGGATGATGCGCGAACAGGGCATTGGCGTGGCCGAAATGCGCGGGTTGCTAGCCGTGCACAACCCGCTGACCTATGCCCCGCGCCTGGATGGCGAGCGCATGCTGATCATCGGCGGTGCAGGAGACCGGGTCACCCTGCCACGCCACTTGCGGCTGCTGCACGAGCATTGGCCGGGCAGTGCATTGCACTGGTTTCCCGGCAATCACATTCTGCATCTGGGGCGTGGTGAGTATCTGGCGTGCATGGGGGCGTTGATGGATCGGTACTCTGGGCTTTAGTCAGTCAAGCTACTCCTTGAGCTAACATCGCATGGTGCTGTCATAATGACAGCACCGCCAAGGATGAGTTCGTCGAGTTTATGATCCCCACCCTACAACCAGCACAAGTATCCATCTTCCAGCAGTTGAATGTCACAGCCCCAACCACCTGGGCTGGAGGGTCGCCTCATGATTGGGCAGAGTCATTAGCCGCCGGACTGGGGAGCCGATACGCTTTGTCAAAGTCGCCGCTTTCACGCGCGGCATTGAGCGCCCTCTGGCGAAATTCTTCGGTTTCGGTCGAAGCCTGTTTTCTGAGCACGATGGCTTGGGGAGGAATGAAGCGAGATAACGGCCGGCGTATCTGGTCGGCTCGTAGCCACTGGCTCTCGGTATGCAATGATGTGCGAGCGGGTCTGCATACTCGAGCGACAGGTTTCAATGCGTTTTCTGCACTAAGGGCCAAAGGTCTTCTTCCGGGTATGGGCCCTGCGTATTTCACTAAGGTTTTGTTCTTCGCATCCCCTCATGGTGACGCTTACATCCTTGATCAGTGGACAGCGCGTAGCATGCACCTCCTGAGTGGCCAGGGGAGGTATCCATCAGTGCGTAAAGATTACACTTCAGCTAGCAAAGCTAAACGACTCAGTGCTCCTCATATGCTCCGTGTGATCGTCGACGACAGGGTCACCTCGGCTGATTACGTGGATTACTGCATACAGGTCGATTCGTTGGCAGTAACACTCGGCTGGACTGCCCATCAGGTCGAAGAACGCCTGTTCAGTAATGGTGGAAAGTCGCCACACCCATGGCGAGCTCATGTCATGTCCGGTTGGGCTGGACCTAGTTGGTGTCTCTACCCGTGAAGGTGCAATTCCATAGCATGGTGTTTCCTGCTACCCAACCGTTGACACGCGTTTACTGAAAAAAGCGAATCCAGCACTCAACCATTAGCGCCTGAGTAGGCGCATATAGTTTTGCGCCGACCGAATAATCTTCAACGACTCGCCCGCAGGGAGGCACGAAATGGACGCAGTGAAGCTTGAACGAGAGATTCAGCAATGGTTGGAGACCTTAGGAGGGAAAGAGAGTCACTCTGGCAGCGGCGACTTATACAGTGTCATCCGTTACTCTGGAGACCCGCTGAGCAAAGAGATGATGGCCGAGGTGGAAGGAGATCGGCGCGAAGGACTTTCACCAGGGCGGGGGCGCGCGACTCGCGAAGCCTGTCGGGTTCTCAGAAGTCTCTATGCACCTAGATTTTACAGCGCTAACACGAACATTTCCTCCAACGCTGGCGAAGTTCTTAAGCCGGACCTGGTGCTTGAGGATGAGATCAGCAGTGCTTTTGTGATCGTCGAGATCAAGCGAAGCCGGCAAGCAGCGCGAGAGTTCGCAACGGAATTACTCGCTTATAAAAATTGTTTATGCCAACGTCATCCGGGATCAAACGTTTTTTTCATTCTTGTATCAACCAGTTGGGCTCCCCTGGAGCAGCACGCTTTTGACCAATTGACCAAACTTGATATACCCACTCTTCCCTTAGAATATCGCGCAGCGAGTCTGAATGAGCCGAATGAAACGCTATGGGTTCGCTCCGACCTGTTTCCATCTGCTCAGGCTCAAAAATTTCAACCAGAAATGCTTCAGGTAGAAACTAAAGTATTCTCCCTGCCAAAGAACTGGTTTCAAGGCTCATCATGGAATAATCAAGTCGACCGAGCGCTCAACAAGCTTTCCCGAGATGCGCAACGGGGCCGCGTTTCTGGTTTCATGGCGGTCTGGTCGAATCGCTGGGAACGTTCGAGCCGGGAGGGAGGAAGGCTGTATTTTTCAATGGCAGTGAGGAATGCATACCGCCCTCAGGAAATTCCGGTTTTCCGCTCGCTCGAGGAAGAGGAAGCGTTCGCGTGGAGCAATACGTATTCCGCACTTTTTGATGATGCAGCCATACGACATTTGAGTGACCTGGAACTTGCCAAAGACACTTCTTGCGATTCTCCAGAATCTGAAGGTACGTGGGACCATCTACAGAACCGACTTAATACAGAAGAGACACTCATCTGGCGCTTTGTCAGTTTTGGTGACATCGGAGATCACATCAATGATTGGCGTGATCATCAACGCTACTCGCTTGCTCCTATCATTCCAGACACCGCCAACCTGCCCTCATGGCACCCCATTACGTGGTTGCCTGTGCTTGATACTCTAATCGACCGGAACCGGGGCGAGGAAGAGGACACAATGCAATGGCGCGCGTTTCACACTGGAACAGCCCTAGGAAAGTTAGGCACCTTCCGCTTTGAACCGCGTCCCCTTAGACATTTTGCCTGGGGAGGCGCCCAAGCTCGTTTCCTCTGTACGTGGAACGACCTCCTCGCGTTACTGCCTGAAAAAGCGAGATTCTACCCAAATATTTTTTCACTTCACTACTGCAGTTTCAACGTACTGGAGTGGCAAAAAGCTGTTGATTTTGCTCTGGATTTCATGCGGGAGAAAGGCGACTTAGCCTCCTACTGTTTTATTCTGGGGTTTCTCTACGCATTGAAAGAAAACAATATTGGGCCCATCAGCGAGCAGTTTGCGTTGTTGCGCGAAAAAAATCTCAAGCTTCCGGAGAGTCTGGAAACGATTGCAAGGGAGGTAGAGGATCTTAAACTTTCGCATCGGAACGTAACGGCAAACGGGTCGTGACAATCATGAACTGTTCCTGCAAGGAGGCAGACCAATGGCCTTGGTAATGGAAAATCTGACCCGCTTTGAGCGTATTGAATGCTCGCAGGTCAATGCCAGTGGTGCTCGCTACCCCAAGCATACCCATGAAGAGTATGTGCTCAGCGCGAACCTCAGCGGGGTGGAGCGGATCTGGTACAACGGCAGGCAGCAAGCTGTGTATGCGGGCGAGGTAACGCTATACAACCCGATGACCGTGCAGGCGTCGGAGTTCTGCGGGGAGGGCGCACAGTTCATCAGCGTGCATCTGGAGGGACAGCAGGTGCGCAGCATTCTCGACCAGATCACCAGCGCCAATGGCCTGCCCACGTTTCAGGAGGGCGTGATCCACGATAGTGCACTGTTCCGCTCTATCCTCGACCTGCATGAGCAGCTGGACGCCAGCGGCCGTGACGAAGCGTTGCTGGTGCTGTTCAGTGAGCTGGCGCGTTTTCGGACCACGCCAGACACCGCCGACGAGCCATTGCGGGTGGCACACTTGATCCGTTTCATGCAGGCCAATTTGTACGAAGCGATCGAGCTTGAAGACCTGTGCGCCGAAGCCAATCTATCCAGGTTCCATCTGGTGCGAAGTTTCAAGACCCGGAAAAACCTTCCCCCGATGCAATATTTCAAGCAGTTGCGCTTGATCGAAGCGCGCCGGCGTCTGCGCCTTGGCGACGCGCCTGCACGCATCGCCGTTGAGCTGGGATTTTTCGACCAGGCCCACCTGAGCAATGCGTTCCGTAAGGTGATGGGCGTGTCGCCGTCGAGCTACAGCTCAATGTCTGGCGCAGTCGGGTTAGGTTGAAACCTGTCAGCCAGAAACTAGGTTAGAGTGCTCCTCAATTATCAGTCGTTGTTTGAACAATGAATCGTCCGTTGTTTGTTTCGCTAGATGGGCCCAAGGGGACCGGCAAAACCACACTGTTGGAGGCCGTTACGAAAGCCCTGAGGGCGGACAACAAAAAGGTGATCCGGCTTTGCGAGAAAAAAAGCGATCCCTACCGGGGTGAAACAATGGCCCTGGTGAACACATTCGTCAGAAACCCCAGCCGGGATCTGGAGTTGGAGATTTGTGAGCGCCTTGCTGACAGCCGTACCTGGATTTCCCGACACGTGCTGACTAAACAGCCACCAGACAGCATCATCCTGATCGATCGTTGGTACCCGTCTGATGCCGCGTTTCGCCGGTTGGTCCCGTTTGCAGAGATTCTGCAGCTGAACATGGATCGCAACGTGCAAGTGCCTGATCTGCATGTAGGGGTTGTCACTGACCCTGAAACCTCATGGGCGAGGGCAGCCGCCCGAACGCGCGGGTTAAACAGTACGGTAATGCACAAGCTGGAAGAACATGTCGCGTCTACCCAGGCGTTCGAGCGAGCGGTTGCAGATCACGGCTGGGTTTTATGCCGTAACGAAGGAACGATCGAAGAGGCAACGATGCAGGTGGTTTCTGAGATCTATCAGATTGGCAGTAATGAATAATCTTATGGCTGGATTTTCCAATGCCTCCCGCCCTCATTGCTCATACGATATTGGTTCTCATTTAAATCGTAGGCACACCCGTGTGCCGGGAGAGCCAATATGTACGTTGATGCGTCTAATTTCCCCATCGTTCGCATGGAGATGGATCCCGCTCTAAGCATGCCTATTGAAGAGGTACTGGCGTGCATTGGGAAACTGCTGGCCGGTGATCAGCCGTTTGTCTTCGTGGGAGAGGGATTTCCGGATGACGACCCACGCGATAGCAACTCCATAGAAGAGCGGCGCCAAGTAACGCTTTGGATGAAGGCCAACAAGGCACAGATCCGTAAGTTGATCAGGGCGCAGGTGCAGATTGTGCCCAACGTCAGGCATTGGGCCGGTGCGGTGTCGTTTTCCGTCATTTTCGAGAAGTTCTGGGGCTACCCGATGCTCGTCGTAGCCACCGCCCAAGAGGCGCAAGAAAAAGCCCAGTCGCTACTCTCCAGCTGAACATCAAGAGGGAGTTGCCAAATGCATACTTCTGAGGTTGATCCGCGTTACGTGGACGATATCGCTCGGCCTGTTTTTGTTATTGGCCTGGGCATGGAGACCGAGCGCTGGGAGCTGGCCTATCACAGCCATCACAAAGCCCAGCTGTTGTTTGCTGATACCGGGCTGATCACGCTGGAGACGGCTGAAGGTTTGTGGGTCGTCCCGCCACAAGGTGCTGTCTGGATTCCCGGGGGGCTCGTTCACCGGGCCCGCAGTAGCGGCAGTACGCGAGGCTTTGTTGTCTTCATCGACTCAGAGGTGGTCACCGGATTGCCTGGCACATGCTGCACGCTCTCTGTCTCTTCCTTTATGCGCGCACTGCTGGAGCGCTCGGCGGGACTGCCTGAACTCTATGAGGAGAGCGGACCAGAATCACGTCTGATGGCTGTGCTGCTCGACGAACTGATGACAGCTCCGCTTGAATGGTTGCACTTGCCCATGCCACGCGATCCCCGGCTGCGCCAGTTGGCCGACGCCATGCTGGCGGCTCCCGCAGATCATGCCAACCTGGATCAGCGGGCCTCGCGCATTGGCATGAGCGAGCGAAACATGTCGCGCCTGTTCGCTGCGCAAACCGGCCTTGGCGTGAGCAAGTGGCGTCGTCAGATGCATATCGTCACGGCCTTGCCTTTATTGGCTCAGGGCCAATCCATTCAAGCCATCGCCGACGCACTGGGCTACGAAAGCTCCGGCGCGTTCGTGACCATGTTCCGCAAGGCCGTTGGCGTACCGCCGCGGCGCTTCCTGGCCGAGCGCACCGCCCGTGTGCGCGCACCTCTACATGTCCCTTCCAGGAGTTCTAATGAACACCAATGATGCGGCCGCGGTCGCTTCCAAAGAGTCCGGCCCACTCAATAGGGTCTTGCGTCCCATACGCTGGCGATTGATCACTGCAGCCGTATTGGCCGGGGTGGGCAGCGCGCTCTCGCTGGTACCCCTCGCAGGTATCGCGCACATCGCCAGGATCTCCCTCGGGGATGCGGACCTGGCCGCTACAGTGGCGTTGGCCCAAGCACAATCTGAAGTCTGGCAGACGGTGATCATCAGTCTGGTCAGCCTGTTCGTCGGTCTCATGCTCATGTCGGTGGCCGAGTTAACTGCCCATCTGGCCGACAACCACATCACGCATCATATGCGTCAGGCTGCCACGCGGCGATTGGTGCAAGTGCCGCTGGGGTGGTTTACCAACCGCGCCTCGGGCGAGGTCAAACAGGTCATGCAGGATGATGTCGGCACACTCCATGAGCTAACCGCGCATTTTTACACCACGCTGGGACGCACCCTCGGGGCGATCCTGATCTCCCTGGGCTATCTTTTTGCGACCGATTGGCTGATGGCGCTGGTGGCGGTTCTGCCATACGTTGTGGGGTTCCTGATCTTTGCCTCGATCATGAACTTGAACGAAGAGCAGATGCAGTCTTTTGGCGAGGGACAGGCGCGCGTGAACAATGCGGTCGTCGAGTTCGTCAACGGGATTCCCGTGGTGAAGACATTCGGTACCAGCGGTAAGGCGCACGGCAATTACCACGCAGCCATCGATAGCTTTCTCGATACCTTCCTGGGCCTTTTGCGTCCGATGGTTGGCCCTCTTGCAATTGCCAACGCCATCGTCGCGCCGGTAGCCGTACTGGGTGTCGTACTGGCCTTCGGTACGCTGTTGATCAAAGCCGGATGGCTCGCACCACTGGATCTGTTGCCCTTCGTACTTGTTGCGCCGGGCATCTCTGCGCCCTTGATTTTGTTGGGGTTTGTCACTCACGGCCTAGGCCCGGCAAAGGAGGCGGCCGAGCGTGTGCAAGTCTTGCTTCAGACGCCAGTGTTGGAGCAACCAACACCCGAACTTCGACAGCGACCGACCAGTAACAGAATTCAAGTCGAAAACATCAGTTATGCCTATGACGGCCGGAACAAGGTGCTTTCGAACATCAGTTTCACACTCAATCCTGGAACCGTAACGGCCATCGTCGGCACTTCTGGCTCGGGGAAGTCGACGTTAGCGCGTCTACTGCTGCGCTTTTTCGATCCGACCGAAGGACGTATCACACTTGGCGGCGCGGATCTGCGCCACATCGAGACCTCGCAGATATATCGACGTATTGGTTTTGTACTGCAAGAAGTCCGTCTTGTTCGCGCCAGCGTGCGTGAAAACATCGCCCTGGGCCTTCCCTTGGCCAGCCTGCAGGCCATCGAGGACGCAGCACGTGCGGCCAACATCCACGAGCGCATTCTGAGCCTGCCGCGAGGCTATGACTCTGTGATCGGCGAGGATGCACAGCTTTCCGGCGGCGAGCTGCAGCGCGTAAGTATTGCGCGTGCAATGCTTTTCGACCCGCCCATTCTGGTACTCGATGAAGCTACTGCAGCCGCGGATGCTGAGAGCGAAGCGGCAATCCAGGAGGCGCTATCGCACTTTGCCAAAGGGCGCACGCTGTTGGTCATAGCGCACCGGCTGGAGACGGTGATGCACGCCGATCACATCATCGTGATGGAGGAGGGCGAGATACATGAGCAAGGCAATCATGCCGAACTGCTCGCCGCTAACGGCCGCTACGCGCAACTTTGGGCGCTTGACGGCCACGAAGAATCTTTGGAACAGGCGGCCGCCTCATGCTGAAATCCTTCATTCAACTACTGGGTGCAGAGGCACAGGTTTTTCGCCGCTATGCCTGGATGGCCGTGGCGTATGGGCTACTCAGCGGGTTGACTATCACTGTGCTGGTTCCGGTTCTGAGCCATGTGCTTGCTGGCGATACATACGGGGCAACGCTGTGGCTCGCCGTTCTGCTTGTCGGCGTAGTAGCGTGCTGGGCTTGGCGGCGCCAAGTCGAAGAAGCCAGTGTCAAGGTGCGGATCGCAGTGTTAAAGGATGCTCGTCAGCGAATTGGCGACCACATTTCGCGACTGCCAGTGGGCTGGTTCTCTCCCCAGAATACGGCACGACTCAGTCATGTCATGACACATGGCATGTTCCAGCTGTCGGAGCTACCGGGACATTTGTTTACGCCCATACTCAGTGGCGCGGTAACGCCAGTTGTCTTCGTAATCGCGTTGTTCGTACTGCATTGGCCCATGGGGTTGATATCGCTAGTGGCATTGCCTGTTCTGGTTGGCGTGTTCCTGCTCAGCGCCCGCCTGGGCCAGCGCGCCGATGATGCCTTCCACCACAATGCAGCCTACACGAGCCAGCGGATAGTCGAGTTCGCCCAGGCCCAGTCGGTGTTGCGTGCGTTTAATGGCGAAGGCGCAAGCACACGCTTTCTGGAGCAGGCCATTGACCAGCAGCGCAAGTCCGGAGCGCAACTGATCGCTGCATCGACGGCGTCAGTGGTACTCAATGCCTGGGTTGTTCAGGGAGTTTTCGCTGCACTGTTGATAGCAGGGGCGCTGTGGTTGAACAATCACAGTGGCCTTGTGCAGGCTGAGTCGGTGATTGCCGTCATCGTCTCTCTATTGCTGGTCAATCGATTCGTCGATCCGTTACTGGACGTCGCCGGCTACGGGGAGGCCCTGCGCAACGCTCGAAGCCAACTGGCTGCCATTAACGAGATTTTTGCGGCCAAACCCTTGCCGGAGCCGATCGCTGCACAAGTCCCACGTGACTGCGCAGTAGAGTTGTGCGACGTGAGTTTTCGCTACGGGCCGGATCAGCCCGAAGTGTTGCGCGGCGTGAGCTTGCGTATTGAACCGGGCAGCATGACCGCCCTGGTTGGCGCCTCTGGTTCGGGCAAGTCGACCCTGGTTCGGCTGATTGCGCGCTTCTTTGACGTGGACAATGGCAGCGTGCTTGTCGGCGGCGTCGATGTGCGGCAGATGTCGAGGGCACAACTGGCTAGCCAGATCAGCCAGATATTCCAGGACACCTATCTGTTTCAAGGCAGCATCGCCGACAACATTCGCATCGGCAAACCCGATGCAAGCGATGCGCAGGTGCTGGAAGCTGCTCGGCAGGCTGGTGTGGACGAGATCATCGAGCGGCTGCCACAGGGGTTGGATACGCCTGTCGGTGAAGGCGGTGCGCGCCTGTCCGGCGGCGAGCGCCAGCGCATCTCAATCGCTCGCGCACTGATCAAGGATGCACCGATCCTGCTGGTGGATGAAGCCACCGCCGCGCTGGATGCACAGAACCAAGCTGCCGTTGCCGATGCACTGGCGCGGTTGCGGGGTAAACGCACACTGGTAGTGATCGCCCACCAGCTATCGACCGTGTCCATGGCTGACCAGATTGTCGTGCTCAATGACGGAAGGATCAGCGAACAAGGGACACACGAGTACCTGCGCGCCAAGCAGGGTCTGTACGAGCACTTTCTGCTTCAGCGACAGGCTGCCAAAGGCTGGCGTATTACCTGACTAGCACTCGCCAATGCAATCAGCGTGTCGGCTTCTATACCGCAGACACGCTGATCTGCGCGGCTTTCATGTTCAGCCTTGGCCGCTCAGCCATTTTATTTCAGGTCGAGAGTGGAACGGCAAAGCCGTCTCCAAAGTATCTATTTTCTTGTTCGGGATTCTGTATGTCTCTTCGAAGCGCGTTCCCACGATTCAGCCTATTGATGCTGACGTGTTTGTCTCTGGCTGCCTGCAACAATGAAGCGCCAGTAGCCTCGGCCCCAACATCGCCCGAGGTTGGTGTCCTCACCATTGAGCCCCGTGCTATTGAACTTTCCTCTGAGCTTCCTGGCCGTACCAGCGCTTATCTCGTGGCCGAAGTCCGTCCACAGGTTAGCGGAATCCTTTTGCAGCGTGCATTCCAGGAAGGCTCCGATGTCAAGGCGGAGCAGACGTTGTACCAGATCGACCCAGCGCCCTATCGCGCCACGCTGGCCCGTGCCGAAGCCAGCTTGGAATCGGCAGGGCTCCTGGCGAGGCGCTACGAACAGCTCATTCAGGCACACGCTATCAGCCAGCAGCAGTATGACGATGCGCGTTCCCAGTTCCTCCAGGCCAAGGCTGCTGTTGAGAGCGCCCGCATTGCGGTGGGGTACACCCGCATTGCCGCCCCCATTTCCGGTCGCGTCGGTCGCTCAACGGTGACGCAAGGCGCTCTGGTGACGGCCAACCAGGTTGAAGCCCTGGCAACTGTGCAACAGCTGGACCCCATCTATGTGGACATCGTGCAGCCATCCTCCGCGCTCCTTGAACTGCGTGAGGACCTGGCCAGTGGCCGACTCAAGAGTGCAGGCAACGGGCAAGCCGAGGTGCGGCTGAAACTTGAGAATGGCCGCGACTTTCCGCATGCAGGAAAGCTGCAATTCTCGGAAGTCAGTGTTGATCAAAGCACAGGCGCGGTGACACTGCGCGCGGTATTTCCGAACCCTGAAGAGGTGCTGTTGCCGGGCATGTTTGTCCGTGCACAGCTACGACAGGGTGTGCATGAACAGGCAATCCTGATTCCGCAACGAGCCGTCACGCGTGACAGCCAGGGCCGGGCGGTCGCGCTGATTCTGGACAACCAGGATACGGTGCATCAACGCACACTTGTCACCGAGCGTAGCGTGGAAGGTCAATGGTTGGTCAGTAACGGCCTGCAGCCTGGCGACCGTGTGATTGTGGAGGGTCTGCAGCATGTCCGTCTGGGTATGCAGGTCAAGCCAGTGGAGGCCAACGGCGTGAGCAGTGTCGTGGCCGTTCAGGCACTGGGCGAATAAGGGGGTATGCATGTCCAGATTCTTTATCGACCGCCCTATCTTTGCCTGGGTTATAGCCATTGTCGTCATGTTGGCCGGCGCCCTGTCGATCTTCACTCTACCGGTCAACCAGTACCCCAACATCGCGCCGCCAGCCATTAGCATTTCGGCTGTTTATCCAGGTGCTTCCGCGCAGACGGTACAGGACACCGTGGTCCAGGTGATAGAACAGCAGCTCAATGGTTTAGACGGTCTGCGTTACATCCGCTCGGAGAGCAACACCGACGGGACCGCCACTATCGTGGTTACTTTCGAGCAGCACGTCGATCCTGACACCGCCCAGGTGCAGGTGCAGAACAAGCTGTCGCTTGCCACGCCGATGCTACCGCAGGCGGTACAGCAGCAGGGCATCCGCGTGGTCAAGTTCCAGATCAACTTCATGATGGTCGCAGCCCTGGTGTCCGAGGACGAGAGCCTGGACAACTACGCGCTGGGCGACCTCATTGTCTCGCAGTTACAAGATCCGCTCAGCCGCTCGCCGGGCGTTGGTGACTTCATGGTGCTGGGTGCACAGAACGCTATGCGCATCTGGCTCGATCCGTTGAAGCTCAACAATTACAAGCTGATGCCTGGTGACGTGGTTGCCGCGATCCAGGAACAGAACGTTCAGGTGTCGTCCGGCCAGCTCGGCGGCCGCCCAAGTACGGACCACGTGCAGCTCAATGCGACAGTGATAGGCAAAACTCTTCTTAGAACGCCTGAGCAGTTCAGCGATATCTTGCTGAAGGTGAACCCGGATGGCTCTCAAGTGCGCCTGCGTGACGTCGGCGAGGTGACACTGGGCTCGGACAACTTCTCCATCAGCGCCATGTACAACGGTAAACCCAGCGCAGGCATCGGGTTGCGGCTGGTCAGCGGTGGCAATACGCTGGATGCCGTCAACGGCGTACGCGAGACGCTGATGCGCCTGGAACCGACCCTGCCTGCGGGGGTGAAAGTGGTCTATCCCTACGACACGGCGCCGGTGGTCAGCGCGTCGATCGAGGGCGTGATGTATACGCTGATAGAGGCCATCGTGCTGGTGTTCCTTATCATGTACCTGTTCCTGCAGAACTGGCGCGCCACCTTGATCCCTACGCTGGCCGTTCCGGTCGTGCTTCTGGGCACATTTGGCGTGATGGCCGCGTTTGGCTTCACCATCAATATCTTGACCATGTTCGGTTTGGTGTTGGCTATCGGGCTGCTGGTAGACGACGCCATCGTGGTCGTTGAAAACGTAGAGCGCATCATGGTGGAAGAAGGGCGCTCACCGCGGGAAGCCACGCGCAAGTCGATGGAGCAGATTTCCGGCGCGCTGGTCGGTATTGGTCTGGTGCTGTCGGCGGTATTTGTGCCAATGGCCTTCTTCGGGGGCTCTGCCGGCGTAATCTATCGCCAGTTCTCGCTAACCATCGTCACCGCAATGATTCTGTCGGTGCTGGTTGCGTTGATCTTCACCCCGGCACTGTGCGCCACGCTACTCAGGCCCCTGAGACACGACCACCAGGAGAAGAGCGGATTCTTCGGCTGGTTCAACCGGATGTTTGAATACAGTACCAAGCGCTATGAGCGCGGCGTAGCACGTGTGATCGCCGGCCGCGGGCGGTACATGCTGATCTTCCTTTTCATCACCGGGGGACTGGCGCTTCTCTTTCCGCGGTTGCCGACCTCATTCCTGCCCGATGAAGACCAGGGGTTCGTCATGGCCCAGGTTGAACTTCCGTCGAACAGCACTGCCGATCAGACTGACAGGGTGCTGAAGGAAATTTCCGACTACGTCCTTTCCGAAGAGTCGGATACCGTGCGCGCCATTTTTGCAGCCAATGGCTTTAGCTTCTCCGGTCGCGGACAAAACTCTGGTTTGGCCTTCATCATGCTCAAGCCTTGGGATGAGCGAAAAAGCACTGTGTTCGACCTCCAGGAACGTCTGATGCAACGTTTTGCCCTGATCAAGTCTGCGCGGGCGCTGGCCTTTGCGCCACCAGCAATCATGGAGATGGGCAACGCGACCGGCTTCAACCTGTTCCTGCAAGATTACAGCGGCAAGGGTCACGAGCACCTGATGCAAGCGCGTGGCCAATTCCTGATGGAGGCTTCTCAGCACCCGGCATTGATGCTGGTACGCCCCAATGGCAAGGACGACGAGCCGCAATATCAAGTGCTCATCGACGACGAGAAAGCCAGGGCGCTAGGTGTGACCCTTGCCGATATCAACACGACGATGTCAGCAGCCTGGGGGGCTTCCTACGTCAACGACTTCATCGATCGCGACAGGATCAAGCGCGTCTATGTGCAAGGGGCACCGGAGGCGCGCGTCACTGCGGAAGATTTCAGCAAATGGTACGTGCGCAACAAGCAGGGTGATATGGCCTCGTTCGCCTCGTTCGCGAGCGGAAAGTGGGTCTACGGCTCGCCGAAGCTTGAACGCTACAACGGCGTACCGGCTATTGAGATCCTCGGCGAGCCCGCCCCCGGCTATAGTTCGGGCGATGCAATGCAGGCGCTGGAAGAAATCGCCGCCAAGCTGCCGGAAGGTGTGAGTCTTGCCTGGACCGGCCTGTCCTATGAGGAGCGGCTAAGTGGATCACAGGCGCCGGCCCTGTATGCGCTTTCGTTGTTGGCCGTGTTTCTGTGCCTGGCGGCCCTGTACGAAAGCTGGACCATCCCGCTATCGGTACTGTTGGTCGTGCCGTTGGGGGTCATCGGTACCGTGGGCGCAACGCTAATGCGCGGACTGGATAACGACGTGTTCTTTCAGATCGGTTTGCTAACGACCGTAGGACTGTGTGCCAAGAACGCGATCTTGATCGTTGAATTCGCCAAGGACTTGTACGAAAAGGGTGGCCGTTCGCTGGTAGAGGCGTCGATCGAAGCGGCACGGTTGCGCCTGCGTCCGATCATTATGACCTCACTGGCTTTCACCATGGGTGTGGTTCCGTTGGTGATATCCAGTGGCGCCAGTTCAGGCAGCAAGCATGCCATCGGTACGGGGGTCGTCGGAGGCATGGTCACCGCGACCTTCCTGGCCATCTTCTTCATCCCGCTGTTCTACGTTGTGGTGTCCTCTCTATTCAAGAAGAGTTCCACTCGTTCCGTTGTTCGCGACGAGGAGATTTCAGCCTGAACGCCGATCTAGCGACCGTATCATCCAATGTGCATTGGATAACGCAGTAACAAACTGCAGTAAATATTCATTTTAATTCCAGGATTCTACGTATGGCTATTTATCGCCAGGGGGGCGTTCGCCCTCCTGAAAGAAGGCATCCAAGTCATATCTCTTGTATTTTTACATTGATCATGTCCACTTTATTGTCGGCTAACGCTGAAGCATTTGAGTCATCCGCCACACCGTCTACCGAATCGACAGCGCGAGACGACGATGAAAACGGGGGCCTGGCGTTACCTGCTATTACTGTAACCAGTCAATCCGACGGCCTCTCGACAGAGGGCACTGGGTCGTATACGACGGCGACGACGACGGCCGCAACCGGTCTGCCCTTGGCGCTTCGCGAAACGCCTCAATCGGTGACAGTTGTTACCCGTCAACGCATGGATGATCAGCAACTGAATTCCATACGGGATGTGTTGGAAAACACCACGGGCGTATCGTCTATCGCCCTGGACTCTGAGCGCGTCAACTATTACTCCCGCGGCTTCAGCATTGATAACTTCATGTATGACGGCGTTCCAACTACCGCTAGCGGCTTCGGCCCGGCGGAGGGAGTTCTTGACACCGCCGCCTACGATCGAGTTGAAGTCGTTCGTGGTGCGACCGGGTTACTGCGCGGTGTCGGTGAACCTTCGGCCTCGATTAACCTCGTCCGTAAACGCCCGCTGAACCACTTTGCTCTAACCGGTACTATGGGGGCGGGTCGTTGGGACAACTATCGCTCAATGCTGGATGTCTCATCGCCCTTGACTTCGGATGGGCGCGTGCGGGCACGGCTTGTCGGCGCTTATCAGGATAAAAAATCCTTCCAGGATTACTATCAGCAGGAGCGAAACTCCTTATACGGGATAGTCGACATTGACTTGACTGCAAACACTACTTTAAGTCTGGGGCACGACTACCAGAACACAGACCCTAAAGGCGCCAGCTGGGGCGGTACGCCACTGTTCTATTCCGATGGGAGCCGTGTGGATCTGCCGCGATCATTCGGTCCTGCAGCGCAATGGGCACATTGGACGACACGCAGCAACACAACCTTTGCGAGACTTGAACAGCGCTTTGAAAATGGATGGACGCTGAAGACCAACGTCGACCGCAAAGAAACCAAATCAACCAGTCACATGATCAACATGGGCGGGAATCCAGATCGCAGCACGGGATCAGGCCTTCAAGGTGCTGAACTGGATGGCGGATTGAATAAGAAAGAAAACAGCCTTGACCTGATGGCAACGGGATCTTTCCAATTGTTCGGCCGACAGCATGAACTGGTGCTCGGGGGCAGCGTTTCCCGAGAAAAGGATGACAGTGATTATAGTTATTGCTTCATACCCGGCACTTGCGCTTATTCACAACCGTCGATGGGAAGTATCTACGACTGGAGTGGCAATTATCCGCAGAGGCCATGGCTGAATCGCCCAACCACTACCACCGAAATCAGACAGCACGGCCTCTTCGGTGCTGCACGCATTTCTTTGACTGATCCCTTGAAGCTCATCGTCGGTGCTCGTGTGAGCAGCTATGAAATTGAGGAGAACGGCGATACTCAATTCAAGGAGACAAACCAGGTCTCACCCTATACCGGTCTGATCTATGACCTGAACGACATTTACTCCGTCTACGCGAGCGCTACCGAGATATTCAAGCCGCAGCAGACCAGTCAGCGAGATGTCAATGGAAAAGTTTTATCCCCCAGCAGCGGGAAGAATAAGGAAGTTGGCATCAAGGGCGAGTACTTTGACGGTCTTATGAATGTGTCGCTGTCTTTGTTCGAAGCTCGAATGGAGGGTGTCGCAGTGCAAGATGCAAACAACGTGACGGTGACTACTGGTCAGCAGGCTTACCGCTTGGTCGATGGAACCCAATCACGTGGTATCGATCTGGACGCTCAGGGTGAACTGGCTCACGGTTGGAATGTCTTTTCCGGCATTTCGCACTTTACTGCGTGGGATCAGGAGGGCGGGCGGCTTAACACCACGATCCCCCGTACAACGGCTCGCCTTTTCACCACCTATCGTCTGCCCGAGGGGTGGAATCGATTGACGATCGGAGGCGGCGTGAACTGGCAGAGCCGCTGGTACAACACGGCGACCAACCCGGTGCATGGAAATGTCCAGGTCGAACAGGCTTCTTATGCACTGGCATCGCTGCTTGCCCGCTATCAGGTCTCTGACCGTTTGAATGTCTCCGCCAACGTCAACAACCTGTTCGACCGGGTGTATTTTACTGCACTTGGTTTTCAGAACGGGTACATCTATGGCGAACCAAGAAACGTCATGATCAATTTGACCTACACACTTGAGTGAAAGCCTTCGGCCGTGCATCCAGGTGAGGGTGATGGATCAACGCAGGCTGATGCTGTCGCCGGTATTTGCTTTAAATGTAAAGTATTCGCATTTATACTGCGCGGCAACGCCATTCCCCATGGCATCCGTTTCTCCCTTCGCGCAGGTCATCGTGCAGGTCGAGCCTCCCAAACCCACTCTCCTGGCAGCATTAGTCCGGCACTACGACGAGCTGGTGGATCATGTTCGCCGCCGCTTCGGCGAACGGGTCTTCGCCCGTGAGGTCGTACACGACTTGTGTGTGCAGTTGCTTGAACAGGATGAAAAGCAGGGTGTGCGCACGCCAGTGGCCTTGTTGCGCAAGATCGCCCACGATATCGCTGTCAACCGCTACCGAAGCGAGCGTCGGCGCCGGGCTTGGGTTATCGATGTTCCGACATTGCCTGACGTCGTTAGTGGCGCTCCGAGCCAAGAGCGTCATATTGATGGTGAACGCACCTTGGCGCTGCTGACTGAGGCGATTGCCAATCTGCCGCCGCGCTGTCAGATGGTGTTCGTGATGCACAAACTGCATGAACTGCCACAAGCCGAAGTGGCCGAGCGCCTGGGCATTTCCCTCAAAACCGTGGAGAAGCATCTGCGCCTGGGTATGAGCGCTTGCCGGGAATACCTGGGTACGGAGCTACTGCCATGAGTCGCAACGCGCAAAAATCCAAGGATTACAGCCAGGAAGATGAGGCCATCGCCCGGTTTCGCGAGGACCTCAAGCAGCGTTTTCCGCTACCCCCTCCAGCGCCGGCCAGGAACAAGCGCGGCGCAGGAAAAGCGCTTGGGTTGCTGCTGTTGGCAATTGCTGCTGGCGCAGTCTGGCTCGACCCCGCCTACCGCAGTCAACACCTGGTCAGCCAGATCGGTCAGCGCCAGGCGCTGCAGCTGGCCGACGGCAGTGAGGTCCTGCTCGACAGCGACAGCGAGATGACGATCAGCTGGCACTTGCGTACTCGCCAGGTTGAGCTGAAACGGGGGCAGGCGCTGTTCCAGGTCTCGCCGATGCTGTATCGCCCGTTCCTGGTCGATGCCGGAGGGGCAGGGGTGCGCGTGGTAGGCACCCGCTTCAACGTCAATCGGCACGCAGAAGATGTGCAGGTCACCGTGGCCGAAGGCAAAGTGGCTGTCCGCGGAGACGTCAGCGACACGGTTGCACTGCTCGAACCCGGCCAGCAATTGCACGTGCGAAAGGGCATCCCAGGTCAGGTGATGCAGGTCAGCGCCGATGATGTCACTGCCTGGAAAGACAGCCGACTGGTGTTTGAAAGCACCCCGTTGGCCGAGGTCATCGACACGCTTCAACGCTACCACCGCCGGCCGATCACGCTCATGGACCCGAATATTGCCCGCATGCCGGTTTCCGGTGTGTTTGACAGCGATCATGTTGACCGCCTGCTGGCGCTGTTGCCCGGCATCCTGCCGGTGAGTGTTTCCACCGCGGCCGATGGTGCGGTGCTAATCAAATCGCGTGACACGAAAAAATAATCGTCGAAAGAGGTAGGGTTACGCGGCTGTGCTGACGGCTATCTCCATGCAACCTTATTTTGCGGAGAATAAAAACGTGAGTCAGCCCTTCCTGCGTGCGCCTGTGCGCCTGTCCTTGCTGGCCAGCAGCCTGCTGCTCAGCCAATGGTCGTTGGCGCAATCTGCACCGGTCGATTTCGATGTTCCGGCCACCTCGCTGGAGAAGTCCCTCAACGCCGTCGCGCGTCAATCGTCGGCACAGATTCTGTTTGCCAGTGACATCACTGCGGGCAAGACTGCACCCGCGCTGAAGGGCCGCTATACCTTGCAGGAAGCGCTTGAGCGACTGCTGGGCAAGAGCGGGCTGTCCGCCCAGGAGCGTGACGAACACACCTACCTGGTGGTACCGGGCACGTCTGCGCCGGTCACCGAAGCTGCCGCTGGCGGCTCTGCAGCAGTGGAACTGGCCAGCCTGGAAATCAGCTCATCGCGTCTGAACAGCGACCTGGTGCCACAAGCCCGGCAGGTCAACGTCATCGAACGCGAGCAACTGGAACAGCTGCGCCAGGGTTCCGATGGCCTGGCCACCTTGCTGGCCAAAAGCATTCCCGGCATGGCCGACTCCAGTCGCACCATCACCGACTACGGCCAGACACTGCGCGGCCGGACGATGCTGGTGCTGGTCGATGGCGTTCCGCTCAACACCAACCGCGACTCCTCACGCAATCTGGCGAACATCGACCCGGCACTGAGCGAGCGCATCGAAGTGATCAGTGGCAGCAGCGCTATTTATGGTGCCGGTGCAACCGGTGGGATCATTTCCATCACCCACCGCCCGGCCGGCGGCGAACCGCGTGCGCAGACCAGCTTGACCGCCGTATCGCCCCTGAGCCAACTGGACAGTGACGGCCTTGGCGGCCAGTTGCAGCATCACCTGTCCGGCTCTCAGGGTCAGGTTGATTACGCCATGGACTTCGGTGCGCGACACATTGGCGCCTCCTATGACGCCAACGGGCACCGCATCGCGCCAGAGCCCAGCCAGGGCGATCTGTTTGACTCCAATACCTACAACATCGGCGGCAAACTGGGTTTGCGCATCGATGATGTCCAGCGTATCCAGTTGTCTGCCAGCCACTACAACGCCGAGCAGAACTCCGACTACACCTCCGACCCGTCTGTCGCCAAGCTGCCGCCAGGCACGGTGCCGGCAAAGCCGCTGTCGGGCCTATCGCTGGACGAGCAGAACCAGATCAAGAACACGCTGCTCAACCTTGAGTACGCGCACACCGACATACTCGGCGGCACGCTGACTGCGCAGCTTTACTACCGGGATTACTTCACCCGTTTCACGCCGTTTGATGCACGGGCGGTAGCCACCCGTGGCCGCAATGTCGATCAGGTGATGCAGAACAGCGAGGTGTACGGCAGCCGGATCACCCTGCGTACCCCGCTCGGTGACCAGGGCAGTACCGAGCTGCTGTGGGGCGCTGACTTCAACCAGGAGCGCAGCGACATGCCGATCGATATCTTCGATCCGCAGGTCTATGACGCGAGCGGGGGTAGGGTGTTCGACAAGATCGGCAAACTCACCTACATGCCCGACCTGACCTCGCGCAGTGTTGGAGGTTTTACCCAGCTTCAGCACAAGTTCAACGATCACTGGTCGATGGAAGGCGGCGTGCGTTACGAGTACGCCACCGCCGAATACGATGACTTCATCCCGCTGTCGGAGTCGAGCGCCGCTCAGCCGGCCACCGTCCAGGGCGGCGAGGTGCATTACGATTCGGTACTGTCCAACCTCAGCGTGACCTACTCGCCGGTGGCGGGCCAGGAACTCTATGCGGCGTTCAGCCAGGGCTTCCAGTTGCCCGATATTGGCGTGCAGCTACGCAATGCCCGCCGCGGGTTCGACATCGACTCGTCGAACCTGGAACCGGTGAAAACCAACAATTATGAGCTCGGCTGGCGCGGCGCAGTGGGTGAGCAGACGCTGGCGTCGCTGGCGGTGTTCTACACCACCTCGAAACTGGGGGATGTGCAGAGCTTCAACAACGGCTTGATCCTGACGCGCACAAAAGAGCGGATCTATGGCGTGGAAGGCAGCGCCGACTGGCTGACCAACGACGAGCGCTGGGGCGCCGGCGGCACCTTTACCTGGATGAAGGGCCGCGAACAACCGGACGGTGGTGACTGGCAGGACATGACCGGGTATCGCATCCCGCCTCTCAAGCTGACCGCCTACGTACAGTTCAAACCCAATGAGGTGTGGAGCAACCGTGTGCAAGCCACCTATTTTGACGGTGAGGATTATCGTCTGAATGGCGTTGCCAGCTTCGGTCGGCGCAAGGTCGATAGTTACACCACCGTGGACCTGATCAGCCAGTATCAGCTGAGCGAAGACGACCAGGTCAGCGTAGGTATTCAGAACCTGTTTAACCGGAGTTACTACCCGCTTTACAGTCAACTGATGCGCAGCAGTAACAACACCAGTCATTTGCCGGCGCCTGGGACTGTGCTGACGGCGACTTATACGCATCAGTGGTAAAAGGCAGCGAAGCCAGGGATGGCTCTATTCAATCATGCTCAAGTTGAACGTATTCCAGCATTTTCTGACTGCCATCAAGAATGTCGCTGCAGATTGCCTTGCGAGCTCCCGCGCCATCGCGTTTCTTCAGCGCGTCGAGTACATCCCAGTGATGGTCAATCGCCATGCGCTCGTTGAAGCTGCCATAGGCGCGCGCAATGAGCGGCCCGGTACGCATCCACAAGCCGTCCAGCAGGTTGGCAAGGACCGGCATGTCAGCGATTTCCGTCAAACTGAAGTGAAACTCGTGATTGAAGGTCAATGCTGACGCCAGGTCATTGTCTTTAATCGCGGCGAGGTTGTTTTCAATGCAGGTTTCCAGCCGCATCAATTGCTGCGGGGTCGCTAACGATGCGGCGGTCTCGGCTGCCAGTCCTTCGAGCGAGAGGCGGATGCTTCTGATCTCCAGGTACTGCTTGGAGGTCAGTACCGGGACACGAATGTCTCTCGGTGTCTTGAGAACCAGAGCCTGCTCTTTCGCCAATTGCAGGATGGCGTCCCGGACAGGCGTGACACTCGTACCCAATTGTTCGGCAAGGTCGCGTATGCGCAGCCGGTCGTTGGGCTGGAAGCGGCCAGTGATCAACGCTTCCCGGAGCAAGCCGTAGATACCGCTGCCAAGGTAGGAGTGTTTCAGGTTCTCAATAGGGTAATTCATCGCGTACTCGTGTGCGGCACATGCCCGGCTGGAGAGGGGAGGCTACCGCTAGCGATTATCGAGTAACTCAAACATGTTGCCCACCGTTTACGTGGATTTCTGCGCCATTGATATACGAAGCACCGTGCGTGCAGAGGAAATGCACCAGTGCGGCGACTTCCTCGGGCTTGCCCATGCGTTTCATCGGGATCGAGCGCTCGACTATCAGCTCGGTGCCGGCGGACAGGATGGAGGTATCGATTTCCCCGGGAGCGATCGCGTTTACGCGAACACCGTGAGGCCCGAAGTCGTGCGCCATCTCGCGGGTCAGGGCGGAGAGCGCCGCTTTCGAGCAGGCGTAAGCGACACCTGCAAACGGGTGGACGCGCGAACCGGCAATGGAGGTGACGTTAATAACCGAGCCTCTTGCCGTTTTGAGCTCCTCGAAAAGCCCCTGAGCCAGCAGTGCTGTCGAGAAGATGTTGACGTTGAAAACCTTCAGCCAGGTCGAATAGTCGGATTCCAGAACCCCAAGCCGCTCTCCATCTGGGCCTTTTGGTGACATGCCGGCGTTATTGACCAGAGCATCCAGTCGGCCACCGAGCTTCTCCCTGATTTCTGGAAGCCTGTGCTGTACATCCTCGACGTTCCCGAGGTCGAGGTGAATGTGGTTGGCCAACCCTTCGGCCCATGGGCAGCCTTCGCCCAGATCCTGCCTGGAAGCCGTAAAGACGCGCCAACCCGCGGCGCTGAAATGTTTCACGGTCGCGTGGCCAATGCCCCGGCTGGCACCGGTGAGAAGCAGAGTACGTTGATCGGTCATGACGGGATCCCTTTCGTTGGTGAGAATCAGTGTAGATCAAAATATGATGCATCATATTTTTTATGTGTTTTAATGGATGTTGTCCCCACCGGGGGAAGCCTCACATTCGATCGATTGCTGCCACTACAAGAAAACTGCCATCCCTTTAAAGCTGCCCACGACCCGTAGCTGACCTGGAGAGACGCATGAATAAGAAAATCGCAGCTGTACTTTTGCTTGGAACAATCGCTGGCCCGCTGAATGCCGCTGACAAGCTAACCGTGGTGTCGTTTGGCGGGAACAATCGCCAGGCTCAGGAAAAGGCGTTCTACAAACCCTTCACAGCCGAGAGCGCTACGATCATCACGGCCGATGACTACAATGGCGAAATGGCCAAGATCAAGGTGATGGCCGACACCGGTAAAACCAGTTGGGATGTTGTGGAGGTCGAATCTCCCGAGCTTATCCGTGGTTGCAGTGAAGGGTTGTTCGAGCCCTTGGACTGGAGCCGGATAGGCAAGAAGGAGGATTTCATTCCTGCCGCGGTCAGCGACTGTGGCGTCGGCATCTTCATCTGGTCGACTGTGCTGACCTATGATCCGAAGAAGCTCGCCGAAAGCCCGCAAGGTTGGGCCGACTTTTGGGACATGAAGAAATATCCCGGTAAGCGCGGCCTGCGTCGCGGAGCGAAATTCACCCTGGAGTTCGCGCTGCTTGCGGACGGAGTAAGCAACCAGGATGTCTACACGCTTCTCGGCACTGAAGCGGGTATTCAACGCGCGTTCAAAAAGCTCGATGAAATCAAACCCAACATCCAGTGGTGGGATTCCGGCGCGCAGCCGCTGCAATGGCTGGTAGCCGGTGACGTGGTCATGACCTCCGCCTACAACGGTCGAGTCACCTCAGCCCAGGAGGAGGGCCAGTCATTTGCTATGCAATGGAATGGCAGCCTTTACGACCTCGACCACTGGGCGATCGTCAAAGGGTCTGCGAAAAAGGAGTTGGCAGAACGCTTCATCGCTTTCGCCAGCGAGCCTGTGCAACAGAAGAATTTCGTCGAAGCCATCCCCTATGGGCCCAGCAACACAAGCGCGATGAGTCTGGTAGATAAGCGTGTTGGCGAAAAACTCCCGACTGCACCCGACAATCTGAAAAACGCCCGGGCTACCGACGCCGAGTTCTGGATCGACCATGGTGAGGATCTGGAGGAACGATTCAACGCTTGGGTCAATAAGTGATGCATGGCGCCCTTGGCAACGAGGGCGCCATTGGCAAGCCGGATGAGGACGTGAGACATGCCACTTGAAAACTTAGCGGTTGATGACAGCTTACTGGAAGCTGCTCCAGCGCTGGTCACTGATGCGCAGGCGTGCGCAGTGCTCCAGCAGCAATTTGGTTTAAGCGGCAAGCTCGAAAAATTGGGCGGCGAGCGAGACCTCAATTTCCGCGTGATCCTTGAAGACGGCTCATCTCGTTTGTTCAAGCTCTCCCATCCGCTTGAGAACCCCGATGTGGTCGACTTCCACAACCAGGCGATGCGAAGGATCGAGCTTCTAGACCCCGATCTTCCGGTTCAACGCGTATATCCTTCACTTGAAGGCCAGTACGCCACCTTGATTGAAATTGATGGTCAGCACATGTTGGCCCGGCTCCTGTCTTTTGCAGAGGGTATGCCCCTTCACTGCGTGAGCCGCACCACAACGGCGTTTCGCCGGGTCATTGGGCAGTCCATTGCCCGGCTTGACGTAGCGCTGCAAGGCTTCACTCATCCTGCCGCCGGGCATGCGCTGCTCTGGGATATGCAGCATGCCGCGCACCTTCGGCCGTTGCTGATTCACATCGAGCCAGGTCAAGGGCGCAGCAGGGTCGAGCAAAGTCTTGACCTGTACGAGTCCGTCGTCTTGCCGCGGATCCCTCAGCTGCGAAAGCAGGTGATTCACAATGACACGAACCCGCACAACATAATCGTGGATGCCAAGAACCCGAATGTTCTGCGCAGCATCCTTGATTTCGGTGACATGGTGTACGCACCGTTGGTCAACGAAGTAGCGGTTGCCGCTTCATACCACCTTGGGCAAGAGGGCGATGTTCTGGCGCCGGCATTGGATGTCATTGGCGCTTACCACCAACACAATCCGCTTACCCATGACGAGTTGGCGCTGCTGCCGGAGCTGCTGGCTACGCGGTTGGCATTAGCCCTGTGCATCAACTCATGGCGCGCCGAGCTGCATCCCGAGAATCGTCAGTACATCCTTCGAAACGCCCAGCGTGCGTGGGCGAATTTGCAGGCAATGTCGTCTCTGTCTCGATCTGAAATTGAAGATCGAATTTCTTCAGCGTGCCTGCGAGAGGTGAAAGCATGAGCATGACCAACGGTTTCACTTCAGAGGACGCAAACCGCCTTTCGGAAACGGAACGACGCTTGATCGAGCGCCGCGAGCGCCTGTTGGGCCCGGCGTACCGTCTTTTCTACGAACGACCGCTGCATACCGTTCGAGGGGAGGGCGTGTGGCTCTTCGATGAGCAGGGGCGTCGTTATCTGGATGCCTACAACAACGTCGCTTCCATCGGTCACTGCCATCCCCGCGTGGTGGAGGCGATGTACGAGCAGGCCAAGGTGCTCAACACCCACACCCGCTACCTGCATGAAGGCATCCTCGACTATGCAGAGAAACTGCTGGCCACCTTCCCGCCCGAGCTGGACCAGGTCATGTTCACCTGTACCGGCAGTGAAGCGAATGACCTCGCGCTGCGGATCGCCAAGCAGTACACCGGCGGTACCGGCGTCATCATCACCCAGTTTGCCTACCACGGTGTAACGGGAGACATCGCCGAGCTTTCGCCGTCGCTCGGTGGCGGCATGGTGCTCCCGGCGCATGTCCGTACCGTTCGCGCACCTGACGCCTACCGTCTGGGGGCCGAAAACGTGGCATCGACTTTCGCCGCAGACATACGTGCCGCGATCGATGACTTGAAAGCGCACGGCATCCGTCCTGCGGCGATTATGCTGGATGGCATCTTCGCCAGCGACGGCGTCCTGCCCGGGCCGGCGGGCTTCCTCGCAGAAGGTGTGGCGTTTGCCCAGGCAGAAGGAATGCTGTACATCGCAGACGAGGTACAACCAGGCTTTGCCCGTACCGGTTTGAACATGTGGGGTTATTCGCGGCATAACGTGCGTCCGGACATTGTCACGCTCGGTAAGCCCATGGGTAATGGCCAGCCCATTGCCGGTATCGTTGGACGCTCTGAGGTCGTCGATTACTTCGGAAAGAACATGCGCTACTTCAATACGTTTGGCGGCAACCCGGTCTCGTGTGCAGCAGGCCAGGCTGTCCTGGACGTCATCCAGGAAGAACATCTGCAGCAGCGATCGCATGACATTGGTGGTTATCTGCTGGATGGCCTGACAAAGCTTGCGCAGCGCCATGAACTGATCGGTGACGTCAGAGGGGCTGGCATGTTCCTCGGTGTTGAGCTGGTCAATGACCGTGCGACGAAGAGACCAGCCGCCGAGCAGGCGCGCAAGGTCGTCAACGCAATGCGTGAACATGGTGTGCTGATCAGTGCTGCGGGCCCGCTTGAAAACGTGCTCAAGATACGACCGCTATTGGCGTTTACGCAAGAACATGCGGAGATGCTTATCGAGGCGGTCGATGTCGCAATGCAAGGGGTTCATTGACATCTGATCAGGCTGGCCAAACGTCGTGTTATCGAAAAATAACCCAGCTATTGTGCTGGGTTATTTGTTTGGGGGAAATAAATGCACCGGTGGTCTGGTATAGACCTCATTAAAATTTATGACGCGCATACTCCAGACAGCTCAGAAACTCTGAGCAATTGAGAGGTATGTATGACCATCGAAAAGAATGGCAGTGGAAACGTTCCTCAAGGCACTGAACAGGATGAGAAAGAGCGCTCATCAAGTGCCCAAGGCCATCAGTCACAGAATCAACCTGAAGAGCAGGACGACAACCTTGGCTACACGCCTGACGAGCGTGAAAAGACTCTTGAAATTAACCGTATCACGCTCATCGCTGCCTCAAATGCAGAGCGATACAGTTACGCAAGAGCTCCATCGCCCAAGCGGCGTGATCGTTAGCCTTATCCATCATCCTGCTCTTAGTTCACAGCAGCTTTGAATGGTGTTGTGCTCCAAGAATATGAAAGCCCGGCCGTCATGCCGGGTTTTTTTGGGCCCGTTCATCTGGTCGAGTGCACACGCAGACCAACATCATGGTGAGCCTTGGTTTGCAAAGCACTGGATTGATCTGTCAATACCAGCTACGTTGAAATATCACGCAAGGAGTTCGGACATGGCAGATAAATATGCTGGAAAAATAGTTGGAATTGGCACAGATAACGTGACCTACGTGATTAACATCTATCAGGACGAGACCGTTGAACGCTCCTCAAGCGGCATGATTCGACATGAAGGCCTGAAGCATTTCGAAATGCAATCTGGTGGTGACGTGAAAAAGATTTCCGAGACTGAGTACGAGATTGTGGCTACGGGCGTGAGGGTTATTGTGCATGATGGTCAAAGCTGAAAGGCTAGGACATTCATGCAAGCAGCTGGATTAGGGGAGCGCATAGTAGGCCGCCTGAGTCAGAGTCACACTAACGAAGCGCTGTAACAAAAGCACGAAACTGCCTCCAGCCCCTTGCGGTCGACGATCGTAATCTCACCTCTGGTGTATTGAATCAGTCCCTGATGTTGCAGCAATCCGGCAGCTAGCGTCACGCCGCTGCGACGTACCCCCAACATGTTTGCCAAACATTCATGGGTGAAGTGGAAGTGGTCGCAATGGATGCGGTCGTGGGTCATCAACAACCAGCGCGCCAAGCGCTGCTCAATGTCGTGAAAATGAATGCACGCCGCAGATTGGGCCAACTGCATGACCTGTAGATGCAGATAGTGACTGAGGGTGGTGCGCAGCTCGGGAATTTCGATCAGCGCGGCTTGCAACTGCACACGACTCATGCGGAGGCAACTGCCGCTACTATGCACCGAAGCCTGCATCGGAGCGGTCGACACACCCAGGACCAGGCTGGCACCCAGCATACCTTCGTTGCCAACAAGGCTCATCTCGAGAGGGTGGTGGTCGGGTAGGGTCGCCATCAGGCAGATGACAGCATTGAGAGGGAAGTAGGCGTGCTCAATCGTGCGCCCAGATACATACAGCGCACTACCGGACGATAGTTCAATGCAATCGCTTTGAGCGCCGATCCTGTCGCGATCCGATGGCGGCAGGTGCAGAAGCAATTGATTTTCTACCGCGAGAGGCCGGTTGACTGACACGTGCAATTCCTGTGGCACCGAGAATATTGGGCAGGGTGACGACAGGTACCTTGCCGCCCTTTAGCAATAGTGTGAGGGCTGCAGGGGCATGAGTCTGTTCGCTAGAGCACCTAGCTGGCAAGGCTAGAGCTTGGTCGTGGGGGTAAATAGGGCAGCAGACGCTCAGTTTCCTTCTTCACAACGGCATAGCATTCGCAACTGAGTTGTTCCAGGTGGGCCCTGTCCAGCACCTTGATATGTCCGCGACTGTATTCGATGACACCCAGGCGCTGCAGCTTGCCAGCAGCGTCGGTTACCCCTTCGCGGCGAACCCCCAGCATGTTGGCGATCAGTTCCTGGGTCATGCACAGTTGATCGCCTTGCAGACGGTCCAATGACAACAGCAGCCAACGGCACAGTTGCTGGTCGATGGAGTGATGGCGGTTGCAGACGGCGGTCTGCGCCATTTGGGTGATCAGCGCTTGGGTGTAGCGCAACATCAATAGCAGCATCTCGCCATGACGATTGAACTCGTCTTTGAGGCGTTGCCCCGGCAAGCGGTAGGCATATCCGGCACTTTGCACAATTGCACGACTTGGCGTGCTTTCACCGCCCATGAACACCGCGATGCCGATCAGCCCCTCATTGCCCACCACGGAAATCTCTGCTGAAGCACCGTTTTCCATGACATACAGCAGAGAGACGATGGAGTCGGTAGGAAAGTAGACGTGGCGCAAGGCATCGCCGGATTCGTAGAGCACTTTGCCCAAGGGCAGGGGCGCCAACTCCAGGTGCGGTCGCAGGCGCTCCAGCGCTGGCAGGGAGAGGGCTGCCAGCAGGTGGTTGTGGCGCGGCTCAGGTGCAGCAGACATATTGACCACCGTGCGAGATTCAGTTGGCTGACTCCCCAAGATTACTCCAATGCCGGTAGTGACGTTATCGCGCCGGACGGGTTGATTGCGTTAAGCGGTCTGGCGCACCGACTCGCAGGCACCGATCGGCGATGATCCAGAGGATACGTAACCTTTGTTGCGGTGAACTCCGGAGATCATCATGAACAGACACAATGATCCGAATCTGGTCCAGGGGCCAGGCAAACCGTTTGCCCACCACCCTCAATCCCTGCCGATTCCCGGCGAGCATGTATTCAATCGCGGGCAATCTGCCAATGAGCCGCTGCACTCCACTCAGAGCGGCAATGAACCACCTCGCCGCGAGCGGCCACTGCCATGAGCCACGATTGGGACACGCCAATGAACCCGTTCTATTTCGTCATCGCCCGGGACACTGGCAATGTGATTCGGGTGATCCAGCGCGACAGCCGCCCGGCCAACACCCGCACGCTGGTCCACCGTAGCGCATCAATATGGCACCGTGACCGTTACGCGGACTTCTTTGCCTCCGGAAGAAATCTTATCCACGCCTCGCAGGTGCTGGAGGATTTCAACAGCAGTGAACTACAGACCTAAGGCACCGGTAACGAGCACCCCTCATACTCGGCAATCACGCGATGTTGCTGACCGTCATCCTGCAACTGCAGACATGGCTCGGTGAGCGTTACCCCATCAAGGCTCAACCTCAGTTCGTCGCCTTCGCCGTTGATCACCTCGATGTGATAGTACGTACCGCCGAAGCGGTAGTGGAGGGTGTAACCAGGCCAGTCAGCCGGCAACAGCGGCTGTATGCGCAAAGAATCGCCAGTACGCTGTAGTCCCAACAGGTCTTCCACGATCAGTCTGTACATCCAGCCTGCCGACCCCGTGTACCAGCTCCAGCCACCTCGTCCGGCATGAGGTGGCACGGCATAGACATCGGCGGCCATCACGTAGGGCTCGACCTTATAGGTGTCGATCAGCCCTTCAGCGCCCTGGCGAACCGGATTGATCAGGCGCAACAGCTCCCAGGCCTTGGCCCTGTCGCCCAGACGGGCGAAAGCCATGCTGGCCCACACCGCAGCGTGGCTGTATTGGCCGCCATTCTCGCGCACACCCGGCACATACCCCTTGATGTAGCCAGGGTCGAGCGTGCCACAGTCAAAGGGCGGATCCAGTAATTGCACAATGCCGATATCGCGGCGCACCAGGTAACGGTCCACGGCGTTCATGGCCATGCGGGCGCGTTGCACCGGGGCGGCGCGGGAGAGCACGGCCCAGCTCTGGGCGATGGAATCGATCCGGCATTCCTGGTTACTCGCCGAACCCAGCAACTTACCGTCATCGAACCAGGCGCGACGGTACCAGCCGCCATCCCAGGCATGCGCTTCGAGGTTGGCGGCCAGACTTGCCGCCTGCCGGGTGCAGTGCAATGCAAATTCACTATCAGCGTGGCGCTCGGCAGTACCGGCAAATTGCTGGAGCACCTCTATACCGAAGAAGCCCAACCAGACACTTTCGCCCAATCCCTGTTCACCCACCCGATTCATGCCGTCGTTCCAGTCGCCACTGCCGATCAGCGGCAAACCATGGCGCCCGCACTTCAGCCCTTGATCCAGGGCGCGCTGACAATGTTGATAGAGGCTCTCGACCAACGGCGAGCGCCCGGGCAAATCGTAGTAGGACTCCTCGCCAGCATTGAGCAATCGGCCCTCGAGATAGCCGACCTGTTCGTCCAGCACGCTGGTATCACCGGTGAACTGCAAGTATCGGCTGGTGGCCAGCGGCAGCCACAGCAGATCATCGGAGCAGCGGGTGCGCACCCCGCGCTGCAGCGGTGGATGCCACCAGTGCTGCACGTCGCCTTCGGCATATTGATGGGCGGCGCACACCAGCAAGTGCTGACGCGCACTAGCAGGATCGGCGTAGAGCATCGCCATGCTGTCTTGCAACTGGTCCCGAAAGCCGATGGCACCACCCGATTGATAGAAGCCACTGCGCGCCTGGAAGCGGCAGGCAATCACCTGGTACATCAACCAGCCGTTGATGAGGACGTCCAGCGCTGGGTCCGGCGTTTCGATGCGCACGCTGTCCAGCGTATGACGCCAGTGTGTGCGTACCCGTTCCAGCTCCACGGTAGCCGCTCTTAGCCCGCGGTACTGCTGGACACGGCGGGTGGCGGCGGTGGCGTCCTGTTCGGCGCCTAAACGGAACACCACTTCACCGCTTTCGCCATCCTCCAGTGTCAGGCTGACTTGCAGTGCCGCACAGGGGTCCAGCCCTCCACCGGTGCGGCCGGACAGGCGCGCCCGGCGCAAGGCGGCTGGCGAATGCAACGTGCCGTTGCGCCCCAGGAACTCACTGCGGTCGCAGGTGATACTGCGGTAGGGCAAATCACTGTCGAGAAACGCCACCCGCTCGGAAAACTCGATGGAATAGGCGTTGCGTGCAAACAGTGCACCGCTGAAGGGGTCCGCTTCGCTGACCACGTGCATGGCCGACTTGCTGCGTAGATCGCCCAGCACCCATTCGACAAAGCAGGTTGCCGACAGCCGCCGTACTCGTCCGCTGGTGTTGGTGACCTTGAGCCGGGAGAATTTGACCGGCGCGTCCAACGCGACAAAAACCCACAGTTCGCAGCTCAAACCGTCGTCGTCATATTCGAAGACGCTGTAGCCGAAGCCGTGACGGGTGCGATAAGTGCCCGGGCCGGGGCAGGGCTGCGGAGTGGGCGACCAGAATTGGCCGCTATCTTCGTCACGCAGGTACATGGCTTCGCCACTGGGATCGCTTACCGGGTCGTTGTGCCAGGGCGTGAGCCGGAACTCATGCGCGTTCTCGCTCCAACTGTAGGCGCTGCCAGCCTCCGACACGATGCTGCCGAACTGGGGATTGGCCAGCACATTGATCCACGGCGCTGGCGTGGGCCGGCCGGGGATATGGGACATGATGTACTCGCTGCCATCGGCACTGAAACCGCCATAGGGGTTGGCGAGTTTCAGGACCGGCTGGCGCACCTGTCTGGGTGTTGTATTGGGCGGCGCACTGTAGGAGGGGCTGGGTTCGAACGCCGCCAGTACGGGTTCGGCGCGGTGCCGGTGCAATTGTTCGGCAAGGCTGCCGTGGCTGTCGCTCAGCACCAGCCGCGCGGCTGCCAGCATCAAAGTACGGTCCTCGGCGGACAGCTGCTGTGCCGGGCGTACGAACAGGCCGCCGGGGCGGTCGAGCAGGCCGGCTTCGCTGCCAGAGGTCACCACACCCATGATCAGCTCCTGCAGTTGCTGGCGGTAGCCGGCCTGGTCTTCGTTCCAGATCACCAGATCGACTACCAGCCCTTTTTGCCGCCAGTAGGCATGGGCATTGACCATCTGTTTGACCAACTGGATATTGCCGGGGTCGCTGATCTGCACCAGCACAATCGGCAGGTCGCCGGAAATCGCCTGGCCCCAGAGGCCGGACTGATTGCGTCGGTTGCTGGCCAGCAGTGCGCTGTTGGCACGCAAGGTGGCGTTGGCGTAGATCACCGAAGCGGCCATTTGCTCGAACAGCCGCGCATCGACCAGTGAACCGTTGAGCTGGCGCAGCAGCACCTGGCTGTGGGTCCACGCGAGGTCGAAGACCCGATCGGCCAGATGACGGTCGCGGTATTTGGCAATTTGCTGCAGGCAGCCTTCACGGCTGCCCGCTACGCCGGTAACCAGGTCGATGGTCGCCGTTTGCCCAGGCTCCAGGCTGATACGACAACGGATCGCGATGATCGGGTCGAGCACCGCACCGGCGCTGTTGCTGAGCTGTACAGAATCTGGCGCCAGAGCCGCCGGGGCGATCAGGTTGCGGCCTCGGCCGATGAAGCGGGCGCGATCGGTTTCATAGGAAATGGCATCAATGTCGACACCATGGGCGGCCAGCAGATGACACATCCACGGCGTGGGTTCTTGCTGCGAACGCGGGCGGCGGCTACACACGATGGCCTGCAGCGCCGATAGCAGTTCGGTCTGCACAAACAGCTTGCTGAAGGCCGGGTGCAGCGCGTCGCCGATGGCTGGCGCTAGCACCACCTCGGCGTAGCTGGTCAGCTCCAGGGTACGGCGAGTGTCACCATGATTGGTCAGATGCAGGCGGCGCAACTCGATGTCGTCTTCGGGCGATACGACGATCTCAGTGTGACAATCGAAGTCCAGTTCACGCACCTTGAACTCTGCCCGGGCATCACTAAAGACCGCTTCCTGGCTCTTGGGTTTGTGCAGGGTCGGCTGATGGGCGGTAGACCAGTAGACACCGCTGGCCACGTCGCGCAGATAACAAAATATTCCCAGGTTGTCGCAGGCGATATCTTCACGCCAACGTGTCACCGCCAGGTCATTGCACCGGCTGTAGCCACCGCCAGCGTTGTTGACCATCACATGGTAGCGGCCATTGGACAGTAACTGCACCGCCGGGCGCCGCCGATCCGGCTCGGTGAACACGCGCAAACGGCTTTCGTTGGCCTTGACCGCCTCGTCGGTGGGCGGCGCCTCGGAGGCATGCAGGTATTGCGCTGCAGTTTTTGGTACGCGCTCCTGCAGCAACAGCACACAGGCCTGAAACTGCGGATCGGATTCGAAGCGGCGCTGCATCGGCCTGTCCAACAGCAGCGAGGTCAGGGCGAGGAAGCTCATGCCCTGATGATGCGCCATGAACGAGCGCACGATCACCGCATTTTGTCCCGGTGGCAGCCGTGCTTCGCTGTAATCCACCGCCTCGTAAAGTCCGAAACGTCCGCCCAGGCCCTGTGCAGCCAGGCGCTGCAAGTTATCGCAGGCTGCAGTCGGTGCTACCATCAGGGCCAAAGCGCAGGCGTAAGGGGCCACCACCCGGTCTTCTCCCAGGCCACGCTTAAGGCCCAGACCCGGCACCCCAAAAGCACGGTACTGATAATTGAAATGGGTATCGAGGGCGTTGTAAGCCGACTCGGACACTCCCCACGCAATACCCAACTGATTGCCGTAATCGATCTGCCGGGTGACGGCGGCCTGGCAGGTCTGATCGAGCAGGGTGCCTTCATAGCTGGGCATCACCAGCATGGGCATCAGGTACTCAAACATCGAGCCCGACCAGGACAGCAGCACCGGCACCCCGGCATTGCTGGTGAGCAAGCGGCCGAGGGCAAACCAGCTGTCCTGGGGCACCTGGCCCTGGGCGATCAGCACAAAGTTGGTCAGGCGCATCTCGGAGGCCAGCAAGTCATAGCAGGCGGCATCGAGGCGATGCTCGTCGGCGTTGTAGCCGATCACGAAAAGATCGCGCTGGGCGTCATACAGAAATCTGAAGTCTATCTGCGCAATCACTGCAATTCGCCCGGCCAGGCGCGAGCAGGTCGCTATACGTTCCTGGGCTAGCGCTTTGACAGCGGCGACGGCAGGCTGGTCGGTCGCCAGCCAATCACAGAGTTCCAGTTGCGCTAACTGCCGCCAGCTCTGTGGCGCTTGCAGGGCAGGATCATTGCCAGATGGCAGCTCAAAGCGCAGGACTTCGGCTTGCAGATCCAGACACTGCGCGAGCACGGCCTGGCGCCAGAAATCTGCTTCGCTGTTCGCTGCGGGGTCAATGGCCATGGGACTGGACACCGCAACGGCACGCTGCAGCAGCTCAAGTAACTGCGGTGTGTGAGCCGGCGAGTTGGTTGGCAATTGCTGCAGTTGCAAGGTGTCGTGGTACAGCGACTGCACCTCGCCAGCGCTTGCGCCTTCGTCATTCAGGGTGTGAAGCCAGACGTCGAGCGAATCCAGAAGTCCGTGTGTCAGCCGTCTGTCGAGCAAAGGTGCGTCGGCCAGCGCCAGCAAACCAGGCTTCAACGTCAGCAGCAGACCCACCAGATTTCCGCTGTCCACGGTCGACACGTATAAAGGCGAAAGTGGTTTCAGGGCCTGGGTGTCGTACCAGTTGTAAAAGTGGCCCTGGTAGCGCTCCAGACGGCTCATGCTGTCGAGCATCAGCATAAGGCGTTCAAGCAACCGCTCGGCACTGAGGTAGCCGAAATCCTGCGCGGCCAGGTGCGAGAGCAAGGCCATGCCCATATTGGTCGGCGAGGTCCGGTGGGCGACGCTGGCATAGGGCGCCTCCTGGATGTTGTCGGGCGGCAGCCAGTTATCTTCGGGCCCCAGATATTGATCGAAAAAAGCCCAGTTGCGGCGCGCCAGACGATGCAGGAAGGCCAGCTCCGCAGTCGAAGGATTGAAGTCAACAGCAGCGCGTGTACGACTGAGCCACCAGGCGAGTGCCGGGCTGGCCATCCAGAGCAATAGAACCGGCGAAGCGATGACCAGCACCAGAGGTTTGAACGACAACAGGCCGAACAGCAAAAGCGCAAGCATCGGCGCGATCCACAGGCTTCGGTACAAGCCTTTCAGCTCGTTGACACTGGTGCGCTCAACTTCGCGCGAGGGGCTCCACTGCAGCAACCGCCGCTTGCTGACAAACATACGCCAGAGGGTGCGGGCGACCGTATCCAGGCTGTAATAGGCTTCGAAGGGCAACCACGCCAGGGACAGGCCGGCGCGAAGAAAGTGCAGACCCGCACTGCGCAATACCGCCGCAAGGTGCTGGTGCAGGGGCACTTCAAGCGTTCTTGCGCGTAGCTCCAGCAGCGAACTCAGGAGTGGCTGGAACAGTAACAACACCAGCACTGCGAGCATCCACAGCAACGGAGCCGATGACGCCAGCCAGCCCCACAGCAGCACCGACAGAAAAGCTGCCGGCTCAAGACTGCGGCGCAGGTTGTCAAAGATTTTCCAGCGCGAGAGGGCGCTCAGGCGCTGGCATGTCTGCCCGTCCGCCGCGGTTGCCGTCCACGGCAGCAGCCAGGGTAGTAGCTGCCAGTCGCCGCGTATCCAGCGGTGGCGGCGTTTCACGTCTGCGCTGTAGTGCGCCGGATATTCCTCGAACAGTTCGACATCGCTGAGCAGCCCGGAGCGGGCGTAGCAGCCCTCGATCAGGTCATGACTGAGAATACGGTTGTCGGCAAAGCATCCGTCCAGCGCCTGTTCAAACGCGTCCACGCTGTAGATGCCCTTGCCAATGAACGAGCCCTGCAGAAACAGGTCCTGATAAACGTCAGAAACTGCACGCGTGTAGGGGTCGACGCCAGCATCGCTGCCGAATAAACGGGCATAGGCCGAGCGCGAGGCGCTAGGCAGACTGATGCCCACCCGCGGCTGCAAAATGGCGTAACCCGCACTGATACGCCCCGTTTGCGCATCGAAACGAGGGCGGTTCAATGGGTGTTGCAAGGCGCCGATGAACTGCCGCGCCGCATCACGAGGCAGCTGGGTATCGGTGTCCAGGGTAATAACGTATTGAACGTCTTGCAGTTTGCTGACATCCCCGACGATCAGCATAAAGCGATCCTGGCCCCGGCTGCGTAGCAAAGCATTGAGCTCGGCGAGCTTGCCGCGTTTGCGCTCGTAGCCCATCCACACCTGCTCGACAGCGTTCCAGCGTCGTGGACGATGCAACAGGAAAAACCGTTCGGCCCCGGCGGTCGGGTACTTATGGTTCAAGGCTTCGACCCGCTCGGCAGCCTGCTGCAGTAAAGCCTCATCCTCGGGCAACGACTCCTGCGCAGCGTCTATGAAATCGCTGAGGAGCGCGAAGTGCAGGTGTTCGTCGCGGTTGGCCAGAAAGCGTACCTCCAGGCCTTCGACCAACTCCTCGACATCCCTGGCGCTGGCCATCAGGCAAGGGATTGCAACCAGGCTGCGGGCATGGGCAGGGATCCCTTGCCGATAATCCAGGCGCGGTAGAAAGCAGGGCACTACGGTCAGCGTCACCAGCCAGTTGATCAGGCCGATTGCCAGGCGGCTGGTCATCAGCAGTATCGGTATGGCAAGCCCTGCCAGAACGGGTGTGGACCAGCCATCATCGTAGATCGCTTGGAGGAAGACCCCGGCAAAGACCAACGAGAGCAGCAGCACAGGCCCCAGGTAGAACGTCAGGGGTGCTTTGCGCAACAGCCGTTGCCAGCGTTCGCCAAGCGACACTGTTGCTGCAAGTCGCTGTTCCAGCCGTGCCAGCCCCGGTCCGATCAGGTAGAACCCGACATGGTCTGCTGGCTCCTCCAGAGCGGAGGAGGGGGAACTGGCCAGCTCTATGGCGATTTGGGCGATGTCCGCTTCGCTGTGCCTGCAGTGGCGTGCCAGGCGTTCGACGACATGGCGGTAATGATCGCGGCTGGCAAAGTCCATGGCCGGATAGACCGCTGCCGGGTCCTGGCTGAGGGTTCGTTCGACATGACTCATGCGCTCGACGAACTCCCGCCAGTCGCTGGTCGACAGCATGCGCAGACTTCCGATGCTGTTGCTGATCGATACCTGGTCCGCCGCCTGCTGCTGCGCATCGAGCTGCACCTGACGTTCGATACTGAGCCCGGACTCGGCGAGCATCTGCTCGATCCACGCCAGGGGCTGGCTGAGTGTCGCACTCTGGCCTTGAAGGCGCCTGGCCAGCTCGGCGACGAAGCCAGCCGTCATCGGGGGCTCGGAACGGGCCATGTCGGCGACCACCAAGACCACATTCTTGACGTCGCGCTCCGCGATCTCGCTTAGACGATCGGCCCAGTCGTTGGCCAGGTTGCGGTCGCCCCAGTTGGCCATGACCCTCGCAGCGACGCGCCGCAGGTTCTCGATCAGTGCCAGGCGCAACATGATCGGAATCGCCCACAACTCGCCGAGGGTCAGCGGGGTTACCGTCTGATAGGACTCGACGAAGCGGCTCAGGCTTTCGCCGTCGACGCGGCCATCACCATGGGCGATGGTTTCCAGGGCGATGTCGTATACGCGGGGCAAGTTGCTGGACGGGCCGCTGGCCAAGCGCGGCAGTTCGCGGCTGTAGCCAGCCGGCAAATGCGTCTTGGCAATGCGGATGTGTGCTTCGACCAGGTAGTAGTTGTCCAGCAGCCATTCTGCCGCCGGCGTCACCCTTCCTGAGTTGGGCAGCGCACTGGCGAACGCGGCACAGGTAGTGGCGAGGGTGGCTTCGTTGTCCGCCAAGCGAGCGAGGAGGGTATCGGCGGCCGACAGCGGACTGAGCCGGTGCTGGCCGGCCAGGAAGGTTCCATGCTCGGCCATCTGTTCGGCGCTGAACAACTCTGAACGTAGCAGGCTTTCGTACTCGAACCGGCGGGGTCTGGAGGTCCAGCGACGCAGGATGATCAAACACCGTTTTAGTGATGCAACTGCACGTGGCCAAGGGTTATCCATAGTGTCCTTGCTGAACGAGGTCGGGCTGGAAAATCAGTGTGCCGATGCCTGGCGCCGGGGTCTGTTCGGTAGCGAACAGACTCGTTACACCTTTGGCCTCAGGCTAGAAGCTGTCATTTACAATCAGCCGGCAGACGCCGGTGCCGGAGTGCGTCATGAAACAGTCAATAAGGCCCTTTCTTGCCATCGCTCTGATGGCCCTTTCGCTGCTTGTCGTGGGACTGCAAAACACCGCCAGTGCCGCCACTGCAGATGATCTGAACAAAGACGCTCAGCAGGCGTTGCAGATTCTCTACAAGGCCTATCCGTTGGCCGAGAACATGTCACGCAGCGCCAAAGCCGTGCTGGTTTTCCCAAAAGTCATCAAGGCCGGACTGGTGTTTGGTGGCAGCTATGGGGAGGGGGTGTTGTACAAGGGCAAGAGCGTGGCTGGCTATTACAACTCGGTCACAGGCTCCTGGGGCTTGCAAGCCGGGGCCCAGTCCTATGCGTATGCCGTGTTTTTGATGACCGATAACGCCCTGAAGTATGTTCAGGACAGCAAAGGCTGGGAGATAGGCGTTGGCCCGACGGTGGTGCTGGTGGACCAAGGCGCAGCGAAGAACCTTTCGACCTCGACGCTGAAACAGGATGCCTATGCCTTTGTCTTCGACCAGCAAGGGCTGATGGCGGGGATCAGTATCGAAGGCACGAAGATCTCGTTGATAAAACGGTAGATTCTCCAGACAGAGGATGCTTGAAACTCTTCTTGGGCCACACGGTCATGCAAAATTACAATGAACTTGATCCCGCAGTAGAGCCACCCAGTGGCGACGCTGATCAAGGGTTGCTTTTGACGGCAGAAAACGGCTGCATCGAAAGTGCGAACCTGACGTTCTGCCGCAGGATGGGCTACTCGCAGCGAGCACTGCTTGGCATGCGCATTCAACAAGTGATGAGCCTGGAAACCAGGAGCTTTCACCTGAAGACCCAGCATTCCCGGGAGATTGCGCAAGGCAAGCTACGCGCTGTCCATGCGGCCGCCGAAAACCGGGCGCTGTTTGCTGAGCAGATGATTGGAATCGTCAGCCACGATTTACGCAATCCGCTTTCGGCAATAAGAATGGCGGCTGACATTCTGTCGCGTCGTGATCCGGACGCCAAGACTATCCAGATGCTCGGCCATATCAGCCATTCAGTCGAGCGTGCCCAGCGACTGGTAGCTGACCTCTTGGACTTTACGCTGGTCCAGGTAGGGCGCGGGATTACAGTGGCGCGCAGGCCGCTTAGCTTCCATGAGGTTGTTGCTGACTGTCTTGAAGAAATTCGGCTGTCATTCCCCACGAGCGATCTGGTCCATCTACGTAGCGGCCTGGGGGAGTTCTGCGCAGACAGTGATCGGCTGTATCAGTTAGTGGGCAATCTTGTGGCCAACGCTATCGCCTATGGCGCAGAGGGTTCAACTGTCACCGTGTCTACTTGTATTGAGGACGACACGGTGAGCATTACCGTGCATAACGTCGGGACACCGATTCCTGCGGCGCTGTTGAGCAATCTGTTCGACCCGATGATCCGTGGTAGGCATGACAATGCAGAGCTACGCAGTGTCGGGCTGGGGCTGTTTATCGTTCGTGAAATCGTAAGAGCTCACCAGGGTGAGATTACGGTTAGTTCTAGCGCTGAGTCGGGTACAACATTCATTGCAATTTTCCCGCGGCTCGGGGGATAGAACGCTCGGATCGCGCGAGCGGGTTTTCGAATCAGCGGCTTATGACGGTCATGAACATCTATAGCGTAATTCCCGAACTGGGAACCCGCTACGCCCAATACGATGATGAACGTCATCGAAGGGAGGACCGGCGTCGTGGAGCTGCTGATTGATCTGATGCAATGGCCGGCCATGCTGCTTACGGTGATGGCTGCCTGGTGCGCAGGCTCGCGTCAAGCCAGGCGACGCCGGGTCGGCTTCTGCTGTTTCATCAGCAGCAATGTGTTGTGGGTTATCTGGGGATGGCATACCCAGGCCTGGGCGCTGGTGGTGCTGCAATTCTGCCTGTGCACCCTGAACCTGCGGGGGTGGCGAAAGAACACGCCGTCAGCGGACTGATAGCGAGGTGTGCTGAAGTAGCTCGCCGACGATGTCGCGCAGGGCGCGTTCATGGGTGAAACCTCGTGCCAGTGTTCGTTCGTAGGTCGTTAACTGCTGATCGGCGCTGGTGCCTATGGTGAGAATGCGCAAGGCGGTATCGATCTGATCCGCCGTGATTGCGAACCGGGCCTGCAGCTGGATCAACCACGCCTGCGCCGACGTACCCACATGGTGCATTTTCGACAACACCGCTTCAGGCGCAGCGCTGGGTAACGCTCTGGCTACGCAGGCCTGTCTGGATCAACATCTCTATCGAGGCCGAGCTTCTGCTTGGCCTCGACACTACCGCTCAGGTTGGCCGGGGTTGACTCACCCAAGCTGATTGCTTACAAGGTGAGCATTCATAACAACAAGAGTGCCACGCCGTGACCTTCATGGCCTCCAGCAATGGCGTTGCCCATGCGGTTTCGTTGTTGCGTATGCACGCACAAGCCGCATTGAGCCTTACACCAGATCAAGTCGAAGCATCTGATGCACGCCTGGCCTCGGATGTTTTGGCAGCCAACTACAGCGCTAACCGTCTCGCCGTGCACAACTCCGATGGCCCCCTCGCCATGCAATGGCATCGCCGCTCGGTGGGGGATTTGAGGGTTGCGAGTTTGCGGTTTGGCGTTCCCGTAAATCTTGATCAAGCCCCCACTTCATTCCTCCTGGTGAGTACCCAATTACAGGGCAATGCAACCATCCACACCCCAAAAGGTGTGTATTCCGGTGGCGGCGGGCTCGTGATGATTGATTCGCTGGAAGACCGTATCAGTAAGGCTTTCAGTGCTGACAGCTGGCGGCTGCACGTGCAGTTTCCGCTGGCCATAATTGAGGCGGCCTGTGTGGATTTCCATGGAGGATTACCTGAAAAGCCGCTGCGTTTTGATGCAATGTTGCAAGCCGGCGGTACAGCACAAAGGCGTTGGATCGGCTTCCTCAACCTGTTGATGACTTACATGATCGGGCCCGATACTTCCCCTGATGCTCGCACCATAGAGTTCCTTCAGCAGAGCGCGCTGTTCACGCTGATGCATGCCCTTCAAGCTGAGCAAGGAAACAGATTTGGTCTGCAGCCATTCAGTCCTCGGCATGTGAAGCGGGCAGAAGGGTTCATTCGCGATAACCTGCGCGAGGATATCAAGCTGGTGGATATTGCACACGCTGCAGGGGTGAGCGTCCGCTCGCTAAGCGAAGGCTTCCAGCGAGCGCTGCAGCAATCGCCCATGCAGTATGTGAAGGGGTTGCGCTTGGACAGTGTGCGGAATGACTTGCTGTGTAGTGAGCCCGATCGCCTGGTGTCAGAAATAGCCGAGTCATGGGGATTCAACCACCTCGGGCGCTTCAGTGAGCAGTACCGCATGCGCTTCGGTGAGCTCCCGTCCAAAACTCCTCGACAATAAGCTACAAATCCGCTCGAAGTGGATAGCGACTGCTTTAATCGGCTAACGCCGTTTGGACTGCCTCGGTAGCCTGAGGGAGCTGGGTTGACTGTGCTTTGTTGGTAAAGGCTGATAAGACACAGACGCTACTTTCCTTGGCCAAGTCCGTCTGCCAGCGGCGGGCAGTTTCGATAATAAAAACAATGAACAAGAATCTTAGCGCTACAACAAAGGTAGTTATCTGCCTAGGGGTATTTTCACTTTACTCCGAAGCTGCTAGAGCAGATTTCATCAATGACAGCCACGCTGTGATCGATGCTCGAAACATGTACATGAACCGTGATCTTCGTAACTCGGGTAGTCCTGAACCTATGCGGGACTGGGGGCAAGGGTTTACGTTGCGCTTCAACTCCGGTTTCACCGATAGCGTTGTAGGCTTCGGTGTGGACGCCATTGCTCAGATGGGGGTAAAGCTTGATGCAGGCCAACGTGGTAGTACCACAAACCTTTTAGTTTTGGGGCACGATGGCAAATCTGAGAACGAATGGTCCGAAGCTGGAGCTACTGCCAAGATGAGATTCGGCAAGTCGCAGTTGTCGGTAGGCTCATTGCAACCTAGTCTGCCTGTCGTCATGTACAACGATACAAGACTTCTCGCTACGCGCTACACGGGTTCGATGTTCACGTCCAAAGATATTGACAGCCTCAATCTGACATTCGGTCAGCTTACCAAGGTCAATCTTCGCGATTCGACTGATAACAAGGACATGGCTTATGTCTATAACGGGCTGAGCGCGGGTGATTTTAACTTTGCTGGCGGATCTTACAGTTTCAACAAGGATTTGGCCTTGAATTACTACTATGGTCATCTCGAGGAAGCCTACTTACAGAATTTCCTAGGGCTGACTCATACTGCTAAAGTTTCTCCTGGTGTGAAAATTTTGACCGATTTACGTTATTTTCATAGCGATGATGAAGGTAGAAGGGTTGGTGGGATCATCGATAACGACTTCCTCAACGGCATGGTCACGTTGGATACCAAAGGTCATGGTTTCAGTGCAGGCTGGCAAAAGTTGTCGGGTGATGGAAATTTTCCGTTCCTATCGGGCGCAGATCCCTACTCGGTTAACCTTGTAACTCACAACACATTCGCCAAACAGAACACCAAGGCTTGGCAACTGCGGTATACGTACAACTTTGCTGCAATGGGTATCCCAGGACTGTCATTCATGACACGTTACGTGCAAGGGCGCAGTATCGAAGCGGGTGGCGCTACTGATGGCCATGAGTGGGAACGCGACATGGACATCGCTTACGTCATTCAGTCTGCGCCGCTGAAGGGCTTGAGCCTGCGCTGGAGGAACGTGTCGTTCCGCTCTGGCAATGGCTTGACCACAGACCTAGACGAGAACCGCATGATTCTTGGATACCAGATTGCTCTTTGGTGAGTGAGCCTCTGGAGGGGAGTGAGCTCCCCTCATGCCATTCCTGTCAGCGTGATGCTTGAGTTAAGCAACGCATCAGCATCCCAAGTGCCGGATTTGTATTGGCAGTGCACCAAACTGCCCGCACTTCTGAAAGCAGATTTGCGGTGTCCAGCGGTAAGATCTTGGCTTCGTTTCTGCTTTGGAGTTTCTTGGCAAAATTTTCAGGAAGCAGGCAGATGTATCGGCTGTACTCCAGTAAAGATACAATCAGCGTCATCGAAATCGAGTCTACAACCCCGCCTGGTAATCTCAACCCATGTTGTGCCAGCATCGCTTCCAGAGCTTCACGCGCTGGTGAGCCGGAGTTTGGTACAATCCATGGATGATTAACTGTTTCTTCCCATTCTACTTTTGTTTGTCTTGCCAGCGGATGATCAGGGCCTGCGACGATTACAAGCGCCTCATTCATCAGCGCCTGTTGTGACGTGCCTGCTACAGCCACCGGTTGCCACATTCGGATGATGGCTATGTCTATTGAATGATCCACAAGCTGAGGTATGAGCTTGTCTGCAGTATTTTCTTCGACCTGAATTGAAATTGACGGTGCGCATTCACTTAAATAGCTAAGCGCTGTAGGAATCAACGTTGCGCAGACCGAAGATACTGTGCCAATTACGATGTGCCCACCTTTACCCTCGCTTAAAGCAAGTATTTCGCGCTGAGCACGATCCAGGTGATATAGAACTTCTCGTGCGCTATTGATCAAGGCAAGGCCCACGGGAGTCAATTCGAGGTGGTTGCCTTGTCGACGCACGACAGGGTGACCTATTCCATCTTGGATTTCAGCTAGCTGCTTGGAGACAGCTGATTGGCTGACGTTCATTGAGTCAGCGACTTTTCTAACTTGTCCCAGCTCTGCGAGTGCTACCAGTACGCGTAGCTGTTTTAGGCTCAGTGATGACCTGAAATATCTGTCGAGCAGCGCTTTATTATCTGTACCAGTCATATTCTTATGGGCGTTGTCGGGGCTAGTGCCGGTGACCTAGATTGTATCCGCATGAGCGCCCAGTCAAAGCGCTTTTTGCACATGAGGTGGAGCTCATGCGCTTGCGAAAATAAGTCAGTCGACCTTCCGGCTCGCGTTCATTAACGTTTGGGCATGCACGGCGTTCAGCCAAGCGAAACACAATAAAAATTTCGAGATTGCCTTTGATGACAGCCTTCGCTTTACAGTCCTCCGGAGATATCCATCGCGTACCAAATGGTAGCGATGCCGTTGTCTGGCTGCGTGAGCGCTTCGCTCAGGCGCGCGCCGCTCATGCCCAACTCCATATCCAAGGAGCTGGAACTCATAGCCGGGTGTCCCCGAACGTTTCCCTGATCTCCTTTAAAGACCATGCTGGCATCGTTGAATACGACCCCAGCGATTTGGTCGTTACCGTTCGTTGCGGCACTCCTCTTATCCAGCTCGAGCAGGAATTGGCCAGCCACGGCCAGATGCTCGGCTTCGAGCCAGTTCTGGGGCAGAACAATACCGTAGGTGGTGCAGTTGCATTGGGTTGGTCGGGCTCGCGCAGGCCGTATGCAGGTGCACTGCGCGACCATCTCATCGGGATTCGACTGGTCGATGGCCAGGGCAGAGATCTGCGCTTCGGTGGACGTGTGGTTAAAAACGTGGCCGGGTTCGACGTGGCGCGTTTAGCCGGTGGTAGCCGGGGCATGCTTGGCGCTTTGCTTGAGGTAACGCTGCGGGTAATGCCCCGTCCTGAGGCTGAGGCGACGGTGTCCATCAAGTGTTCGGCGGATGAGGCACTGTCCTTGATGCTGGCGGGCGGGCAGGGGCCGGGCCTGCTCTCTGGTTCGGCTTATGTGGATGAACGTCTTTTCCTTCGATACAGCGGTACCCGTTACAGCGTTCAGCACGCCTTAGCGAGCCTTGACGGTGACTATGCCGAGGTAGCCGATGGACGTGCGTTGTGGCGTGGTGTTGTTCACCAAGAGCATGCCTTCTTCCTCCCCAAGCCTGGAAAAACGCTTTGGAGAGTGAGTGTCAGGCCAGACGCACCGTTGCATGTGCCTACAGGAGCAATTGACTGGGCGGGTGGACTGCGCTGGGTCTGGATGCCGAGCGGTAATCACGAGCTTCATGAGTGGGCGCGTAGTCATGGAGGACATGCTGCTCCTTGGATGCCGCAAGTAGGTTGCGACTTCCACGCTCTATCTGAAGGAATGACAGGTCTGAGCCATGGCTTAGCTGACATTTTTGATCCGTATCGGATCTTCGATCGTTCAGCTCTGCAACCTGCAGTGAAGGAGAGTGCTCCATGCGTGTAGAACTCCATCAGAATTTGATCGCGAGCGATGCTGCCATTGAAGCCGCCGCTTTGGTCGAGAGCTGCGTACATTGTGGATTGTGCTCCTCTGTCTGCCCTACTTATGAGGTACTTGAGAACGAGCTTGATAGTCCGAGAGGCAGGATATATCTCATCCGTGAGACGCTGCAAGGAGGCCTATCTACAGCGAAGACCCGAGCGCATCTGGACAACTGCCTCAACTGCAGAGCTTGCGAAACTGCCTGCCCGTCAGGCGTGCAGTACGGCCATCTGATTGACCTTGGGCAGCAGGTGATCAACGAGCAGCGGCCTCGACCTTTGTGGCAGCGCATCAGTCGTGTGGCTATCAGGACACTGCTGACATCGCGCCCGGCGCTAAACACGCTCGCGCGTGTCGGCTGGTCTTTGAAGCCCTTCTTACCAGGTAGCTTGCGCTCCAAAGTGCCAGGCCGCCCGCTCCCTGCACAGTGGGTTGAGCCAAAGCACGCCCGAAAAGTTCTGAGCCTTTCCGGTTGCGTGCAGCCGGTGTTTACGCCTGGACATGACGCCGCATTGTCGTCGCTGCTTGATCGATTCGGAGTGTCTCTGGTCAAGTCCTCGGGCGGCGGCTGCTGCGGAGCACTGAATCAACACTTGGATGCTCCGGAAGCTGCGAGAGCTGCCATGCGGCGCAACATTGACGCGTGGTGGCCGTACATCGAGCGTGGCGCCGAAGCGATCCTGTCATCTTCGACGGGGTGTGGTGCACAACTCAAAGACTATGGGTATTTGTTACGTGATGACTCGGATTACGCGTTGAAAGCGGCTCAGGTTGGCTCATTAGTGTGTGATCCTGGAGAGTTCATCAACGCCTTGTGGGACAAGAATCCACTGTTCCTGACACCCTTGGCAGAAGGTGAAGAACGGTTGGCGTTTCACGTGCCTTGCAGTTTGCGGAATAGTCTGCGGGCCAAAGTGCAGGTGGAAACGATTCTTCGGCGAGCCGGTTACACGCTTACACCGGTCAAAGAGGAGCACATGTGCTGCGGCTCAGCGGGAGCCTATTCGCTTCTGCAGCCCGACCGCAGTGAAGAGCTCCTCTCGCGCAAGCTCAAGCACCTCGTACAAGGCAAGCCTTCACGAGTTGTCTCCGCGAACGTGGGGTGCATCATGCATCTTCAAAAATCCAGTCCCCTCGATGTTGGCCACTGGCTGGAATTGATTGCACAGCGCTTGCCGGACGAGGAAGTCGCTCATGCATGAGCATGCTGAAGTTGTAAGGAATTCCGCTATCACCGCATTCAGAGCAATTGTCGGTGATCGATGGGTGATAGATGACTCGGCAGCCTTGGTACCGTACGAGTGCGATGCGCTGTTTCATCTGTGTGAGCGACCTATGGCCGTCGTTCTCCCTGCGGATGAGGAAGAGGTCTGCAAGGTACTTCGCTACTGCGCACAGCATCGCATAGCGGTGACGCCGCGTGGCGCCGGCACCAGCCTCTCTGGAGGGGCAACCCCTGTTACCGGAAGCGTGGTGCTTGGTCTCAACCGCCTCCGGTCTTTTTCGGTATTGCCGGAGGCAGGGCAAGCGCTGGTTGGGCCTGGAGTACGTAACGTCACGGTTTCCGAACAGGCACAATCTTACGGACTGTTTTTCGCACCTGATCCATCCAGTCAGAGTGCGTGCACGATCGGTGGGAACGTGGCGGAGAATGCTGGAGGGGTTCACTGTGTCAAATATGGACTAACCGTGAACAACGTTTTTGGTGCACGGATGGTCAATGGCTCAGGTGAAATTCTTGAGCTGGGCGGGGCCTCGCTGGATACGCCAGGATTCGATTTCCTTTCGTTAATAACGGGCTCGGAAGGGCTCCTTGGGTTGATTACGGAAGCTCGCCTCCGACTGCTTCCTCTGCCTTCGAAAGTACGCGTCCTGCTGGCATTTTTCTCAACACCACGAGATACCTGCGACGCGGTGACCTCCATTATAGCTGCTGGGATTGTGCCTGCTGGTCTGGAGGTCATGGATAACGCTTCGCTAATAGCGGCTGATAGTTATTCTCCTGCATTGCGACTTCGTATAGACGCGGGCGGCGCACTGCTGTGTGAGCTAGATGGCCAACCTGCGGAGATTGAATCCTGGACTGAGCAGATCCAGGCGATCTTCAAGCAGCATGCACTGCTTGAACTGCGACAAGCGGATGACCAGCATGAGCGGCTTGAGTTGTGGGCGGCGCGAAAGAACATTTTGCCGGCTCTTCTGAGAACTGCTCGCGATGTCTACGTGGCTGATTGCGTGGTTCCACGTCGGCTGCTGGGTGAAGTCCTTGATCGTATCAACGAGATGGCCGCTGAAGCCTCGATTGAAGTCGTGCAGAGCTTCCATGCTGGCGATGGGAACCTTCATTCCGTACTTCGCTACGACAGCCGTAACGAAGGCGAAGAGGAGCGGGCGATGGAATTGGCTGATGGGATCATGGCGCTTGCACTTGAGGCCGGAGGTTCAATCAGTGGGGAGCATGGCATCGGAACTGAAAAGCTGCACGGCATGTGTTGGCAGTTCGGAGCGGACGAGCTCGATGTCTTCGCACAGATCCGACGGCTCTTTGATCCCCACTCGATTCTCAATCCTGGCAAGGCGATACCGACCCTGCATCGGTGTGCTGAACTCGGGGGAATGCATATCCACGAAGGACAAATGCCTCACCCAGATCTGCCTCGTTTTTAATACCAACAACCACCAACAATACAAACAAAAGGTGACACCATGAGCACGACGACAATCGCTGCGCGCTCCTCCACTTTGACCATAGGACTATGTTTCATAGTCGCTCTGCTCGAAGGTATGGACATTCAATCTGCTGGTATCGTCGGCCCATCCCTGGCTGCCCATTTCTCTCTGTCATCAAGCGCGCTGGGTTTAGTGTTCAGCGCAAGCATCATGGGGCTTCTGCCTGGTGCTCTGGTCGGAGGGTGGCTTGCTGATAAAGTAGGCCGTAAGAGTGTTCTGATTGCTGCCGTCACCATGTTCGGCGTTTTCTCACTGGCCACCACCGTCGCTTGGAACTATGAAAGCCTGCTTGCAGCGCGATTCCTGACCGGTCTAGGGTTGGGGGCTGCCATGCCCAACCTGATCGCTCTGTGTGCTGAAACAGTAGAGCAAAGTTTCCATGGCACTGCAGTCAGCATGATGTACTGCGGCATGCCTTTGGGTGGCGCTTTGGCTGCAGCGATCGGCCTGACAGGCACCGAGGAAACTTGGAAAACGGTGTTTTATGTGGGCGGTGTCGGCCCGTTGCTCATTGTACCGTTGCTCTACTGGTGGCTGCCGGAGTCGCCCGCATTCCGAGCGCAAAAATCTGCTGGCACAGCTCAAGGACGTGCCGATTGGCGTGGTCTCTTCCAGCATGATACGGCGAGATCCACAATCCTCCTGTGGGTTGGATTCTTCTTTACCCTTATGGTGTTGTTCATTCTGCAAAACTGGCTTCCCACGCTGTTGCGGGGGCTCGGGTTCAGCCGAATTGAAGCCACGACTGTGCAGATTGTGCTGAACGTAGGCGGTGCGCTTGGTGCGCTGATCCTGGGCAGGCTGCTGGATCGTTGGAACGTGGCGCAGTTGGTTGTACTGATGTATTGCGGCATTCTTGTCGCGCTCGGCGGGCTTGGCCTGTCAAACCATCTGACTGCCATGGTGATAGCTGGTTTCACCGCTGGCTTCTTCTCGATTGGTGGGCAGCTGGTGCTCTACGCTCTAGTACCAAGATTCTATCCGACTGCTATACGAGGCACCGGCGTAGGCGCTGCCGTATCGGTAGGCCGATTAGGATCAATGAGCGGCCCTCTGCTCGCCGGACAAATGTTGGCAGCTGGCAGCGGCGCAGCCACGGTGCTGATGGCTACAACCCCAGGTGTGTTGGTTGCTGCTGTCTCGATGCTGTTCCTCTTAAACGGTAGACGGCAGATGCAACAAAGCTCCTCGTTGACCGAGTGACAGACAACCCCGTCATGAATACTCACCGCCGTCTTCGGCGGTGAGTTCTTACTTGCGTACTTCAGCTACACCGCCACCGACCGCCTGAGCCTGCTTCAGTTTGAACACTTAAGTTTGGGTGGGGATGCTGAGGAGTGGTCTCCAATAACAGATCCCTTTTATCTTTATTATCCTCAGGCAAAGCACATGCCTGAAAAATTGCGAGTATTTATTGATTACTTCAAGGATAAAATGGTAGGCGCGCAGTATGTCAAATAATTTCTCTGAGTTAAGCTAGAGGTTGTATCGGTGGCGAGATATTGAATAAATAATGCAAGGTTTATTCGACACGGTCGGATGGTAAAGGTGGTTGGGCCGTCCATGTCGATGGACGCCCTGGAAAGCCCGACCGCCAACCAGCCAGGGCGGCAGTTGTCGGTGGGAGGAAGTACCGATACCGGCTTTTCCGGGGCTGAGTTCGCAGGCGCTTGAGCAGTAGGCTGAGTTTATTCTGCGCCAGTGAGGGTGTGGGGCTTTAGCTGACCTCTAAATTGCCGCCCGCAGCCGCCCGATTGGTCTCAATCTCATCCAGAAGCTCCGCGTTGTCTTCCGCCCACTCATAGTGCGCCATCAGCGGCTCTACAAATCTCTGCCCCACCTCGGTTAGTGAGTACTCGACCATGGGTGGCACCACCTGGTGCACCTTGCGCGCGATCAAACCATCACTCTCCAGCTCGCGCAGCGTCTGGGTAAGCATCTTCTTTGAAATTCCCGGCATCGAACGCTGAAGCTGGCCTGTTCGCATCGAGCCGAAACTCAGCACATAAATCACCATGGACGACCATTTGGGGGCCAAGAGAGCGTGAATCCTGCGAGGTGGGCATTGTTCACAGACCACCAGGGGAGTTCCTGGATCGCGAACAGTGGGTTCAGTCATGGTTACCATTGGGTGCCTACGTTTCAAAAAAGTGCCTAATCGACAGATGATACCTAAAGGCTCAAGCTCACCCTAATCCCTAGATTGCACACTGTAAACAACCTCAAAGGAGACCAGAATGAGCAGCCAGTACACGATGCGAGCCTTGGTGCTAGACGACTACGCTACCGGGACATTGGTGGAGAAAACGGTAGAACGCCCCTCTCCACGGGCAGGTGAAGTACTCGTGCGGATTGTAGCCAGCGGTGTTAACCCAATCGACAATATGATTCGTCAGGGACTTGCACCGTACGCCATGCCGGAGCTGCCCGCGATTCTCGGTACCGACCTTGCAGGCGTTGTTGTTGAAACCGGGCCTGAAGTGACGGCCTTCAACGTGGGGGATGAGGTTTACGGACTAACCGGAGGTGTTCGGGGGCTGCAGGGCTCGCTGGCCGAATATGCCGCGGTCGACACTGCACTTCTGGCATTGAAACCGAAGAATCTCACCATGCGCGAAGCCGCGGCAATTCCTCTGGTATTTTTGACCGCCTGGGAAGGCATGGTAGATCGAGCCGCTGTCCAAGCCGGCCAGCGTGTCTTGGTGCAAGGCGGCGCTGGCGGAGTCGGCCATATGGCAATCCAGATTGCCGCAGCACACGGTGCTGACGTGTACGCGACAGTGTCCGCCGGCAAGCAAGACATCGTGGCATCTTTTGGTGCTACGCCTATTGATTACAACGTCAAAACCGTCGGCGAATACGTTGCGGACTTCACTGAAGGCAAAGGGTTCGACATCGTTTATGACACCGTTGGCGGACAGAGCCTGGACGACTCCCTTGTTGCTGCCAAACCCTATGGCCATGTCGCCAGTTGTTTTGCTTTCGCCTGCCACAATCTGGCCCCTGGCTCACTGCGCTGCGTGACGCTGTCAGGCATATTCGTTCTTTTGCCAATGCTCAGCGGGGAAGGGCGTGCGCATCATGGTCAACTCCTGCGTCATGCGACGCGGCTCGCAGAAGAAGGCAAGCTCAAACCACTGATGGATCCTCACCGTTTTGGGCTAGCGCAAGCCCAAGCTGCACAGGTTTTGCAGGGTTCTGGTAAGGCCGTGGGTAAGGTTGTCATCGATATCGAGTAACGTTCTGATGCACGGGATTGAGTCACATATCGGGGCTCAACCAGCCATTGCGCAACTGCAATCGTTCCGGAAACGGATTCTCCGCGCCGTCCAGTAATGCCAAAATCGCCTCAAAGTGGCAGGCCAAGATGGCCTCATCGATATTATGCATCGGCACAGGTACGTGCTGTTCGTGAAGATACGCAGGTACGCTGATTGGGCTATTACATGCACTGATCGTGAACATGAGGCCTCCAGGGATTTAACCCAGATGGCCTCATGGGGGGCGGAGTGACGAATTCGAACAACTCAAGCTCCGCGTTTTAAAAGGGCGGAACTGTTATATGTTGCGGGAGTGAATTTCTCTATGCAAGATCTTCCCGAGCCTCGAGTCGGGACTGTTCTGGAATATACTCTTGCATGCTGCTATAAAGCTAGCTACTGCGGAGAGCCAATGGGGTTCATCCTTTTTACTGCCTAGACGAAAGTGAAGCTCTACCACGCCCTTTAAATTCTTTTTCGATAATGATCGCAATAGCTGCTCGTAATCGGATTGACTCGCCCTCAATAGAGCGTTTGCCATTTTTTGTGTCATGTCGTCGCTGGATAGTACGCTTTCGATAACTTCCAGGAGGGTTGCGGCTTTTTCTGGCGGCGGCGGTAAAGCCGCCTTAAACTCCTGTAATCGCTTAGGTGCTCCTTCGACTCTAAAGTATTCCAGTCGGCTGTAGACTTTCGGATCTTCATCGGCGGATCTTAACCAAGCCGATACTAGCTGCTCAGCAGCATCAGAAAGCTCGTACTGACAAAGCACAGCATGGATTCTTGAAAGCTGGTCGGGCTCCAGTTCGTAAACGTTTGATTTCAGATTTTCTATGTATTCTAATACCGCCGCGTCAGGCAGGTCGGGATCCCAATCTAGATCCACCATGAAGTTTTCGAAATTAATGCGAAAATCTATCCTTTTCATATTTGCCTTTAGAGGTTCAAGGACAGATTGAATATCTTCATGCGCTACCAGGCCGAACCTAAAGAAGTCGAGAGTCGCCTCGGTTAATTTATCTCTCCGTACGGGGAGTTTGCTGATTATGGTATTCCATTCCTTGTTGTCTCCTTGATTTATATTTTCCGTGCTGAAGGTTTGGTTGGCGATATAGTCGAGTGTTATTTCGTGACTAAAGCCACGGAAATGACAGACCCCTATAAATGCCAGTGTCGGCACATAAAGCTCGTAGGCCTTTTCAGGTAAATCAGATTGCTTGGAAAATATCTGGCTAATGGCGGTCAGCGTTTTCCTGATAATTCGAATGTTCTGTATTTTCTGTTGGCAGAAAAAATCCTTCGCCGCCCTCATGAATGGAGCATCAAAGCCTGCAGCTGCGGTCTTGAAGCAATCTTCAGGAGACGGATTGAAGACGACCTCCTTGTCTATAACCTTTTCATGAAGGTCGTACCATATTTTCTTGTCCTGTATTTTGTCTGTATTCAAAATAAGCAAAAATCTACAGCCGTATTGCTCCGTGTACTCATTGATAAAGCCAAGAATTGAATCAATTTCAAGGCTTGTATTTTTTCGCTCTATATCATCAATGACTATGATTTTGTCTTTTACAAGTTTAGGTAAGGCAATAAGCGCCGCATCGCTGACGTTCAGTCCGATGAATTTTTTCGAAATTTCGCCAAGTGCTGATGCAATGGCCTCGGGGAAATTGATTTTACCGCGACTGCCATTTCTCATGCATTCTTGCAAAAGTTTTCGCTTGATGTCATCTATGTTTTTTGCGCCAAATGCTGAGATATCTAGTGAGTCAACATAGTCATTTTTAATGCTGCGCCATAGAAAGGTTTTGCCTGCCCCCCATTTCCCTGAAAGTGCTATCACCTTGTGTTCGTAGCTTGATAGTGCCTCGCTCAATGCTTTCGAGACTTCTAAGGGCGAAGTGTTCATGCCTATTCCTTTGCTAGCAGTGGATTTTCGGTTTTACAGTTATTTAAAGACAGGCCTTTGTGCACCCATTTGGTTGGTGTCCTTTGCTATTCCTACCTTGGAACTATTAAAGATGAGCTTGCACGCTCGGTAGATGAACCAGCGATTGGGGATACCTTAAGAAGGCGCGTGTGTCGGGTCAATTGCTTTAAGCTCATCCCGTTCGCACGCTTACGGGACGATGGCCTACTACTCAGACGTCACACTAAACGGACATGAATCCGCACCGGCAGCCGGGTATCGAGGTATCGAGGCTGGTCATTGGTACGAGTTCGAATCGCAACCTGAGCCGGACCCTCGAACATAGGCTGGAAAAGAGGAGGAGGGTGAACCGTGTTCTTGATCGGCTGGCTTGGTCACGGCGAAGCCCCCTAACTGTCAAGCCGGCACCAGGCTGCCGAGGCGCGCTGGGCATTGTGGCGGTTGACTGACTCGGCTAGACAACGACTTGCGTAACAGCGTGGCATCGTCGAAGCCACAGACTCGTCGGAGTTCGTCCGTGGCCCGTTCCAGGTCATGTGATCTGGAGTTGCGTATCTATCAGGCTGCGGTAACGAATACGGTCCGGCGGAACATTGAGGATGTGGCTCTCAAAACGCCGTTCAACGACGTCGGCAACATTTGCAAATGCAACCTCGATGTTAGCCAGGGAAGTTGAGGTTTGACGAGCACGCGGGATGTATTGGGTGACACATCAGGTGGGGTTTGGCTGGAGCAATCGCAGGTACTGGTCACGGGTACGCGGATCAATCTGCGGTTTCGCATAGGTGTAGAACGGTACACGCTGACCTGAATCAGTGTCATCGGCCGCCACCTCATGAAATGACTCGCCATGAACATGGAGCACATGGCCCGTTGAGAGGGTGGATGCCAGAACCGGATTTGTCGAATCAGTGCCTTACGAAGCGCATGAACATTTTTAACATAGCACTTCATTTAACATAATATACATTATGCGTAGTGCTCTATGGAGCCCCCAGACCCAAGACACACCAGATTTCAACCCTGCACAACCAGCGCTGGCCATCTGCAGCACCTCACAGATGGCCAGCCTGGAAACTAGGTTCTCACTGCTGCGCGTCCAACGCCTCACTCACCGCATTCACAAACAACGCCTGCTCGTCGTACAGCGAGCTTGGCGTCTCGGCATTCTTCCACGTCGACCACTGAACCATCACCAGTTTCTCCGCCGGGTTGATTGCAATGGACTGACCGAAGATGCCCAGCGCCCAGAATGTCTGGTCGCTGTTCGCGGTTTTGATTGGTGCGGCGTTTGCGTCTGGCGCCGGCGCCGAGAACCACCATTGGTAGCCATATTGGCCATTGGGTGCCGACGACGTGACCGAGCCTTTGGCGGTTGTCCAGTGCGTCGAGCGTGCAATCCAGTCGTCCGGCAGGATTTTCTCGCCCGATGGCAATTGTCCGCCGCTGAGAACAAACTGACCAAAACGGCCCCAGTCACGCAGCGAGGCGTTGAATCCGTGGCCACCCATGTCCACTTTGTCTTTGACCAGTGCGTGCCAGACACCGTCCTGCTGCATGCCATAGCGGCTCCAGATGCGGCTTTCCAGGTAGTTGGCGATGGTCATGCCAGTGGCGTTTTCCAGGACACGACCCACCAGCCAGGCACCGCCGGTGTTATAGGACCAGACTTCGCCAGGCTTGACCCCGGGCTTGCGTTTGACCGATTTGACCAGGTTAAGGACGCAATCATAAGGCGCCGGTTTGGCCTCGCACTGGGTCATGTGGGAGAAATCAGAGTCCGGCGATGCGTAGTTTTCATCCCAGACCACGCCTGAGGTGTGCTGCATCAGTTGATGCAGGGTTACATCTGCCCAGGCCGTGCCCTTGAGTTCGGGGATGTACACGGTAATGTTGTCATCCACCGATTTGATCTTGCCCTCCTTTATAGCCACACCCACCAGGACGCTGACCACCGATTTGGCCACTGAACGCGAAGTCCACAGGGTGTTGGTGGTATTGCCTTTGCCGTAATACTCATAAGCGATCTTGCCGTCCTTGAGAATCAGCAAGCCGGTCACGCTCTGATTGGCCAGGTAGTTGTCGATGCTGTACGTAGTGCCGTTCATTGAATAGCGAATGTCAGGCAGTGCCTGACCCGATTGCGGCAAGGGATAAGGTTTGGCGTCTTTGGTGCTGAAAACGTCGCCCTCGTACAGCCGATAGGTATTGCGAAAGCCCACCACCCGGCTGTCCTGGTCCCAGGTCAGCATGGCGTGGGGATCCGGGAGCGTCTTGTCGAACGGTTGTGGGCAAACCTTGAGGCCGGTAACGCCACATTCCGCGACCTGGTCGGCCGCCAGGCTCACGCCGGCATGGGCAAACCCTAGTGTGGCAACCGCCAATAAACGAAGGGAAAAAGTCTGTAACGCGTGCTTTGTTATTGTTGTGGGCAACATCGGTTTTCCTCGACATTTCAATGAATTTCAATACGTCGATGTCGAAGATATCAACTTGCCGGAATTCGAAAAGCAACATAAAGTCCGGGTCGATATTAATAAAACTAACAGCTGTGTGCCCTATGTCTACCGATCGGCTTCCTCCGCTAAATGCCATTCGCGCCTTCGAAGCGGCAGCACGTTTGGGCAGTTATGTCGCGGCCTCCCAGGCCCTGCATGTGACCCAACCGGCGATTGGCCGGCATGTGAAGAACCTTGAAGACTGGCTCGGCGTGCAGCTGTTCAATCGCACCCCGCGTGGGGTCACCCTTACATCACCGGGGTTGCAGTATTACCAGGCGGTTTCGCGGGCGCTGCGAATCATCGCCGATGCCGGCTCGCAAGTGGCCAGCCGCAAGGAAGAACGCTGGCTGCGCATCCTCTGTGTACCGGCATTCGCCTCGCGTTGGCTAACGCCACATATCGACTGTTTACGCAGCCTGCGGCCCGACCTGAAGCTGGCCATCGAACCCAATGCTTCTTTCAAGGCCGTGGATGCCAGACAGGCTGACCTGGGTATCGCCTTTGGACTGCCGGGCGAACATTGCGGAGTACATACAAGGATGATTCGGCCCAAGGTGTTCCCGGTGTGCTCGCCGGCTTATCTGGCGACGTTGCAACGCAATGCACTGGCGGCCACGGATCTGGCAGCCTGTGCGTTGATCCATGTCGATGACGGTACCTGGTGGAACAGCTGGTTTGCCGCAATGAACGTTGCGCTCAGGGTTAAGGCGGATGCCTCGCACATGAGCAATGACATTGCCTTGAACCTTGCACAGTATGGGCATGGCATCGCTCTGGCGACGGATGTGCTGGTCAGCCGTGAATTGGCCGAAGGTGTGCTGGTGCGCTGCAGCGATGCGTCAGTGGCGCTGGAAACTTACGAAGTGCTGACGCCCCAGCAAGCCATTTCAGACGATGTAGCGTGGTTTATCGACTGGTTGAATACGACGCTGTGTGAAGAGTTTCCACAGGCAGCGGTTGACCCTTCCTGAGCGCGGCAGTACTGTACTGCCCTGCTCTTTTATAAGCATTTTATATAACTCAACTAAATGACTATTTAGTTGAGTTATATATGGGGCAATGCAAAGAGTCCCTTCTCTACCTCACTCACCCGCCTCCCTTGCCCTGTCACGATCGAATCGTAGCGGCGATTAATCGACTGCGGCCTGAGTCGTAGCCCCGCCAGACGGTACACCGCAGAGAAATACACTCAGGTAGCTGGGCGTGCGCTGGGAGACCGCCCTGCGCTCGAACGAAACGCCAAGTGCTTTAGCCGTTGGCATGGACTCCAGGATTGTTTTGAGGGCCAGGCTGGGAGCATCTTCTGCATCTGAGGGGTTAAAGCGGATCTGATTGGTCCGGATGCTGTAGCCAGGCGCGGCGTTGAGCGCTTCAGGTACAACCTTGGTGCTCCACTTTATTTCCAATGGCCTGATTTCGGCGCTGGACTCAAGCTCATTGACCAATGTTCTGGCTGCGCTAGCCTGTGCTTCCTCCATCTGCCGATTGGTAGTGCTCTGGCAGCTGAAAATGACGATCCGATACTTCTTCAACAACTGCCCGGTTTCTGCATCGACAGCCGTACCTGGGGCGGCTGTTTGCGCTTCAGTCTCGGCGTACACTTCGTTGTTATCGCGGGCAAGGCTTCCTACGTACTTCAACACTTCCGCGGTCTGCTGCGCATCAGCCTTAACGCTTGCACTGACCGCTCCACCCGAGCCGAGAACGTCAAGCAACGCTTGTTTCATCTGGTCACTGGCGGTGACCACAACAAGTGCAAACACTGCCCGTTCACGTTTTTCAGCAAGTGTTGAAGGCAGAGTGGCTCGGTCCAGTTCGAGCACTTTAACCACGGCCTCATAGGCAATGGCATCAAGCCTTGCCTTGGTTTCCCTCTCGGCGCGCGCATTGGCCTGCGTTTCCAGATCCAGCTTGGCTTGCACCGCGCTTCGGGCAGATTCGTCGGCAGCATCCTTCGAACCCAGCGCCTGAACAGCCGCGGCCACGCCAATGATTGCGCTGAGAAATGCAACAAAACTCTGGACCTGCCCCCAGACCGACAGTTGTGCTTTTTTCGAGCGCAGCGGTCTGTTCGTTTCGATAGCCATGATAGTTCTCCAGCAGTGACCCTGAGCTCGTAGGCCCAGACGCTAAGCACCATGCGCCAGCTTGAAGACATCACTTAACTGCAAGAAGCGCCCGTTTTCGACCTTCCAGTACTTGCTACCTTGCATACTCAACAAAAACGCCCGACGGCGCTCCAGGCGCCGGGCCCCTGCCACACTCTTGAGCACCACGTAACGTATGTCCCCGTTTGGTCCCAGCAGTACGGTAGCGCCACCCGCGTAAGAAAACGCCGGCCCCCGCTCGCTGGCCTGAACATGCCGCACCTGGGTGATTTCTGCTACCAGGTCAAAGACCACGGTACGGTCAGGACCTGCACGGCGGCAGGTGCGGATCGATTCGATGCACGGAAGGCTCACGCAATCACCTTGTAGCCGGGGGTCGTCGCCGGCAACCAGACCGAACTCGTTCAAGTGCTCGGGCCGACTGATGTAGCGACCCAGATCACGCGCTTGCCGGCGCAGTTCCTCCGGGCTGGCGGCATGCGCCGGATCCCCGCGAAAGCGCAACGAGGCGAAGTCCAGGCCCGCAACCGGAGGCAGATAGATACGCGGTGTGCACCACAACAACGCATCCTCCGACAGGCTCCCGGTTTCTCGCGGGTAGATGTTGCGCCGTCTGAAACTGTCGATGATCGCGCCGCGGTAGTCCCAGCGATCATCCGGCACGACATCAAAGTCGGCGGTGATAAGCGCCCGTAGGTAATCACCGAAGTTGACCGAGGTCGACGGACAGTAGTCGATTGCGCGGATGCAGATAGTGAGAAACTGGTTGGCCAGTTGGCTGGCCTTGTCAGCCAACAGTACCAACAGATCATGGGGCAGCTCGCCCGCGGGCAATATGCCGCAGCCGTTGGTGGCAAGGCGGATGTAACGCGCGGTCTTGCGTTCGAAGATCCGTGCAAAGGCTTCGAATATTGCATTGACCAATACCGAACCCAGTTGGTGTGCTTCCAGCGAGGGGTCGTACTGAGTGGGGCTTTCGACATTATGTTCGATTGCACTGCGCAGGGGGCCGTTCTTGCCGGTGGTATGGCCAAACTGCTGGGCAAGCTGGCAGAGCAGGCTCACCTGCAACAAGTCCCCTTTGCAGCGCCGGATGGAGTGGATCAGCACTTCTCGATAGCTGAAATGCTGGAATATCGCGACCAGATCGGAAAACGCTTCATGGAAGGCCAGCACATCCGGCCCCGAGGGTTCGCTGTAGTGTGGGCGCAGGCCATCGAGCAGCGCATGGCTGGTCTCGTGGGCGATAACATCGTGGGACAGGCAGGTAAAAACAAAGCCGCCCGGCATCGTCCTGTCGGTTGGCTTCTCGCTGGCCTTGAAGTAACCAAAACGGATCTCGCCACCCTGCCCTGTCCTGACGTAGTACGCGTTGCTGCCTTCTGCGTAATGCGGATGCAAGGCAAGCAGCGCGGGCTTGTCTACATCGCCGAATCCCCAGGAAAGGTCCCTGCCCAAGGCGTTTTTAAACGCTTCGTAGACATTGCGGCTGACGGCATAGACCATCTGTTGATGAAAGCGTGGGTCGGACGGCGAAGGGTCGTAGCCATTGGCAATCAGTACATTCGGTTCATCCAGATCGGCGCGGCGATACTCCAGGCCCAACTGAGTGTTGCGGTTGTCAACGCACAGTAGATGCCCTTGTGGCCCGGCGTTCAACGGTTCGTACGGCACATTCACGGTCGCGATGGCCCCCTCCAGGCGCGGCACCGATGGGTCCACCGTATAAATGCGCAATGGCCGATACAACGGATCGCCCGGCTGGCGTTGATAAGGCACGCCGGGTTTCCAGTCGAATCTTTCGCTCAGGCGAAAACTCAGCCCTTCACCCAGTTCTCCCATCGTGGCATGAACCTCCCCACCGGTGTTGCTTCTGTTCGGCCAGGACAACCGTCAGCGCTGGGCCAGGCTCCGAATGAGCTGCTGCAACTGAAGCAAGGTCTGCATCAACACGGCATTTTCCGCCGTACTTTTCGGGCCCGACGGCACGGCCTCGCTCAGCAAGGCCTGAAGCAGCACACCCGTGCGCGCGGCGTCGGTACAATCGAGCATGGGTTGCTGGCGCGGTTGCGCGCCAAAGTCGCGCAGTACTTGCTGAACAAACTGCTCGTGGCTCATCCCGTCGATGCCAGCTTCCAGTATCCGCGTGGCGCGTAAGGTGAACTCACCATGGCCGTCGCTTTCCCAAGCCACTTCGTGGTCCTGGCAGGCGGCAAACTTGATGCAGCGCATGAGCGCGGGTCCGCCGCTGCCAGCGCTACGGGAAGCACCACCGAGAGCATTGCGAAAGCTAACATGAGCGCGATTGATGGCATCGGTGGGCGGTACGAAGCGCCGGCGCGCATTGCTGGCATTCAGTGGTCGACCGTCCGTCCCGCCTACTGCAAAGCGCGTATTGGTACCCGAGTGGCAGCAGTCCATGAAACAGGTCAGGTTGACCCCGCCGGGAAGCTGGGCGAACACTTCGGCAATGTCGTCATCAATAAAGAGTGCACCGTCGGCGAAATCCACTGGACAGAGCGCCTCATCGCGGTTGTCCGCTTCATCGCCATTGAGATCGGCAACATAGGTTCCATGGCCCGCGTACTGAAAGACAATGACATCACCTGGGCGGGAGCCGCCAATCAACTCACGGAGGCTACGATCCAGCGCCGAACGGGTCGCTTGTCCATCGAGTAACAGCGTGGTTGCAAAGCCCAGGCGGCTCAAAGCGCGCGCCCACATTTGCGCATCGGCAACACAGCCGCCAAGTCGATGTTGAGGATCTGGATACTCATTGATACCGACACACAACGCCAGGCGCCTGCCACTGACCGGGCGAGCAGTGTGGTCCACATAGGGCGACGGGGCCGGGAGCTGAGGCGGCAGATAGTTGCGCCCAGGCATATCCACGAGCGCCCTGCGCAACTGCTCGACCTCTTGCGGCCAATCGACCTCTTCCGTCCAGGCTCTGGTGCCTGCGATCGCTCGTTGTATCGGGTACTCGTAAATCCGGCCAGCGTCCTGAAGACCAAGAAGCCGCCGTGCCGCGCTATTGAGGGTCGGCGGATCGTCATCGAATCCGCCATGGCTGGTAGAGCGACTGGCCGAGCGTCCGGAATCACTCGCCGACACCGACCAAACCACTTCACCCGGGCCATTCTTCTTGCCGTCCAGGCCGAACAGTTGCTTCAGGTCCGAATCGGCCCGCAGGCTCTCCTCGAGCCCGAGAATCGGCGTACCGCGCTGGTCTTCCAACGCGTTGAAAATCAGATACAGCAAGGATTTGCGATAGAGCCCGGCACAATCGTCGTCTTTCTCATACGACTTGCCCATCGTGAAGATCGTCAGCTTCTGGGCAACCTTCCCTGCTTTCAACAGTGCGAGCAATTGGTGCTTGAACGTGTCAACCCGTATCGCCGGCGCAAACAACTGCAAGGTGCTGAAGACCGGTACGCCGAGGTTGTGAGCAGTTGCCAGGAAGTACGCGTGAAATATCGCCCCGGCGCTATGGCCAATGGCATGCAGTTCGACCTCTGCGCCGTTGGCGTCACAGAAACGCTTGAGCTTGCTGGCGACATACCAGCTGCCCCCTTCATCAGGGTCAGCCGCGCGTTCGGCGCTGGCCTTCATCCCACCCCAGATAGCCGGCCCCCGAAGGGTCCTGGCGGCGGTTTCGATCACCAGGTCCGAGGTATAGTCGGCCAGATCCCGTGAAGTGCCGGGCCAGGCACGTTTGAGCAAGGAGCCGATGGTCTCGAACAAGCCGGTTTCCCAAACGAAGTAGATCGGGTAAACACCATTGCGTTTCCACCAGGCCACGTGCTTTTGCGCGATCTCCAGGCCACTGCTTTCCTTCACCAGACCGCCGTGGGCATAGAACACGATGCGTAGCTTATGGCCCTGGGCCTTGGCCTCCTTCATTGCCGTAACAAGGTGCTCTTCGAAAATGGCGTCGACATCGGCTTTTGACGTGCTGGCAATTCCGTCAGCGCTAAAGCGCCCCATGGAGAGGTTCACCACATGGGCTTGCAAGTCAGCCAGTTGTTCGGCACTCAAACCGCTGCCCCGGGATGTGCCGGGGGCTCCGGTTTGCTCGATCAACGCAATGGTTTCACCCCCATCGTGTGACAACTCCGCGTCCGCCGGGTCCTGCCCTTGGGGTTCACGGGACAAGGCGACGATGGCTTCCTTGAGGTCGAATTGCTGGGCATTGGGAAAAGGGTCATTGCCTGCCCGCTCTGTGGACCTGGTGTCTCCCGGATTGGCCAGTTTGTCGCGCCGGCTTTTTACTTCTTCCAGGATCTCTTCGTAGTCAAGGGCGCTGCCCGGGCAGGATTTGTCAGACATCGAGTTATGGAACTTCAGGCTTTCCAACGGAAGGTTGAACCACGCCTGAACCAACGCGACGACGTCGAGCGCTGTATCGCGTTGCTTGCCGTCAAAGGGGTCTCGCCCAATATCAAAGTCGCCGATCATTTCGAACATGAACGGACCGTGAGAGGCGTTGCCATTGTGGCCAGAGGCGCTTGCCGGTGGCCGGTTCCAATTGCGTCCCAACCAGATGAAGCCTTGCGGGTCGATGCTGAGGTGCTGGGCAATATCACTCCATTTGTTGGTCTGTGTGTGATAACGCCACATGCCCACAATCGTTTCATGGCCGTTGAAGTCTTTGCGACTGGGCCGCCAGGTGTGATGCATATGCACTGCATTGATCTGACGGGTGAAGGGGAACTTGTGCAATAGCCGGGCAAAATCTTCGACGCTGACGCGCATGAACGTAGGGGTTGGCATGACCAAAGCCTCCTGGCACTTAGGGTGCAGTCAATAATCAACAAACGCGTTGCCGTTTCGCCACGTGTCAGGTGCGTAGCGAATGCTCGGAAACACGGAAAATGGAGATACGCCACGCGGCGAAAATGACTGCAGGCTGCGAATGCAGGCGGGTATTGAAAAGGCGGCGACCAGTCCGGCGTCCATGTTCTGCACCGAATCAATGAAGTGTTGTCACCTTTGGCCCAGCCAGAAGCCGCAACGGCTAGGGTCGGCCATTCCAACTTGAAAAGTGCTACTGCTCTTTCATCCGAAGGCTAGTTCGAGGATGTGTAGCGGTCAAATCACTCAATGGTCGCCGCCCTGCAAGGGTTGCAGGTGCGTCGGTGGCGCCGCAAACCTGACCTTAAAACGCATTTGGCTTATGCAGAAATGCGCGCTCCACCCGTTGTAACCATCTGGTAAGTTTCCGCCCAGGTTCTACCACCGGATGGAGACGAACAGATGCTCGCTGCCTACAAAGGAACCACCTCCATCAGCCTGGTACGTGAAGCCCTTTACGGCGCAACCCAGCGCGGCCTGGACATAGCCCTGCCCCTGCAGCAGGCGCGAATCGATCCGCAACTGCTCTGCTCGCCCAATGCTCGGGTTTGCGCCTCCGCGTTCTCAAGGCTGTGGGTAGCCCTGTCGGACATGCTCGACGATGAGTTCTTCGCTATCGACAGCCATCCCCTGCGGCGCGGCAGCTTTCGGCTGATGTGCCACACAACCATCGGTGCTGATTCTCTGGAGCAGGCCCTGCGGCGGATACTGGCGTTCCTGCGTCTGGGACTCGATGACCTCTACGGTGAACTGCACCTGGACGGCGACACGGCGTCGATCATCATCCACGACCATGGCGTGGAGCGCAGGCTGTTCAGTTATGGCACCTGGCTGATTCTGGTGCATGGGCTGCTGTGCTGGCTCGGTAACCGCAGAATTCCGTTGCAGGCTCTGAGCTTTCGCTCGCCGCGTCCGGCAGATGACAGCGACTACCGCATGCGCTTCTGTGAGCAGATCGAGTTCGCCGCCCCGGTGACTCGGGTCTGCTTTGATGCATGCTTTCTGAACCTCAAGGTGGCCCAGACGCCCGAGAGCCTGGCCGCCTTCTTGAGAGACTCGCCGGCAAGCCTGTTGGTCAAATACCGCAACGACGCCAGTTTGAGTGCCCAGATCAGACAACGGCTGCGCAACCATACGCCGGAAAACTGGCCGGCGCTGGATGAAGTGGCCAATCAGTTGAGCATGTCCAGCTCCACCCTGCAGCGACGCTTGCAGGCTGAGGGTGTCAGTTACCAGGGACTCAAGGACAACCTCAGGCGCGATATGGCCATCAACTTTCTCGGCCAGTCGGAGCTGACTGTTTGCGAGGTTGCCGCCCAGGCAGGCTTTCAGGAAACCAGCGCCTTTCACCGCGCCTTCAAAAAATGGACCGGGGTAAGTCCCGGTGCCTATCGCCGTTCGAGTACTGATGCGGCAAACCCGCTTTTGACTCAATCGGCAGGCTGATCCCCTGCCCTCTGTTCTTCGTGCCCGCATCAATGTGCCCAGATAGGTCAAACACATCGACGCCCGCGGGCATGTGCTGCACCGACAATCAGCCCTAGGATTCGCAACAGGTTGCGCTGTGGCCCTCACCTGCCCTGGCCAGCTTGCAGACATACGACTGTGCACTTCACAAACAAAAACAACAGCGAAGGAGACACGCTATGCAATCGGTGAACATCTATGCGTTAACGGGGGATTCGAAATTCAATCGGTTCCACGGACGCATCCTCTTCTGGTGTGTGCTCATCCTGATCATCGACGGCTATGACCTGGCCGTGGTGGGTGCAGCACTGCCCGCGATCATGCAGGACATGAACGTCGACCCTACCAGTGCCGGGATCATGGCCGGTTCGGCACTGCTCGGTACCATGCTCGGTGCAATCTTCCTCGGCACCCTGGCTGACCGCATCGGTCGTCCACGCATGATTGCTGTCTGCGTGGCGCTGTTCAGTATCTTCACGGCGGTGGCGGGTCTGACCAACGACCCGGTCAGCTTCAGTATCGCCCGCTTCGTTGCCGGTCTTGGCATCGGCGGTGTACTGCCGGTATGTACTGCGCAGATGGGTGAGTACTCACCGCTCAAGTTGCGCACCCGCCTGATCACCCTGGTGTTTGCCGGCTACTCGGTGGGCGGCATCCTCGTGGCGTTGACTGCCAAGCAACTGATCGAGAGCTATGGCTGGCAATGGGTGTTCTACGTCGCCGGGCTGCCGGTGCTGCTGATTCCCTTCATCCTGAAAAGCATGCCGCAATCCATTGGTTATCTGCTGCGCAACGGCCGCCAGGAAGAACTGCGCGAGATCGTGCGCAAGATCGAGCCAGGCCGTACGGTTGACGACACACTGGTGGTAACCGGCAACGTGGCCGTGCAGAACACCCAGGAAACCCCGGTCCGCGACCTGTTCAAGCAAGGGCGCGGGTTCAGTACGGTGATGATCTGGACCGCGTTCATGACCGGGTTGTTCATGGTCTATTCCCTCAACTCCTGGCTCACCAAGCTCATGGCGATGGCCGGCTTCAGCCTCGGTTCGGCGCTGAACTTCGTCATTGTCTTCAACCTTGGCTCGATTGCCGGGGCCATGTTCGGTGGCTGGCTCAGTGACAAACTGAACATCAAGCATGTGCTGGTGTGTTTCTACATCACCGGTGCCATCGCCCTCACGCTGCTGGGCTACACCCGCGACACCACGGCGCTGTTCGCGGTGGTATTCCTGGTCGGCGCCTCGACCCTGGGCACGCAGTTGCTGGCCTATGCCTATGCCGGGGACTTCTACCCGTCCGAAATCCGTTCCACCGGTGTCGGCTTTGCCTCCGGCGTGGGTCGCATCGGCGCCATTGTCGCCCCGGTACTGATTGGCTGGCTGGTGTCGTTGAGCCTGCCGCTGCAGCAGAACTTCATGGCCATCAGCCTGGCAGGCCTGATCGGCGCCCTGGCGGTCACCCTGATCAACCAGTCGCGGGCGCAATCGACCCAAGAGAAAAAGGCCCTCGCGCTCTCACGCTGAACATATGCCTTTACGCCAGACGCTAGCTGCAGGAACGAACATGAACCGATTATCGCCACCGCCAGCCTCCGCGCAGCTTGTGCACCACGCGGTTGACTGGGCAATCACCACGCGACGCAGTATCAGGGCATTTCTTCCCACCGCGGTGGCGCAGGAGGACATCGAGGCCATCCTCGATGTCGCACGCTTCAGCGCCACCGGAGTGAACATGCAGCCTTGGCATGTTCATGTGCTCACCGGCGAAGTGAAGGCACGGCTGTCGCGCGCCATCGCCCGGATCGACAACGACCCGGCCGCCGCCGCACAGCTTGAAGACCCGTACGCCTACTACCCGCATCAATGGAAAGCGCCCTACCTCGACCGGCGCCGGGCCGTGGGCTGGGCGCTCTACGGTTTGCTCGGTATCGACAAGGGTGACAAGCCGCGCATGCACGCGCAGCACGGGCGCAACTACCGGTTCTTCGACGCTCCGGTGGGGTTGCTGTTCACCATCGACCGCAGCCTCGGTGAGGGCAGCCTGCTCGATTACGGCATGTTCCTGCAAAGCGTGATGGTCGCTGCGCGCGGCCGCGGCCTGCATACCTGCCCCCAGGCGTCATTCCTCAAGTATCACAGCCTCATCTCGGAACAATTGGGGATTGCGCCTGAGCAGATGCTGGTATGCGGCATGAGCCTTGGTTACGCCGACCCCGCCAGTATCGAAAACACCTTGGTGACCGATCGGGAGCCGGTCAGTGCGTTCGCAACCTTTCACCCTTGATCACTACAACAAAAATAAAAGGTGCCTGTAATGTCGAAACACCCTGTGAAGCTGCTGCTCGCCACAGCTATTGCTGCTCAAGCCCCGGCGGTGATGGCGGACTTTGTAAAGGATTCCAAGGCGAGCCTTGAGCTGCGCAACTTCTATTACAACCGCGACTTTCGCAACGACGACGCTCGCCAGAACAAGCGCGACGAATGGGGTCAGGGTTTCATTCTCAACCTGCAGTCGGGCTATACCGAAGGCACTGTCGGCTTTGGTGTCGATGCCCTCGGCCTGCTCGGGGTGAAGCTCGACTCCAGCCCTGATCGTACCGGCTCGGGCCTGCTGGCTTATGACTCGGAGCGCAATGTCGAGGACTCCTACAGCAAGATGACCGTGACCGCCAAGGCCCGCCTGGCGAAAACCGAGCTGCGCATCGGCGGTATCAACCCGGTCATGCCCCTGCTGGCAAGCAACAACAGCCGTCTGCTGCCGCAGGTGTTCCGCGGCGGCCTGCTGGTCTCCAACGACCTGGCGCCCCTGACCTTCTCGGCATTGCGGGTAAACGCGGTCAAACAACGCAACTCCACCGATTTCGAATCACTGACCGCCACCGGCTATGCCCCGGTAGAGGCCGATCACTACAACTATCTGGCATTCGACTACAAAGCACTGCCGACGCTGACCCTGAGCTATCACGTGTCCGAGCTTGAGGACCTGTACCGTAACAACTTTTTCGGCATGAAACTGAACCAGCCGCTGTCGACCGGCGCGGTGATCGCAGATGTGCGCCTGTTCGATGCCAACGAGACCGGCGATAAAAGCCTGGGTGAAGTCGACAACCGCACCCTCACCAGTTACTTCGGCTACAGCCTCAAGGGCCATACCCTTGGCGGCGGTTATCAGAAGGCCTGGGGTGACACGCCGTTTGCCTTCGTCAACGGCACCGACACCTACATTTTCGCTGAATCGCTGGTGAGTACCTTCACCGCAGCCAATGAGCGGGTCTGGTTCGCCCGCTACGACTTCGACTTCGCCGCAGTGGGCGTTCCCGGACTGACGTTGGGAGTCAAGTACGCCAAGGGTGAAGACGTCGACCCGACCATGGTCAACACCTCCCAAGCGGCCGGTCTTCGCGCCGCCGGTGAATCCGGCAAGGAATGGGAACGCATGACCGACATCACCTATGTGGTCCAGGGCGGACCGGTGAAAGGACTTGCCGTGCAGTGGCGCAACTCCACCAACCGCTCCACCTACGCCGACAGCGCCAACGAGAACCGCCTGATCCTGCGCTACACCTTCAACTACTAGTCCCCTCCCCTCAAGGCTCATCGCGGACCATGCCCGCGGTGGGCCGGCTATCTTTGCTGTGCCCTCATCCCGTAGCCTTTATATAAGCGTCAACGCTCCACCCACGATCATCAGTTGCAGCGTTAACGCAGCCGCCAGAATCAACGGTTTGAGCCCCGCTTTGCGCAAATCGATCAAGCGCGTACTGAATCCGAGGGCGGCCATTGCAGCGGCGAGCAGCAGGTCATCGAAGCTTACCAGCGCCTGGTGCAGGGCCTGATCCAGCGGCAGCCACGAGTTGATCAGCATGCAGGCGATAAAACCCAGGACAAACAGCGGCACTTTCACCGCCGTAGCGCTGTGCCCACTGTCGGCTTTGCGGCTCAACCAGATGCCCAGGCCGAGCAGAAACGGTGCCAGCAGCAACACCCGGATCAGCTTGGCGACCACGGCGGCCTCGGCCGCTTGCGGGTCCATCGCCTGCCCTGCAGCGACCACCTGGGCCACCTCATGCAGGGTTGCGCCGGTAAAGATGCCGAAGCCATGGCTATCGCCGAATAGCGTAGGCATCACGCTGAACAGCCAGGGATAGAGCAACATGCCCAGCGTGCCGAACAGCACTACACAGGCAATCGCCACGGCAACCTGATCATTGCGCGCCTTGACTACCCCGGCACTCGCCAGAATTGCCGCCGCGCCGCAGATGGCATGCCCCGCACCGATCAACACAGCGGTGCCACGCTCCATGCCCAACACGCGGGTGCCCAGCCAGATCGCCAGGCTGATGGTCGAGAGAATCAGCAGTGCATCAGTGACAAACGCTTGTACACCCAGGGCCTGTACCTGTTGCACCGTCAGCCGGAAGCCATACAGCGCCACACCCAGGCGCAGTACAGGCTGCTTGCACAGCTGAACACCGGCAGCGGCCACACGATGAACGCTACCCGGCACCAGATTGCCAACGGCCAGTCCCAGCAGCATTGCCAGGGTCAGGGTGCCGATACCGCTGCCGTGTAATACTGGCGAGGTCGACAGCCACAAGGCCAGTGCGGCCAAGGCCAGGCTGCCGGTGACGCCGGTAAGCAGGCCATAGGGAAGCTGAGTACGACTGAGAACAAGCATAACGAAACCTCGTTTGTGGTGACGCTAGCTTGCAATCTCTTATAACCTATATGAAGCTATATATTCTTATTGGTCATATCAGGAAAGCTGATATGCAGTGCCGAATTACCCTTAAACAGCTGGCAACCTTTGTCGCCGTCGCCGATCACGGCAGCGTCACGCGCGCCAGCAAAGACCTGAGCCTGAGTCAGGCAGCGGCGAGCATGTCGTTGCAAGACCTCGAGCACCAGCTCGGCACCCGGCTGTTCGATCGTCATGGCAAGCGCCTGGTGCTCAACGAGCACGGGCGACGGTTTTACCCCCACGCCAAGGCCACACTGGAAGGCGCCCAAGAGGCAGAAACGCTGTTTCAGCAACAACTGACCTGTCACCTGCGTATCGGCGCCAGCACGACCATTGGCGCGTATTTGCTGCCGGAACTGCTGGCCAGCTTCCTCGCTGCCGAACCGCATAGTCGTCTGGAACTCAAGGTCGAGAACACCGAGCGTATCGTCGAGTCGTTGTGCAACTTCACCGTCGATGTCGGTTTTGTCGAAGGACCGGTACAGCATCCTGATATCGATGTGCGCCCCTGGCGCGAAGATGAGCTGGTGTTGATTGCAGCGCCCAGCCATCCCTTGAGCCGACTGCCACAGCCCGATGCTCAGGAGCTGGCCAGTGCCCGCTGGATTACCCGCGAGCAAGGTTCGGGGACGCGCAATATGCTCGAGCATTTGATCGGTCCATGGCTGGGCAGCCCGCAGCAATTGCTGGAAGTATCCAATGGCGAAGCGATCAAGCATTGCGTGATTGCCGGTGCGGGTATCGCCTGTGTGTCTCGGGTAATGGTGCGCGGCGAACTGGCCCTCGGTCAGCTGTGCACCCTGCCCTGCCCCAGCGGCCCGCTCAAACGCACCCTGTACCGGGTAATCCACAAGGACAAGCAGCCGACGCGAGGCCTCGCGCGTTTTCTGGAGTTCTGCCAAAGCCCGGTGGGATGATGGTTCCATGCACTTGTAGGAGCGGATTCACCGGGACGCCGGACCGCCGCGATGGGTCGCAACGCGGCCCCAGAATGGGCCTGCTGCGCAGTCCATCGCGGATAAATCCGCTCCTACAAAAAAACCGCTGCATAAGCAGCGGTTGGGTAAAGCGAACCCTCAAAGTGCGTCGATACGCGATGTTATTTACCGTAGCGGCGCAACGCCGCCGGGCTGTAATCCTCTTTCTTGGCCAGGGCGTTGAACACCATCTTCTGCGGGTATTCATTGGTCATGAAGTTGGTGGTGTAGCGCGCCGAAATCAGATCATAGGTAGCATCCATGGCCGGGAACGGTACTTCGATATCGGCCAGCTGCATCGGGTAGTTCTCATACATGCGCCACAGCTCGCCACGGCTGTCATACATCTCGGCACTGGCGATCTGCCAAGTGTCTTCGTCGATGTAGAAGCGACGCTTGCCGTAGACGTGGCGGTTGCCAGGCTTGAGGGTCGCCTCCACCACCCACACCCGATGCTTTTCATAACGCACCAGCTGCGGGTCGATGGTGTTGGGCTTGAGAATGTCGGCGTACTTCAAAGATTTACTGGCCAGTTTGTAGCTGTTATAGGGGATCAGCCGCTCCTGCTTGCCAAGCAGTTTCCACTCATAACGATCCGGTGCGCCGTTGTAGCCGCCGACGCCATCGCTGGTCAGTTGGCCGTAGCTGTAGCGCGCACTGGTGTCATAGGCCACAGTCGGCGCACGACGTACACGGCGCTGGCCGGGGATGTACTGCCAGGCGCTGCGCGGTTCCATGACCTGATTGAGCGGCTCATGCACCATGGTGATCTCTCCGGCTACCCGCGATGGGCTGAGGGCGCGGATCACGCTGTAATACAGGGCGTTTTCCTGCTCAGGAAGGTCGCTGATCGCCGAGCGCCAGTGCACCGACTGCTGATAGGTGACCAGGGTCGAGCTGCCATTGGCTTCTACCGTTGCCGAGGCCATCTCGCGCTGCACCGAGTGGCCGACATAACGCGCCAGGTGGTTCCACATCACTTCCAGCGGTTCGGTCGGTAACGGGAACGGGATGCCGTCCTGGTAGCCAACCAGGCCATAACCCGACTCGGCCAGGCTCACATTAGCAACGTTGGTGCGGGTCGCAGCAGTCACCGCTGCCGGCATATGGGCAGTGCGCTCGCTGGGGTAAACGTTGAGCTGATAGCCGGGAAAGCGCTTGAGCATCGCCTGCTGACCTGGGGACAACAGCTCCTGGTATTGCCCGGCGTTGGCGGCGCTGATCACCATCAACGGCTTTTGCGTTGCGAACGGGTCGGCATAGTCGCCATTGCTGGCGGCCGTCAGGCTACCGGGCTTGAGACCGCCGGACCAGGCCGGGATGCTGCCGTCGGCGTTGGCGGCGCGCTCGCCGCCCATGGGGTTCAGTCGGCTGTCGAGCTGGCCGGCATCGGTGCCTTTGGCATAGCCAGGCGCGTGTATGCAGGCAGCCAGCAAGGCAAGAACAACAGGCAGTTTTTTCATTGTAATAGTCATCAGAAGCTCACCTTTAGGTTGACCGAAGCAAAGTCGCGGTCGTCGAGGGTGGTGAAGTCGTTCGAGCCAAAGAAGTCGTTGTAGGCAAACTCCAACGAGTAGTCATTGCGGTACTCGAACAACAGCGAAAGGCCGACAGCCTTTTGTCCTTCCTGGAAATTGGGGCCATAGCCGTCCACGTCATGGCGAAAGTTGATGCTCGGGGTGACCACGGTGGACGGCAGCAGGCCTTCGTAACTCAGCGCACCGCGCAGGCGATAACCCCAGGACCAGTCGGTAAAGAAGCCGCGGTTGTCATTGCAGTTGGCGCTGTTGAGGTTGGCGATCTGTCCGGGGTCAAGGTTGGCGGTCCCCGGGGAGACACAGAAGCTGGCCGGGTCTGCCGGGTTATAGGGTCCGGTGCTGAGCTCGCTGCGACCGTAGGCACCACCGCGACCAAAGCGTTCGTCGCCGAGGTCGCCGATATGGTTGACCGCTGCCTCCCCCGCCAAGGCCAGGCGGTTGGCGCCGAGCACGTTGGCGATGGTATCGGTGGCGCCGAGGGAGAACTGGCTGACCGGCTTGCGCGCGTAACCTTCGATCGGCGCCCCCAGTTCCGGCGTTACACCAGGCGCAGTAAACGGCGTGTTGGGGCTGCGCAGTAGGTACTGGACGGTGTCGTTACCGTTGAAGCCCAATGGCTGGTTAGGACGGAAACTCAACTCACCGAACACCGCCGTGCCACCGACTACGCCGCTCAGGCTGATGCCGAACAGACGGATGTCCTCGGGGTACACCGAGTTGTAGCTGGCCGTTTGGAAGTTGTTCAGGCCCCGTGCCGTGACGGCGGTACCGTTGAACGAGGCAAAGCGGCTGTGATAGTTGGCGTAGTACAGGCCCAGTTCGGCATCGTTGAGGCTCTCCAGTACCTTGCGTACGGCCAGTCCGTACTGTCCGCCGTCATGCGGGTAGTCACTCGGGCCGCGCGGGATGAAAGTGCCGCTCGCCAGGGCATTGGCCGTGGTGCGGTCGCCGCTTACGGCGGCAATGATCGGCCCGCAGCCTTCCGGGGCGAAATCGGCGGCCTGGAAGAACGTTCCGCAACCGTCGAGCACCGAGGGCCGGAAGTTGTACTGATAGAAGCCTTCCAGGCTCAAGGTATCGCTCAGACCGAGGTTGAACGAGAGCATCTCTACCGGCAGCTGGCCTTCTTTGAGCTCGACCCCGGGACGGTTGAACGCCGAGACGTCCAGCGGGTTGATGGCATTGATACCGTTCTGGAAAAACAGCGCCTCGCCCCAGCTCAGCACCTGTTTGCCGAACTTGACGTTCAGCGCTTTGCCAGCAACATCGAAGTCTTTCCAGACATAGGCATCCAGGGTTTCAAAGCCCTGAAATTTGGCCAGGTCCGGGTAGCTGGAATCATCGAACTGCTTGAAGTCGCCATCGCCGGTTTCCAGGGCATGGTCATACCAGTACTTGAAACGAATGAAGGCGCCCTGGGTGCCGTCGTTCAGATCGAATTCGGTCAGCCCCTTGAAGATCTGCGAGATCGGGTCGTGCTTCTTGAAGTTCAGCCGGCCATCGTCGCCGTTGGTATCGATGCCCTCGCCGTGTTTGCCGATGCTTGCGGCATCCGGGGCGTACAACAGACCAGGATCAGCATTGCGCAGGGCCCAGCTTGAACCCAGGGTCAGCGTGGTGTTGGTGGTCAGCGACCAATCGTCATTAACCGCAAAGGTCGTGGCCCAGGCTTGCGATCCACCGGACAGCGCCAACGCCACACTCCCGGCCAGCAGGCAGCGGGGATGAGGGGCAAGGCGCAACAGAGTGCTTTTCATGCAGATGTCACCTTTTATTGTTGTTTTAAGGTCAAGCGCTCCCCGTGCCGGTGCGTGCAGGCACCGGCATTGCAGGAGGAGGTAACTAGGGAGAGATCAGCCGCGGTGTTCGCGCAACACTCTGGCCGGGATGCCCAGCAGCAGAACCAGCGAGCCCAGTACCAGCAGTCCGGCGATCACATCGAAGGCGATGTACAAGCTACCGGTACTGGCCTTGATGCTGCCCACCAGCACCGGGCTGACCATTGCCGCGATGCCGCCCAGGCTGCTGATCAGCGCGATACCGGCGGCGGCACCGGCACTGGACAGATACGACGGCGGAATGGTCCAGAACAGCGGTACCGCCGACAGACAGGCACCCGCCCCCAGGCTCATGAACAGCACCGAGAGCATCAGGTTGCCCTGGAATACGCCGAGCAGGACAAAGCACGCGGCGCCCACCAGCATGGTCGCCGCCAGGTGCCAGCGGCGTTCCAGGTGGCGATCGGAGCTGCGCCCCAACAGGTACATGGCAAGTAACGCCACGATGTAGGGCAGACTGCTGATCAGGCCGATATGGCGAATGTCGCTCAGGCCAAAACCCTGAATCAGCGTGGGCATCCAGTAGGCCACGGTATTGGTGCCTGAATAGATGCAGAAGAACACCATGCCGGCCATCAGCACCCGCGGATCGCGCAGCAACTGACGAAACGATGCGTGTTGTGCCCCGGCCTTGCCCTGCTCAGGCGCAAGTTGTGCTGCGACAATCGCCTTTTCCTGGTCGCTCAGCCACTTCACCTGCTGCGGTTTGTCGTCCAGCCAGAACCAGGCAAACATGCCCAGCAGCACCGCCGGGATCCCCTCGAAGACAAACAGCGCCTGCCAGTCACGCAGCCCGTACCAGCCGTGAAAGTGGGTCATGATCCAGCCGGCCAGTGGTCCGCTGACGATCCCGGCGAAAATCCCGGCCATGATGAAGATCGAGGTGATGCGTCCGCGCCGCGCTGCCGGAAACCAGTAGGTCAGGTACAGAATCACCCCGGGGAAGAAACCGGCCTCCGCCACACCGAGGAAAAACCGTGCGGCATACAGCTGCTGCGGGGTGCTGACCAGGCTGGTGGCCATGGTCACCAGGCCCCAGAGGATCATGATCCGAGTGATGGTACGGCGTGCGCCAACACGCTGCATGTAGAGGTTGCTCGGCACCTCGAACAGCAGATAACCGACAAAGAACGCTGCCGCACCCAGGCCATAGGCCGCATCGCTGAGCAGCAGGTCTTCGCTCATGCGCAGCTTGGCGAAGGAGATGTTGATGCGGTCGATCGAATTGATCACATAGGCAAGAAACAGAAACGGCAGCAGGCGCCAGATGATCTTGCGATAGGTCGCTTTCAGCGCCCGGGCTGCCGGGTCGCCAGCAAGCGCCGGGCTGTGTTCGGCCACACTGGTCATGTCGCGATTCTCCTGCATTGGCACGGGGTGCTCATTGTTATTGTCCAGGCTGCACGTCAAGGGTTACTTGGCCAGGCTGTGCAGTGCCTCATCCAGCATCGGCACACCCAGCTCACAGGCTTCTATACCTTGCAGGCTGACGATTTTCAGCACTTGCAGGATCTGCTCACGGCTGGCACCCATTTGCAGCGCCGCCTCGATGTGGCGACGGGTACCGTGGCCGTACATGTGGGTCACTGTGGCATCGCCGGCGATACACAGGAACTCGATCCACAGCGGCGGCAGAATGCCGTCCTGCCAGAGGCCAAGGCCCATGCCGAGAAATTTCTCCAGGTACTGTGGATCCCAGCGATACAGGGTCTCCCAGAGCGGATTGAACATGCCGCTCGCGCGCACCTGATCGCACACCGGGGTAGGTCCCGCAGTCACGGCGTCATCTTCCCTGCCCGCCTCCGCCAGCGCTTCTTCGAGGATCGGCACGCCAAGGGCACAGGCATGGATACCGACAACGCTGGCGAGCTTGAACACTTCAAGAATTTCCGCCCGGCTGGCACCCAGGCGCAAGGCATTGCGCACGTGACGGCGCACGCCCGGTGCATACAGGTGCGTGGCGGTGACATCGATGTTCAGGCGAATCAACGCCACCAGCTTGGGTTCGAGCACCTCGTTGGTATGGCCGTCTTCGACCAGATCCATGTACTGCTCGGTCCACTGCGGCGCCCATTGCGCCAGGCTGTCCAGTGACGCGTCAAACACACCGGCGGCGCGCAGAGCATTGTATTTCGGGGTATCGGTCATTGTTATTGTTCTCGTAAAGAGTGTCCGGGTCAGATAACCGAGCCGCCGTTGGGGCTGATTACCTGGCCTACCAGGTAGTGTTCACCTGCCAGGTAAAGCACGGTGCTGGCGTATTCCTCGACGGTGCCGAAGCGCCCCAGCGGGCAACCTTGCCAGAGGCGGTTGCGAGCCTGCTCGCCGACCTCGTCCAGGTACGCATTGAACGCCGGTGTGGCAACGCCGCCCGGGGCCATGGCGTTAACGAAAATGTTGGCGCCGGCCACCTCATAGGCCACCGATTTGGTGAAGGCGATCACCGCGCCTTTGGTCGCGCAGTAATGCGGGCTGTGCACGCTTTTGGTCGACAGTCCGGCGATCGAAGCGATGTTGACGATGCGGCCCTCGCGCTGCGGTTCCATCAACTTCAGTGCCTCACGGGTGCAATAGAACACGCCGTGGACATTCACACCCCAGTAGCGGTGCCACTCTTCATCGCTGATGGCGCTGGTGAAACCCAGCGAGCGACGCGGTTCTGGGGTCGAGATGTAGCGATAGAAGGCATTGCGCCGCTCGGTATCCACCGGGCGATTGGGCGTCAACGCCGCGTTGTTGACCAGTACGTGCAGGGTGCCGAAGCGCGCTTTGAGCTGTTCGAACATCGCGCTGACTTCGGCGCTGGACGACACATCGCAACGCAACGCCAGGCACTCGGCGCCGTGCGCAGTCACCGCTTCACAGGCCTGGGCCAGAGCGTCCTGATTGACATCGCAAATCACCAGTTTCGCACCGGCTTTGGCGAAGGCCTCGGCACAGGCTCTGCCGAGCCCCGGGCCGACGCCGGTCACCAGTACCACTTTATCTTTGAACTGCAGGTCCATCACACACACCTCAAGGCTTGGTAGAGGAACAGGACTGGCGGCGACGCCGCCAGTCACTTGCCTGATCAGACCAGACCGGGCACGGTGAAACCGCGCTGCCCTGGTTTGCGGTTAGGCGCCATGCCCAGCTGGGCAATGGTTTCGTCGGCACTGGCGTAGTGTTCGCCAATTTTGTAGATCGCCCGCGCTTCCTTGCCGCTGGCAATTTCACGGCCCAGCTCGCGGGACAGGCGCACGGTCTGTTCGATCTGCTGCACCGAGGTCATGCGCTCGCCTTTGCGGCCCCACAGGGTGTCTTCGATTCCCACCCGCACATGCAACCCCAGGGCGATGGCCATGGCGTTCATCGGCAGCACGGCGCGCATGGCGCTTTCCATGGTCAGGATCGAACCCGGTGGCGTGCGTTTGACGAACTCGATCATGTCGGACGGATCCAGGCCCGCCGCACCACCACCGATGGCGACATAGTTGAGGATCAGCGGACCGGTATACAGCCCCTTGCGGATCAAGCGCTCGACGGTTTCCAGCTGGTGTACGTGACCGAGCATGAAGTGCGGCTGGATACCGGCTGCCTGCAGGCGCTTGAGGTGTTCGATAAAGAACGAAGGACGCGCATCGGAAACCATCTCCTGATAGGCGTTGAAGTAGCCGGGTTGCTCGAGGATGGTGCCCTTGACGTCGTCTTCGGTCAGCAACTCGCAGATGTTCATCTGGCTGGTGTTGATGGCGATCGTGACCTGGTCGGGCTTGGGATCGAGTTCGGCGAGCATGTGGCGGGTGTCGTAGTCCAGCCACTGGGCGGCTTCACCTTCACTTTCCGGGGCGAACGAGATCGAGCCCCCCACCTGCAGGACCATCTCTGGCACCGCTTCGCGTAGCAGGCCAAGCATTTCGTTGAACTTGCTCAGGCGCTTGGAGCCTTTGCCGGTTTCTTCGCGCACATGAACATGCAGCACCGTGGCGCCAGCGTTGTAGCAGTCGATGGCCTTCTGGATCTGATCATCCATGCTCACCGGGATATCGTCGGAGTCGGCCGGGGTCCATTGCGGACCGTAGGGCGCGACCTGAATCACCAGTTTTTCCTGGTTTTCCGGGAACAGACTGTCGTCAAGAAAATGCATGTACTTCTCCGTCCTGATTTATCGTTATTGAAGGAAACGAGCGCGCGGTGCGGCTCTGGAGTACGGAAGAAGTTACCTGTCACGGGTGCCCGGCTTTTATCATCCTGGCACTGCTTTTTATCATTTAGGCACTTTGCTCAGATGGCGAGCCTGGGTGGCTCAGAGGCGTTTTGCACTGCGCAACACCGGCAGCGCCGCACCTTTGCGCCAGTCACGTGGAGTACAGGCGTACCAGCGCTTGAACGCGCGGGTGAAGTTGCCTTGTGTCTCGTAGCCAAGGCGCACGGCGACCTCGGCAACCGGCAGGCTGGGATCACCGAGCAGTTTCGCGGCGAGGGTCTTGCGCGTCTGTTCCAGCAGCAACTCGAAGCTGGTCTGCTGTTCGCTCAAGTGGCGGTAGAGGGTAAAGCGGTGCACGGCGAAAAACTCGGCGACCTTTTCCGCGCTGCACTCGCCATGCAGCAGCAGTCCCTCGATGACCTGGGTGACCTGGGCAGCCAGGTCTGAGCTTTCGCGCGCCTTGAGTTCGCTCAAATGGCTACGCAGAAAGTCGTCGAGCTGGCGGTCATGGCCTTCACGGCGCATGTCCAGCAATGACTGGGCAAACAATACTTCATGCTGCGACTGGCCAAACCACACCGGGCAGCGAAAGAAACGCTCATACAATCCTGCTGACGCCGGCTTGCGGTAGGCAATGCGTACCAGCGCCGGGCGCCAGCTGCGGCCGACAATCAGCTCCATGATGGTGACAATGGCAGCCAGGTACGCGGTGAGCAGTTGCTCGGCACCGGGCACGTTACCGTCGATGGACAGCCGCAAGCCTGCGTAGCCCTGCTCCTGGGCCAGGCTCAGGTGCAGGCCGCGGTACCACAGGCCGCAATAGCGGATCAGCGACTCGGTGGCATCGCGTACGGTCGGCGCGTTGAGCACCAGAAAACGCAAGGGTCCGGCGTTCTGCAGATTGGCTCGTTGGCCCAGCAACAGGCCCAGATGATCACACCCGGACAGTTGCCCGGCTGCTTCCAGAATCCGCCCGTGGGTCAGGACTGGCAGAGGCAGCATCGGCTGCTCGAAGGACTGGCGCGCGATACCGAAACGCGCCAGCAGCGGCCAGGGGTCATGGCCCTGTTCCTGCAGTACCACCGGCAGTGAGGCGAGCGCGCCCAGTGGAATGGATTTCTCCGCCACATCGTTCGCTCGCTTCATGACGACCTCAGTTGACTGCAACCTCAGAACTGCTCGGGGTCGAAGGCGCTCAACACCTGGGCCCCGGCCCGGACTCGGTGTAAGTGTATCGCTGTCTGAGGAAGAATTCGCTCGAAGAAAAACCGCGCCGTCAGTTGCTTGGCACGGTAGAACCCGGTGCTGTCATCGCTTTCGGCCAGATGCTGGTTGGCGATCAGCGCCATCTTCGCCCATTGCAGGCCGAAGGCGACCAGTGCGGTCAGGTGCAGGTAGTCCACCGCCGCTGCGCCGTTGGTGAGCGGGTCGTTGCTTTCGAGCAGATAGCCGGTGGCCTGTTCCAGATCGCGCAGTGCCTGTTGCAACGGGACCGTGCACGCTTCCAGTTGCGCGCCATGGGCCTCGCAGAAGTCTTCGACCAGGGTCATGAAACGCCCCAGCGCCCTGCCCTCATTGAGCCTGAGTTTGCGCGCCACCAGGTCCATGGCCTGCACGCCGTTGGTGCCTTCATACAGCGGCGTGATACGCGCATCGCGCAGGAACTGCTCGATACCCCACTCACGGATGTAACCATGGCCGCCAAAGCACTGCATCGCCAGGCTGATGCTCTCCACGCCCTGATCGGTGCAGTAGGCCTTGATCATCGGTGTCAGCAAGCCCAGCAGGTCGTTGGCAGACTCGCGCACTTCAGGATCCGGGTGCTTGTGCGCCAGATCAACCTGCAAGCCCGCCCAGTACGCCAACGCCCGCCCACCTTCGACAAACGCGCGTTGGGTCAGGAGCATGCGCTGCACGTCGGGATGCGCGACGATCGGATCCGCCACACGCTCAGGTGCGATCGCACCGCCTGGGGCGCGACCCTGCAAACGGTCGCGGGCGTAGCTGGCAGCATTCTGATAGGCCACCGAAGCCAGGCTCAAGCCCTGCACGCCGACAGCCAGGCGGGCACCGTTCATCATCACGAACATTACCTTCAGGCCCTGGTGCGCCTCACCGAGCAGGTAACCGGTGGCGTCATCGTAGTTCATCACGCAGGTCGGATTGCCGTGGATGCCCATTTTCTCTTCCAGCGAGCCACACTGCACGCTGTTGCGCGCGCCAAGCGAGCCGTCGGGATTGACCAGGAACTTGGGGACGATGAACAGGCTGATGCCTTTGACCCCGGCCGGCGCATCCGGCAGGCGCGCCAGCACCAGGTGGATGATGTTTTCCGCCAGGTCATGCTCACCAGCGGAAATGAAGATCTTGGTACCGCTGATCCGGTAGCTGCCATCCGCTTGTGCCTGGGCGCGGCTGCGCAGCAGACCAAGGTCGGTACCGCAGTGGGGTTCGGTGAGGTTCATGGTGCCGGTCCAGCGTCCGGCGATCATCGGCGGCAGGAACAACGCCTTCTGCGCCGCGCTGCCGCCGTTGGCGATGGCATTGGCGGCGCCATGGCTGAGCCCGGCGAACATCGAGAATGCGAGGTTGGCGCTGGTCATGATTTCGCGTACAGCAATCCCCAGTACGTGCGGCAAGCCCTGGCCGCCGTACTCGGGTGACGCCGTCAGCCCGGTCCAGCCACCCTCGGCGTACAGCCGATAGGCTTCACGAAAGCCCGGTGCGGTGCTGACCTCGGCGTTTTCCAGGCGGCAGCCGAGGTGGTCGCCTACCGCATTGAGCGGTGCCAGGACGCCGCTGGCCAGGTGTCCGGCTTCTTCGAGAATCGCCGAGCTGACATCCTTGGGGGCATCGGCAAAGCCCTCAAGGTCAGCGAATTGTTCCAGTTCCAGCAGTTCATCGAGGACGAACTGCATATCACGCAGCGGTGCGGTGTAGGTTGCCATGGCAGTTGCCCTCTTAAATTCGTTCGATCACGACCGCCAGCCCCTGGCCGACGCCAATGCACAGGCTGACCACCGCATAACGGCCACCTCTGCGCTCCAGTTCGCGCAGCGTGGTCAACACCAGGCGGGCACCGGAGGCGCCCAGCGGATGGCCGAGGGCAATGGCACCGCCATTGGGATTGATACGCGGGTCGTCCGCGTGCAGGTCGAGCAGGTGCAGACAGCCCAGTACCTGAGCGGCAAAGGCTTCGTTGATTTCGATCAGGTCCATGTCGGCGAGCGTCAGGCCCGCGCGCTCCAGCGCTTTGGGAATGGCATAGGCCGGGCCAATGCCCATCACCCGTGGTGCAACACCCGCCGCCGCACCACTGAGGATGCGCCCCCGTGGTTTGACGCCGGCGCGCTCACCCACTGCACGACAGCCGATCAGCAACGCAGCGGCACCGTCGTTGATACCCGAAGCATTGCCGGCCGTGACCACCCCGCCCGCGAACAGCGGGTTGAGCCGCGCCAGCCCTTGGGCATCGACTTCAGGCCGAGGGTGCTCGTCGTCGCCAACGGTCACGCTGCCCTTGCGGCCTGCCGGCACCTGGACCGGGACGATCTCGGCGTCGAAAAAGCCGTGCGCCAGGGCCTGGGCGTAGCGTTGCTGCGAGGCCAGGGCAAAGGCGTCCGCAGCTTCGCGGCTGATGCCGTAGTCACGGGCGACGTTATCGGCGGTTTCCGGCATGGTTTCACTGCCGTAGGCCGCATTGACCTGCGGGTTGGGAAAGCGCGCGCCGATGGTGGTGTCGAAAAGCTTGGCCTCGCGGCTATAGGCGGATTCGGATTTACCCAGCACAAAGGGTGCGCGACTCATGCTTTCCACGCCACCAGCCAGGTACAACTCACCTTCGCCACAGCTCACTGCGCGAGCGGCATCCAGCACCGCTGCCAGACCACTGGCACACAGGCGATTGACCGTCTGCCCGGCGACGGTGACCGGCAACCCTGCGGCAAGCAAGGCATTGCGCGCGACGTTGCGGCTGTCTTCGCCGGCCTGGTTGGTGCAGCCGAGGATTACGTCCTCGATCTGTTCTGCGGCAAACGGCGAGCGTGCCACCAGCGCCGTGATCACTTGCGCGGCGAGATCGTCCGGGCGCAGCGGCGCGAGGCCTCCGGCATGGCGGCCAAAGGCACTGCGCAGACCGTCATAGATATAAGCATCAAGCATGGTGAATCCTCAGTTGGGCAGCATCAGTTATCAGCAGTGAGCAACGACAGGCGCAGACCTGCCCGGCGCATCAGCCAGGGGCTTGGGCGGTAACGTGGATCGCGGTAGTAGCTGTACAGCTGGTCGAGCACCTCGAGCACGGTCTCGGTGCCCAGCTCATCGCCCCAGCTCAAGGGGCCCTGGGGGTAGCCCAGGCCAAGGCGGATGGCGTTGTCGATATCCGCCGGGCTGGCCACCCGTTGCTGGGCCATATCGCAGGCAATGTTGATGATCTGTGCCAACACCCGTTGCGCGACGAAACCGGCGCTGTCACGGATAACGCTGACAGCCACGCCATCGGCGGCCAACAGCGCGCGGGCGGCCTCGCGCCATTCAGGCGTGGTGGCCACTGTGGTCATCAATACCCGGCGGCGTTGCAAAGGGAGAAAGGTATCCAGTGCCAAGGTACGGCATGGGTCCAGTTGCTCGGCGTGTGCGCTGAGGCTGGCATCGAGGCCCAGTGGCAGGACGAGGCACAGCGCTTCGGCACTGGGTCGCACGCCAGGCTCAACGGTTACGCCAAGCGTTGCCAGCAGGCTGACCACCTGAGCCCGTGCGGCAGGCCGCGCATTGCTCACCCACACCGGAATTTTTGGCAGCGGCCCCGGCGGCACTTCGGCAGGCACCTGTTGCTGGCCGTCGATGTAGCGATAGAAGCCTTCGCCCGTCTTGCGCCCAAGCAGCCCGGCATCCAGCCGTTGGCGGGTGATGACCGTGGGCCGGTAGCGCGGTTCTTGAAAGTACTGCTGGTAGATCGATTCGGTCACCGGATGGGAGACGTCCAGCCCGGTCAGGTCGAACAACTCGCACGGCCCCATGCGAAAGCCGGCCTGCTCACGCAGGATGCGGTCGAGCTCGACCGGCTCGGTCACCGATTCACTCAGCACGCGCATGGCTTCGGTGCCATAGCCACGCCCACCATGATTGACGATAAAGCCGGGGGTGTCCTGGGCGCGCACCGCCAGATGACCGAAGCGTGTGCCCAGCGCCAGCAGGGTTTGCCCGACCCAGGGCGCACTCTGCAAGCCATCGATGACTTCGACGATCTTCATCAGCGGAACCGGGTTGAAAAAATGAAAGCCGCCGACCCGCGTCGGTTGCCGGCATTGCGCGGCAATCGCGGTCACCGACAACGACGAGGTGTTGCTGGCTAGCAGGCAATCATCGCTGACGATGGTTTCCAGTTCGGCGAACAAGGCACGCTTGGCTGCCAGGTCCTCGATGATCGCCTCGACCACCAACTGACAATCGGCCAGTTCCCGGATGTCATTGACCGTCAACAGCCGTTGCGCCGCGGCCAACACCTGATCGGCGTTCAACTTGCCTTTACCGGCGAGTTTCTCCAGGGTGCCCTGGATGCTTTGCCGAGCAGCCTGGGCCGCGCCCTCACGCTTGTCGAACAGGTACACCGTGACTCCGGCCAAGGCTGCGATCTGGGCAATTCCGGCACCCATGACCCCGGCACCGACCACCGCCATGCAATTGATATCCCGTGGCTGCATGCTTCAGTTCCCCGCATAGACTGGTTTGCGTTTGTCGAGAAAGGCATGCATGCCCTCTTTCTGGTCGGCCGAATCGAACAGCAGCTGGAACGCCTTGCGCTCAAGCATCAGCGCGGTGTCCAGCGAAGCGTCCTGGCCGGCCAGGAGCACTTCCTTGATCTGCATGACCGCCAGGGGCGGCATGGATGCGATCAAGCTCGCCAATTCCAGCGCCCGGGCCTGTACCTGCGCATCCTCCACCACCTCACTGGCGAGCCCCATGGCCAGGGCTTCGTCGGCGCTGACCGAGAGCCCGGTCAAGAGCATGCGCATGGCCTGGAACTTGCCCACCGCACGGGTCAGACGCTGGGTACCGCCAGCGCCGGGCATGACGCCTACGCGCACTTCCGGTTGAGCAAAACTGGCACTGCGCCCGGCGATGATCAGATCGGCGTGCATTGCCAGTTCACAACCACCACCAAGGGCGAAACCGTTGACCGCAGCGATCACCGGTTTCGGGCACTGGGCAATCGCGGCCCACAGGCGTTGGGTCTGGCGCAGCAGCATGTCGATGGCGCCGCGCTCGACCATGTCGCGGATATCGGCGCCGGCGGCGAACACCGTGTCGCCACCGGTCAGGACGATGCAACGCACGGCAGGGTCATGGCCGAGCTGGTTGAAATGCCCGGCCAGCTGTTCGCGCACCGCCTGGTTCAGGGCGTTGCGCGCCTCGGGTCGGTGCAGGCGTACCAGGGCGACCCCTGGCACAGGGTGTTCTACGCAGGTTTCACTCATGCTTTTATCCTTCTTGTGTTTCGCATAGCGGAACTGCATTCCGCAATAAAATCCAGACTACGCAAATTCCTCAGGCGTTGTAAATCGCTCTTGGCGCTTCTCGTCTGAAGTTTTTTTGCCAACCTGCCTGGATTAACGCTTTCAAGCCCGTTCAGCGACAAAGCCTGCTGGATTAACGAATTTCGCTGTGCGAAACTGAATTTTGATTTCTTGACTCGCCGATTTTTCCTGTGCCAGCATCCGGCCGGCGATCGGTGCCCCCTACCCGATCCACGAGGATTTCCCATGGACAAGCGCAAACGCATCGACACCGAAATCGACCTGCAGGCCCTGGAGCCGGACCGCCAGTTCGTCACCGCCCTGGCACGTGGCCTGGAGCTGCTGCGCTGCTTCCGTCCCGGTGAGCGTCACCTGGGCAACCAGGAACTGGCAGCACGCAGCGGCCTGCCGAAAGCCACGGTGTCGCGCCTGACCTACACCCTCACCCGTCTCGGCTACCTGCAGTACCTGGAGAATCTGGGCAAGTACGCCATCGACACCGGCGTGCTGGCCCTGGGTTATGCCCACCTGAGCGGCCTCGACGTGCGCCGCCAGGCACGGCCGCTGATGCAGGAACTGGCCGATATGACCCAAAGCTCGGTGTCGCTGGGCGCCCGCGACCGTTTGAGCATGGTCTATGTCGAGAACTGCCAGGGCCCTGGCCCGTTGACCTTGCGCCTGGACATCGGCTCGCGCATTCCCATGGCCAACACCGCCATGGGCCGTGCCTACCTGGCCGCGCTGCCCGACCCCGAACGCGACCTGCTGCTGGACCAGCTCCGCGCCCGGCACAACGACACCTGGCCTGCGCTGCGTGCGCAGCTGGACAAGGCTTTTCGTCAGTACCAGGACCACGGCTACTGCCTGGCGGTTGGCGAATGGCAGAAAGATATCAACGCCGTCGGCGTGCCCCTGATCCATCCCGACGGTTCCGGTGTCGTCGCCTTCAGCTGTGGGGGACCGGCCTTCGTGCTGCGTCAGCACATGCTCGAAGACGACCTGGGACCGCGTCTCGCGCACCTGGTGCGCACTGTCGAAGCCACTCTGGGCCGACAATAACTCCAAGAGGTCTTGCATGATCAACGATCAGGAAACACTCACCCTGCTGCTCGACAGCCTGTCGCGTTTCGTCCGCGAACGCTTGGTGCCCGCCGAGCATGAGGTGGCGGAACACGACCGGATTCCGGCGTCCATCATCGAGGAAATGCGCGAGCTGGGCCTGTTCGGCCTGTGCATTCCCCAGGATTACGACGGCCTGGGCTTAAGCATGGAAGAAGAGGTCCTGGTGGCTTTCGAGCTGGGCAAGACCTCGCCAGCATTCCGTTCCCTGATCGGCACCAACAACGGCATCGGTTCCCAGGGCCTGATCATCGATGGCACTGAAGCGCAAAAGCGTTACTACTTGCCGCGCATGGCTTCGGGCGAGCTGATCGGCTCGTTCGCCCTGACCGAGCCCGGCGCCGGTTCCGATGCGGCGGCGCTGCGTACCAGTGCGGTGCGTGACGGCGACAGCTACGTGCTCAACGGCACCAAGCGCTTCATCACCAACGCCCCGCAAGCCGGCATCTTCACCGTCATGGCCCGCACCAACCCGCAGATCAAAGGTGCGGGCGGCATCTCGGCGTTCATCGTTGAAGCGGGTACACCCGGCCTGTCGCTGGGCAAGGTCGACCAGAAGATGGGGCAGAAAGGCGCGCATACCTGCGACGTGATCTTCGAGAACTGCCGCATTCCGGCAGACAACCTGATTGGCGGTGTCGAAGGCGTCGGCTTCAAGACCGCCATGAAGGTGCTCGACAAGGGCCGCCTGCACATCGCCGCAATCTGCGTGGGTGCTGCCGAGCGCATGCTCAACGATGCCCTGACCTATGCGCTGGAGCGTCAACAGTTCGGCCAGCCGCTGGCGGAGTTCCAGTTGATCCAGGCCATGCTTGCCGACAGCCAGGCCGAGATCTATGCCGCGCGCTGCATGGTGCTCGACGCTGCGCGCAAACGTGACCTCAAACAGGACGTTTCGATGGAAGCGTCGTGCTGCAAGATGTTCGCCTCGGAAATGTGCGGGCGCGTGGCTGACCGTGCCGTGCAGATCTTTGGTGGCGCCGGTTACGTCGCCGAATACGGCATTGAACGTTTCTACCGTGATGTGCGCCTGTTCCGCATTTATGAAGGCACTACGCAGATCCAGCAACTGGTGATCGCGCGCAACCTGATCCGTCGTGCGGGGAACCGCTGATGCACGAGCGCGATGCAATCCTTGCCGAACTGCCTGAACGCCTGCACCTGCTGCTCGACCGTCACGGCCGTGAACACGCCGCCAGCCCTGCCCTGCATGAGGGTGATATCACCCTCAGCTACGGTGAGCTACGCCTGGCCGTAGACCTGCTGCAGGCCCAGCTGGTCCAGGACGGCGTGCGCGGCGGTGACCGGGTGATGCTGGTGGCGGAGAACTGTCGTTTGCTGGTCGCGGCCCTGCTCGCCCTGAGTCGCCTGGATGCCTGGGCGGTGGTCGTCAACGCACGCTTGTCGGCCAGTGAACTGGATTCCCTGGAGCGCCATTGCACACCGCGCCGGGTACTGTTCGCCAGCGCTGCTTCGAGCAGTGCCGCACGCCATGCCGAGCGGGTCGGCGCGCAGCCACGTGAAGTAGCCCACCTGGGCAATTTTCATCTCGGGGCGCTGAACAGCACCTGCCTGATAGAGCCGGTGGAGCACAACGCCGCCGGGCAAGTCGCCGCGATGATCTACACCACGGGCACCACCGGTGAACCCAAAGGCGTGATGCTCACCCACCGCAACCTGCTGTACATCGCCTGCACCGCCAGTCGCCTGCGTCAGTTGCGCCGTGATGACCGGGTGTATGCGGTGCTGCCGATTTCCCATGTGTTTGGCCTGACCGCTGTGTGTCTGGCGAGTCTTTACAGTGGCGCCGCGTTGCAACTGCAGGCGCGCTTTGACGCCGCGGAACTGGTGCGGGCGCTGGCCGAAGACGGCATCACCCTGATGCAGGGCGTGCCTGCCATGTTCGCCCGGTTGCTGGAGCTTGCCGACAGCGAGGGTATTGAACTGCGCGCGCCGCAGTTACGCTTCATGTATGCCGGCGGTTCGCCGCTGGACATGAGCTTGAAGGATGCCGTCGAACAACGCTTCGGTGTGCCGTTGCACAACGGTTACGGCCTGACCGAAAGCTCGCCCACCGTTAGCCAGACCCGCATCGAAGCGCCGCGCCGCGACACCTCGGTGGGCCGGCCGATTCCGGGGCTGGAAATTCTTCTGCTCGACAACGCGCGGCAGAACGCAGTGCCGCGTGGTGACGTCGGCGAACTGTGGGTACGTGGGCCCAACGTGATGAAAGGCTACTACCGCGCCGCCGAACAGACCGCGCAGGTGTTGACCGCTGACGGTTGGTTGAACACCGGTGACCTGGCGCGCCAGGACAATGAGGGTGCGTTGTTTATTGTCGGGCGCAGTAAGGAGCTGATTATTCGTTCGGGCTTCAATGTCTACCCGCCAGAAGTCGAAGCCGTGCTCAACGCCTTCCCCGGTGTGGTGCTGTCGGCCGTGGTCGGGCGCCCGGTGCCGGGCAATGAAGAGGTGGTGGCGTTCGTTCAGGTGGCTGATGCCGAGTGCTTTGATCTGGCCTCACTCAAAGCGCACCTGGCCGAGCACTTGTCCCCGTACAAACGTCCCAGTCATGTACGGGTGCTGACCGCGCTGCCCTGCGCTGCGACCGGTAAAGTGCTCAAGCACCACCTGAAAGTCATGAGCCTGGAGCTTTAGTCCATTGCCCGCCTTCTGAAGTTGAGGGCGGGCATGCTCCGAACAGCAAACGCGTCAGTTCAGTTCCGCCTGCTAGGCTTGACCACGTCGTTCAAGCGCAGACTGCGGATGTGGTGTTCGAGGTGCAAGTGAGGCTGTACGCAGACAGGTTTCCCACAAAAGATAGAGCGCAGATTCGGCGCTTCGAAGCTTGTTAACAAGTTTGCTGAACGACATGAGCTTGCTCCAGTGGTTGATTCAAAAGCCGGTAGCTAAGTCGATACCTGTTCTAGAAATATGAGCTGCAAAGGTTCTGTGAGCAGGTCTTCGCTGGCAGCTGCAAAACGTTGAAAGTAAGGCGTAGCCAAGTGAGCATCGAGTGCTGCCTGATCGACGAACGCCTCGCGCATGTAGAACGTTCCCGGCTCGTCCCGTTGTTCGAACAACACATAGTCAAGGTTTCCCGGTTCTGCGCGTGTTGGTTCTATCAGCGCCAACAGTGCTTGTTTCAATGCCTGCTGTTTGCCTGGCCCAGCCTTGATTACCGCGATTGATACCAGTCGCTGTTGTTTTACATCCATCATTGGCTCTCCAAATCAATTCATCAAAGCTCGCAGCTATGAAGGGCTGCCACACAACACTGCACGTAGTTTTGCCTTCCCAGCGACAAAGAAAAACCGGCAGAATGCGCCAACACTTTCACTGCAGGAGTGAAAATGATCCGCGTTGATGATCTGAGTATGTTTGTGCGCAGTTCAGCGCTTGGCAGCTTCACCGCGGCAGCGGTTGAAGCCGATCTGCTGCCAGGCCAGGTTGCCGCAGCGATCAAGCGGCTTGAGCGGGAACTGGACGTGCGCCTGTTCGCACGAACGACTCGCAGCCTGCGCCTTACCGCCGAAGGCGAACAATACCTGCCTACAGCGCTATCGGTTCTCGAGACTTTGAAGCAAGGGCAAGAGAACCTGCGAAGTGAAAATGCCCCGCTGCGTGGCGTGCTCCAGGTAGCCGCACCGTCGGACCTGGGGCGAAATGTGCTTTTGCCTTGGCTCTCGGCGTTTCGGCGCGAACATCCGCAACTTAGTTTACGTTTTTTTCTCTCTGACCAGATCGCCGATCTGTTTCGCGACCCAGTGGATGTCGCCATTCGCTACGGTCACAACGCGGACGCCAACTATGTCGCGCTACCCTTGGCGCCCTGGAATAAACGCGTGCTGGTTGCCTCTGCGGATTACGTGAGACGCAATGGAAGCCCGAAGATGCCCGCGGATCTGTTGAATCACGCGTGTTTGCTCTATTTGCAGAATGGTCGAATCTATCACAAATGGCGGATAGGTACGCAGGTTGTTCAGGTTTCTGGTCCTCTGTTCAGCGATGACGCCGATGTAGTCCGCCGTTGGGCCGTCGAGGGAGAAGGGATTGCCTTCAAGTCCTGGCTGGATGTCAGTGCCGATGTGATGGCTGGGCGTCTTCAGGTGCTATTGCAGGAACATCCAGGCGAAGCACTGCCATTGAGCCTGGTATGCCCGCACCGCAAACAGGTGTCACCGGCAGTTTCCCGGCTGCATGCGTGGCTGGCAAATCAGTTCCTGTCGCTCAGGCGCTGATCAATAACGCGTTCTGGCGCGCTGTCGTAACCCGGTTTTCCTGAATGCGATTTCATCAGCACGTTTTGACCGCAGCCAGCTCGGGATGGGCCACAAGCTTGTCGATATGCAGCTCAGCGTTATTCAACCAGCTTTCCGACAGCACTCGATAGTGCTCCATATCGGTACAATTTACACGCAGGCTGTAATCGAACATCCCCGTAATCAATCGGCAATCAAGCACCTGTGCACAGCGGTTGACTGTGCCTTCAAACGCTTTTTGCGCTACACGCTTACTTTGGTTGGACAGAGCCACCAACACCAGCAAAGAGAGACCAGGATCCAGCGCTTGTCGATCAACTATCGCGCTGTAACCGCGAATGTAACCTTCGCGCTCAAGCCTGCGAACTCGCTCCAGACAAGGCCTGGCGGTAAGGTGCACCAGACTGGAGAGCTTTTCGTATGTAATTCGTCCGTCATCGCGCAGCACCTGCAAAATCGATTCGTCGATACGATCCAGCACGTATCGAGACTTCCGTTTGAGTGTACTCATCTTGCCTTTCTCCTTATCGGCAGCAACGCTTGGAGTGCAGCCGTGTCGAGGCGGTGGACTGTCCTGAGCCGGACAGCCACCCCTTCAACACCCATCGGCGAACAAGGCTATTTCAGCGCGCCCGACAAAAACTGGCGCAGGCGTTCACTTTTGGTTTGATTGAACACTTGTTGTGCACTGCCTTGCTCCTCGATCTGACCGTTGTGCAGGAAGATCACTTTGGTCGATACCTCACGGGCAAACGCCATCTCGTGCGTTACCACGATCATCGTGCGCCCCTCCCCGGCCAAACCCTGCATCACTTTGAGCACATCGCCGACCAACTCCGGATCCAGGGCTGAAGTCGGCTCATCGAACAACAAGACTTCCGGCTCCATGGCCAGGGCCCGGGCTATCGCCACCCGTTGCTGTTGACCACCGGACAAGTGCGCTGGATAGGCGTCATTGAAATCCCCCAACCCGACCTGCCGCAGGTACTTTTGGCCGCGCTTCAACGCTTCGGCGCGACTCAGGCCAAGCACATGCACAGGCGCCTCGATGACGTTCTCCAGAACCGTCAGGTGCGACCACAGGTTGAAATGCTGAAACACCATCGCCAGCCGTGTGCGCACGCGTTGAAGCTGACGATGATCGAGCACTTTCAACTGGCCGAGACGGTCGCTTCCCAGACGCACTTCCTCGTTACCCAGGCGAATGGTTCCGGCATCGGGCTTCTCGAGGAAATTGATGCAGCGCAGAAAGGTGCTCTTACCGGATCCGGAGGAACCAATGATGCTGATCACATCACCCGTTTGAGCCGTCAGCGAAACGCCCTTCAACACGTGCTTGTTACCGTACTGCTTGTGAATGTTTTCTACGACGAGGGTTGTCATTGTTATGCCTCTTCAACGAAATAGCGCAACTCAGCGCGCAGCGCGTGGCGCCAGATAAGCCAGGTAACGCACTTCCAGGCGCCTGAAAATTTCGACCAGCGCAAACGTCATTGCCATGTACACCAGGCCGATGAACAGAAATGCCTCAAAGGGTGCGTAGTAGTCCGAGTAGACGCTGCGCCCGGCCCCGGTGAGATCCATCAAAGTCACCGCGCTGGCAATGGATGAACCCTGCAACAACAGAATCACTTCGTTGCTGTAGGACGGAATCGCCCGACGCAACGCCGAAGGCAGGACAATCCGGCGCATCATTGTCAGCTGGCTCATCCCATAGGCTCGGGCAGCCTCGATTTCACCGTTGGGTATATTGCGCATCGAGCCTGCGAATATTTCCGTGGTGTAGGCGCAGGTGTTGAGCGAGAAGGCAATCAGCGCGCACCAGTAGGGATCGCGTAGATAGGGCCAGAACAAACTGCTGCGTACCGCTTCGAACTGCGACAGCCCGTAATACAGCACCAACAACTGCAAGAGCATCGGCGTGCCACGGAAAAAATAGGTGTAGGCCCAGACCGAACGGCTCAGCCAACGGTTCCGCGAGACCCGCAGGCGCGCCAGGGGCATGGCGAATAACAAGCCGATCAGCAAGGAGTAGCCGCTGAGTTTGAGGGTCATTAGCAGGCCGGTAAAAAACAGCGGTAGATTGTCGAGAATGATCTGGGGTTGAAGGTCGATCATGGTCATATCTCCGCATGGCGAACACCAAGGGAGTAGCGCTTGCTCAAGCGCCCCAAGGCATATTGAGAGCACGCTGTCAGGACCAGATAGAGCAGGCAGACCAGCATGTAGAATAGAAATGGCTGACGCGTGGCGCGCCCTGCCTGGTCCGCCATCCAGGTCATGTCCTGCAAGCCGATCATTGTCACGATCGCCGTGCTTTTGAGCAGCACCAGCCAGTTGTTGCTCAGTCCCGGTAGCGCAAAGCGCATCATCTGCGGGAACAGCACCCGACGAAACACCTGTACGCGACTCATGCCATAGGCGACACCGGCCTCAAGCTGGCCGGACGGCACGGCGAGAAACGCGCCGCGAAAGGTTTCGGAAAAGTACGCACCGTAAATCAAGGCCAGCGTAAGAACCCCTGCGACGTAGGGATCAATGTCCCATTGCGCCAGACCGTAGGACTCGGTGAACAGGTTGCAGAAAATCTGCATGCCGTAGAACAGCAACAGCATCGCCACCAGGTCAGGTACGCCACGCATGATCGTGGTGTACAGGTGCGCCGGCCAGCGCAGCCAGGCAAAGGGCGAGAGTTTGAGGCACGCGCCTATCAGTCCGAGGGTAATGGCTAGCAGCAACGCCAGCAGTGCCACTTCCAGTGTGGTCTGCACGCCCGCGAGAATCGCTGGTAGATATTGATTAACCATGGGTTCTCCTCAGCTCGCTGGGGTGCAGCGGAAGACAATGTGTAGTGTTCATCTTGTTATTGTTCCTGCAGCAGGCCTTGCTGAATGTTGAGGTGTGCTCAGGCGCCAAGCAGGCAACCTTCACGCAGCGGCAGTTTCCCCGCGACGAACGTCAGTTCGCTGTTAGCTTGGGTAAAGCGCTCCAGAACCCGGGCATAGAACACCCCGGATATGTTGCTGGTAAGGGGGCTGACCCTGCCCGATAGAGGATCGATCACATCGGCCAGTACGGTGCCGGGCTCTACCCAATTACCAATCGGCACCCGGTAAGCCACCACGCCGGCGTGCGGCGCATTGAGCACCTCGACACCCGCCAGCGGCGTCGGTTCTTGCAGTGGTGGGAGCACGACGGGTAACGCGTTGCTGATCAGTCCCCGGTGACCGAGGTAAGCAATTAGCGCCTCTGCATCGGCCTGTGCCAGTTCATGACTAACGTCACTGGTGCCGCGCAATTCGACGGTGGCGCAGAACGCAGCCATGTCTATTGGATGCCCGGGGAACGATTGGCGCAGGGTATGCCAGGCGCTGGTGAAGGTTTCATCGAAAGAGTTACCGCCTTGCTCCACGGCATGCAATGTCGCGCGTGCACCCATAAGCCCCGCCAGTACCCTGGCTTCGACCTGCTGTTCGCTGTGCACATAAAGATGCACAGCGGCTTCGCTATCGCAGTGCACATCGAGCACGCAGTCTGCATCACACGCCAGGCGCAACAACGTCAGACGTAGCGACTCAAGCTCGGTTCTAGGCTGCAAGGCCTGTAAACTTGAACGCAGGCACTGGCGAATCAGTTCCACGTTAGTGTCAACATCGCTACCCAGTGAACCCGCCAGTTGTTCGTGCACCAACTCGGCCAGGTTCGGGTAGTGGCGATTGAAGTTTTCCCGGCTAGACAGCTCAAATCGTCCCAGCTGGCGTCCGAATACATAGTTTTCCAGGCCGATGGGGTTGGCAATGGGTACGAGCACCACTTCGCCGGTCAGCCTGCCAGCGGCTTCCAGTTCCAGTAGACGCTGTTTCAAGTGATGCAGTACCAACATCCCGGGATGCTCGTCCGCATGCAGGCCTGCTTGCAAGTAAACCTTGCGCCCCTGCCCTTGTGGTCCGAAATGCAAGCTGATGACTTCTCGCGGGCTGCCCAGCGTCTGGGCGACCAGTGCGTGTTTTTTTATTTGCATGGGATATCCAGTTTCAATACGCAACCTGGCTCAGCGTTAACGAACCAGGCAAAGGCTTCACTCGTACTGGTTGTAGGTGAAGTACTTGTCGTTGATCTGCTTGTAGGTACCGTTGGCCAGGATGGTCTTCAACGCCTGATTGAACTGGTCCAACAACGCCTGATCGCCTTTGCGCATTGCTATGGCGGAGCCCGTGCCGAAGTATTTGGGGTCGTTGAATTTCTCGCCGAATGCCGCGTATCCCGCCAAAGCCGGGTCTTTCAGCGTTTCGTGAATGATCGCGACTTCCAGCACTGCGGCATCCACCCTTCCCGCAGTCAAGTCCATAAGCGCCGTTTGCGTATCCGCATAGCGCTGCAGCCGAATGCCGGCTTTTTCGTAATAGTCCTTGGCGAAGTTTTCTTGGATCGAGCCTTTCTGTACCGCAATTACCTTGCCGTTGAAGGCTGCTGGGCTACTGTCGGTCAGGCCCGTGCGGCCAAACAGCATCGAGTAGCCGCCTTCATATTTGTCCGAGAAGGCAACCTTGCGCGCACGTTCCGGGGTGATGGCCATCGAGGCGACAATGGCATCGTATTTCTTCGCCAGCAGGCCGGGAATGATGCCGTCCCAGTCCTGTTTGACCACTTTGCACTGGACATTCATTTCGAGACACAAGGCCTTGGCGATGTCGACATCAAAGCCTGCGAGGCTGCCATCGGGGTTTACAAAGTTGTACGGAGGATAAGCCCCTTCAGTGGCTATCCGCAGAAGTTGCGGGTCCGCGTGCACCACATTGAAGGTGGCGAGCGCTAACGAGGCGATGAGTATTTTTTTTATTCTGAGCATCTTGGGTGTTCCTCTGATGAAAAGCGAAACGCCCTGCCACGGTATAGCGTCTACGTCTGCGTTCCATATACAGCGCCGACTAAATGGGCCGCCGCTGTAGTGGTCGAAAAACCTATACGGGCAAAGGCCCGGACTGGACCCACCGTGTAACTTTCTTTCCAACCCACCCACCTCTAGAATGAACAACCTGCCCATCAGCGAATGTTGCCCCACCCCATGGAAGCTGCTCGTAAAACCTCACTCATCGGCCAGCTAGTGGAGCACTTCTCTGAGCGCATTGAGCACGGCCTGCTGGCGCAAGGCAGTCGTCTACCGTCGATTCGCACGGCAGCCAAGGACTTTGATGTCAGTACCTTCACCGTGGTACAGGCGTATGACCGGTTGGTGGCCCTGGGGTATGTCGAAGCGCGCAAAGGTGATGGTTTTTTTGTCGCGCAGACCACATCGACAGTCGAACTGCAGCGCATCTGCGCGCCCCTGAGCGATGTTTACTGGCTGCTGGATGATGCCTTTCATCCTGATGCCGATGCCTTGCAACCGGGTGCTGGCGGTTTACCTTACAATTGGCTGGACGAACCCGGGTTGCTGCGCGCAATGCGCAGTCTGGGGCGCTCCAACAGGCACGTAAGCGAGTACGGTGAATCCAGGGGCGACCATGACCTGCGTTGCTGGGTCCAGCGTTACCTCAATGATCGCGGGGTGCCGGCTAATCTGGACCAGATCATGCTCACCAATGGCGCGAGTCAGGCGCTCAACCTGGTGGTACGTGCACTGTTGCAACCTGGCGATTGCGTTCTGGTGGACGACCCCGGCTATATAAACCTGATGTCCAATCTGCGTGATCACAAGGTCACGGCCATTGGCGTACCCTGGACCCCACAGGGCCCGGATGTGAAAAAGCTGGCTGAGTTGCTGGCGCACCATCAGCCCAAGGCTTTCTTTACCAATCCTTGGCTACAGAACCCGACCGGCGCCAGTTACAGCCCGGCCGTGGCCCATCGCGTATTGCAATTGGCAGACGACCACGACTGCTGGATTGTTGAGGATGACGTGTCCGGCCAGTTGATGGAGGAGCATCAAACACCGCTAGCGGCTATGGATAACCTGCAACGGGTGATCCACATCGGCAGCTTTTCCAAGACCTTGGCCGCCTCGCTTCGGATTGGCTTCATTACGGCGGAACCGGCGGTGGCCGAAGCCCTGCTGCACTACAAAATGTCCACCAGCCTTTACAGCTCGCAACTCACAGAGCAGCTCGCACTGCAGATGCTCAACGACGGTACCCAGCGTAAACGCTGCCAGAAGCTCAGTGCGCGTTTGCTCACCGCGCAAGGGTCTGCACGCCAGAAATTGCAGCAATTGGGTTGGAAATGCTGGGCGCCGGTCGCCCCCACTCCTTACCTCTGGATCGGCAACGATGAGGCAGATTTTGATCCGGTGGCGCTGACCCGTGCGGGCCTCAATCAGAACATCCTGTTGTCCCCTGGCTGCATCTTTCGCCCGTCCCTACAGGCCACACCCTGGCTGCGTTTCAACGTGGCTTTTGGTGATAACCCGTTGGTCTGGGAATTTCTTTCCGGGAAATGTTCGATCTGAGCAAGCGCATTTCCCGGGCTGCATTCAAAAGGGTTCACTAGCGCAGTTTGACCCACGTGCAGGAGCCCCCGGTTCTTGCAACATTCAAACGTCTTCGCCTCCAACTTTCGCCGTCAGCACATCGCCAATGGCATAAAAGTGCCCACCGGCAATGTAGTGCAGGCTGCGCAGCGCAGGATCGGCCTGCTCGAAGTGCCAGTGACCGTCCTTGAATACCCGCGTATCAGCCCAGGCGTCGATGACTTCGCCAATGAACAGGTCGTAGGTTTGCTGGTTGTGCGGCTCAGGCACCAGCCGACACAGCAGCCAGGCGGCACAACCGGCCACGAACGGCTGTTCATGACCGGGCATGCGCATCAGATCGACACCGGCGCGCTGCAACTTGTCCGGGGTGTCGGCCAGGCTCCTGGTACCGACATCATGGGTGAGCTGAACCTGGGCCGCGGTCGGTACCTGGATCACGAACAAGCCGCTTTGCTCGACCAGGGCGCGGGTCTGCGTGGCTTTGTCGAGCACCACGGTCAGCTTCGGCGGCATGAAGTCCAGGGCACAGGCCCAAGCCGCCGCCATGACGTTGTCGACGCCCGCATGGCAGGCGGAGACCAGCACGGTGGGCCCGTGGTTGAGCAGGCGGTAGGCCTTGGCCAGTTCGACCGGGGCAATAAAATCGTTCATGCAGCACCTTGATTCGGGCAGTGGATGAACGATTGTAAGCGCGTCGTTATCCGGCGTGCATCTCGCGAATCAGCTTCTTGTTGATCTTGCCGACACTGGTTTTCGGAATCTCCTCGACAAACCGCACCTGCCGGGGCACTGCCCATTTGTTCAGGCGCCCGCTATCGACAAACTGTTGCAGGTGCTGCGCAAGGCCTGGCTGATCCAGGTGCATACCGGCGACGGTGACCACCAGGGCCAACGGCTGCTCGCCCCATTGCGCATCGGCAATACCCACGACCGCCACCGAGTCGACCGCCGGGTGCTGGCTGATCAGGCTTTCCAGCGCCACCGAGCTGATCCATTCGCCTCCGGTCTTGATCACGTCCTTGATCCGGTCGCGAATCTGCACCACTCCGCGGTCGTTGATGCAGCCCATGTCGCCGGTGTGCATCCAGCCGCCGGCCCACAGCGCAGCGCCTTGCTCGGGCTCCTTGAGATAGCCCTGGGTCAGCCAGGGTGCGCGCACCACGACTTCTCCCAGGCTTTCACCGTCATGCGCCACCTCCTTGCCCTGCTCATCGACAATGCGCAGGTCCACCAGCGGGATCGGCACACCGGCGTTGATCCGCAGTGGTAGCTGCTGGTCCATGGGCAGTGCCAGGTCCTCGGCGCTCAGGCTGGTCAGGCACAACAGCGGACAGCTCTCGGACATCCCGTAACCGCAGTGCACGCGAATCCCGCGAGCGCTAGCGCGTGCTGCCAGGCCCTGGGTCAGGGCGCTGCCGCCGAGGAGCATTTTCCAGCCATGCAGATCAGTCTGCCGGCCTTCTTCGCAGTCGAGCATCATCTGCAGCAGGGTCGGTACGCAGTGCGAGAAGGTCACTTGCTCCTCCCGGAACAGGCGCACCAGCTGGTTGGGTTCGTAGCGCCCGGGATAGACCTGCTTGATCCCCAGTGCGGTGGCCACATAGGGCACGCCCCAGGCATGCACATGGAACATCGGCGTGATTGGCATGTACACATCGCCCGAACGCAGCAACGGCTCGCCACCACAGGCAGCGAAGGTGCCCAATTCGTTGAGCGTATGCAGCACCAGCTGGCGATGAGTGAAATACACGCCCTTCGGGTTACCGGTGGTGCCGGTGGTGTAGAACAGCGTTGCCAGCGAGTTTTCGTCGAAATCGGGGAACTCGAACTGACTGTCCGCTACAGCCAGCAGTGCCTCGTATTCACCGCGCACAGGCAGCCCGGTGGCGCAAGGCTCGGCATCGCTGAAGCGGATATAGCCCTCGACCGTGTTCAGTTCACCTTGCAACTGCTCCATCAGCGGCAGGAAATCGTCATGCACCAACACCAGCCGGTCCTCGGCGTGGTTCATGGTGTAGCGGATCTGTTCAGCCGACAGGCGCACATTGACCGTATGCAGTACCGCGCCAAGCATTGGCACGGCAAAAAAGCATTCCAGCGCACGATGGCTGTCCCAGTCGAGCAAGGCCACGGTATCGCCCGGCTTGACCCCAGCCTCGACCAGCACATTGGCCAGGCGCTGGATGCGTTCAAGCAGGGTCATATAGGTGTAGCGCAGCTTGTCGGCGTAGACGATTTCCTGGCCGGGCTGATAGCGCACGCCCGACAGCAGCAGACGCTTGATCAGCAATGGGTAGCTATAAGCCCCCGGTGCAGGAGCGATGACGCGAGTGTTGATCATTTCTGCATCCTTCACAGTTGTTCGGCGTCGAGCAGGAACAGGCTGGCGCTGCCGGCCTTGACGGTGGCGCTGAGCGACTGGATACGCGGCAGCAGGCGGGCGAAGTAGAAGCGCGCGGTGCCCAGCTTGCTGGCATGGAACGCGCTATGTGCGTGCTGTTCGAGGGCGACATCGGCCATCTGCGCCCACATGTAGGCGTACAGCGTGTAGCCGAACACATGCAGGTATTCGACCGCCGCGGCGCCGATTTCCTGAGGGTTGCCTTGCGCACGGTCGAGCACCCAGGCCGTCAGTTCTTCGAGATTGTCGACGGCGGCCAGCAGTGGCGCGCTGAACTCGGCGCGTGATGGGTCGAGCCCTTGGGCGAAGGCTTTGATCTGCGCGCACAGCACGTTCAGCGTCCGGCCGCCGTCGGCGACCAGCTTGCGTCCCACCAGGTCCATGGCCTGGATACCGTTGGTGCCTTCGTAGATCTGGGTGATGCGACAGTCGCGGATCAGCTGTTCCTGGCCCCATTCACGGATGTAACCGTGGCCGCCAAATACCTGTTGGCCATGCACAGTGGTTTCCAGGCCCATGTCGGTGAGGAACGCCTTGGCCACCGGCGTCAACAACGCCACCTGTGCTTCGGCGTTACCGCGCTCGGCGGCATCTTCGCTGTATTTGGCCAGGTCCAGTTGCAGCGCCACATAAGTGGAAAATGCGCGCCCGCCTTCGTTCAGGGCTTTCATGGTCAGCAGCATGCGCCGCACGTCCGGGTGCACGACGATCGGATCGGCCACCTGCTCGGCCGCTACCGGGCCGGTCGGCGCGCGGCTTTGCAGGCGCTCGCGGGCGTGTGTGGTGTTTTTTGGCGAGAATATGATGC
>JAVXRI010000006.1:0-119866 GCA_036643775.1 Pseudomonas sp. | reverse complement strand
CCGGGCAGCCCAGGGTTTTCAGCGCGAGCATGTTCGAACGTGCCACCCGCGAGTGCAGGATATCGCCGACGATGGCCACCGAGAGGTTCTCGAAACCGCCTTTGTGCCGACGAATGGTGAGCATGTCGAGCATGCCCTGGGTCGGGTGCGCATGACGGCCGTCGCCGCCATTGATGATCGCCACTTCCGGGCAGACATGCTCGGCGATGAAGTGCGCGGCGCCGGAGTCGCCGTGGCGCACGACGAACATGTCGGCGGCCATGGCTTCGAGGTTGCGCAGGGTGTCGAACAGGGTTTCGCCCTTGCTGGTCGAAGAGGTCGACACATTCAGGGTGATCACGTCCGCCGACAGGCGCTGGGCGGCCAGTTCGAAGGTGGTACGGGTACGGGTGGAGTTCTCGAAGAACACGTTGCAGACGGTCTTGCCGCGCAACAAAGGGACCTTTTTAACGGCCCGGGCGCCGACTTCAAGGAAGGAGTCAGCGGTGTCGAGGATTTCGGTCAGCAGTTCGCGGGGCAAACCGTCGAGCGAGAGAAAGTGGCGCAGCTGGCCCTGATCATTGAGCTGCAGCGGGCGCTTGGCGTCGATTGGCGTCATCGCGAGGGACTCTTAAAGGGCGGAAGCGGAAGCGAGGTCCTGGCGCTCGAGGGCGAGCGGTGCGGGTCCGGTCAATTTTACCCGTTCATGGGCGGCCAGCGACAGCGTCGCACCGACTACATTCGGGCGGATCGGCAATTCGCCGGCATCCAGGTCAAGCAGGCAGACCAGGGTCACACTGGCCGGACGGCCATAGTCGAAGAGTTCGTTGAGGGCGGCGCGGATGGTACGACCACTCATCAGCACATCATCCACCAGGATCAGGTGCTGGCCTTCGATTTCGAACGGCAAGTCCGACGGGCGCACTTGTGGGTGCAGGCCGTTCTGGCTGAAGTCATCGCGATAGAAGGATACGTCCAGGGTGCCGAGGGCAGCATCGCTGCCCAGCTCTTCGAGCAGGGCCTGGGCAACCCAGATACCCCCGGTGCGGATGCCGATGAAGCGCGGCTCGGTAATGTTGCGCCGGGCCAGATGGGCACGAAGGTCGACAGCCATCTGCCGGATCAGTTCGGCGGGATTGGGTAGGCTCATGCTTGCTCCTCAAGAGGCCGGGGGCGCAGCGCTGGCCCGGCTTGAATCCGATGATCAGGATTGCCCGGTATTGGCCTCCAGCCAGCCTTGCAGGAGCAGGGCGGCGGCAATGGCGTCGACCGGGTTGTCGCGGTAACTGCCACGCTGGCCGCCGCGGGCCATGCGCTCGCCCTTGGCTTCGAAGGTGGTCAGGCGTTCGTCGTGGGTATGCACGGGCAGGTTGAAGCGGCCGTTCAGGCGCCGGGCGAACTTTTCGGCGCGGGCACTCATTTCGCTGGGCGTGCCGTCCATGTTCAGCGGCAGGCCAACGACGATGGCATCGGGTTGCCATTCCTTTATCAGTTTTTCCACCTGGGCCCAGTCCGGTGCGCCGTTCTGGGCCTTGAGGGTGCACAGCTCGCGGGCTTGGCCGGTAATGACCTGGCCAACCGCAACGCCGATCTGTTTGGTGCCGTAGTCGAAGCCCAGGAGCAGGCGTAATTCAGCCATCAGGCGTGCCCCGCCTGGCTGGTGAGCAAGCTGAGATTGATCCCCAGGCTCGCCGCTGCTGCGGCAAGGCGCTGCTCGCAGGCCATGCCGAAAATGATCTCGGGGTCGAACGGGCAGTTGAGCCAGGCGTTGTCGGCCAGTTCCGCTTCCAGTTGCCCGGCTTCCCAGCCCGCATAGCCAAGCGTAATAAGGCTCTGTTTAGGGCCGCCGCCGTCGGCGATGGCGAACAACACATCCTGGGAGGTGGTCAGCGACAGGCCGTCCAGCTCGATGGTGGCCTGAAAGCTCTTGTCACTGGTATGCAGGACGAAACCGCGGTCGTTTTGCACCGGGCCGCCCATGTAGATAGGGACCTGGGTGCAGTTGGCCGGCGGTTCGACGTCCGGGCGCAGTTGTTCAAGGATATCGGCCAGGTTCAGATCCTGAGGCCGGTTGACCACCAACCCCATCGCACCATTGGCGTTGTGCTCGACGATGTAGGTCAAGGTATGCGCGAAGTTCGGATCGGCCATGTGTGGCATGGCAATCAGGAACTGATGCTTGAGGTAACTCGGGCTGAGGTTTTTCATGGCTGATAGTGTGGCGTTGGTACGGCAGACTGACAAGCCCGCTGCCGCAGGTCAGTTGCTCGACAAACGGTCGCCGCGAGCAAAACGCCAGGTACGAATGATCTCCAGCCGGTCGATATCGGCCAGATCACCGGTAAACGGTGCAAATGGCGCTGCCAGGCGGACGATGCGCTGGGCGGCCTGGTCGAGCAGCGGCTGGCCGGAAGACTCCAGCACCAGCACTTCATAGAGCGAACCGTCGCGGTTGATCGAGACCATTAGTCGCAGGTTGCCGTAGATCTGTTGGCGGCGGGCTTCATCCGGGTAATTGAGGTTACCGATGCGCTCGACTTTCTTGCGCCATTCGTCCTTGTACCAGGCGCCTTTGTCGCGCATGGTCGAGGCCGCATTGAGGCGGTGGATGCGCGGCCGCTTGGCATACAGCTGTTGCTCGTTGGACAGTTCGGCTTCGAGGCTGGCGATCTGGCTGGACAGCTGCGAACTGTCGAAGTCCGGGGTTGCCGCCTTGGGCTTGGGCTGCGGCTTGGTTTCCTTGGGGCGGGTTTCAACTTTCTGCGGCTTTGGCGCCTGAGTGGCGACCACCGCCTTGGGCGGTGCCGGTTGCGGTTGCACTTGCGGCTTGGCCGCCGGAGGTGGCGTCACCTTGTTGATCTTGCTGTCCTGGAACGGCGCGACTTCGGTGGTCTTCGGTACGGCTTTCTTGTCCAGGGTGCCGCTGCCCTGCTGGTTGTCCTGAGCCAGGTAGTCAGCCTTCTGCGGGGCTTTCTCGCTCTTGAAGGTGGCCAGCGTGATTTCCATGGTGCGGCGGATTTCTTCCGGCTTGGCAATGGTGAAACCCACGCCGAGGATCAGCGCCAGGTGCACCAGCGCCGCCAGAAACAAGGTAAAGCCGAGCCGATCCGCCGGGCGAACGCGGGGCGGGGTGAAGTCGGCAGGGATGTCAGCAGGCAGCGTCATCAGGTATCCAGCAACCACGAAGCCGGGGAAAAACCGGCAGGGCGGGTGCACAGGTCAAAAAAACGACCGGCATGATACCCCACTCTGCGCGGTTGCTTCGCGTCGGCTGTCAGCGCGCCTTGAGCTTGCGATCAATGGCATCCATCAACTGCACGCCAATACGGGTGCCAAAGGCGTTGTCGATTTCACGGATGCAGGTCGGGCTGGTGACGTTGATTTCGGTCAGGTGCTCACCAATCACGTCCAGGCCAACGAACAGCAGGCCCTTTTCGCGCAGGGTCGGACCGACCTGCTCGGCAATCCAGCGATCGCGGTCGGTCAGCGGACGGGCTTCGCCACGGCCGCCGGCGGCCAGGTTGCCACGGGTCTCGCCGCTGGCCGGAATGCGCGCCAGGCAGTATGGCACGGGCTCGCCATCGATCATCAGGATGCGCTTGTCGCCATCCTTGATCGCAGGCAGGTAGGCCTGCACCATGATCTGCGAGGCGCCATGCAGGGTCAGGGTCTCGAGAATCACCGAGAGGTTCGGGTCGCCCGCGCGATGGCGGAAGATCCCGGTACCGCCCATGCCGTCCAGCGGTTTGAGGATCACGTCGCCATGTTCGGCGGCAAATTCGCGAATGATGTCTGGGCGGCGGCTGACCAGGGTCGGCGGCGTGCACTGCGGGAACAGCGTGGCAAACAGCTTCTCGTTGCAATCGCGCAGGCTTTGCGGACGGTTGACCACCAGCACGCCGGCGGCTTCGGCCTGCTCCAGCAAGTAAGTGCTGTAGACGAATTCCATGTCGAACGGCGGATCCTTGCGCATCAGGATCACGTCGAGGTCGCTCAAGGCGTTGTCCTGCTCGGCTTCCAGTTCGAACCAGTGCTGCGGATCGGCGAACACCTTCAGCGGTCGCATCCGCGCGCGGGCCTGGCCCTGGCCTTGGTAGAGGTCCTGCTGTTCCATGTAGAACAGCGACCAGCCGCGCTCTTGGGCGGCCAGCAACATGGCCAGCGAGCTGTCCTTTTTGTAGGAGATGGACGCGATGGGGTCCATGACAATCCCGAGGCGAACGCTCATGGGGTAGTTCCTCTCGGCGGCGCTATGCCGCAGTAGCTCGAATGAAAAGTGGCGTCAGGGTGGCGCCCGCAGCGCTGGCGGTCAAGGGAAAAACGCATCCTGGGCGGGCTGTGGCGCGGGCCGATGGAATGCACCCCCAGAGTGTGCTAAAAAGGCCTGGCACGTGGCCTGCACGGCCCTTCCAGGCGACGCCTGAGCAGCGATGGTAGAGCAATTATGGAACAGCCCGGCGCGGCACTGAAGGTGATGGTGATCGATGACTCGAAAACGATCCGTCGTACCGCACAGATATTGCTCAGCGAGGCAGGCTGCGAGGTCATTACGGCCACCGACGGCTTTGATGCCCTGGCCAAGATCGTCGACCAGCATCCGCAGATCATTTTCGTCGACGTGCTGATGCCGCGTCTGGACGGCTACCAGACCTGCGCCCTGATCAAACACAACAGCGCCTTCAAGGACACGCCGGTGATTCTCCTGTCGTCCCGTGATGGCCTGTTCGACAAGGCCAGGGGCCGCGTGGTCGGCTCCGATCAATTTTTGACCAAGCCTTTCAGCAAGGAAGAACTGCTGGACGCAATCAGGGCCCATGTGCCCGGGTTCGCCGCAGAAGAACAACACGCACCCTGACACCGCGCCCCGGCAGCGGCGTCCATTCCTTTGATGGGGAACAGCATGGCTCGAGTTCTGATCGTCGACGATTCGCCGACTGAAATGTACAAACTGACCGGAATGCTCGAAAAACACGGGCATCAGGTGCTCAAGGCCGAAAACGGCGCCGATGGCGTGGCCCTGGCACGTCACGAAAAGCCCGACGCGGTGCTGATGGATATCGTCATGCCCGGCGTCAACGGTTTCCAGGCCACTCGCCAGTTGAGCAAGGATCCTGAAACCGCGCACATCCCGGTGATCATCGTCACCACCAAGGATCAGGAGACCGACAAGGTCTGGGGTCAGCGCCAAGGCGCCAAGGACTACCTGACCAAGCCGGTGGATGAGGACATACTGATCAAAAAGCTGAACGACGTGCTCAAAGGTTGACCACCCGGCCCATGGGCGAGTCGCTGACGGCTTTCGAGCTGCTGCTGGACATTGACCGTCGCTGCCGGCTGCTGGCGGCCGATCTGCCGCTGCAGGAAACCCACCTGCAGAGCTGGAGCGGCATCGGCTTTCGCATCGGCGAACAGTGGTTCGTCGCGCCCATGGGGGAGGTGGCCGAAGTGCTGCACGAACCGCACCTGAGCCGGATTCCCGGGGTCAAACCCTGGGTCAGCGGAGTTGCCAACTTGCGCGGACGCCTGCTGCCGGTCATGGACTTGTGCGGCTTCTTCGGTCTGGGCCTGTCGGCACCGCGCAAGCAGCGGCGGGTGCTGGTGCTCGATCATGAGGAGCTGTTTGCCGGATTACTGGTCGATGAGGTGCTGGGCTTGCAGCATTTTCCCCTGCACAGCCTCGAGCTGTCGCCGCCGACCCCCTTGCTCAGCGGTGCGGAAGCCTTTGTCCAGGGCCATTTCCAGCAGCAGCGCTGCTGGGCCATCTTCAGCCCGCTGGCCCTGGCCCAGGCACCGGGCTTTCTCGACGTGGCGCTGTAAAGGAATGCCAGATTCGTGACCAAGACCACTGCGGTTACTTCAGCCCAAGGCTCACGCAGCAGCGCCCGGATCGCGGCGTTGTTCGTCGTGTTGATCCTGTCGATCATCCTGCTGTTCGCCAACTTTGCCTACCTCAACACCCAGGCCAATTACGACAAGCAGTACATTGGCCACGCCGGTGAGCTACGGGTGCTGTCCCAGCGCATTGCCAAGAACGCCACGGAGGCGGCGGCAGGCAAGGCACGGGCGTTCCGTCTGCTCAGCGAGGCGCGTAACGACTTCGAACAGCGTTGGGGTTACCTGAAAAAGGGTGATGCGGTTACTGGCCTGCCTGCCGCACCACCGGCGGTACGCAATGAAATGGATGCGGTACTGCGCGATTGGGAAGGCCTGCGCAAGAACACCGATACCATTCTGGCCAGTGAGCAGACTGTGCTGTCGTTGCATCAGGTCGCCGCGACCCTGGCCGAGACCGTGCCGCAGCTTCAGGTCGAGTACGAAAAAGTCGTCGAGATCCTGCTGCAGAGTGGCGCACCGGCCAATCAGGTTGCCGTGGCCCAGCGTCAGTCGTTGCTGGCCGAGCGCATCCTCGGTTCGGTCAACACGGTGCTGGCAGGTGACGAAAACGCAGTACAGGCGGCAGACGCCTTTGGCCGCGATGCCAGTCGCTTTGGCCAGGTGCTCGATGGCATGCTCGGTGGCAATGCGCATATCCAGGTAACCCGTGTGCAGGATGCGGATGCTCGGGCACGCCTGGCAGAAATCGCCGAGTTGTTCCAGTTTGTCGCCGGTTCCGTGGATGAGATTCTCGAGACCTCGCCGGAACTGTTCCGCGTCCGTGAGGCTGCCGGCAATATTTTCAACCAGTCGCAGACCCTGCTTGATGAAGCTTCGCGCCTGGCCAATGGTTTCGAAAACCTCGCCAGCGGGCGCACCCTGGATACCGTCGGCGGCTATGTGCTGGGCTTGCTGGCGCTGGCGTCGATCATCCTGATCGGCCTGGTGATGGTTCGCGAGACCCATCGGCAACTGCGCGAAACCGCGCAGATGAACGAGCGCAACCAGCAGGCGATCATGCGCTTGCTCGACGAAATAGAAGACCTGGCCGATGGCGACCTGACCGTGATGGTGTCGGTGACTGAAGATTTCACCGGTGCCATCGCCGACTCGATCAATTACTCCATCGACCAACTGCGGGATCTGGTAGCCACTATCAACCTCAGCGCCGAAGAGGTGGCCAGCGCCGTGCAGGACACCCAGAATACAGCCCGGCAATTGGCCAAGGCTTCGGAACACCAGGCCGAACAGATCACCGAGGCTTCGGTGGCGGTCGGTGACATGGCCGAATCGATCGACCGGGTTTCCACCCATGCCTACGAGTCGGCGAAGGTTGCCGAGCGTTCGGTGGCGATTGCCAACAAGGGCAACGAGGTGGTGCACAACACCATCCATGGCATGGACAACATTCGCGAGCAGATTCAGGACACCGCCAAACGGATCAAGCGCCTGGGCGAGTCTTCACAGGAAATTGGCGATATCGTCAGCCTGATCGACGACATTGCCGACCAGACCAACATCCTTGCCCTCAATGCGGCGATCCAGGCCTCGTTGGCCGGTGAGGCGGGGCGTGGCTTTGCGGTGGTTGCCGACGAGGTACAGCGCCTCGCGGAACGTTCCTCCTCTGCGACCCGGCAGATCGAGGCGCTGGTGCGAACCATTCAGACCGACACCAACGAGGCGGTGATCTCCATGGAGCAGACCACCGCTGAAGTGGTGCGCGGTGCGCGTCTGGCCCATGACGCCGGAGTAGCCCTGGAGGAGATCGAGGGGGTGTCGCAAACCCTCGCCGAGCTCATCCACAGCATCTCCGATGCCGCCCAGCTGCAGACCTCATCGGCCGGGCAGATCTCGCATACCATGGCGGTGATCCAGCAGATCACCTCACAAACGTCGGCAGGTTCGAGCGCGACGGCCGAAAGCATCGGCGACCTGGCGCGCATGGCCAGTGAAATGCGCCGTTCGGTGTCGGGCTTCACCCTGCCGCCGACGCCACCAGGTTGAGTGTCCGTACGTGAGCATGGCAACGGGAGCAGTTATGGCAGAGCGGCACGACACGGTTGCCCTGGTCTGGGTCAAGGGCGCCATCGCTGACTGTCTGGCCCAGGCACGCCTGGCACTGGAGCATTATTGCGCCGAACCTGGCGATGAAGATGAGCTGGTCGGGTTTATCGACAACCTGCACCAGGTGCGTGGCTGTCTGGTGATGCTTGAACTCAGTGGCGCCGCGCTACTGGCCGAAGAGTTGGAACAACTGGCGCTGGCCTTGAGGGAAAAGCGCGTGCTCCAGCATGGCGAGGCCGTGGGCGCCTTGTTTCGCGGCCTTGAGCAGGTGCCGCTGTACCTCGAACGGCTGCGTAGCGCCCGTCGTGATTTACCGCTGGTGGTACTGCCAGTGCTTAACCAACTGCGCGCTGAACGCGGCGCCGAACCGCTCGGCCAGGGCAGCCTGTCGGGCTCGGCAGCGGTGGCGGCTGAGGAATTGGCCAATTTCGATTTGTCGCTGGGCTCTTTGCGTGAGCGTTTGCAGGCAGGCCCCGACCGTGATGCCTTGCGTTCGGTAGTGGCGGCGCTGTGCGAGGACCTGATGCGCGCCAAGGAGCGCCTGGACCTGTTTGTGCGCGGTGACCGCCAGCGTCTGGACGACCTGCAACCTTTGCTGTCGCCGCTGCGGCAGATTGCCGACACCCTGGCTGTGCTCAGCTTCGGCCAGCCCCGCCGGGTGATCATTGATCAGGTGCTGGTATTACAGAGCCTGGCCCAGGGCCAGCGCGTGCCGGACGACGGCGTGTTGATGGATGTCGCCGGAGCGTTGCTGTATGTCGAGGCGACCCTGGCGGGCATGGTTGGTCCGCTGGAGCATCACCCGAGCCAGAGTTCGCTACCGGGTACCGACCTGGCTGAAATCCGTCACCTGGTGCTTGAAGAGTCGTATGGGGTATTGCAGCAGGTCAAGGATCAGATCGGCGATTGCCTCGATGCCGGCTGGCAACCCCAGCGTTTGCTGGTGCTGCCCGGCTTGCTGCAACAGATTCGTGGCGCGCTGGCCATGCTCATGCTGCCCCGTGCTGCCGCGTTGTTCGGCCATTGCGGCGACTATGTCCAGGCCCGCATGCTCGGCGCCGAACCACCGGATGCCACGGCGTTGGCGCATCTGGCGGATGCGCTGAGTGCCTGTGAGTGCTACCTGCAGTGGCTGGTGGCTGATCCCCAGGCCAACCCCAGGCACCTGCTCGATGCGGCGCAGGCCAGCCTGGCCGCGCTGGGGTATGCGCCGGAGCCCGAGCCCGAGCCTGAGGTTGTGGACATCAAGGCGCCGGTTATCGAACCGCCGGTGGTCGATGACGAACTGCGCGAGGTGTTCCTCGAAGAAGCTGATGAGTTACTGCCTCAGCTGAATGAACAATGGGCGCGTTGGCAGGCTGACACGACCGACCGCGACGCGCTGGTAGAGCTGCGTCGTGGCCTGCACACCCTCAAGGGCAGCGGCCGGATGGTCGCGGCGCAAGGGCTGGCCGAACTGGCCTGGGCGGCCGAGCATCTGCTCAACCGGGTGCTGGAAGGCCGCGTGGACATTGGCGCCGCGCCGCTGGCTGGTCTGCAGCAGGCGCTGGATCTGATACCCGGACTGCTTGCGGCGTTTGCCAATGGCCAGGTACAAGCGGCCAAGGACGTCGAGCAACTGGCGTTGCGTCTGCACGCGCTGGCGATGAACGATGCGCCCCATGAAGTTGACGGCAGCGAGGCCATCGACCCGCAACTGCTGGAGATTTTCCGCAGTGAGGCGCTGGGGCACCTGGCCAGCCTCGAGCGCTTTCTGCAAGCGGCCGATCAGTATTTGCCGCAGCCGGTCAGCGACAATCTGCAGCGCGCTTTTCATACCCTCAAAGGCAGCGCCGCCATGGCCGGCGTGACACCCATCGCAGAGCTGGCCGCCGCACTCGACCTGCTCGCACGAGAGTTCAAGGCGCATCAACTGGCCTTCGACCTTGAGGAAATCTACCTGTTGGAAAGCGCCGAGCCGCTGCTGCGCCGAGGCCTGGAGCAACTGTCCAGCACGCCATTGGCGCCGATCAACGGCGCCTGGACCCTGATTGAAGAAATCCACCAAGTGGTCGAAGCGCGGCTGCTGGCTTTGCAGCAAGCGCCAAGCCAGGGTGGGCGGATCAAGCGCGATCCGCAGCTGATTGCCAGCTTCCTCGCGCAAGGTATGGATATTCTGCTCGATGCCGAATCGTTGTTGTTGCGCTGGCAAGAGCACCCGGGTGAGCGTCAGGAACTCAGTGCGCTGCTCGATGAACTGACCACCCTGGGTGAAAGTGCGCACCTGGCAGACCTGTGGCAAGTGGATGAGTTGTGCGAAGCGTTGCTGGACCTCTACGGTGCAGTCGAGGAAAGCAGCCTGGCAGTCAGCGCACGCTTTTTCGAACAGGCACAGCTCGCACACGAGGCGCTGATCGACATGCTCGACCAGCTTGCCGCCGGCCAGGAAGTGGCGCCCCGTCCAGAACGCCTCGAAGCCTTGCGCCAATTGCTCGATGAAGCGCTGGCGCCAGAGGCTACGGGCCTGATCAGACATCATCAGGGGCAAGCGCAGATAGCTGATCTGAGCACGGTCACGGCAGCCCTGGCCACAGATCCTGCAGTGGTCGAGCTGTTTCTCGAAGAGGCCACTGATGTGCTGCAAAGCGCCAACCAAGCGCTGGAGCGCTGGCTGGCCGACCCGGACAACGCTTCGGCACTGTCCTCACTGCAACGCGACCTGCAGACCCTCAAGGGCGGGGCGCAGATGGCCAGCATCGGAGTGGTCGAAGTCCTCGCTCAAGAGCTTGAGCTGTTGTACGAAGGCCTGGTAGACCGACGTTTTGCCTCGACAACCGAATTGTTCACCTTGCTCAAGCGCAGCCATGCCCAATTGGCCGAGGTGCTTGAGCAGCTCCAGGCGGGCCAGTCGCCCGCGCCTGCGCTGGCGTTGCTGGCGGCGCTACGTGAATACCGCCACAGCGCGCCGCCTGCCGTTGCAGCGGACAAGGCGGCTGACCCGGTGCAGGAAGCCGGAGACAAGGAACTGCTGGAGATTTTTCTCGAAGAGAGTTTCGATATCGTCGAAAGCTCCGGCGCAGCCTTGCTGCGCTGGCAGGCCGAGCCGCGTAACGGTGTCGAGGTGGAGAACCTGCTGCGCGACCTGCATACCCTCAAAGGTGGTGCGCGCATGGTCGAGATTGCGCCGATCGGCGATCTGGCCCATGAACTCGAGTTTCTCTATGAACTGTTGGCTGCCGGGCAACTGCAGCCCAGTGCGGCCTTGTTCAGCCTGCTCCAGAACTGCCATGACCGCCTGGCGCACATGCTCGATGCGGTACGCCTGCAACAACCCCTGCACGCCGCTACGGCACTGATCGACTACATTCGCAACTTCAGCAGTGCGGCCCTGGCCGATACCGCGGCCCATCAGTCCCACCTCGACGTGGCGCCGGTGGATATGCCGGTAGCGGCCCCCGAGCGTGGCCCGGTGGACATGGTCAAGGTGGCCTCGGAGCTGCTCGATGACCTGGGCAACCTTGCCAGCGAACACTCGATCATTCGCGGGCGTGTCGAACAGCAGGTCAATGATGCCCAGGTGGCCTTGAGCGAGATGGAAACCACGCTTGAACGCATGCGCGATCAGTTGCGCCGGCTCGACAGCGAGACCCAGGGGCGGATTCTCAGTCGCCAGCAGGGTGATGGCGATGGCCAGGTCTACGACGACTTCGACCCGCTGGAAATGGACCGCCATTCACAGTTGCAGCAGCTGTCGCGGGCCTTGTTCGAGTCAGCGTCCGATCTGCTCGATTTGAAAGAAACCCTGACCGTACGTGCCCAGGAAGCGCAAAGCCTGTTGCAGCAGCAGGGACGGGTCAACAGCGACCTGCAGGAAGGCCTGATGCGCACGCGCATGGTGCCGTTCGAGCGCCTGGTGCCCCGCTTGCAACGTGTTGTCCGGCAGGTGGCCAGCGAACTGGGCAAGCAAGTCGAGCTGGTGGTTGGCAATGCCGAAGGCGAGCTGGACCGCAGCGTGCTGGAGCGCATGGTGGCGCCGTTGGAACACATGCTGCGCAATGCCGTCGACCATGGTCTGGAATCCCGCGAGGTGCGTCTGGCGGCTGGCAAGCCGGAGCAGGGACTGATCACGCTGACCCTGTTGCACGAAGGCGCCGACATCGTGATTGAAATGACCGATGACGGTGCCGGTGTACCGCTGGAGGCCGTGCGGCGCAAGGCGATCAAGCGCGGTTTGCTCGATCCTGCCGCGGTGCTCAGCGACCATGAGGTGATGCAGTTCATCCTCCAGCCGGGGTTTTCCACCGCCGAAAAAATTACCCAGATCTCCGGGCGTGGCCTGGGGATGGACGTGGTCCATGAAGAGGTCAAACAACTGGGGGGCTCGATGGTCATCGAGTCCAATCCAGGCAAGGGCGCGCGTTTTCTGATTCGCTTGCCCTTCACCGTTTCGGTCAACCGGGCACTGATGGTGCAGTACGGCGAAGAGCAGTATGCCGTGCCGCTTAATACCATTGAGGGCATCGTGCGAGTGCCGCCGGCTGAGCTGGAAGGTTGTTACCAGCTGGATCCGCCGCACTATGAGTACGCCGGGCATCGATACGAGTTGCGTTACCTGGGTGAACTGCTGCAAGGCGCAGTGCAACCGCGCCTGCTGGGTCAGAGCCTGCCGTTGCCGGTGTTGCTGGTGCATTCTCATGAGCAACAATTCGCCATCCAGGTCGACAGCCTGGCGGCCAGCCGCGAGATCGTGGTCAAGAGCCTGGGGCCGCAATTTGCCAGCGTCCAGGGCTTGTCCGGAGCGACCTTGCTGGGCGATGGCCGCGTGGTGTTGATTCTTGACCTGCCCGGGCAGCTGCGCGGCTTGCAACAGCGCCATGCGCAACAGGCCGGCAGTGCTGCGCGCATGCCAGCGCAGCAAATTGGGCGGGCGCCAAAACGGCCGCTGCTGGTGATGGTGGTCGATGACTCGGTAACGGTACGCAAGGTCACCGGCCGCCTGCTTGAGCGCCACGGCATGAACGTACTCACCGCCAAGGATGGGGTCGATGCGATGGCGCTGTTGCAGGAGCATCGTCCGGACATCCTCCTGCTGGACATCGAAATGCCGCGCATGGACGGTTTCGAAGTGGCCACGCAAATTCGTCACGATCCGGACCTGAAGGACCTGCCGATCATCATGATTACCTCGCGAACCGGACAGAAACACCGCGACCGTGCGATGTCCATCGGGGTCAACGACTACCTGGGCAAACCCTATCAGGAGTCGGTGCTGCTGCAGAGTATTGCGCTGTGGAGTACCCGTCATGCTTGAGCAACCTGTGCGCAATGGCCGACGCAGCAGTCTCACTGGCCTGCTGCTGGCGCTGGATGATCGCTGTCTGGTACTCCCCAACGTCGCCGTGGCCGAGCTGATCGGCTATCAGGCCGGTACTGCTGCGCCTGAGCAGCCGGACTGGATGCTTGGCTGGATCGACTGGCGCAGCCAGCGTCTGCCGTTGCTCAGTTTCGAGGCAGCATGTGGTGGCCAGGTGCGGGTGGGCGAGCGGGCGCGGATTGTCGTACTCAATGCACTGGGGGGCAGCCGTTTGCGCTTTATCGCCATGCTGGTGCAGGGCATTCCGCGTTCGTGCAAGCTCGACAGCCAGCTCAACTACGTTGATGTGCCACTGGCTGCGCTGGAGCTGGCGGCAGTGCAGGTGGGCGAGCAGGTCGCCAGGGTGCCCGACCTTGCGGCGCTTGAGCAGTTGCTCGAAGAGGCAGGGCTGGTTTGAAACATTTGCCTGTGTAGGATGGGAAGCCTGTCCGTTTTTCGGAGGACCCGAGTGCATGTATCACGGTGAACGTTTCAATGCCTGGACGCACCTGGTTGGCGCGGTGCTGGCCTGTATCGGTGCCGTCTGGCTGCTGGTGGTGGCCAGTTTGCAGGGCGACCCCTGGAAGATCGTCAGCCTGGCGATCTACGGCTTTACCTTGCTGTTGCTCTACAGCATCTCGACGATCTACCACAGCGTGCGCGGCAGGGCCAAGGTGGTGATGCGCAAGCTTGATCACCTGTCGATCTATCTGCTGATTGCCGGCAGCTATACCCCGTTCTGCCTGGTCAGCCTGCGCGGGCCCTGGGGCTGGAGCCTGTTCGGGGTGGTCTGGGGGCTGGCAGTGATCGGCATGCTGCAGGAGATCAAGCCGCGCACTGAAGCGCGGGTGCTGTCGATCATCATCTATGCGGTGATGGGCTGGATCGTGCTGGTCGCGGTCAAGCCATTGCTGGCCAGTCTCGGGGCTGCCGGGTTTGCCTGGCTGGCTGCCGGTGGTGCGTTCTACACCATCGGCATCATCTTCTTCGCCTATGACAGCCGCTTTCGCCACTGGCATGGCATCTGGCACCTGTTCGTCATCGCTGGCAGCCTGCTGCACTTCATCGCCGTGTTTTTCTACGTGCTCTAGAAGTCGCCCCACAGCTGTTGGGCAACGGCCAGGGCCACCACCGGCGCGGTTTCGGTACGCAGGACCCGCGGGCCGAGGCGGGCGGCATGGAACCCGGCGGCCTTGGCCTGCTCGACTTCAGCCTCGCTCAAGCCGCCCTCCGGACCGATCAGGAAGGCCAGGCTTTGCGGCTTCTGGTGGCTGACCAGCGGCTCGGCCACCGGGTGCAGGACCAGTTTGAGTTGCTCATCACAAGCTTTGAGCCAATCGGCCAGCAGTTCTGGCGGGTTGATCTGCGGCACGCTGGAGCGGCCACACTGCTCACAGGCGCTGATGGCGACCTGGCGCCAGTGGGCCAGGCGCTTGTCGGCGCGCTCGTCCTTCAGGCGTACTTCACAGCGCTCGCTGACGATCGGGGTGATGACACTGGCGCCCAGCTCGGTGGCTTTCTGGATCGCCCAGTCCATCCGCTCGCCGCGCGACAGGCCTTGGCCGAGGTGAACCTTGAGGCTGGAGTCGGCTTGTCCGGCGAAGGTCTCGCTCAGTTGCACCCGCACGTTTTTCTTGCCGACTTCGAGCAACTGGCCGAGGAATTCCTGGCCGCTGCCGTCGAACAGCTGTACGGCATCGCCAACCGCCATGCGCAGCACACGGCCGATGTAGTGGGCCTGGGCTTCGGGCAACTCGTGTTCGCCGAGGCTCAGGGGCGCATCAATGAAGAAACGGGACAGTCTCATTTGAAAACTCTGGATAGGTGTTGGCTGTGCGGACGTCATCGCCGGCAAGGCCGGCTCCCACAGGGGGCGGCTCATACCCTGTTTTTGGGAGCTGGCATTGCCAGCGATGCTGTTAGCCCGGATCGCGGAAATCTGGATGGAAATTGGCCGGAACCGCCACGCTGACACTGTCGCGCGTAGCGAGATCAATCCCTTCACTGGCCACTTCAGCCAGGAAGTCGATCTGCTCCGGGGTAATCACATACGGCGGCAGGAAATACACCACGCTACCCAGCGGACGTAGCAGGGCGCCGCGGGACAGGGCGTGCTCGAAGACTTTCAGACCACGACGCTCCTGCCAGGGGTAGGCGGTCTTGCTGGCCTTGTCCTGGACCATTTCGATCGCCAGAGCCATGCCGGTCTGACGCACTTCCGCGACATTCGGGTGGTCGGCCAGGTGCGCGGTGGCGCTGGCCATGCGTTGGGCCAGGGCTTTGTTGTTTTCGACGACGTTGTCCTGCTCGAAGATATCCAGGGTCGCCAGCGCCGCTGCACAGGCCAGCGGGTTGCCGGTGTAGCTGTGCGAGTGGAGGAAGGCGCGCAGGGTCGAGTAGTCGTCGTAGAAGGCGTTGTATACCTCATCGGTGGTCAGGCACGCCGCCAGCGGCAGGTAGCCGCCGGTCAGGGCTTTGGACAGACACAGGAAGTCGGGGCGGATACCCGCTTGCTCACAGGCGAACATTGTTCCGGTGCGGCCGAAGCCGACGGCGATCTCGTCGTGGATCAGGTGCACGCCATAGCGGTCGCAAGCCTCGCGCAAGAGCTTGAGGTAGACCGGGTGGTACATGCGCATGCCGCCGGCACCCTGGATCAGCGGCTCGACGATCACTGCTGCGAGGCTGTCGTGATGTTCCGCCAGGGTCTGTTCCATGAGCAGGAACATCGTGCGCGAATGTTCTTCCCAGCTCACACCCTCCGGACGCAGGTAGCAATCGGGGCTTGGCACCTTGATGGTGTCCAGCAGCAGCGCCTTATAGGTTTCGGTAAACAGCGGCACATCGCCCACCGACATCGCCGCGATGGTCTCGCCGTGATAGCTGTTGCTCAGGGTGACGAAGCGCTTCTTCTCTGGCAGGCCTTTGTTGAGCCAGTAGTGGAAACTCATTTTCAGCGCCACTTCGATGCAGGACGAACCATTATCGGCGTAGAAACACCGGGTCAGCCCTTCGGGCGTGATCTGCACCAGGCGCTCGGACAGCTCGATCACCGGTTGATGGCTGAAACCCGCCAGGATCACGTGCTCAAGCTGGTCGACCTGGTCCTTGATGCGTTGATTGATCCGCGGGTTGGCATGGCCGAAGACATTGACCCACCAAGAGCTGACAGCGTCGAGATAGCGCTTGCCTTCGAAGTCTTCCAGCCAAACGCCTTCACCGCGCTTGATCGGGATCAGGGGCAGTTGTTCGTGGTCTTTCATCTGGGTGCAGGGATGCCACAGGACCTTGAGGTCACGTTCCATCCACTGTTGGTTGAGGCCCATTTCTATTCTCCTGGCGACGACAGCGCGGACATGCGGCGCAAGCCTATGCAAAGCGTCGGTCAAGGACAACCCGTGACATGCAATCAGCCTCTGGCGTCGCTGGCGGGGGGACTTGGCCTCGCGTATTCTTCGGCTACTCTTTCCAGGGGGAATCCCCCCATCTTTCTGCTTTGATCCGGAGTTCGCCAACATGTCTGCTGGGTGGCTGCGCGCCTGTGCGCTGGTAATGATAGGACTGTTCAGCGGCGCTGCGCTGGCCAAGGACAAAACCCCGACGGCAATTGTCGTCGGTGGTGGTCTGGCTGGCCTGACCGCCGCGTATGAATTGCAGGGCAAGGGCTGGCAGGTGACCCTGCTTGAAGCCAAGTCGGGCATGGGTGGGCGTTCGGGCCTGGCCACCAGCGAGTGGATCGGTAACAGCAAGGCCCAGCCGATTCTCAACCAGTATCTCGACACCTTCAAGATCACCACCCTGCCGGCGCCGGAGTTTGTCCGTACGCCGGGTTACCTGATTGATGGCGAGTATTTCAGCGCCACCGATCTGGCGACCAAGCAGCCCGCCACCGCCGAGGCGCTCAAACGCTACGAAAAGACCCTCGACGACCTGGCGCGCTCGATTGACGACCCGCAGAACCCGGCGGCCAACAGCACGCTGTTCGCCCTCGACCAACTGAACGTGTCCGGCTGGCTGGACAAATTGCAGTTGCCGACCACCGCGCGTCAGCTGATCAACCAGCAGATCCGTACGCGCTACGACGAGCCATCGCGCCTGTCGCTGCTCTATTTCGCCCAGCAGACCCGCGTCTACCGTGGTGTCAGCGACCGTGACCTGCGCGCCGCACGTCTGCCAGGCGGCAGCCCGGTGCTGGCCCAGGCGTTCGTCAAACAGTTGAAGACTATCAAGACCAGCTCGCCGGTCAGCGCCATTACCCAGGACAAGGACGGCGTCACGGTTAAAGTCGGCAGCGTCGGCTACCAGGCCGATTATGTGGTGCTGGCTGTGCCGCTACGCGCGCTGGCAAAGATTCAGATGACTCCCGGCCTGGACACCAAGCACCTGGCGGCACTCAAGGGCACCAACTATGGCTGGCGCGACCAACTGCTGCTGAAGTTCAAGCACCCGGTGTGGGAAAGCCGCGCGCGGATGTCCGGCGAGATCTTCAGCAACGCCGGCCTCGGCATGCTGTGGGTTGAGCCTGCGCTCAAGGGTGGGGCCAACGTCGTGATCAACCTGTCAGGCGACAACGCGCGCCTGCTGCAGGCCTTCGGCGACAAGCAGATGGTCGACCAGGTATTGATCCGTATGCATGCGTTCTATCCGCAGGCCCGCGGTGCCTTCACCGGTTACGAAGTACGCCGTTACAGCACCGACGCCAACATGGGCGGTGCCTACCTGGCCTATGGCCCGGGGCAGATCAGCAAGTTCTGGCGCCTGTGGGAGCGCCCGGTGCAACGTGTAGCCTTTGCCGGTGAACACACCGATGCGCTCTACCCGGGCACCCTGGAAGGCGCTCTGCGCAGCGGTCAGCGTGCGGCCAGCCAGGTCCAGGATCTGGCGGCAGGCAAGTCGTTCGACCCCGCCCAGGTGGCGCCAGTCGCTGCCGCTGCCACTGCGGTCGCGGCGAGTAAAGGCAACTTCTTCTCCAACCTGTTCGGCGGGTCGTCCGACAAGCCGGCTAAGGCAGCGGAGCCTGTGAAGAAGGAAGAGGGCAAGCCAGGTTTCTTCTCGCGGATGTTCGGTGGTGGTGACAAACCTGTCGAAAAACCTGTGGCCAAGCCTGCTGAAGCTGCTCAGGCGCCAGCTGTAGCACCTGCGCCAGCAGTGGCTCCGGTTGCCAAGGAAGAGCCAGTCAAGCCGGCACCGGTCAAAGCGGCCCCCGCCAAAGCGGCGGCCAAGCCAGCACCGGTGAAAAAGCCGGTAGCCAAGGCCGAGCAGGCGAAGAAGACTGCGGCGAAACCTGCAGCGGTCAAGAAGCCAGTGGCCAACGTCCAGGCCAAGGCGCAGTAATACTGTAGGAGCGGATTTATCCGCGATGGACTGCGCAGCAGGCCCATCTTCTGGGGCCGCGATGCGCCCCATCGCGGATGAATCCGCTCCTACAACAGTTGCACCTTCCCCTACAGTTAATGTTTCCTTAATAGCGCTGTTACACACTAACAATCGTTTTTCTCGATATTTCGAAGCAAATTTTTCCGCTTTTATTCGATAGATAACGCGTTAGTCTTGAGCACAGTTATTAAAGGGAAACACGGCAATGCAACTGCGCAATTCATCTTCTCGCTATGGCCTGGTCAGCATCGTCATGCACTGGGGCGTGGCACTGGCAGTCTTCGGGCTGTTCGGGTTGGGTTTGTGGATGATGGGCCTGGACTACTACAGTCCATGGCGCAAGGAAGCCCCTGACCTGCATAAGAGCATCGGTCTGGTGTTGCTGGCGGTGATGCTGGTACGGGTGGCCTGGCGCTTTATCAGCCCGCCCCCGCCTGCGCTGCCCAACCACGGCAAGCTAACGCGTGCCGCCTCCAAGGCTGGGCACAGTCTGCTTTACCTCGGCCTGTTCGCGGTGATGACTGCCGGTTACCTGATCTCCACCGCCGATGGCGTGGGCATTCCGGTGTTCGGTCTGTTCGAAGTACCTGCACTGATCAGCAATTTGCCCGATCAGGCGGACGTCGCCGGTGAGGTCCATTTCTACCTGGCCTGGGGCCTGGTGATTTTTGCCGGTCTGCATGGCCTGGCAGCCCTGAAACACCACTTTATCGACCGTGACGCGACCCTCAAGCGCATGCTGGGCCGCAAAGCTTGATGTTCAACCTCCACTCCAAAGGGATATAGACGTATGTTGAAAAAGACTTTTGCCGCTCTGGCGCTCGGTACCGCACTGCTCTCGGCCGGCCAGGCCATGGCTGCAGACTACAAGATCGACAAGGAAGGCCAGCATGCCTTCGTGGACTGGAAAATCAGCCACCTGGGCTACAGCTTCATCCACGGTACCTTCAAGGACTTCGACGGTTCGTTCAGCTGGGATGCCGCCAAGCCAGAAGCCAGCAAAATCGCTGTCGACCTGAAAACCGCCAGCCTGTGGTCCAACCACGCCGAGCGTGACAAACACATCGCCAGCAAAGACTTCCTCGATGTGAAGAAGTACCCAGAGGCCAAGTTTGTCTCCACCAGCGTCAAGCCGACCGGCGAGAAAACCGCTGACGTCACTGGCGACCTGACCATGCACGGCGTGACCAAGCCGGTAACGTTCAAGGCCACCTTCAACGGTGAAGGCAAGGATCCGTGGGGCGGCGAGCGTGCAGGTTTCAACGCTACCACCACGCTGAACCTGAACGATTTCGGTATCAAAGGCCCGGGCGCTACCTCGCAGACCCTGGATCTGGATATCTCGATCGAAGGCATCAAGCAGAAGTAATTGTTGCCGCACCAACAAAAACGCCGCCCCTAGGGGCGGCGTTTTTGTATCTGCGTTACTGGATCAGCGATTGCGCGTCAGCAGTGCAGGCTTCTCGCCACGCGGACGGCTTGGCAGTTGCTCAAGCTGTTCGGCGGTCGGGAAACGGTCGATCTTCGACTCTTTGTGCATGATCTTCGGTTGCGGCTGACCTTCACGCGGGTTGCGTACGGCCGGCTCGCCCGATTGATTGTCACCGGCTGGACGGCGATTGCGCGCGCCACCGCCGTCACGGCGTGGCTGACCAGCGCCGCCATTGCGCGAACCACCGCGTTTTTCGCCAGTGGCCGAACCACCTGCGCCGTTGCTGCGCGGGCCGTTGTTACGTCCCTGGCCACCACCGCTACGTGGCTGGCCGCTGGTAGCAGCGCCGGTACCGGTCTGAGCCGGAGCACCTGGACGACGGTTGCGACCCTGGTTGCCCTTGTTCTGGTAAGGACTGACGTAGTCGGCGCGATTACCGAAATTGTCCACGTCATCATCCAGAAACTCTTCCGGATCCCGATTGCCGGATGCCGCAGGGGTGGCTGCTTGCGTGGACTGGGCCGGGCGTGGCTTTTTGTTGTCGCGTGGTTTGCGTTCCTGGCGGCCACCAGCAGATTTCTCTGCGGTTTTTTCCTTGTCTTTCTCGCGACCTTTTTCCTTGCCCTGATCTTTGCCTTTGTCCTTGCGTCCACCGTTGCCGCTGTTGGTACCGTCAGCGCGCTGGCCTCGGCCACCCCGAGGGTTGTTTTGCGGGCGTTCGCGGACTTCAGGCTTCTCGGCTTCAACCTTGGAAGGATCAAAGCCCATCAGGTCACCGTCCGGGATCTTCTGGCGGGTGACGCGCTCAATGCTCTTGAGCAGCTTTTCTTCATCCGGGGCGACCAGCGAGATGGCTTCACCGGAGCGGCCGGCACGACCGGTACGACCGATGCGGTGCACGTAATCTTCTTCGACGTTGGGCAGCTCGAAGTTGACTACGTGAGGCAGCTGGTCGATATCCAGGCCACGGGCGGCGATATCGGTAGCCACCATGATGCGCACGGTGCCGGCCTTGAAGTCGGCCAGAGCCTTGGTACGGGCATTCTGGCTCTTGTTGCCATGGATCGCCGCGGCGGTCAGGCCGTGCTTCTCCAGGTACTCGGCCAGGCGGTTGGCGCCGTGCTTGGTACGGGTGAAGACCAGAACCTGTTCCCACGCACCGGTGGTGATCAGGTGGGCCAGCAGGGCGCGTTTGTGGCTGGCTTGCAGGCGATAGACGCGTTGTTCGATGCGCTCGACCGTCGTGTTTGGCGGCGTAACCTCGATGCGCTCGGGGTTGTGCAGCAACTTGTCGGCAAGATCGGTGATGTCTTTGGAGAAGGTCGCCGAGAACAGCAGGTTCTGACGCTTGGCTGGCAGCCGCGCGAGGACCTTCTTCACATCGTGGATGAAGCCCATGTCGAGCATGCGGTCGGCTTCGTCGAGCACCAGGGTTTCGACGTGGGAGAGGTCGACGCTGCCTTGGCCGGCCAGGTCGAGCAGGCGACCCGGGCAGGCCACCAGTACATCAACACCGCGGGCCATGGCCTGAACTTGCGGGTTCATGCCGACGCCACCGAAGATGCAGGCGCTGACGAATTTGAGGTCGCGGGCATAGACCTTGAAGCTTTCATGCACCTGGGCGGCCAGTTCACGTGTCGGGGTCAGTACCAGAACCCGCGGCTGGCGAGGGCCATGACGCTGGGATTTGTCTGGGTGACCACCTGGGAACAGGCGTTCGAGGATCGGCAAGGCGAAACCACCGGTTTTACCAGTACCTGTCTGGGCGGCAACCATAAGGTCGCGACCTTGCAACACGGCGGGAATGGCCCGCTGTTGCACCGGAGTGGGCTGGGTATAGCCAGCAGCCTCGATGGCGCTGACTAGAGCCTCGGAGAGACCGAGGGAAGCAAAGGACATGAGTAATCCTGTTCTTAGTGGGGGCTAAGCCCGATGGGATAATCTTGCCTGGCGCGACGGGCATCGGGTGATGCTATCGCGTCCGGTCCAGCAGGGTCTTCAATGCACATCCGGAGCGTGGCGGGCGGGCTCTTGGCCGCGCTGTCCTGCCGGTCGGGATGCCTTTTGCAAGGCCGAGCGTCCGGGCGTAAGCCTGGCGGGAAGGCCCGAGTATAACAGAGCAATCAAGGCGTGCTGCGTTCCTGCTGCTCAACGGTGGTTCGAAAGTTTTCGGCGACCCCCGCATAGCGGGCGTTCAAGGCCGCATAAGCGGGTTCTTGCTTGAAGCGCCGCAGTTCGGCGGCAAAGCGCTGCATGAGCACATCCATGCCGGGATTGCGGCGCACCGCCAGGTATTGGCTCTGGCGGCTGACCACCAACGGCAGCTCGCTGACTTCCTGCTCCAGGCCCAGGCTTTTGCTGAGAAAGCGACCGACGCGACGGTCGGTGATCAGCACGTCGATGCGTCCACGCTGTAATTTGCCGAAGTTGGCTTCGTGGGTGGGCGCCGGTTCGCGGGTGAACAGTGGCGACTCGCTGAACGCCGGGGCATAGGCGTAACCGGGTGAAGTGCCGACGGTCAGGCCGCGCAGGTCTTGCAGTGTGTTTATCGTATGGGGCCGGGCATTGGCGTAAAACAGGACGAACTCCACTTCCGAGAGCGGCTCGTTGGGATAGAAGAGCTGACTGGCGCGTTGTTCGGTCTGGAAGATATCAAGGACGCCATCCGCCAGACCTTGGTCGATCATGGCCAGACAGCGCTTCCAGGGCAGAAACTGCCAGTCCACCTCCACGCCCAGGCGTTTGAATATTTCGACGCTGACTTCGTAGTCGATACCTTTGGCCTGGCCGTTCTCCAGGTACACGTAGGGTGCCCAGGGCTCGGTGACCATAAGCAGTTTCTCGCCATGGGCAAACGCACTCAGGCAAGTGAGCAACAGGGCGGTCAACAGGCGGGTGAAATCAGGCATGGCTGGAGATTACGACGTGCGCACGGCTATGGCTAGTAGACATGCGCATTGCTCCTGCCGGGTATTCAGCGTTGTGACCGCTTTATCAGCGAGTCTCGGACCGTGCGGTGCTTGCTGCCCAGGCTCAGACGCATGCCGGGGTGCTCGAACCACTGCTGCAGTTTGTCGTGGCACAGCGGGCGTGGATGGCGGCTGTTGGCGTTCTCCAGGGCCTTGTCCCACCAGGCGGGGGCGCTGGCACGATCGAACTCGTTGGGGTACTCATAGCAGCCGTACATCAATTCGCGCAGAAACTGCCGCTGCTCGCTCGGCAGGGTCAGGCTCAGCGCTTTGTAACCCAGGCGTTGCAGGGCCGGTGGCTTTGGCAGCTGGGCGTTGACCAGTGCCACATCCTGCAGCGCCTGGCAGCTTAGTGGCGCATGCTGGTGTTTGGCCAGCCAGGCCTGGACCTTGGCCCGGAACAGCTGTTTGCGGCTCCAGTAGTGATGAAGCAGGTCTGTGCACTGGTTGACGTGCATCCGGCGATAGGCCGCCACGGCCAGGCACAGCTCTTCCAGGGTATAAGCGCCGTTGGCATGGGGATAGTACTCGTCCATCAGGGCGATGGATTGGTCGAGCAGGGCCGCATCTTCCTGCATCAGGCCGATGACGCCCGAGTTGAGCAGGTCCATATTCCGGTCGGCCAGCCCGCGTGCTTCAAGCATGGGGGCCAGGCTCTGGTACAGCTGGCATTGCTTGTCTGCACCAAAGGTCGCGCCAATGGCATTGCACAGCAGGGTGCCCGGCTTGATTCGCCGAAACAGTTCCATGGGCGACTGATGGAAGAAGGTGTCGGTGTCGATCAGCGCGGCGACCGGGGCGCTGGCCAGTACCTGGCGCAACACCACATGCTTGCTGCGAAAGTGATAGCCATAGGGCTGGTTCCAGGCTTCGCGAGTGGCGGCGTCCAGCGGGTGGACGGTAACCGGGAGGTGCTGGTAGGGCTCGGCGTTGTCGCTGTAGACCTGGATATCCACGGCTTCGCCTGGTGTCTTGTGCAGGTTCGCCAGGGCACTGACGATACTGAACTGTGCTTCCTGGTGATAGGTCTGGGGACCAAAGGCCAGGTACACGAGTTGTGGGCGAGTCGAGGTAAGTCTATGTGGCATGTAAGCGCGAGAGTCCGTAGGTGAGGAATGCAAAAGGCCTTAGCGTAAGCTAAGGCCTTTCGAGTATCCGGCAACAATTGTTACCGGCGATGTAGCGCGTCGATCAACGGGGCAACTTGAGGTTGTTCCAGATCGCCAGGCTCGGATCGGCCTGGTTCAGGGTGTAGAAGTGCAACCCTGGCGCACCGCCTTGCAGCAGTTGTTCGCACATACGGGTGATGACCTCTTCACCGAACGCCTGGATGCTGTTGACGTCGTCGCCATAGGCTTCCAGTTGTTTGCGGATCCAGCGTGGGATCTCGGCGCCGCAAGCGTCGGAGAAGCGTGCCAGCTTGCTGTAGTTGGTGATCGGCATGATCCCCGGAACTACCGGAATATCCACACCCATCTGCTGCACGCGCTCGACGAAGTAGAAGTAGCTGTCGGCGTTGAAGAAGTACTGGGTGATGGCGCTGTCGGCACCGGCCTTGGCTTTGCGCACGAAGTTGTTCAGGTCATCTTCGAAGTTGCGCGCCTGTGGGTGCATCTCCGGGTAGGCGGCCACTTCGATATGGAAGTGATTGCCGCTTTCCTGGCGGATGAACTCGACCAGTTCATTGGCGTGACGCAGCTCGCCGCTGGCCATGCCCATGCCCGACGGCAGGTCACCGCGCAGGGCGACGATGCGCTTGATGCCGGCGGCCTTGTACTGGGTCAGCAGGCTGCGCAGGTCTTCCTTGCTGTCACCGACGCAGGACAGGTGCGGCGCAGCAGGAATCTTCACTTCGCTTTCCAGCTGCAGCACGGTGTTCAGCGTGCGGTCGCGGGTCGAGCCACCGGCACCGTAGGTGCAGGAGAAAAAATCCGGGTTGTAGCTGGCCAGCTGGCGAGCAGTGGCGAGCAGTTTTTCATGTCCAGCATCGGTCTTGGTCGGGAAGAACTCGAAGCTGTAACGACGTTCCTGAGACATAACGAAATCCTGGTAAACCGATCAAGCAAGCCAGCCCTGAGGCTGGCATACAGAAAAAAGCCGGTGACGCTTGGCAGCGGCACCGGCTTTGGCCCATCAGTAGCGGTAGGCGTGTGGCTTGAACGGCCCTTCAACAGTGACGCCGATGTAGTCGGCTTGCTGCTGAGTCAGCTGAGTCACCACGCCGCCGAAGCCGCGGACCATTTCCAGGGCCACTTCTTCGTCGAGTTTCTTCGGCAGTACTTCAACGGTCAGGCGCTCGGCTTTCTGGGCTGGCGACAGGTCGGCGTACTTCTGGCCGAACAGGAAGATCTGCGCCAGCACCTGGTTGGCGAACGAACCGTCCATGATGCGGCTTGGGTGGCCAGTGGCGTTACCCAGGTTTACCAGGCGGCCTTCGGCCAGCAGGATCAGGTAGTCGTCATTCTGTGGGTCGAACTCGCCAGCGCCGGTACGGTGGATCTTGTGTACCTGTGGCTTCACTTCTTCCCATGCCCAGTTCTTGCGCATGAAAGCGGTGTCGATTTCATTGTCGAAGTGGCCGATGTTGCAGACAACAGCGCGCTTCTTCAGGGCTTTGAGCATGTTGGCGTCGCAAACATTGACGTTGCCGGTGGTGGTCACGATCAGGTCGATCTTGCCCAGCAGTGCTTTGTCGATGCTCGCTTCGGTGCCGGTGTTGATACCGTCGATGAACGGCGAAACCAGCTCGAAGCCGTCCATGCAGGCTTGCATGGCGCAGATCGGGTCGACTTCGGTGACCTTGACGATCATGCCTTCCTGACGCAGCGACTGGGCCGAGCCCTTGCCCACGTCACCATAGCCGATCACCAGGGCTTGCTTGCCCGACAGCAGGTGGTCGGTACCGCGCTTGATGGCATCGTTCAGGCTGTGACGGCAGCCGTACTTGTTGTCGTTCTTGCTCTTGGTGACCGAGTCGTTGACGTTGATGGCCGGGATTTTCAGCTCGCCCTTGGCCAGCATGTCCAGCAGGCGGTGAACGCCAGTGGTGGTTTCTTCGGTCACACCGTGAACGCGGTCGAGAACGGCCGGGTATTTCTTGTGCAGCAGTTCGGTCAGGTCACCGCCGTCGTCGAGGATCATGTTGGCGTCCCATGGCGCGCCATCCTTGAGGATGGTTTGCTCCAGGCACCACTCGTACTCTTCTTCGGTTTCACCCTTCCAGGCGAATACCGGGATGCCGGCGGCAGCGATGGAGGCAGCGGCCTGGTCCTGAGTGGAGAAGATGTTGCAGGACGACCAGCGTACTTCGGCACCCAGGGCAACCAGGGTTTCGATCAGCACGGCAGTCTGAATGGTCATGTGGATGCAGCCGAGGATTTTTGCACCCTTGAGCGGTTGCTCTTGCAGGTACTTGCGGCGCAGGCCCATCAGTGCAGGCATTTCCGATTCAGCGATGATGGTTTCGCGACGGCCCCATGCAGCCAGGGAGATGTCAGCGACTTTGAAATCGGTAAAACCGGCAGGCGTGTTTACAGCGCTCATGAAGAGCCTCCATTCGTAGTGTGCGAATGGGCGCCGTTGTGCGTTTAGTGTCGCCAGGCAAGCCTGACCAGACAACGCCCCATCCGAGCCTGACAGGTTCAACCTGCTGCAGCGCCCCTCGGACAGGTGGCGGGAACGGTGGCCAATGCAGCCACCGTCGAATAATGCCGGGCGATTATAGCGGGGCTTTTCGAGCTTCCCAAGCGCTAAAGACAAATCAAAGGCTCAGTCGGTCGGCTTGGTGACCAGTAACTCCAGATGCAGGCGCAGGTAAGCCAGCGGCTCGCAGTCCTGGGCCAGTAGCATGACCTGCCAGGTGAGTTTGAATTCGCCAGGCTGGTCGCTGCGCAGCTGCCAGTGGTAATCGTCGACCTCACGGCTCGATGGTTGCAAAGGCGCGGACGCTTCGGCAAGTGCCAGGTGCACGTTGTGCTGTTCGATCAGCTCGATTGCCAGCGGGGGCGTGCTGGAAGGGCTGTGGCTGAACAGCATTTCCTCGCCGAGCAGCGCCACCGGCACCATGCGCAGCAGCAGCGTTTTCCCGGCCTCGAGGGTCAGCCGAGGTGCGTCGACAAGCAGGGGGGCGTCCGTTTGCGGGCGCGTGTGCAGAATGCAGAGGTGGCGGTGGTCGAGACTGGCGGGCGAGCCGGGGGTTGTGGGCCGCTGGTCGAGATCGGCAAGCAGACCCTTGGCATCGACGATCAGTAAAACATGTTCGGGTTTCTCCGTGGTCATTATGAGCTCCTTCCATGAGCACCAATGGGGGCGGATTCTGATGTGCGCCGCCGGCGTGCCAGCGGCGCTTGCAGTGGATCAGTTGGTAATGGTGATGTACGGGTCCCATTCGAAGTAGCCACAGCACTGGCAATCACGATCGACGATCATGAACTTGAAGTGGTAAGTGACCTGGCCTTGCGCGAGCAGATCGCCCCGCCAGTAGTAGTTGTCGTTGATCTGGCACGTCGGCACAGTCTTGTTGTTGGCGTTGGGCACGGCCGATTGCACTTTGGCCTTCAGTGCGCGAGGGTCTTCCAGCAGTTGGTGATTCGGATCTGTGGAAACGAACCCATAGAGGATCACCGACTGCTCGAAGCCGAACGAAATGCTCGTTTCACGCCAGCGGATGACATCGCCCACGCGGCCCTTGAGGTGCAACTCGCCACCGGCCTGGCCGGCGATGACGTTGTCCTGGTAGGTGACCATGTAGATATGTTCCGGCGGGATGAACGTGGGCTTGTTCGGATCCTTGCTCGGATTGGGGAACTTCTTGAGGATGGTTTCGGTGTCGAAATTGATGCTGACGTCGATGACTCTGGACATGAGTGGATTCCTTTTCACTGTTCGAGTAGGTCAATGGTGAGCCTCAGTTGCTCTCCACTGGCACTGCCCGGAGCTTCGCTTCCTGCGATGCCGGTGCTGCCACGCGGTATGCCAAGTTCCGGTTGTCCGACTACCTGGAGTGATCTGCGGATCACATGCTCAGGCTAGACGCATCAATACCGGTGTCAAAGGCCACTCGGTGGAATTTTCATGGCTACTGACCAATGGTCGTAATGGTCGATTTCACCCGAATGGGACTACCATGTAGAGCGAGGGCCGGAGGGCCGTGTTGCCCTTCGCTGCCCGACTTTCAGAGACCATGCAGGCCAGGAGTACAGATGAATTTCCACACCCGCAAATGGGTCAAGCCCGAAGATCTCAACCCCAACGGCACCCTGTTCGGTGGCAGTCTGCTGCGCTGGATCGATGAAGAGGCGGCGATCTATGCGATCGTGCAGCTGGGCAACCAGCGTGTGGTGACCAAGTACATTTCGGAGATCAACTTCGTCAGCGCCTCGCGTCAGGGCGACATCATTGAGCTGGGTATCACCGCCACCGAATTCGGCCGCACCTCGATCACCCTCAAGTGTGAAGTGCGCAACAAGATCACCCGCAAGAGCATTCTGACCGTGGACAGGATGGTCTTCGTCAACCTTGGTGAGGATGGTTTGCCGGCGGCCCACGGGCGGACCGAGATCAAGTATGTCCAGGATCAGTTCCCGGACTCCGCAGTGGAGTAACCAGCCCATCGCCGGCAAGGCCGGCTTCCACAGGTCCTGAATATGTCGGGTCGTTGTGGGAGCCTTGCCGGCGATTGCGGTTTCTATGGTTGCTCGGTAACCCCGCGCACCACCCGGCCGATCGACAATCCCTGCAGCAAGATCGACGACAGCACCACGATGTAGGTGATGCTCAGCAACAGGTCACGCTCGGTGCCCGGCGGCAGCGACAGCGCCAGGGCAACCGACACGCCACCGCGCAAACCACCCCAGGTCAGTACCCGAATGGTGCCGCGTGGCACTGTGCGCCAGCGGCGCAGCATGAGGATCGCCGGGGCCACGGTCAGCAGGCGCGACAGCAGGATCGCCACGGCCAGCACCCCGGCCGCCGCCAGGTGCATCCAGGAGAACGGCAGCAGCAACAGCTCCAGGCCGATCAGGGCGAACAGCAGGGCGTTGAGCATGTCGTCGATCAGTTCCCAGAAACCGTCCATGTAGCGACGGGTCATGTCGTTCATCGCCAGGTTGCGTCCCAGGTTGCCGATGATCAGGCCCGCCACCACCATCGCAATCGGTGCCGAAACATGCAGCTCGTAGGCCATGGCCGAACCACCGATCACCAGCGCCAGGGTCAGCATGACCTCGACCTGGTATTGCTCGATGCTTTTGATCATGCGGTAGGTCACGTAGCCGATCAGGCCACCGAACAGCGCGCCGCCAATGGCTTCGCGGGCAAACAGGATGGCGGTCTCGGTCACCGTCGGGGTTTCGCCCAGTTGGGCAATCCCCAGCAGCACGGTGAAGACCACCACCGCAGTGCCGTCATTGAACAGCGATTCGCCGACAATCGTGGTTTTCAGTGGTTTGGAGGCATTGGCGGTACGCAGGGCGCCGAGTACCGCAATCGGGTCGGTTGGCGAAATCAGCGCACCGAACAGCAAGCAGTAGAGCAGGCTGACGTGCCAGCCGAACAGGGCAAAGATCCAGTGGGCCAGGTAGCCGATAACCACGGTGGCGATCAGTACGCCAACAGTGGCCAGCAGGCCGATCGGCCAACGGTAGCTGCGCAGGTCGGCAAGGTTGACGTGCAAGGCACCGGCAAACAGCAGGAACGACAACATCCAGTGCATCAGCAAGTCGTTGAAGTCGATCTGGCTCATCAAGCCTTGCACGCGCTCTTCCAGTCTCGGATAGCCGATGACGCTCAGGCCTTGCAGTAACAGGGAGAAGAACAGTGCAGTGACCATGACGCCGATGGTCGGCGGCAGGCCGATGAAGCGGTAGTTCAGATAAGTGAGGAGTGTCGTCAGACAGATAAACGCAGCAACAAGCTCAAGCATTCCAGGTCCTGTAATGGCTTCCAATTTGGCACCCGATCCCATCGGGCAGCCCTTTGATGGTCTGGCGATGGCTTGGGGACACAGTTTTTTAACTGTGTGCGTTGACCGCAATCGGTGCATTTCGTTTCCACGGCGCTCGATTGTGCGCGACGTGGCGCCGAGGGAAATGCTTAGATAACGGCTGGCCATTGATGACCCGAACTGCACTGCCAAGGACTTTCGCGTGTTAGCCACTTCTCTGGTACTGGTTGCCGCATTGCTGCATGCAACCTGGAACACCCTGATCAAATTCAGCGGCGAGCGTCTGCTGGTAATCGCCAGTATGGACGCCGTGGCGCTGGTGTTTGCACTGGTGATGGTCGCCTTCGTGGAGTTCCCGCCCGCCGAGGTCTGGCCGTGGTTGCTGGCTTCTGCGCTGTTTGAACAGTTCTATCGCTTTCTGTTGATCCAGGCTTACCGGGTGGGTGACCTGGGTCTGGTCTATCCGCTGATGCGCGGTCTGTCCCCGCTGGTGGTGCTGGCGTTGACGCTGACGTTCGCTGGCGAAACGCTGAGCAGTCAGCAAATCATCGGCATTCTGTTGATTCCTTGCGGCATGGCCTGCCTGCTCTGGCAGGGCGGAGGCGGTGACCGGCTGCCCTGGTCGATGTTGCCGGTGGTGGCGCTGATCGGCTTGTGTATCGGCTGCTACACCTGGTTCGATGGCCAGGCGATCCGCCTCTGGTCGCAGCCGTTGGACTATCTTGTCTGGTTGACGCTGCTCAGTGCCTGGCCCTTCCCGTTGCTGGCCGGTGTCGCCCGGCGTGCGCCTTTCGTGCTGTTCTGGCGCTTGCAGTGGCGGCTTGGTCTGGCGGTCGGTATCTGCGTGCTGCTCAGCTACGCCCTGGTGCTCTGGGCCATGCAACTGGGGTCGGTGGCGGAAGCGGCGGCGTTGCGTGAGGTCAGCGTGATACTGGTGGTGCTGTTCGGCATGCGCTACCTCAAAGAACCTTTTGGCGGACCGAGGCTCTTAGCTTGTGCGCTGGTGTTGATCGGCATGCTGATCATGAAACTCTGACTTCCCAACTGACAAGGATTTGACCATGACCGTTGCGCTCTGGTGTGTATTGATCGCGTTGTTCCTGCCGATTCTCTGTACCAGCATCGCCAAGCTCGGCAGCGGGCGCTTCAACCTGCGCCAGAATCACGACCCACGGGCCTTTCTCGACAAGCTCGAAGGCTTGCCGCGTCGCGCCCATGCCGCCCAGTTGAACAGCTTTGAAGCGTTCCCGGCTTTTGCCGCCGCGGTCATCATTGCCGACATCGTCGGCAATGCCGAGCAGGTGACCCAGGACGTGCTGGCGGTGGTGTACATCACCAGCCGCCTGCTCTACATCATCTGCTACCTGGCCGACTGGGCCGCCCTGCGCTCGCTGGTGTGGTTCGTCGGCTTGGGGCTGATCGTCTCGTTCTTTGTCGTCTCGGCCTGACTCAGGGCACCTTGGGTACTTCAGGCAGCGTCGCACCTTTGGGCCAGAGCAGCCAGATCTGGCCCTGCTGCTTCATGTCTCCAGCTAGTTTGCCGGCTTCGCTGCCGGTGCCCCAGAACAGGTCGGCACGCACTTCGCCGGTGATCGCACCGCCGGTGTCCTGGGCGGCAACCGGGCGCACCACCGGCGCACCGTCAGGGCGGGTGGTGGATAGCCACAGCAGACTGCCCAGCGGAATCACCTTGCGGTCAATGGCCACGCTATAGCCTGCGGTGAGTGGCACGTTGAGCGAACCGCGCGGGCCTTCATTGCTGTCCGGGCGGGTACTGAAGAATACGTAGCTGGGGTTGCTCGCCAGCAGTTCTGGCACCCGCGCCGGGTTGGCCTGGGCCCAGGAATGGATAGCGCCCATGGTCACCTCCTCTTTTTTCAGCTGACCCTGTTCGACCAGCCAGCGCCCCACCGGACGATAGGGGTGACCGTTCTGGTCGGCGTAACCGACGCGCAGCTGGCGGCCGTTGTCGAGCTGGATTCGCCCGGAACCCTGGATCTGCAGGAATTGCAGGTCCATGGGGTCGGTCAGCCAGGCCAGCACGGGTGCAGGCACGCCTTGCTGGTTGATGACTTCAGCCGTGTCGTAGGGCTTGAGGGTGCGACCTTCCAGACGGCCACGCAGGCGTTTGCCCTTGAGTTCCGGGTAGACGCTGTCCAGAGCGACCACGATCATGTCATCAGGTACGCCATAGACGGGTACATGAGCGCTGTCGGTCTGGGTCAGGCTGCCGGGGTAAACCGGTTCGTAGTACCCGGTAATCAGGCCGTTGGCGCTGTTTTCACCCGAGCGCATGCTGTAGACGTCCAGCTGCGCCTGGAGAAAGCTGCGTACCTGGGCGCTATCACTGGGAACATTGACCGCAGCTGTACAGGTGCTGGCCCAGATGGCATCGCGCTTGAGGCGTTCACAGGCACTGCGCCAGGCTTCGAAGCCGGCCAGCAGGTCGCTGTCGCTGACCTGTGGCAGGTCTTTCCAGGTGCTGCTGACATAGGTGGCCAGCGCGTGAGGTTTGGGTTTTTCCGGACCGCCGCCGTTGCATCCGGCGAGCAGCGCCAGCACCGAAAGCGACAAGCCCAGATGGCGCAGGGAAAATTTCATGAACAGGGTTTCCTTGGCGGATTGCCTGGGGTTCAGCTGCCCCGGCAATCCGTAGATTTAATAAGGGTATTGGTCTTTGCCGATGAGGCGAGGATACTGGCGGCCTTTTTTCCCGTGAGCCGAAGTTACCATGATGCTCAAGCGACTCTCTGTTGTAGTGCTGGCCTGCCTGACCCTGACTGCCTGTGGTGGTGTCGATCCCAACTCGCCACTGGGCCAGCGCAAGACCATTTTCAAACAGATGCTCAAGACCAGTGAAGACCTGGGCGGCATGCTGCGCGGGCGGCTGGCCTTTGACGGGCAGAAGTTTGCCGACGGTGCGGTCAAGCTCGACAACTTGTCCCGTGAACCCTGGAAGCATTTTCCGCAGGTTCGTGAGGACGACGAAACCAGCGCGCGCGCAGAGGTCTGGGAGAAACAGACGCGCTTTCAGGACCTGGCCCGCCAGCTGGAAGTGGCGACCGGCGAACTGGTTGCTGTCACTCGCACCCAACCACTGAAGGCTGCGGACCTGGCGGCGCCGACCGACAAGGTTGAGGCAGCGTGCAAAGCCTGTCATACGGAATTTCGTAACCATTGAATACGCAATCGCGGGGCAAGCCCGCTCCTGCAGTAGGAGCGGGCTTGCCCCGCGATTAATGCGACGACTTACTTATCGAGCTCTTCCAGGGCTTTTTTCAGCTCTTGATTGGACTCGGCGAGTTTGTCTTTGCGCTTGTTGATCTTCTCGGCGTCACCTTTTTTCATGGCCTTGTCCAGGTCCTTGGTGCGCTGCGTCACTTCGTGACGGGCGTCTAGCACTTTCTGCTCGCGCTCTTTCTTCAGGCCGGCATCGGTGCAGTTGGCAGATGCTTCGCTCAAGGCTTTTTCCAGTCCAGCAATCTTGTCACTGTTGCTGTGCGCACGGGCTTCCTTGAGCTGGTTCTCGATGGCACTCTTTTTGGCGGCGCATCCAGTGAGGCCTGCATCTGGCTGGGCGGCCTGCAGAGACGTCGCTGCAAGTCCGATAGCGCTCAGCAATACGAGTTGAGAGAAAAGTTTCATGGGAGCCTCCTTGGTCGGGGCAGGGCAGCAAAAAGTTGGGGGAATCCTGCCCTGATTTCCTGAATTAAGGAACCCTTGGTAGGTTTTTCAATTGCATTGGAGGAAAAATCCTACAGCTGCAGATGTCTGATTTTAGGGGGTGTTGTGGAATCCATCGATGTCTTGAATCAACAGTTGGGCAGCCAGCGCCTGCACGTGCGGATGACTGAAAAAGGCCAGCAGTTGTTCGGCACGCGTGGTTCCGATAGCGGATTCGCGAGACCACTGCTCGGCAGTCCTGGTCGCCAGTGAAGACCAGTCCGCACTCAGATCAGCGTTGCGTGGCGCGGGTATCCCCAGGGCGTGCAGCCACTGCTGGAAAGGGCGGGTGCGGGAATTGTCGACGACCTGCAAGAGCCGTTCGGCGCTAGCGGTGCTGAATCCGGGTAGCTGGCGCAGTTGTTCGCCGGTCAAGGCCAGCCAGTCGGCCAGGGTGCTGACCAGTCCTGCCCGTACCAGCTTGCGCCAGGTCGCAACGCCTACTCGCGGCATATCCAGCCCTTGCTTGCCGCTCAGCCAGGCGAGTCGGGCGATGAACTGCTGTTCGCAACCGGGGCTGGCCTGCCAGCAGCTCAGGGCGTGGAACTGGCCGCTCGCCGGAGGCTGCAGCGACACACGGTGAAGGCTGCGATGCACCACCTGCTCCAGGCGTGGAATGGTCAGGCCGGCCAGGCTGATTGCCACCTGGTCACCCGGGCGGATGTCCAGGGTCTGCCAGCGTGCCAGCGAACCCAGGCTGACCTGGGTGATGCGCTGGTCATCCAGTACGACTGGCTGCAACTGCAAGACGGGCGTGACTTTGCCGGTGCGTCCGACTCTGAAGTGCACGTCGCGGACTTCGGCCAGTGCCTGGGCGAACGGGTGCTTCCAGGCGGCGATCCAGTAGGGCGCGTTTGCCCGCCAGCGTTCGGCGGGCGGGCGGCTGTCCTGACGCAGGATCACGCCGTCGGTGGCGAAGGGGAGCGGTGAGCGGTACCAGTGCTGGCGCCAGTGGGCAGCTTCGCTGTCAGTAGCGATAGCCATGCTGTAGCGCTGACTGTCGGGGAAGCCCAGTTCTGCCAGCTTGGCCAGGCGCGCGGCTTGAGTGCTTGGGCCTTCGGGCCAGTCCCAGACGAACAAACCGATGCCTGCGCCTTGCTCGGCGTCCAGCTGCTTGCGCGCCATCAATCCGGCCACGGTACCGCGGGCGTTCAGCCCTCCAGCAGCCGCCTGCACATGGTCTTCGAGGCACCAGTAAAGTTCGCCTTGGAGGGTGAGGTCGAGAGGCTGGGGCAGTTGTCGGGTTATGCCGCCGAGATAAGGAATGTGGCGGCTCCAGTCATGCCCGTGGATGCCATCGCCGCGGCTGAGCAACCGAGCCAGCCGGCCCTGCCGATAGATCAGCGACACCGCGACGCCATCCACCTTGGGCTGAATCCAGACGTTCTGTTTACCCTCTATCCAGCGTGTCACTGCCTGGTCGTCGGCCAGCTTCTCGACGCCAGTGTGCGCAACAGGATGGGCTATCGGACCGCGTGCACTGGCTAGCGGGCTGTCGACGCTCTTCAGCTCGAAGCATTCCTGCAGGTGTTTCAGGCGATGTCGGCTCTGATCGTAGATTTCATCTGCTACCGCTGAGATGCCTTGACCATGGTACTGCTCATCCCACGTGGTCACGGCTGCATGCAGTTGGCCGACCTCGCTGCGGGCACGTTCGATGGGCCAGGAGGGACATGCCTCGGCGAAGGTTGTGGGTACATGAAGGGCAGCCAGAAGACAAACGAGCAGCTTGAGTAACATGGCCAGCATCCTTGCTTGGCAGTAGGGAATGCTCAGCCTAGGCAAGTGCTGCCCAGAGCGCTGTTTTGAGTTGTCAGCCTATATGTCACGAAAAAGCCCCAGCCGATCACTCGGCTGGGGCTTCTCTTGTCGCTTGCAGCTTAACGCTTGCAGCTAACGCTTACAGACCGGCAGCAGCGCGCAGGGCGTCGATGCGGTCGGTACGTTCCCAGGTAAAGGTGGTGAAGGTGTCGTCACCGACAGTCTTCTGCTGCGGGATACGGCCGAAGTGACCGTAGGCTGCAGTTTCCTGGTACATCGGGTGCAGCAGGTCGAGCATGGTGGTGATCGCGTACGGACGCAGGTCGAAGCACTCCCGCACCAGCTGGACGATCTTGTCGTCGGAGATCTTGCCGGTGCCGAAGGTATTCAGCGAGATCGAAGTAGGCTGCGCTACGCCGATGGCGTAGGAAACCTGGATCTCGCAACGCTCGGCCAGGCCGGCGGCGACAATGTTCTTGGCTACATAACGACCGGCGTAAGCGGCAGAACGGTCAACCTTGGATGGGTCCTTGCCGGAGAACGCGCCACCGCCGTGACGGGCCATGCCGCCGTAGCTGTCGACGATGATCTTGCGGCCGGTCAGGCCACAGTCACCCACCGGGCCGCCAATGATGAACTGGCCAGTCGGGTTGATGTGGAACTGGGTGTCCTTGTGCAGCAACTCGGCAGGCAGGGTGTGCTTGACGATCAGTTCCATGACCGCTTCTTGCAGGTCTTTCTGCGAGACTTCCGGGTTGTGCTGGGTCGACAGGACCACGGCGTCGATACCGACGACCTTGCCGCCTTCGTAACGGCAGGTAACCTGCGACTTGGCATCCGGGCGCAGCCACGGCAGCAGACCGGACTTGCGTGCTTCGGCTTGACGCTCGACCAGACGGTGGGAGAAACAGATCGGTGCTGGCATCAGCACGTCGGTTTCGTTGCTGGCATAGCCGAACATCAGGCCCTGGTCGCCAGCGCCCTGGTCTTCCGGCTTGCTGCGGTCAACGCCTTGGGCGATATCTACCGATTGTTTGCCGATGATGTTCATCACGGCGCAGGTGGCGCCGTCGAAGCCGACGTCGGAGCTGTTGTAGCCGATGTCGACGATGACGTTACGGACGATCTCTTCCAGGTCTACCCAGGCCGAGGTGGTGACTTCACCCGCGATGATCGCTACGCCGGTTTTTACCAGGGTTTCGCAGGCTACGCGTGCGTACTTGTCCTGGGTAATGATGGCGTCCAGCACGGCGTCCGAAATCTGGTCGGCGATTTTGTCCGGATGCCCTTCAGACACGGACTCGGAGGTGAAAAGGGAGTATTCGCTCATCTCGACGGGTTCCTAAAATTTACCGATGTTGAGTGTCGCCAGGCGGTCGCTGAAAATGGCGGACCTGAATCTGGAAACCATTACGTAAGCCCACATAGAGGCTGTCCCCGGGAGCCAGTCCCGCAGCGCTGGCCCAACGGGCCAGGTCGTCCTGCTCGAAGCCCAGCCAGATATCGCCACAGGCCTCTCTGGCCCAGCTCTGGTCGTGGCTGCACAACTCTGTTACCAACAGGCTGCCGCCTGCTTTCACACGGTTGGCCAACTGCCGCAGGGCTTCGGCCGGGGCGCTGAAATGGTGCAGGACCATGTTCAGCACTACGCAGTCGGCTTCCACATCCGTTGCACTGAGTGCATCGGCCAACTGCAGGTTCACATTAGCCAGGTCTTCGCGATGACAGACCTGGCGCGCCAGCTCGAGCATGGTCGGGCTGTTGTCCAGTGCGGTGACCCGGGCAAATCGTCGGGCCAGCTCGGGAAGAAATTCGCCATCGCCAGGGCCTACTTCAAGGGCGCTGGCGTCAACGCCGAAGCTGAGCTTGTCGAGCAGCGCCAGGAGGCTTTCGCGGTACTGGGGCAACCCGGCGATCAGGTCCTGCTGGGCACGAAACTTCTCTTCGACGCGCTGGAAGAAGTCCTGGCTAGTGGCTGCCCGGCGTTGCTGGACCTGGCCAATGCGCTGCTGGATTTCATCCGCCAGGCTCAGCCCATCGACCTCTTCGAGAAGCGCCGCATGCAGCTTGCCGCCGAGGCGCATGCCATCAGGCAGGGCGCGACGATAGAAAATCGCATTGCCTTCGCGGCGGGTTGCCACCAGTCCGGCCTGGGCCAGGACCTTGAGGTGGTGGCTCATGCCCGACTGGCCGATGGCGAAGATCTGCGCCAGTTCCAGCACGCCGAATGAGTCACTGGCCAAGGCCCGCAATACATTCAGGCGCAGCGGATCGCCGCTGGCTTTGCACAGGGCGGCCAGCTCGTCGCTTTGCTCGGGGCGGATGGACGGCGCGGGGGTATTCATGGGACGGCAGTCTAGTCAGGCCGTAGCAAGGCCGCAAGAGCAATATCAAAAAGTTTTGATATTGCTCGATGAGCGGGACAATTCGACGCAGGGCGAACGACCGATCCTGCTGTTTGCCCGGGTTAACGCCTGATTCTTCTCTCAAACACAGGAAAATCATGCTGCATCGACCATCCGTCATTGCCCCCGGGCACGTGCCTGGGCGAAAATGGCCGCCTTTTTTCGTTTCATAATTAATTCAAGCCCCAGGAGATAAGCGATGCCCAGCCGTCGTGAGCGTGCCAACGCCATTCGTGCCCTCAGCATGGATGCCGTGCAAAAGGCCAACAGCGGCCATCCAGGTGCCCCTATGGGCATGGCGGATATCGCCGAGGTTCTTTGGCGCGACTATCTGAAACACAACCCGAGCAACCCGAGCTTCGCTGACCGTGACCGCTTCGTGCTGTCCAACGGCCACGGCTCGATGCTGATCTATTCGCTGCTGCACCTGACCGGCTATGACGTCACCATCGACGACCTCAAGTCCTTCCGTCAGTTGCACAGCCGTACCCCGGGTCACCCGGAACTCGGTTACACCCCAGGCGTCGAGACCACCACCGGTCCGCTCGGCCAGGGCCTGGCCAACGCCGTTGGCTTCGCCCTTGCCGAAAAAGTCATGGGCGCGCAGTTCAACCGCGAAGGTCATAACATCGTCGACCACCACACCTATGTGTTCCTGGGTGACGGTTGCATGATGGAAGGCATTTCCCACGAAGTTGCTTCCCTGGCCGGTACCCTGGGCCTGGGCAAGCTGATCGCCTTCTACGATGACAACGGCATCTCCATCGATGGCGAAGTCGAAGGCTGGTTCACCGACGACACGCCAAAGCGTTTCGAGTCGTACAACTGGCAGGTGATCCGCAATGTCGACGGTCATGATCCGGAAGAGATCAAGACCGCAATCGACACCGCTCGCAAGAGCGCGCAGCCGACCCTGATCTGCTGCAAGACCATCATTGGTTTTGGTTCGCCGAACAAGCAGGGCAAAGAAGACTGCCACGGTGCTCCGCTGGGTAACGACGAAATCGCCCTGGCCCGCAAAGAGCTGAAATGGAACCACGGTCCGTTCGAAATCCCGGCTGATATCTACGCCGAGTGGGACGCCAAAGAAGCAGGCAAGGCTGTTGAAGCCCAGTGGGACAAGCGCTTTGCCGCTTACGCTGCTGCCTTCCCGGAGCTTGCCAGCGAACTGAAACGTCGTCTGAGCGGCGAGCTGCCGGCCGATTTCTCCGAGAAGGCCACTGCCTACATCGCTGAAGTCGCGGCCAAGGGCGAAACCATCGCCAGCCGTAAAGCCAGCCAGAACACCCTGAATGCCTTCGGTCCTCTGCTGCCAGAGTTCCTCGGCGGCTCGGCGGACCTCGCCGGTTCCAACCTGACCCTGTGGAAAGGTTGCAAGGGCGTCAGCGCTGAAGATGCCAGCGGCAACTACATGTACTACGGCGTGCGCGAGTTCGGCATGACCGCCATCATGAACGGCGTTGCCCTGCACGGCGGCCTGGTGCCTTACGGCGCGACCTTCCTGATGTTCATGGAATACGCCCGCAACGCCGTGCGCATGTCGGCGCTGATGAAGCAGCGCGTGATCCACGTCTACACCCACGACTCCATCGGTCTGGGCGAAGACGGCCCGACGCACCAGCCGATCGAGCAACTGACCAGCCTGCGCAGCACGCCGAACCTGGACACCTGGCGTCCAGCCGACGCCGTCGAATCGGCGGTGTCCTGGAAGCACGCGCTGGAGCGTAAGGACGGCCCGTCGGCGCTGATCTTCTCGCGTCAGAACCTGCAGCACCAAACCCGTGATGCTGGCCAGATTGCCGACATCAGCCGTGGTGGCTACGTATTGAAAGACTGCGCAGGCGAGCCTGAGCTGATCCTGATCGCCACCGGTTCCGAAGTGGGCCTGGCTGTTCAGGCTTTCGACAAGCTGACCGAGCAAGGCCGCAAGGCCCGCGTCGTTTCGATGCCGTGCACCAGCGTGTTCGATGCCCAGGATGCTGCTTACAAGCAATCGGTCCTGCCGTTGCAAGTCGGTGCGCGTATCGCTATCGAGGCGGCGCATGCCGACTTCTGGTACAAGTACGTCGGCCTCGAGGGTCGTGTAATCGGCATGACCACCTACGGCGAATCGGCCCCGGCGGCTGCTTTGTTCGAAGAGTTCGGCTTCACCCTGGAAAACATCCTGGGTACTGCTGAAGAGCTGCTGGAAGACTGATCCCGCTGTTCTGTGGGAGCGGTGCTGGATTAATCGCGGATGAATCCGCTCCTACAAACCCTGTAGGAGCGGATTTATCCGCGATAGCCTCACCTCGATTCCCACAGGTTGCAGATAACGCTTCTGTTCCGTGAGCATCCCATGCCCCAACCGCGTCCTTACAAAGTTGCACTCAACGGCTACGGCCGTATCGGTCGTTGCGTCTTGCGCGCACTCTTTGAACGGGGGGCGAAGGCGGGCTTCGAGATCGTCGCGCTGAACGACCTGGCCGATCAGGCCAGTATCGAATACCTGACACGCTTCGACTCCACCCACGGGCGTTTCCCCGGCGAGGTGAAGGTCGACGGCGATTGTCTGCATATCAATGGCGACTGCGTGAAAGTCTTGCGCAGTGCCACCCCCGAAGGAATCGACTGGGCGGCGCTGGATGTCGATCTGGTGCTGGAGTGCTCCGGTGCCTACAACACCCGTGCCGATGGCCAGCGGTTTCTCGACGCCGGTGCCCCGCGGGTGCTGTTTTCCCAGCCCATGGCCAGTGAAGTAGACGTCGACGCAACGATTGTCTACGGCATCAACCAGGACTGCCTGGACGGCAGCGAACGACTGGTCTCCAACGCCTCCTGTACCACCAACTGCGGTGTGCCGCTGTTGCGTGTGCTGGACCAGGCTTTTGGCCTTGAGTACGTGTCGATCACCACGATTCACTCGGCGATGAATGATCAGCCGGTGATTGATGCCTATCACCATGAAGACCTGCGCCGTACCCGTTCGGCGTTCCAGTCGGTGATTCCGGTGTCCACCGGGCTGGCCCGGGGTATCGAGCGCCTGCTGCCGGAACTTGCCGGACGAATTCAGGCCAAAGCCGTACGCGTGCCGACCGTCAACGTGTCGTGCCTGGACATCACCCTGCAGACCGCCCGCGATACCACTGCGGCCGAGGTCAATCAGGTGTTGCGCGACGCCGCCATGAGCGGACCGCTCAAGGGCCTGCTGGCCTACACTGAACTGCCGCACGCCAGTTGTGATTTCAACCATGACCCACATTCGGCCATCGTCGATGCCAGTCAGACCCGCGTTTCCGGCCCCCGGCTGGTCAACCTGCTGGCCTGGTTCGACAACGAATGGGGGTTTGCCAACCGTATGCTCGACGTTGCCGAACATTATCTGCACGTCGTCAATCAAACCCGCTCCACTTGTAAACAGCCCTGAAGGACTGCATTCATGACCGTGTTGAAGATGACCGACCTCGACCTGCAAGGTAAGCGCGTACTGATCCGCGAAGACCTCAACGTCCCTGTGAAGGACGGTGTGGTTGCCAGCGATGCGCGTATCCTGGCTTCGCTGCCGACCATCAAGCTGGCGCTGGAAAAGGGCGCGGCCGTGATGGTCTGCTCGCACCTGGGCCGCCCGACCGAAGGCGAGTTCTCTGCCGAGAACAGCCTCAAGCCGGTTGCCGACTACCTGAGCAAGGCCCTGGGCCGTGAAGTGCCGCTGGTTGCCGACTACCTCGATGGTGTTGACGTCAAGGCTGGCGACATCGTGCTGTTCGAGAACGTGCGCTTCAACAAGGGTGAGAAGAAGAACGCCGACGAGCTGGCGCAGAAATACGCCGCCCTGTGCGACGTGTTCGTGATGGACGCTTTCGGTACCGCCCACCGCGCCGAAGGTTCGACCCACGGCGTGGCCAAGTTCGCCAAGGTTGCTGCTGCAGGTCCACTGCTGGCCGCTGAGCTGGATGCCCTGGGCAAGGCCCTGAAAGCCCCGGCCAAGCCGATGGCTGCCATCGTTGCCGGCTCCAAGGTGTCGACCAAGCTCGACGTGCTCAACAGCCTCAGCCAGATCTGCGACCTGCTGATCGTTGGCGGCGGTATCGCCAACACCTTCCTGGCTGCGGCCGGTCACCCGGTCGGCAAATCGCTGTACGAGCCTGACCTGATCGACACTGCCAAGGCCATCGCCGCCAAGGTCAACGTACCGCTGCCAGTGGACGTGGTAGTGGCCAAGGAATTTGCCGAAAGCGCTGCAGCCACCGTGAAACTGGTGGCTGATGTTGCCGAAGACGACATGATCCTGGACATCGGCCCGCAAACCGCAGCTCAGTTTGCCGATCTGCTGAAGTCGTCCAAGACCGTCCTGTGGAACGGCCCGGTTGGCGTGTTCGAGTTCGATCAGTTCGGTAATGGCACCAAGGTTCTGGCCAAGGCCATTGCCGAAAGCGCCGCGTTTTCCATCGCCGGTGGTGGCGATACCTTGGCCGCCATCGACAAATATGGCGTTGCCGAGCAAATCTCCTACATTTCTACCGGTGGCGGTGCATTCCTCGAGTTCGTCGAGGGCAAGGTCCTGCCGGCGGTGGAAGTACTGGAACAACGGGCCAAGGCCTGATTCGCTCAGCGCCTGGCAAAGGGAGCGACCTGATGGTCAAGCGATTGCCTGTGTTTGTCCTGGTCGGGCTGCTGGGCGCCTGCTCCAGCACCCCGGAGCAGGCGACTGATAAGTCTGGCGCGCCGAAAGGTGGCTGCTATCAGTCTGAATGGCAGGCGGAAACCGTTCCGGTGATCAACAAGCGACTCGGCCCGGATGGCCTGGAAAAATACGACGACGAACACCAGCGCCGGGCTCAGGGTTGCCCTTGATCGGTTGATGGCAACCTACCGGCCAGTTTGTGGTCTGCTAGAGGATATTGAATGAAAGGAGTCGTGGCCGTGATGGCCCTGGCAGTACTGGGCGGATGCGCAAGCTTCTCGTCTTCACCGGCACCGGCACCCGCGGATAACTGGACGCGCTGGGTGTGTGACAGTCAGGTCGAAGTGCTCTGGCGTTTTGCCGATAGCAGCCAGGAGGCGCTGGACGTTCGTCTGGGAGGCGGTGACCAGGTTTACCGGCTGAAAAGCGAACCGGGCGCCTCGGGGTCGTTGTACAGCGATGGTGTGCTGGCGTTTCACAGCAAAGGTGACGAAGGCCTGGTGTACTGGGTCGCCACCAACGATTTGATAGGGCGGGGCTGCAAGGCGCCGTGACTGGCCGGGCCGCGTGATGCTGGCCCACACTACTTGAATAGCAACCGCCACTGCGGCAGGCTTGCACGAAAAACGACGCTTGTCGGGAGAGAGATACACAATGGCACTCATTAGCATGCGCCAGATGCTGGACCACGCCGCCGAATTCGGCTACGGCGTACCAGCTTTCAACGTCAACAACCTCGAGCAGATGCGCGCCATCATGGAAGCTGCCGACAAGACCGACTCCCCGGTGATTGTCCAGGCCTCGGCCGGTGCCCGCAAATACGCTGGTGCCCCGTTCCTGCGCCACCTGATCCTGGCCGCCATCGAAGAATTCCCGCACATTCCGGTGTGCATGCACCAGGACCACGGCACCAGCCCTGACGTGTGCCAGCGCTCGATCCAGCTGGGCTTCAGCTCGGTGATGATGGACGGTTCCCTGGGTGAAGACGGCAAGACCCCGACCGATTACGAATACAACGTCCGTGTCACCCAGCAGACTGTGGCCATGGCTCACGCCTGCGGCGTTTCGGTTGAAGGCGAGCTGGGTTGCCTGGGTTCGCTGGAAACCGGTATGGCTGGCGAAGAAGACGGCATCGGCGCTGAAGGCATTCTGGATCACAGCCAGATGCTGACCGACCCGGAAGAAGCCGCTGACTTCGTCAAGAAGACTCAGGTTGATGCCCTGGCCATCGCCATCGGTACCAGCCACGGTGCCTACAAGTTCACCAAGCCACCTACCGGTGACGTCCTGGCGATCGACCGTATCAAGGAAATCCACAAGCGCATCCCTAACACCCACCTGGTGATGCACGGCTCTTCCTCGGTTCCGCAAGAGTGGCTGGCGATCATCAACCAGTACGGCGGCGACATCAAAGAAACCTACGGCGTACCGGTTGAAGAAATCGTCGAAGGCATCAAGTACGGCGTGCGCAAGGTCAACATCGACACCGACCTGCGTCTGGCCTCTACCGGTGCCATGCGCCGCCTGATGGCGCAGAACCCGAGCGAGTTCGACCCGCGCAAGTTCTTCGGCGCCACCGTAACCGCCATGCGCGACGTGTGCATCGCCCGTTATGAAGCCTTCGGTACTGCCGGCAATGCCTCCAAGATCAAACCGATCTCCCTGGAAGGCATGTTCCAGCGTTACCTCAAGGGTGAGTTGGCCGCCAAGGTCAACTAAGACCCGGGCTAGTAAAAAACCCGCAGTGATGCGGGTTTTTTTATGCCCTTCGCGCCAAATACAGGGATGTATTGGCCTGCGTAGACAGACCGTTAGTCGGCTTACGGAACTTTCCTGGGATGATGGCAATCTGATTACTTCAGATTTAGGGCAGCCAGGTCTAGAGTTAGTCTCGGATTTCAACCGAAATTCGATGTCAGTTTCACAAGAGAAGCAGCATGGATTGCGCGCAACCTCACTTAAACGACGGCGGTTCGGTTTTACTGGTCGTCGATGATTACCCTGAAAATCTGATCAGCATGCGTGCCCTGCTGGCCCGTCAGGACTGGCAAGTAATCACTGCAAGCTCCGGAACGGAAGCCCTGAGCGCGTTGCTCGAACACGAAGTCGACCTGGTTCTGCTGGATGTGCAGATGCCGGGAATGGATGGCTTCGAAGTGGCTCGCCTGATGCGCGGAAGCCAGCGTACACGACTTACCCCGATCATTTTCCTGACTGCCAACGAGCAGTCCCAGGCTGCCGTGCTCAAGGGCTATGCCAGTGGCGCGGTGGATTACCTGTTCAAACCCTTCGACCCACAGATCCTCAAGCCCAAGGTCCAGGCCTTGCTCGAACAGCAGCGCAACCGTCGTTCGTTGCAGCGCCTGAGCCATGACCTGGAAGCCGCGCGGGCGTTCAATGCATCGGTGCTCGAGAATGCCGCCGAGGGTATTCTGGTCGTGGCTGAAGACGGCTTGATCCGTTTTGCCAACCCGGCTATTTCCGCTTTGCTCGATGCACCATTCGAAGACCTGCAGGGCATGAGTCTGCTGGACTTCGTGCAGTCTCCCAGTGCAACCCTGTGGCGTGAATCGGCGTTCTACCAGGCCTATCTGGAGCGCGACACCTTGCGTATTCACGATGCGCTGTTGCGTACGGTCGGGGGGCATCCGATACCGGTGGCACTGTCATGTGCCCCGTTGCCAAGTGAGCAGCGGGCGCTGGTGGTCACGGTGCTGGATATGTCGGTGGTGCGCAATCTGCATCAACAGCTTGAGTACCAGGCCATCACCGATCCGCTGACCGGCCTGCTCAACCGGCGCGGCTTCTACCAGGCCGCGGAAAGTGCATTGATGCGCAACGAGCGCTCGGAGCGGGCCCAGGCGTTGTTGTTCCTGGACCTGGACGGCTTCAAGCGCATCAACGATTCACTCGGGCATGAAGCAGGCGATCGGGTGCTTAACTGGGTTGCCGAGCAGCTCAAGGATTGCCTGGGCAACTGCGCGATTCTGGCGCGCATGGGCGGCGACGAATTCACCGCGTTGCTCGATTCGCTCGAGTGCCCCGAACAGGCTGCCCGTTTTGCCGAAAAACTGATCGAGCGCATGTCTATCTACCAGGAGATCGACGGCCTGGAAGTCACCCTTGGGGTGAGCATCGGTATCGCCACTTATCCTGAGTGTGGGGCGAGTCTCGACGGGCTGTTACGGGCGGCGGATGCCGCGATGTATGCGGCCAAACAGTCGGGACGCCAGCAGTATCGCTATTACGATCAGGACCTCAACGGCCGCGCGCGTTCGCGGCTGATGCTTGAAGACAGTGTGCGTAGCGCCATCGAGCACAAGGAATTCAGCCTGGTCTACCAGCCCCAGGTGGCCTTGGCTGATGGTCGGTTGCGAGGCTTCGAAGCGCTGTTGCGTTGGCGTCATCCCAGTGTAGGTGACGTGCCTCCAGGCTTGTTCATTCCTCTGCTGGAGGAAGCTCGGCTGATCACGCGCCTGGCCAGCTGGATTTACCAGAACGGGGCAGCACAGCGCCGGGCCTGGTACCCACGTTATGATGCCGGGTTGGTGCTGGGTATCAGCTTGAGCCAGGTGCAGTTCACCATGCCCAACCTGGTCGAAGAGCTGGCGCGGGTGATCTTCAGCCAGGAGTTACAGCCTGCCCAGCTGGAGGTCGAAATTGCCGAGACCACGTTGCGCTACAACCCCGGCGATGCGATGAAACAGCTGCACAGGTTGCATAAGCTGGGTGTGCGTATCGCCCTGGATGATTTTGGCAGCGGTGATTGTTCGCTGTGCATGGTTCGCGATCTACCCATCAACACCTTGAAGCTCGATCGACACCTGATTGCCCGATTGCCGGGCTCAACGGCAGACGCCGCCATGGTCCGCTGTGTGATCGATCTGTGCCGGGAGTATGGGATCAGTGTTATCGCCGAAGGGGTCGAAACCCATGAGCAGGTGCAATGGTTGCAGGCCAATGGTTGTGAGTTCGTCCAGGGCTTTCTGCTGGCACATCCGATGACCGCAGGGGACGCTGGCGAGTTTCCGCGCTTTTTTGACTGGCAACAGGTGTAGTTGGGTACACTGCGTTTTTACCCGCCTGCTTCCTGATCATGACTGCGCTCAAATACCTGCAAGCCTATCCGCCCACCCTGCAAGATCAGGTTCGTCAGTTGATTGCCAGCAATCGCCTGGGCGACTACCTGCAGCAGCGTTACCCGGAGCGTCATGGCGTACAGAGTGACAAGGCGTTGTACAGCTATGCGCAGGGTCTCAAGCAGGAGTACCTGCGCAACGCGCCGAACCTGGACAAAGTACTGTTCGATAACCGTCTGGACCTGACCCATCGTGCACTGGGCCTGCACACGGCGGTATCGCGGGTGCAGGGCGGCAAGTTGAAGGCGAAGAAGGAAATCCGCATCGCTTCGCTCTTCAAGGACGCGGCGCCGCAATTCTTGAAAATGATTGTGGTGCACGAGTTGGCTCACTTGAAGGAAACCGAGCACAACAAGGCCTTTTACCAGCTCTGCGAACACATGCAGCCGGGTTACCATCAACTGGAGTTCGACTTGCGTGTCTACCTGACTTACCGCGAGCTGCCTGGCAACGGGTGAGCCGCGAGGGAACTGCCAATGGATGTGAGCAAGACCAAGACCAGCTTCTACCGCCGTCTGTACGTTGCCTGGCTGATCGATAGCCAGACCGCCGCCACTGTGCCAGCGTTGATGGAGGCGACCGGTATGCCGCGGCGCACGGCCCAGGACACCATCGCCGCGTTGGCGGATCTGGACATTGTCTGTGAGTTTGAGCAGCAGGCGGGGGCGCGTAATCACGCCGGGCATTACCGGATTCACGATTGGGGGGCGATCGACAAGCAGTGGATCATCCAGCATTTGCGGCGTATTCGTGAGGTCCTGGGCTATCCCTGAGGGGGCGTGTGTAGGAGCGGGTTTATCCGCGATGGCCTGCTTAGCAGGCCCAATTTCGCGGATGAATCCGCTCCTACAAGATGTCATGGCTCCAGGAGTCAGCCGCGCCGCATACCGATATGCGCAATCCCTTCCTCAACGAACTGCTCACCCACCGCTACAAAGCCATAACGCCCGTAATAGCCCTGCAGGTGCACCTGTGCCGACAAGTAGACCGGTACTCCAGGCCAGTGCTTTTCGGCCTGTTCAAGCGCCTTTTCCATCAATTGATGGCCCAGTCCCTGATCCCGCGTCGAAGGTGCGGTAACCACGCGCCCGATCACCACGTCGCCCCCTTGGGACTCCGGATCGAGCAGGCGCAGATAGGCCAGCAGCTCATCATCCTGCCAAGCCATCAGGTGGCAGGTGTCGCCGCTCAGGTCCTGGCCATCGATTTCCTGGTAGGCGCAGCGCTGCTCGACCACGAAGACTTCGGTGCGTAGCCGCAGAATGGCATAGAGTTGTTCCTTGCCAAGATCGCTGTGATGTTTACAGATCCAGTCGATGGACATGGGTAGCCCTCAAGCAGTTGATTGGCTTGATCATCGCAGATGCCGGGGGCGAGGACGAGGGCGAAATTGCCATAACCTGACAAAGAGCGTGACGCGGCTCAAAATAGAGGCTATTTGATATCATTGCCTCTGCCTTGAGGCTTCATCTTTGTGTAACCTGCGCAAGCGTGATTACAGCGGTAACTCTCAAGCAGTTGATATCAACGACGTGTATTGGCGCGTCTACTGAAGGATTTGGGCATGGCAGCACTGCTTCGAGTCTTGGGTTTGCTTGGACTGTTGATGGCGCTCAATACCGCGCACGCTGAAAAACTGCGTCTGGTTGCCGACACCTGGCCTCCCTTTACTGACGCCGATATGCCCGGTGGCGGGCTGGCAACTGTTATTGTCACCACCGCCTTGCACCGTGCCGGTTTCGACAGCGAGTTCGAGCAAGTGCCTTGGGCACGGGCGCTGCTGGGGGTGGAAGAAGGACGTTATGATGTGTTGGTCAACGCCTGGTTCAATGAGAGCCGTACCCGCATCGGAGCGTTCTCCAGCGGCTACCTGACCAATCGTATCCGCCTGCTCAAACGCAAGAGCGATCCGCTCCGCTTCAAGGCCCTGAGCGATTTGACCCCCTATCCGATTGCGGTTGTCAGGGACTATGCCTATTCGTCCGCGTTCGATGCGGATGTGCAGTTGCAAAAAGTACCGGTCCGCAACTTCTCGGTTGCGGTGCGCATGCTTGCTGCCGGCAGGGTGGGCCTGACCCTTGAAGACGAGTACGTCGCACGCTACTTCCTGCAGCGTGAGTCCCGTTCGGTACGTGACAGCATCGAGTTCGTCGAAAAACCGCTCGGCGAAAACACCCTGCATATCCTGGTAAGCCTGAAGAACCCCCGGCACCAGGAAATCGTCGCCGGTTTCAACCAGGCCATCAGCGAAATGAAAGCTGATGGCAGTTATGAGCGTTTGCTCAAGCACTTCGGCTTCTGATCAGGCTGGCGCATCCTTGATCAGATGAGCAGCCAGGGTGCGCAACGGGCCCAGCTGGCGACAGATCAGGGCGAGTTGGGTCTGTACCAGGCGCTGGTTCTCCTCAAGCTCTTCGGGCATCTGCTCAAGCGCATTGGCCAGCGCCTCTTCAGCATCGCTGTGAATAGCCACCGGCAACTTGCTGGCCAGGCCTTCGGCGATTTCATCCAGGCTGTTGGCCAGACTGGCCCCGGCGCCGTCAATCAATTGCTCGTGGACATCGGCAGGCAGGGTGGTTTCTCGGTGCGCGCCCAGGCCTGACAGGTAACTGAGCAAGGTGTGCGAGAGCACCAGAAAGCGAAAACCGACATCCGCCTCCTTACGAAAATGCCCGGGCTCCATGAGCATGTTGGCCAGCGTGGTCGACAGCGCGGCGTCGGCGTTGTGGGCGTTGCGCCGGGCCAGACGGTAGGCGAGGTCGTCGCGCTTGCCCTGGGCGTACTGCTGCATGATCTGGCGCAGGTAGGTGCTGTTGCAGCTCAGGGTGTTGGCCAGGACTTTGTTCAAGCGCCGGCCCTGCCAGTCCGGCAGGAACAGGAACACCGCGAGAATGGCGATCAGGCTACCCACCAGGGTATCGAACAGGCGTGGCAGGAACAGCCCGTAGCCGTCGCCGACCTGATTGAAGCAGAACAGCACCATCAGGGTGATCGCCGCAGTGGCCAGGGTGTAGCGGGTGGTGCGGTTGACGAAGAACACCACCCCGGCGGCGACGGCAAACAGCGACTGGATGATCGGGCTCGGAAACAGATCAAACAGCGCCCAGCCGACCGTCAGGCCGATGCCGGTACCTATGATCCGCTGCACCAGCTTGCGCCGCGTTGCACCGTAGTTGGGCTGACAGACAAACAGGGTGGTGAGGATGATCCAGTAGCCCTGGGTCGGGTGGATCAGGTGCACCATGCCATAGCCGATCGACAGTGCCAGAGGCAGGCGCAGGGCATGGCGGAACAACAGCGAGGTGGGCGTCATCTGCTGGCGCAGGCGGTTCCAGACATCGGCGAGGTTGTGCGGCGAGCGGTCGAGCAGGCTGCTGTCGCTGGCATCGGCCAGCGTATCGGGGTTGCTGGCATCGCTGAGCAGGCGGTCGAGGGTTGCCAGGTTGGCGGCCAAGGCACGCAGTGAACGCAGCAGCCCGCGCCAGGCCGGGTTGCTCTGGATGCGCAGGTGCTCCAGAGAGGCGTTCAGGTCTTCCAGAGCCTGGGCAAAACCGCTGTCGTAGGTGAACGGTTGGCGTAACTGGATCGATTCGGACAATTGCTGGCAGGCCACACCCTGCTGGCGCAGCAGGCGCTGGCAGCGAAACAGCACGTCGCTGTGGAAGAAGGCTTCGGTCAGGGCGTTGTAGGGATAGTGCGAGGAGCTGGCACGTTCGTGGATGTCCTGGGCGAGAAAGTACAGCTTCAGGTAGCGGCTGACTTTGGAGCCGGGCCGGCCGTTGCCAACGCGGTGCAGAATGATTTCCTTGGCCGCATTGAGCGCGGCGACCACGCGGCCATTTTGCTGGGCCAGTTCCAGGCGCCGGGCTTCGACATCCAGCTGACGGACTGGCTCGAACAGCGTCGCCTTGAGCTTCAGGTAGCGCCCCAGTTCTCGGAACAGCCGCGCCAGGCTTTGCTGCACAGGCTGGTTGGAGAACAACGCCTGCCACAACACTGAAAGCAGGCCATACCAGGCGGCACCGGCCACCAGCAGCAGGGGTTCGTGCCAGAAGTCGCTGACTTCACCGCCGCGCTGGTCCACGCCAATCATGGTGTAGACCGAGAGAATCAGCGTGGCCGAGGCGATGGCGCCGTAGCGCTCGCCCAAGGCACCCAGCATGGTCAGGGCAAAGCTCGCCAGGGCCAGAGCGCAGACAAAGATCAGCGGGTAGGGGAACAGCAATTCTACCGACAGCGCGGCAACGGTAAAGCACACCAGGGTCACGGCCAGGGCATTCAGGCGCCCTTGCCAGCTGTCGTCGGTCTCGGCCAGGGCGCTGGCGATGATGCCCAGGAACAGCGGAATCAGCAGGCTCATCTCGTCCTGGTACCAGCACAGCAACATGCTGCCGGTCAGGGCGATGAGAACACGGATGGCATAGCTGAACTTGTCCAGCGCCCAGAGGCGGCGCAACGATTGGCTGAACGAGGAAGATGACATGTCGGGTAGGCAGGCCTTGGGCGATGATCGAAATTGAGCCAGTCAGATGGCAACCGTATTACGGATGCCTCTGACCAGCAAAATTTGTTCCTTGATGCGCTGATTCTACCGCGAAGGTTAGACGAACTGCGCGGCCGCGTACGCCGAGGCCCAGGCCCACTGGAAGTTGAAACCGCCGAGGTGGCCGCTGACGTCGAGTACTTCGCCGATGAAGTACAGCCCCGGGCTTTTCAGCGACTCCATGGTCTTGGAGGACACTTCTCGGGTATCGACGCCACCGAGGGTCACTTCGGCGGTGCGATAGCCCTCGGTACCCGCTGGAACCACCTGCCAGGCACCAAGCTTGTCGCTGACCTGGGCCAGCTCCGCCGGGGTGTACTGCTTCATCGGCTTGGAAACGAACCAGTGCTCGCTCAGCAGGTTGGCCATCTTCTTGGTGAAGACCTCACCAAGCAGGGTTTTCAGTTCGCTGTTGGGGCGCTCGGCCTGTTGCTGTTGCAGCCAGGTCAGGGCGTCGTGGTCCGGAAGCAGGTTGATTTCAACTGTGTCCCCGGCTTCCCAAAATGAGGAGATCTGCAGGATCGCCGGGCCGCTCAGGCCGCGGTGAGTGAACAGCAGGTTCTCGCGGAAACTGCTGCCGTTGCAGCTGGCGATGCAGTCCACGGAGCTTCCCGACAGCTCGGTGCAGATACCCTTGAGCACCGGTTCGGTGATGGTAAACGGCACCAGCGCTGCGCGCGTCGGCAACAGGCTGTGGCCGAACTGGCGGGCAACCTGATAGCCGAATCCGGTCGCGCCCAGGGTCGGGATCGACAGGCCGCCGGTGGCAATCACCAGCGACTGGCACTGGAATTGTCCGGCGCTGGTTTCCAGCAGGTAACCGCCATCGATTTTCTCGATCTGATCGATGCGGGTGTCCATGCGCAGCTCGGCTCCGGCCGTTTCGCATTCGCTCAGGAGCATATCGAGGATGTCACTGGACTTGTTATCGCAGAACAGCTGACCGAGTTTCTTCTCGTGATACGGCACAGCGTGTTTGCTGACCATCTCGATGAAGTCCCACTGGGTGTAGCGGGCCAGCGCCGACTTGCAGAAGTGCGGGTTCTGCGAGAGGAAGTTGGCCGGTTCCGTGTACATGTTGGTGAAGTTGCAGCGGCCACCACCGGACATCAGGATCTTTTTGCCCGGTTTGTTGGCGTGGTCGAGCAGCAGCACCTGACGGCCGCGACCGGCGGCAGTCAGGGCACACATCAGGCCGGCGGCGCCTGCGCCAATGATGATTACTTCGGTGGAACGCACTGCAAAATCCTCAACGATCGGTGGTGAAGCCATCGCCGGCAAGGCCGGCTCCCACAGCGTTATCTGCTTGCCTTGTGGGAGCCAGCCTTGCCGGCGATGAGGCCAACAAACTCGGCAAACAACTCAGACGATGCGCACCCGCAGCGACCGGCCTTTGATCTTGCCGTTGTTGAGGCGCTGCAGCGCCTGTTTGGCTACCGCGCGTTCCACGGCAACAAATGCCTGGAAGTCGAAAATGGCGATCTTGCCGACCTGGGTGCCCGGCAACCCGGCGTCACCGGTCAGCGCGCCGAGGATGTCGCCCGGACGCAGCTTGTCCTTGCGGCCAGCAGCGATGCACAGGGTGCTCATGGTCGGTACCAGCGGTGCGCCACCCTGGTTTTTCAGGCTGTCCAGCTGCTCCCAGCGCAGTGGCGCTTTCTGCAGCGTTTCGATGGCCTGGGCGCGATGCCCTTCGGACGGTGCCACCAGGCTTGCCGCCAGGCCTTTCTCGCCCGCACGGCCAGTACGGCCGACGCGATGCACGTGAATCTCGGCATCACGGGCCAGCTCGACGTTGATCACCATGTCCAGGGCATCGATATCCAGCCCGCGCGCGGCGACATCGGTCGCCACCAGCACCGACAGGCTGCGGTTAGCGAACAAGGTCAGCACCTGGTCACGATCGCGCTGTTCCAGATCGCCATGCAGTGTTTCGGCGGCAATACCTTTGGCCTGCAGGTGCTCGACCACCTCCTGGCACTGCTGCTTGGTGAAGCAGAAGGCCACGCACGACTGCGGGCGGAAGTGCCCGAGCAGCTTGGTGACGGCTTCCATGCGCTGGTCCGGATCGATCTCGTAGAAATGCTGTTCGATCTGGCTGTCGGCGTGCAGCGTCTCGACCTTGACCTGTTGCGGGTTGCGCATGAACGCCGACGACAGCTGCTTGATCCCGGCCGGGTAGGTGGCGGAGAACAGCAAGGTCTGACGGCGCTCCGGGGTTTGCCCGATGATGTCGGCGATGGCGTCGTAGAAGCCCATGTCGAGCATGCGGTCGGCTTCGTCGAGAATCAGCGTGTTGAGGCCGTCGAGCACCAGGGTGCCTTTGCTCAGGTGCTGCTGAACGCGGCCCGGGGTGCCGACGATGATATGCGCGCCGTGCTCCAGCGAGGCAATCTGCGGGCCCAGGGACACGCCGCCGCACAGGGTCAGGATCTTGATGTTGTCTTCAGCACGGGCCAGGCGGCGCAGTTCTTTGGCGACCTGGTCGGCCAGCTCGCGGGTCGGGCACAGCACCAGGGCCTGGCAACCGAAGTAACGCGGGTTGATCGGGTTGAGCAGGCCGATGCCGAACGCGGCGGTCTTGCCGCTACCGGTCTTGGCCTGGGCAATCAGGTCCATGCCCTTGAGAATGACCGGCAGGCTCTGGGCCTGGATCGGGGTCATCTGGGCGTAGCCGAGGGCTTCCAGGTTGGCCAGCATGGCGGCGGACAGCGGCAAAGTGGCAAAGGCGGTGGCAATGGTGGTCACGAGGCGGGCCTGCAAAACAAAATGTCGCGCAGTGTACCAGCCTCGGGGCCATTAGCCCTAAGGCTCGATCTCCGGTTCCGGACGAGGGGCACGCCTTCCGTCCGTCCTCGACAGCTGCATGAAGATCGCGGCGGCCAGCATGGCCATCAGGCCGATAGTCAGGAAGGTCAGCTGGAATGCCCCCAGGGTGCTCTCCACACCCTCGGCACTGCCCGACGCCGTGAAGCCGCCGAGCAATGCACCGGCACAGGCCACACCCAGGCTCAGGGCCAGTTGTGCGACCACCGACAGCAGGCTGTTGCCGCTGCTGGCGCTGGCGTCGTCGAGGTCGATCAAGGTGACGGTGTTCATTGCCGTGAACTGCATGGAGTTGACCGCCCCGAGCAGACCCAGCTGGAACAGCAGCAGGGCATAGGGTGTCTGTTCGTCGACCAGGCCGAGGCTGGCCAGCAGCAGGCCGAGCAGCAGGGTGTTGCCGGTGAGGATGGTGCGGTAGCCGTAGCGCTCGATCAGTGGGCGGGCGATCGACTTGGCCAGCATTGCCGCCACCGCCAGGGGAATCATGCTCATGCCGGCCTGTGCCGGCGAGTAGCCCAGGGCTACCTGCAGCAGCAACGGCACCAGGAATGGCAGGGCGCCGCTGCCCAGGCGGGCGAACAGGTTGCCGAGGATGCCGACGGAGAAGGTCCGGGTGCGGAACAGCTTGGGTGAGAACAGCGGATCGTCGACGCTGCCCGCCCGCAGCCAGTAAGCGGCCAGGCACGCCATGCCGGCAAACAGCAGCAACATCACGCGCAGGTGTGGCAGGTGCAGTTCGCCAAGGCCTTCCATGGCGATGGTGATCAGCACCATCGCCGCACCGAACAGGACAAAGCCGACGCCATCGAAGCGCGTACGCTCACTGCCGCGCAGGTCGGGGATGAAGCGCCACACGGCGTAGCAGCCGACCGCACCGACCGGTAGATTGAGGAGGAAGATCCAGTGCCAGCTGAGAATTTCCACCAGCCAGCCACCCATGGTCGGGCCCAGCAGCGGGCCGAGCAGACCGGGAATAGTGATGAAACTCATGATCCGCACCAGCTCCGAGCGCGGGTAGGCGCGCAGCACTACCAGCCGACCGACCGGCAACATCAGGGCACCGCCCAGCCCCTGAACCACCCGTGCCGCCACTAGCATGCTGAGGCTTTCGGCCAGGGCGCAGAGCAGTGATCCGAAGCTGAACAGCAGGATGGCGCCGAAGAAGATCCGCTTGGTGCCGAAGCGGTCGGCGATCCAGCCCGAGGCCGGGATCAGCAGGGCCACGGTGAGCATGTAGGCGATGATCACCGACTGCATGCGCAGCGGGTCTTCGGCCAGGTCCCGGGCCATCGCCGGCAGGGCGGTGTTGAGGATGGTGCCGTCCAGCGACTGCATGAAGAAGGCGATGGCCACGACCCAGGGGATCCAGCGGGCGGTGACAGGGTCCAGCGGGGCGCGGTTGGGCATGGTTTGCTCAGGTGTCCTTTAGGGCCTCATCGCCGGCAAGGCCGGCTCCTACAAACGTGTGGGAGCCGGCCTTGCCGGCGATGGGCTCATCACAATGTCAACGTCAGGCGCTTGACCAGTGCTCCAGGCAAATGGCTCGAACTGGTCTGCCGTTGCCCGTAGGTGCTGGTCGACAGAATCAGCTCGCGCTCTGTCGTCAATGCTTCCAGCTGTGAACCCAACAAACTGTAGACGCTATCATCAAAGCGCATGGTGCTCGCCGGTGCCTGGATCTGGCCGTCCTCGACCCAGAAGGTGGCGAAGCGGGTCAGGCCGGTCATGCGCGCTGCTGGCAGGTCGGAGAAATTCAGGTACCAGAGGTTGCTGATGTACAGGCCAGTGCCGAGGCGGGCGAGGATCTCGCGCTGCTCCAGGTCGCCAGCAGCCAGGCTCAGCGCACAAGGCGACTCATGACCGTCGGCACCGTTGACCGCCAATTCGAACTCGGCGGCGCTGCGGGCGCAGATCAGCCGGTCGAGACCCCGGCCTTGCTCGATCAGGCGCAAGTCGCTGCGCGGTGTGCCTTCGTCGGAGAACGCCGGACTGAGCGATCCGCTGACCTGCTCGGCAATGCTGACCAGCGGATTCAGGCGCGCATCGCCGGCATACAGGCGCTGCAACGGACTGTTCTTGGTTGCCAGGGACTGCGCGGAAAAACCGCCCCAGCAGAGCATGCCCATGATTTCATCCATTGCTGCCGGTGCCAGGTAGGCGCGGTACTCGCCCGGTGCCAGGGTCTTGAGCGGGCGACCGAGGTATTCCAGCTGTTCGCGCGCCTGGCGCAGGCGCAGGGCAAAGGCTTCGCTGTCCCAGTGCTGCCCGGCGTAGTTGGCTTTGACCGCCTGGCCATTGCGGTGGAACAGGCTCCAGTCGAAGTTGAAGCTGTTGGCCTGGTGCCAGCCGAAGGCTCCGAACGAGCTGGCAAAGCCTCGACAGATCGGGCCTGCGGCGTAGATGCCGACCAGATCCAGCTCCCCGGCACCCAGTTCGATCTGCGCCAGCACCTGCTCAATCGCAGGCAGCGTTTGATCCTGCACGCTATGGCTTTGCCAGGCGCTGTCGTTGAGTTGCAGGTAAGGGTCGGCTTCGAGCAATGGCAAGGTCTGGCGCAGTTGTTCGATAGCCTGGGCCAGGCGCTGCTGATCGACGTCAGCATCATTGCCGAGGGTGAACTGCAGTTCAGCCTGGCGCCCATCCTTGACCAGCTTGAGGACGCAACTGGCCTGCTGCACCTCGCCGGCCTGGCGCACTTTGGCATGGTTGAAGCGAATGAACTGCGAGTGTTCGGCGCTGTAGCTGAGGGTGAAGTGCTCGGGAGTGCGAACCTGTTCTTGCAGGCTCGCGACCAGGCCCTGAAAACTGTGCAGTGGGGTGGCAGCCATCAGGCGTCTCCTCCGAATACGTCGATCTGGCTGAATACGCAGGCAGGCGAGGCGTGCCCGACCCGCACTACCTGGTTCGGCTCGCCCTTGCCGCAGTTCGGCGTGCCGAGCACCTGCAAGGTGCTGGCGTCGCCCACTGCGCTGAGGTTGCCCCAGAACTGCGCGGAAATCCCTCGGTAGTTGGGGTTCTTGACCACCCCTTTGAGTTCGCCGTTTTCAATCAGCTGGCCCCATTCGCAGCCGAACTGGAACTTGTTGCGCGCGTCGTCAATAGACCAGGAGCGGTTGGTGCGCATCAGGATGCCGTGTTCGATACCGCCAATCAGTTGTTCAAGGCGTTGGTCACCCGGCTCGATATTGAGGTTGGCCATGCGATCGATCGGGGCGCGGTTCCAGCCGCAGGCGCGACTGTTGGCAACGCCGTCCAGGCCCGAGCGGAACTGCGACAGGGCACCGCCCAGCGGGCGCAGTAGCAAGCCTTCACGAATCAGGAACTGTTTATCGGCCGCAGTGCCGTCGTCATCATGGCTATAGCTGGCCAGTTCTTCGCCGATGGTCGGGTCGAAGGTCACGTTGAGCAGTTTCGAGCCGTATTGCAGGGTGCCGAAGTCGCTGGCTTTGACGAAGCTGGTGCCGGCGTAGTTGCGCTCGTCACCGAGGATGCGGTCCATTTCCAGCGGGTGGCCGATGGATTCGTGGATCTGCAGCATCATCTGGTCAGGCATCAGCAGCAGGTCACGCACCCCGCTCGGGGTGTTGGGCGCAAGCAGCAATTGCAGGGCCTGGTCGGCGACCTTGGCGCCAGCGCCAACCAGCCCGCAGCGTTCGATGACATCCAGGCCGCCCTGTTGGCCGAAGTTCTCCCGGCCCAGGGTGCGGCTCTGGCTGTCCTGGCCGTCGAAGGCGGTGACTGCGAAGCCTGGATAGATAAAGCGCTGGGCCTGGCGCAGTTCGGCACCGGCTGTATTCAGGTAAATCTGTTCGACGTTGCTGATGCCAAGGCTGGCCTGCCAGTTCACCAGGCGGCTGTCGGCGGGCACGCTGTTCGACTCACGGGCGAGCAGGTCATAGCAGTCGGCCAGGGATGGCAAGGGCTGTTCGAGGTTTGGTGAGCGGTAGTCAGTGCGCTCCGTGGCTACTGGCTGCTCGCTGAGGTCAAGCAGGGCACGTGCGCCAATCTGTGCGGCGAGTCGCTCGGCCTGCTCCAGGGCACGCTGCAGGCCGGACTGGGACAGGTCGGCGGTAGCGGCGTAGGCTTCCACACCCTTGACCCGGACGGTCAGCATTGCCCCTTCGTCACGAAAGAAGAATGGCGGCTCGGCAACGTTCTTGCGCACCGAAAGCTGCTGCTGGGACTGCTGCACATAGCGCAGGGAAAAAAACGCGGCATCACTGCGCAGGGCGGCAAAGCGCTGGCGCAGCAGTGCGGTCATCTCGAACATGCAAGAACCTCCGTGTGTACGGTGGTTCCCCCTCAGAACCACTCGTCGCGCATGCTCAGGCAGGTGTCGTCGCGGGCCTCGAGCAATGCCAGCTCATTATGGCAGCCCGGCACTTCCCAGGTCAGGAAATAACGCGCGGCCTGCAGTTTGCCCTGATAGAAGTCGTGGTCGGCCGGATTGCCTTGGGCCAACCCTTGTTCGGCACGGATCGCCTGCTCCAGCCAGCGCCAGCCGATCACGCAGTGACCAAAGGCTTTGAGGTACAGCGCAGAGTTGGCCAGGGCACTGTTGACCTGACCTTGAGCCAGATCGCCAAGCAGGCTCAGCGTCACGCTCTGCAGGCGAACCTGTAATTGCTCCAGCGGCGTGCGCAGGTGATCCAGGCGGGAGAATTCGCGTGCCCGCTCGCAGGTTCCGGCAATCAGGCGCACCAGTTGCTTGAGCCCGGCGCCGCCGTTTTGCGCCAGTTTGCGGCCGAGCAGGTCCAGCGACTGGATGCCATGGGTGCCTTCGTGAATCGGGTTCAAGCGGTTGTCGCGGTAGTACTGTTCGACCGGGTATTCGCGGGTATAGCCGTGGCCGCCGAGGATCTGGATCGCCAGTTCATTGGCCTTGAGGCAGAACTCCGAGGGCCAGGATTTGACGATCGGGGTCAGCAGGTCGAGCAGTTCATGAGCCTGCTGACGCTGCGTTTCGGTTTCGCCACTCTGGGTCTCATCGAACAGCCGTGCAGCGTACAGGCCCAGGTCGAAGGCCCCTTCGACGTAGGCTTTCTGGGTCAGCAGCATGCGCTTCACATCGGTATGACCGATGATCGGCACGGCCGCGGTGGCCGGGTCCTTGTTGTCGATCAGGCGTCCTTGTGGCCGCTGGCGTGCGTACTCAAGCGAGTACAGGTAACCGGCATAGCCGAGCATTACCGCGCCCATGCCGACGCCGATGCGCGCCTCGTTCATCATCTGGAACATGCAGGCCAGCCCCTGGTGCGGCTTGCCTACCAGATAGCCGACGCACTGCCCGTTGTCGCCAAAATTCAATGCCGTCGAGGTGGTGCCGCGCCAGCCCATCTTGTGGAACAGTCCGGCCAGCAGTACGTCGTTGCGTGGGCCCAGGCTGCCATCGGCGTTGACCAGGAACTTGGGCACGATAAACAGCGAAATGCCTTTCACCCCGGGCGGTGCGTCCGGCAATTTGGCCAGCACCATGTGCACGATGTTCTCCGACAGCGGGTGGTCGCCGCCAGAGATGAAGATCTTGTTTCCTCGTAGCCGGTAACTGCCATCGCTGGCCGGCTCTGCACGGGTGCGGATGTCGGCCAGGGACGAGCCGGCATGGGGTTCGGTCAGGGCCATGGTGCCGAAGAAGCGGCCTTCGATCATCGGTTGCAGGAACAGGCGCTTCTGCTCGTCGCTGCCAAAGCTCTCGATCAGGTTGGCCGCACCCATGGTCAGGAACGGGTAGGCCGTGGTGCCGGCGTTGGCCGCCTGGAAATGGGCAAAACAGGCTTGCGAAAGCAGGGTTGGCAACTGCATGCCGCCGGCTTCGAAGTCGCGGGTGGCGTTGAGGAAACCGGCTTCAAGGAAGGCATCAACTGCGGGTTTGACCTCGGGGATCAACACCGCCTCGCCGTTTTCAAAGCGGGGTTCATGTTCGTCAGCCTTGCGGTTGTGCGGCGCAAAATACTTCTCGGCAACGGTCCGCGCCGTGTTCAACGCGGCATCGAAGGTTTCACGGCTGTGTTCGGCAAAACGTGGGCGCTGGGTGAGGGCCTCGGCGTCGAGCACTTCGTAGAGTTCGAAGGCCAGGTTGCGGGCGCTGAGCAGGGTCTCGGACATGACGGCATTCCTGTCTTGGGATGCGTCGAGTCTAGGGGGCAGGGAGGAGTGCGGACAGAGAAATAGGTGGGGGTGATGATGGGGTAGAACGTGCGGCGTTGTCTGGAGGAAATACAGGAGCCGACAAGGTCGGCTCCTGTATTCGAGTTGACGCCCGGGGTTTAGCCGATTGTCATCAAGCTAGCGTTACCACCCGCAGCAGCGGTGTTGACGCTCAATGCTCGCTCGATCACCAGGCGCTCCAGGGCAATCGAGGTTTCACCCGACGACAGACCGTGAACGCCGACGATAGCACCGGCACGTTTGGCCACCTGCTCGCAGACTGCGCGCAACTGGTCGGAATGGCCGTGGTGCAGGACGGCATCGAACACCACTTCGTCCTTGGTCCAGTCACCAACCAGCGTGATGCGAGCCTGAACGTCCTTCGGCAGACGGTTGCGCAGGGTCTTGGTCAGCTCGCCTTCCGGCCATACTGCCGAGCTGCCTACGGCCAGTACCGCAGCCAGTTGGGTCAGCAGGTCGGCTTCGACCTCGGCCAGGCACAGCACGTGCTCACGCGGCAGGATGGTGTAGCTGTTGCGCTCACCGGTCGGGCCGGCCAGCAGGCGGCTGATACCGCTTTGCGACTGCTGGGCGAACTGCTCGCACAGGTGCGCCAGGTCAGCATTCTGGTTGCTAGCAGCCCACGACTTGAACGAGTCCAGCGGCTTGAGCAGCACTTCACGCAGGCGGCTGTCCGGCAGGTTGTCGCCATCGGTGCGCTGGAACGATTGCTCGATCGCATCGGCAGGACGGGTCGACAGCAGGCGGTACAGGTACAGCGGGCCACCGGCTTTCGGACCGGTACCGGACAGGCCTTCACCACCGAACGGCTGGACACCGACCACGGCACCGACGATGTTGCGGTTAACGTAGACGTTACCGGCGTTGACGTTGTCGATGACCTTGGCAATGGTTTCGTCGATCCGGGTGTGAACACCCAGGGTCAGGCCGTAACCGGAAGCGTTGATCTGCTCGATCAGCTGGTCGAGGTTCTTGCGGTTGTAGCGCACCACGTGCAGTACCGGGCCGAAGATCTCGCGTTGCAGCTCGTCGAAGCTTTCCAGCTCGATCAGGGTTGGCATGACGAAGGTGCCACGCTTGATCTCTTCGCCGTCGGCGATCGCAACCTGGTACACCGAGCGACCCTTGTCGCGCATGCCCTGGATGTGTTTCTCGATACCGGCCTTGGCTTCAGCGTCGATGACCGGGCCGATATCCACGTTCAGGCGCTCCGGGTTGCCCAGGCGGCTTTCGGCCATGGCACCCTTGAGCATCTCGATGACGCGGTCGGCCGAGTCTTCCTGCAGGCACAGCACGCGCAGTGCCGAGCAGCGCTGGCCGGCGCTGTCAAAGGCCGAGGAAACCACGTCGATGACGACTTGTTCGGTGAGTGCCGAAGAGTCGACGATCATTGCGTTCTGGCCACCGGTTTCGGCGATCAGCGGGATCGGGCGGCCCTGGGCATCCAGGCGCCCGGCGATGTTGCGTTGCAGCAGGCGAGCGACTTCGGTGGAACCGGTGAACATCACGCCTTTGACCCGATCGTCACCGACCAGGCGCGCACCAACGGTCTCACCGCGGCCTGGCAGCAACTGCACCACGCCTTCAGGGATGCCGGCTTCCAGCAACAGGCGCACGGCCTGGGCCGCTACCAGCGGGGTTTGCTCGGCAGGCTTGGCCAGCACCGGGTTGCCGGCTGCCAGGGCTGCGGCGACCTGACCGCTGAAGATCGCCAGCGGGAAGTTCCACGGGCTGATGCAGACCACTGGGCCCAGTGGGCGGTGGGCATCGTTGCTGAAGTCGTTACGGGCCTGCACCGCGTAGTAGCGCAGGAAGTCGACGGCTTCGCGGACTTCGGCGATGGCGTTGGCGAAGGTCTTGCCGGCTTCACGGGCGAGCAGGCCCATCAGCGGCTGGATCTCGGCTTCCATCAGGTCAGCGGCGCGCTCGAGGATCGCAGCACGCTCGGCTGGTGGCGTGGCCTGCCAGATCGGCGCGGCCTTGAGGGCGCACTGGATGGCGTTGTCGACGTCGGCAACGGTGGCTTCCTGGACATGACCGACCACATCACGGTGATCGGACGGGTTCAGGACCGCCGCGGCGACTTCATTGCTGGACGCGCAACCGAGCATCGGCGTGGCTTTCCAGTCGTTGTGGGCAGTGGCCAGCAGGGCGCAGGACAGCGATGCCAGGCGGTGTTCGTTGGCCATGTCGATACCGGCGGAGTTGGCCCGCTCGGCGCCGTACAGGTCACGCGGCAATGGAATGCGCGGATGCGGCAGGCCGAAGTTGCCTTCCTGGGTAGCCATCTGCTCGATGGTGGCGACCGGGTCGGCGACCAGTTCCTGGATCGAGATCGACTGGTCGGCAATGCGGTTGACGAACGAGGTGTTGGCGCCGTTTTCCAGCAGGCGGCGAACCAGGTAGGCCAGCAGTGTTTCGTGGGTGCCAACCGGGGCGTAGACGCGGCACGGACGGTTCAGCTTGCCATCGGCAACCTTGCCGACAACCTGCTCGTAGAGTGGCTCGCCCATGCCGTGCAGGCACTGGAACTCGTACTGGCCCGGGTAGTAGTTCTGTCCGGCGATATGGTAGATGGCCGACAGGGTGTGGGCGTTGTGCGTGGCGAACTGCGGGTAGATGACTTCCGGTACCGACAGCAGCTTGCGGGCGCAGGCGATGTAGGACACGTCGGTGTACACCTTGCGGGTGTACACCGGGTAGCCTTCCAGGCCTTCGACCTGGGCGCGCTTGATCTCGCTGTCCCAGTAGGCGCCTTTCACCAGGCGGATCATCAGGCGATGACGGCTGCGGCGGGCCAGGTCGATGACGTAGTCGATCACGTACGGGCAACGCTTCTGGTACGCCTGGATCACGAAGCCGATACCGTTCCAGCCGGTCAGCTGCGGTTCGAAGCACAGGCGCTCGAGCAGGTCCAGCGACAGCTCCAGGCGGTCAGCTTCCTCGGCGTCGATGTTCAGGCCGATGTCGTATTGCTTGGCCAGCAGGGTCAGCGACAGCAGGCGCGGGTACAGCTCGTCCATCACGCGCTCGTACTGGGCGCGGCTGTAACGCGGGTGCAAGGCCGAGAGCTTGATCGAGATGCCCGGGCCTTCATAGATGCCGCGGCCGTGGGAGGCTTTACCGATCGAGTGGATCGCCTGCTCGTAGGACGCCAGGTATTTCTGTGCGTCGTGTTCGGTCAGGGCGGCTTCGCCGAGCATGTCGTAGGAGTAGCGGAAGCCCTTGGCTTCGAACTTGCTGGCGTTGGCCAGGGCTTCGGCAATGGTTTCGCCGGTGACGAACTGCTCGCCCATCAGGCGCATGGCCATGTCGACGCCCTTGCGGATCATCGGCTCGCCGCTCTTGCCGATGATGCGGCTGAGCGAGGAGGTCAGGCCGGATTCGTTGTGGGTCGAGACCAACTTGCCGGTCAGCAGCAGGCCCCAGGTCGCGGCGTTGACGAACAGCGACGGGCTGTTGCCCAGGTGCGGCTGCCAGTTACCGGTGCTGATCTTGTCGCGGATAAGGGCATCGCGGGTGCCTTTGTCCGGGATGCGCAGCAACGCTTCGGCCAGGCACATCAGCGCCACGCCTTCCTGGGACGACAGGGAGAATTCCTGCAGCAGTCCCTGGACGATACCGGCGCGGCCGCCAGCGCTCTTCTGGTTACGCAGCTTTTCGGCAATGCCGGCGGCCAGCTTGTTGGTGGCCTCGGCCATGGCGACTGGCAGGCGTGCCTGCTCCAGCAGCATTGGCACGACTTCCGGCTCAGGGCGGCGGTAGGCGGCAGTGATCGCCGAGCGCAGGACGGACTGCGGCAGGATACTTTCGGCAAATTCGAGGAAGCACTGGTGGCTGTGATCACCCAGCACTTCAGCGGCTTCGTCGCCATTGATAATGGACTGACCGTTGAGTTCGGTCAGGGTGGCACCACCCTCGAGCTTCTCCAGGTAATTGAAGATCGCTTGCTTGATCAACCAGTGCGGTGTGCGGTCAATGGACTGCGCAGCTGCTTTGAGTCGCTCACGGGTTGGGTCGTCAAGTTTGACCCCAAGGGTGGTCGTCGCCATTTCTTATCCTCATTATTGCCACAGGGCTGTGGCTTAAGCTGGCGCCAAGATTAGCTGTGCGCGATTTCGGGTGCAACCTAGTGCAACCCAAAATGTGTAGGAAAAAAGTGCAGCTCGTCCGGTGGGTAAAACCCCACAGTCAAAATGGCTGTTTATGGTGCATTTTCTTCTGTAAACACGGCTTCTTGCTCCGAAAGGGAGCAAAAAGACGCTGTTACGCAAAAAAACCGACGAGGTGCAACTTGTTTGCAAAAACAGGTTGCACCTACTTTGCGTTGTTGCATAGGATTCGCGGCCTGGGTGCAACCTCTCTGTAGGCTGTCACTACATAAAAACAAACGCCAGGGCGCAACAATGAGTTTTAGCAATCCAATCACGATCACCTTTGTGATCTATATCGCAGCAATGGTGATGATCGGCTTCATGGCCTATCGCTCTACCAATAACCTCTCCGACTACATTCTCGGTGGCCGCAGCCTCGGTAGCGTGGTGACCGCGCTTTCAGCCGGCGCCTCGGACATGAGCGGCTGGTTGCTGATGGGCCTGCCGGGCGCCATCTATATGTCGGGTCTGTCGGAGGCCTGGATTGCCATCGGTTTGACTGTCGGTGCCTACCTGAACTGGTTGTTCGTTGCTGGTCGTCTGCGCGTGCAGACCGAGCACAACGGCGATGCACTGACCCTGCCGGACTATTTCGCCAGCCGTTTCGAAGACAACAGCGGCCTGCTGCGGATCATCTCTGCCATCGTTATCCTGGTGTTCTTCACCATCTACTGCGCTTCCGGCATCGTTGCTGGCGCTCGTCTGTTCGAGAGCACCTTCGGCATGTCCTATGAGACCGCGCTGTGGGCCGGTGCTGCCGCAACCATCGCCTACACCTTCGTTGGTGGCTTCCTGGCGGTCAGCTGGACCGATACCGTCCAGGCGACCCTGATGATCTTCGCCCTGATCCTGACCCCGGTGATCGTGCTGATCGCTACCGGCGGTGTCGATACCACCTTCCTGGCTATCGAAGCCCAGGGCGCTGGCAACTTCGACATGTTCAAGGGTGCAACCTTCATCGGCATCATCTCGCTGATGGGTTGGGGCCTGGGTTACTTCGGTCAGCCGCACATCCTGGCGCGCTTCATGGCTGCCGACTCGGTGAAATCCATCGCCAATGCCCGCCGCATCTCCATGACCTGGATGATCCTGTGCCTGGCCGGTACCTGTGCCGTTGGCTTCTTCGGTATCGCCTACTTCTCGGCGCATCCTGACCTCGCAGGTCCGGTCACCGAGAACCACGAGCGTGTGTTCATCGAGCTGGCCAAGATCCTGTTCAACCCATGGATCGCCGGTGTGCTGCTGTCGGCCATTCTGGCTGCTGTCATGAGCACCCTGAGCTGCCAGCTGCTGGTGTGCTCGAGCGCCCTGACCGAAGACTTCTACAAGACTTTTCTGCGCAAGAACGCTTCCCAGGTCGAGCTGGTCTGGGTCGGTCGCCTGATGGTGCTGGCCGTTGCGCTGATCGCCATCGCCCTGGCTGCCAATCCTGAGAACCGCGTACTGGGCCTGGTTGCCTACGCCTGGGCTGGCTTCGGTGCCGCCTTCGGTCCAGTGGTGCTGATCTCGGTACTGTGGAAAGGCATGACCCGTAATGGTGCGCTGGCTGGCATCATCGTCGGTGCCGTGACCGTGATCCTGTGGAAGAAATTCGACACCATGGGCCTGTACGAAATCATTCCAGGCTTCGTTCTGGCCAGCCTGGCAATCTTCGTCTTCAGCAAGCTCGGCAGCCCGAGCAAGGCGATGGTTTCGCGTTTCGAAACTGCAGACGCGGCGTATCACGCCGGCAAGTAATCGCGGTTGCATTGCTGTCTGCCAACGGCCCGGTCTCGCAAGAGCCCGGGCCGTTGTCGTTTTGACCGGCTGCGCCTGACGCCGCCCGCGTGACAAGGTAAACTGCACGGTCTTGCAGGAGTTGCCATGAACTATCGTCACGCCTTTCACGCCGGCAACCACGCCGACGTCTTCAAACACCTTGTGTTGACCCGCCTTATTGCGCTGATGTCGCGCAAGGAGCAACCGTTCGCTTACCTCGACACTCACGCCGGCCTGGGTCTGTACGACCTGCAGGGCGACCAGGCGACGCGTACCGGCGAGTGGATCGAAGGGATCGGTCGGCTTTGGGGGCGTGATGACCTGCCAGAAGTCACTACTGACTATCTACGTATCCTGCGCAAGATGAATCCCGACGGCGAGCTGCGCTACTACCCGGGCTCGCCCGAGCTTGCCCGGCGTCTGGCGCGTCAGCAGGATCGCGTGTTGCTCAACGAGAAGCACCCTGAAGACGGGCGCATGCTCAAGGACAATATGAAGAAAGACCCGCGCGTCGCTGTGCACCTCGGTGAAGGTTGGCATGTGCCGCGTGCGCTGCTGCCGGTGCAGGAAAAGCGCGCGGTGATGCTGATCGATCCACCGTTCGAGCAGGCCGACGAGCTCAAGCGCTGCACGGTGGCCTTGAAAGAGGCAATCAGTCGCATGCGCCAGACTGTCGCGGCGATCTGGTACCCGATCAAGGATCAGCGCCAGCTGGTGCGCTTCTATCAGGACCTGACCAGCACCGGTGCACCGAAGTTGCTGCGGGTCGAGCTGTACGTGCATCCCCAGGACAGCCCGCAGGGTCTCAATGGCTCCGGTCTGGCGATTGCCAACCCGCCATGGGGGCTGGAGGAGGAGCTGCGTGAGCTGCTGCCGTGGTTGTCCCAGGTGCTGGCCCAGACCCAGGGTAGCTGGCGCATGGACTGGCTGATCGCCGAGTAGGTGGGACGCGCCTACAAGCGCACGCGCTTTACGTTATAATCCCGCTCTTTCGTTGCCGCTCGCCCCACGGGGCCAGGGCGCATATTTACAGATTGAAGAGGCTAGACCCTTGGCATTGACGATTCTTGGCCTGTCCGGCGCCCTTAGCCATGATCCTTCCGCGGCCCTGTACATCGACGGCAAGCTGATTGCCGCCGCTGAAGAAGAGCGCTTCGTGCGCGACAAACATGCAAAGAACCGCATGCCCTACGAATCGGCGAAGTTCTGCCTGGAGCAGGCTGGCATCAAGCCGTCCGACGTAGACGTGGTGGCCATTCCGTTCGCGCCGATCAGCCTGTTCGGCAAAGCCCGCTGGCACTACGCCAAGCGTTACTGGTACGCCCCGGACCGCGCCCTGGATGCGATCCTGATGGGCAACCGCCGCTACAAGCGCTATCGCAAGAAGATTGTCTGGTGCCTGGAGCAACTGGGTTTCGATCCGAAGAAAGTCAAGATCGAGCCGGTCGAGCACCACCTGGCCCACGCTTCCAGTGCCTATCACTGCTCGGGCTTCAAGGAAAAAACCGCGATCCTCGGCATCGACGGCAAGGGCGAGTACGCCACGACCTTCTTTGGCTACGGTGAAAACGGCAAGATCCACAAGATCAAGGAATTCTTCGACCCGGATTCGCTGGGCGGCCTGTACGGCGCGATCACCGAATTCCTCGGCTTCGAGATGCTTGATGGCGAGTTCAAGGTCATGGGCATGGCGCCGTATGGCGATGCCAGCAAGTATGATTTCTCGCGCCTGGCTTCGTTCGAAAATGGCGAGCTGGTGATCAACACGGATTACGCCAACGTAATCGGCCTGCGCCGCTATAAAGAGAAGGGCAAGGGCTTCTACTTCTCGCCGAAGCTGATCGAGTGGCTGGGTCCCAAGCGCGAAGGCGACATCGCCGACGAGCCGTACATCCACTACGCCGCCAGCATGCAGGCGCTGTTCGAGAAGCTTGCGCTGCAGATGATCGACCACTACCTGGGCGACATCCTCAAGGAAACCGGCAAGCTGGCCTTCGCTGGCGGTTGCGCGCTGAACGTCAAGCTCAACCAGAAGATCATTGCCCGTCCTGACCTCAAGGAACTGTTCGTTCAGCCGGCCTCCGGCGACGCCGGTACCGCAGTGGGTGCGGCAGCTTACGTATCTCACGCCCGTGGCGTGCCGGTCGAGAAGATGGAACACGTCTACCTCGGCCCTGCGTACTCCAACGAAGACGTGATCGCTGCCTGTGCCCGTCACCCGAGCCAGCCGAAATGGCGCAAACTCGAAAACATGCCCGAGCAGATCGCCAAGATCATGGTCGATGGCAACCCGGTGGCCTGGTTCCAGGGGCGCATGGAGTTCGGTCCACGCGCACTGGGCGGTCGTTCGATCATTGGTTGCCCAAGCGTGGCCGGCGTTGCCGACCGCATCAACCACCAGATCAAGTTCCGCGAGCGCTGGAGGCCTTTCTGCCCGTCGATGCTCGACACCGTCGCCCCGCAGATGATCAAGATCGATCACCCGGCGCCGTTCATGACCTTCACCTTTGAAGTGGCTGAAGAGTGGAAGACCCGCGTGCCGGAAGTCGTCCACGAAGACGGCACCTCGCGGGCCCAGGTGCTCAAGCGCGAATACAACCCGCGCTACTACGACATGATGAAGGCGCTGGAAGACCTGACCGGTAACGGCGTGTCGCTCAACACTTCACTCAACCGTCGTGGCGAACCGATGATCTGCTCGCCGACCGACGCCCTGAACATGTTCTTCGGCTCGGATCTGCAATACCTGATCATGGAAGACATCCTGGTAGTCAAGGACGGCGCGAACAGTTATGACGTCCAGGGCTGAAAAGCGCGTCCTGCAGTTCTGCCACGGCTATGACGGTCCGTTCCTGGACTGTGCGCGGCAGTACGCCAGTCTGTTCAGCGGCAGCGGCTACAAGGTCACCACGGTGTTCCTTACCGGCGCTGCCGATCCTCAGGTGGCGGCTGGTTGCGCCTCCGACGAAGTGATTTTCCTGGAGTTCAGCTCCAAGGCCATTCGTGGTCTCAAGCTGGGGGCGATTCGCGCGTTGCGCCGGATCGTCGCCACGCGTGATTTCAGTTTCTGTATTGCTCACCGCTTCAAGCCGATCTACATCGCTCTGCTTGGCAGCCGCCTGCCGGTGATCGGTGTGCACCATGCCTTTGGTGACTATCTGCGCAGCAGTCGCCAGTTGTTCGCCAACCTGTTTCGTCGGCGCCTGAGTTTGCTGGGCGTTTCCGAGGCGGTGCGCGACGATATGCGCAAGTGCCTGCCGAAGTGGCCGGCCGAGCGCATCCAGACGCTCTACAACCGTATCGACATCGAGGCGCTGCAAGCTGCGCTGGTACCCGCCGAACAAGCGCGCCAGGCGTTGGGGCTGGATCCGCAAGCGTGGATTGTCGGCAATGTCGGCCGCCTGCATCCGGACAAGGACCAGGCCACCTTGCTGCGCGGGTTCGCTCAGGCCCTGCCGGGTTTGCCTGCCGGTGCCCGCCTGGCCATTCTCGGCAAGGGCCGCCTGGAGCAGTCGCTGAAAACCCTGGCCGCTGAACTGGGCGTCGCCGCTCAGGTCGACTTCCTCGGTCAGGTGCCGGATGCGCGCCGCTACTTCAAGGCGTTCGATGCCTTTGCCCTGAGCTCCGACCACGAGCCGTTCGGCATGGTCCTGCTGGAGGCCATGGTTGCCGGTGTGCCAGTACTTGCTACTGCCTGTGGTGGTGCGGTTGAAGTGGTCGAGGGCGTCGGCATCCTGTTCCCGCTGGCGGATGCCGAGCGTCTGGCGCAAGGTCTGCAACACCTGGCGGTGCTGGATGAAGGACAGCGTCAGGAGTGTGCCGAACGCATGCTTGCGCGTCTGCGCGAGCGTTTTTCTGATCACGCTGTACGCGATACCTTCTGGCAGCTGCCGGCTGTGCGTGCGCTGACGGCGGAGGCTTGATGCTCAATCATATTCAAGGCTGGCGCGAGCGCGGCTGGAGCGTCATCGATGCGCCTGCCTACGCGCAAGCCTGGCAGCGTTTTGGCGGTAGTGTCGCCACTCACCCGCTGGTGATCGAACAATTGGCGGACCTGGCGCAGATCCCGGTGCGCTACCTGGGTTGGGAGCACAATGGCGAGCTCAAGGCTGCGATTCCCACCTGGGGGCGCCATCTGGCGCTGTCCAAGGACGTGCTCAAACGTCAGGGCAAGAAGGGTTTGTATGATCTGGGCAATGCCGAACTGATCCTGCCAGCCGCTGCCGATGCCCAGGCACCGCTGCGTCATGCCGGGCGCTATCTGTCCGAGCTCAATCAAGGGCGTTTTGCCAACCTCAAGCCGCAGACTGAGTCGCTGGCGATGGCGCGTACGCCGGAAGACCTGTCGAAGAAGTTTCGCTATAACCAGCGCCGCGAGTTGCGTCTGCTGGAAGAGGCAGGCGGGCAGGTGCGTCCGGTCGCTGATTTCACCAGCAGCGAACTTGCAGCGATTTACTGCGATCTGTTTCAACGTCGTTGGGAATTCCCGGCCACGGGTGCCGAACGCATGGCCGAGGTCATCGAGCGTCTGCGTGAGCTGTTGATCGGTTCTGTGCTGTTTCTTGACGATGCGCCCATTGCCATCCAGCTGGTCTACCGGGTGGAAGCACCCGAGTGGATCAGCGTCGAGTACATCAATGGTGGTGTTGACCCGCAAACCAAGGCCTTCAGCCCTGGCAGTGTATTGAGTTTCCTCAATACCCAGGCGGCCTGGGAGGACGCCCGGGCACGCAACAAGCCGCTGCGTTTCTCCTTTGGTCGCGCTGATCGCGAGTACAAGGATCGCTGGTGCAACCCCGTGCCGGTGTTTCAGGTGTGAGCCGCAAGCAGCAGTTGCTCAAGCAGCACCGGCGCAACAAGCGGCTGGGATTGCTGGTTGGCCTGATTGCGCTGCTGGGCCTGGGTATTTTTGTTCAGTGGTGGTTGCCGCTTTTGTTGCTGCCGCTGCTGTGGGTTGCCCATGAGGCGTGGTTTGCCGACCACCTGTTCTATTCGCCTGGCGAGGATTACCAGTACCAGTTCCCGCCGCAGTGCGTGGCGCATCCGGTCGAACTGGTCGATGGTGTGCTGCAGGTCAAATCGCCCTTGCAGCTCACCGGTGACGAAACCCTGGTCCTGGCGCTTCGCTTGAAAAGCCGCTGGCTGGGTCGCTTCCTGGACCCGGCAGTGGTGTTGAACGGTGACGATTGCCAGGCCTTTGAACGGGGTGTCGCGGGCTTGCGCTACCTGAACCTGACCGGGCTTGCCGAGTCGCTCACTGGCGGGCAGCTGCGGCTGCGCGGGCGCTTCTGTCGTCTGCCTGGCGAGGGGCAGTTGTGGGTTGTTCCGGGCAATGACCTGCGGCAGAAGCGGGTCATGGTCATTGCGCCGCATGCCGACGATGCCGAGCTTGCTGCTTACGGTCTTTACAGCCAGGCACAGGAAACCTGGGTGGTAACCCTGACGGCCGGTGAGATCGAAGCTGAGCACTATCAGCAAATGGGCATGGCCAAGGCTGAGTCCGCCCGCTTGAAGGGACGGCTGCGTGCCTGGGACAGTATTGCCGTGCCACGCTGGGCGGGTGTTCCCGAATCGCGCTGCGTGCAGCTTGGCTACTTCTGCCTGCAACTGCCGGCGATGCAGGCAGCGCCCGATCAGGCAGTTGCCTCGCGAGAGGCGGAGCTCGCCGATACCCGTCTGTTCCGGCAGTTCAATACGTTGACGCTGCCGGGCGATCAGGACGGCGCGCCGACCTGGAACAACCTGCTGGCCGACTTGCGCGTGCTGTTGCTCAAGGCTCGCCCGCAGGTGCTGGTGATGCCTCATCCGACTCTCGATCCGCACCCTGACCATATCTGTGCCCAGGCTGCTGTGCTCGAAGCCTTGCAGGGTCTGGAGTGGCAGCCGGAGACCGTGCTGGGATATGCCAACCATTTGCATGACAACGACCGCTGGCCCATGGGCGATAGCGGCGCAGGGGTAGCTTTGCCGCCACAGCTGGAGGGTGGTGAGGTGTGGGCACCCTGCAGCCTGACGCTGGATCTGGCGACCCAGCGTGACAAGGCCATGGCGCTGGGCATGATGCATGACCTGCAGCCGCCAGCGCCGTTCAAGCGTCGTATTCGCCGCCTGCTTCAGTGCTGGCTGGCGGGAAGGCGTCCTTCGCCCTATGGCGAGAACGAATTTTTCCGCAAAGCCGTGCGCCGACATGAATTGTTCTGGCGCCGTGATCTCTGATCCTGGCGTATGACTGTTAGCGGCCGAGTAACGGCCGCAAGGAAAACAATGAAAGTTCTATTTCTGGTGCAGAAAGAACAACGGGCAATCCTCGACCGTCTCTACGACGGTGTTGCGGCCCATTGCGAATGCGATCTGCGCTGGCTGAGCAGTGCCGATCAGCGCAACCTGCGCAGCTATTTCCGTCGCGAAGTCGATGTCGAAAAGTATGATCGGATCGTGTTCTTTCTGCGCTTCAAACAAGAGATCCGCCAGGTCGGTTTTATTCGTACGGTGCCCAACCTGGTCATCCTCGAGCACGACGCCTATCAGAACTACATCCCGTGCAAGTACACCGGCAAGTTCAGCGCTCACTACCGGCAGTTGCCCTGGGCACGGGTGATCAGCTCGGGGTACATGGTCAGCGAGCGACTGCGTCAGGAAGGCTTTGACGCCGAATTCGTGCCCAAGGGCTATGACCAGCAGTTGCTGGCAGACCAGGGACGCGAGCGGGATATCGAACTGGCCTTTGTCGGTAGCACCAATAGTGTTGCCTACAGTGGCCGCAAGGCATTGCTCGATGAGCTTGCGCAGGTCGAAAACCTGCTGGTGACCCGGACCAAGTCCGGTGAAGAGTACTGTGACACACTCAACCGCATTCGTTTCTTCGTCAGTGCCGATGTCGGCATGGGCGAATACATGATCAAGAACTTCGAGGCGATGGCCTGCGGTTGCGTTTTGCTGGCGTTTGACCAGGGAGAGGCAGAGAATCGTGCCCTCGGTCTTGAAGACATGCACAACGTGGTGCTGTACCAGAGCATTGCCCAATTGCAGGAAAAGCTCAAAGTACTGCGCGCCGACCCGGCATTGGTCGAGCGCATCGGCAGCAACGGCCGTGACCTTGCTGTTTCGCGGTTCAGCTTCGCCCAAGTGGGCCGTAGCATCGTTGAAAAAATGCAGCCACCTCTGCGTTCCCGTCCAGCTTTGACCGGTTGGCAGCGCTTGCGTTTGAGACTGGGCATATGAGCCGGATGTCCCTTGCCTGGGACGTGGTCTCGAACAACCGAATACAGAAGATGGGGAGAGAATCCGGTGCGATTCAGTGATGACAGTGATGTAACCCTGGTGGTTACCAGTTGCGGGCGCTTCGACCTGCTCAAGCTTACACTCGAGAGTTTCGATCGTTTCAATACTGCACCGATTCGCGAAGTGTTCATTACCGAGGACTCGGGCGAAGACGCTGTCCATCAGGCTGTTCCGGAGCACTGGAAGGCGCATTGCAAGGTGTTCGTCAACCGGCCGAAATTGGGGCAACTGGCGTCGATCGACCTGGCCTATGGTGAGGTGAAGACCCCGTACATCTTTCACTGCGAGGATGACTGGGAGTTCTATCGGCCAGGTTTTGTCGAGGATTCCCGGAGCATTCTCGAGGTCAGCCCGCAGTTGCTTCAGGTCTGGCTGCGGAGCTACGCCCATGACTTGAAAATCCACAGCCCCTACATCCACTTGGGGGACCGCCAGGTCATCGCTGGCGTTCCATGCTACCCGTTGCTTTCGGACAAACCCGAGTGGCAGAGTTTCTCGTTGAACCCGGGCCTGCGCCGGCTGAGCGATTATCAGCGCTGCGCCCCATTTGCCGCCTATGCTGGTGAGAAGGCGCTGTCAAAACGCTACGCCGAGTTGAATTTGACTGCGGTCAGTCTCGAGGGTGATGCGGTACTGCACACTGGTTTCGGTGCGCACGTAAGCCTGCCCGGTGAGCGTCGGCGTAAAGCGCGGCGTCGCAAGCGTGATCGAATCAAATTGATGGTGATATTGGTGGTTGGCGTGGTTCTGGGGGGGGGAGTTGGTTTCTTTGCACATTGACTTGGCCTGTTTGCTCGTTATCCGGTCCGAACCAGGGGGTGATACCCCGTGAATATAGTCAACATCATGTGGGCAGGCGGTGCGCCGTACGTCTCGGTGCACAAGGTGCATCAGCAGATTCTTTCCCATGTAGCGCCAAGTGCTTCGGTCAGCAGCTGGCTGTTGCAGGGACAGGGTTCCTGTTGCAATGACGAGAGCACGCGTGAGTGGCAGCTGTCTCAGCGTTTGCTCAAGGGCCGGCATCTCTGGAAGTTGCTGCAACCCTGGATGCGCAGTCGCTTCCGCCAAGCGTTGAAGCAGGCCGATACCCAGGTGGTGTTGCTCGATGGTCTGGGGGTTTCGCGCCTGGTCCTGCCGGTGTTGCAGCAGTTGCCTGGGGTGCGGGCGACAGTGGTGTTCCACGGCACCACACGCCTGCATCGCGGGGATGTCGCGTTGTTGCGCAGCTTCCAGGCACCCCAGGTGACACTCGTTGCCGTCTCGCAGACATTGGCCAGCAAACTGCAAAAAGACCTTGGCGTGCCTGTGCAAGTACTGCGCTCGGCACTTGAGCCAGAAGGTTTCCGCCAGGCGTTGCTGGAGCGCGAGGCAGCTCGCCAACGACTCGGAATGCCGTTGGAAGGTGGACCGATCCTGGGCGCGGTAGGGCGACTGATCGACAGCAAAGGGTTCGATCACCTGCTCGACGCATTCGCGCTGGCTCGTCAGCGGCAGCCTGACATGCGTCTGGTGATTCTGGGCGAAGGCAACCAGAGGTCACTGCTCGAATCTCGCATCAAGGCGCTGGATCTCGGGGCGTTTGTAACGCTTTACGGCCACTGCAGCGAAATGTCCACCCTCTACCGGGCATTCGACTGGGTGCTGGTTCCTTCTCGCTCCGAAGGTCTGGGGTTGGTGCTGCAGGAGGCGGTGTTGGCCGATGTACCGGTGTTGTGCAGCGACTTGCCGGTGTTTCGTGAACAGATTGGCGATGCTGGCCGTTATGTTGCTGTTGGCGATGTTGCGGCCTGGGGGCAGGCCATTGCCGACTGTGTGGCGCTTGATGGCAGGCAGGTGGCCACGGCGCAGTATCAGGCCTTGGCCCCCGAGCAGGCCTGGCAGCGCTTCAGTCAGCTCTCCAGGGCCTTGCTGGATAAGTCCTGAGGCGATCAGCCCAGCAAGGCGCGTTCCAGTTCGGCGAGAGGGAATTGATCCTCGAGGCGTTCCCGCGCGATGTAGCGGGCAAAATGCTGCACGTTGCGCCTGACCATTCGATTGGACAGCGGCGCTCGCATGAAACGCATGTCGGCTACATCAATCAGTCCCAGTTGCTGTTCCGGGGTCACAACGATGTTGCCCAGGTGCAATGAGCGAAAGTAGATACCCGACTTGTGTAGCTTGCGTACCAGCGTGACAAGCTCCGGAAGACGCTCCTGCCAGCTGAAACCCGGTTTGCGGGACAGTTGGCTAAGGGTTTCTCCGGGCAGCGGTTGATACAGCACCGCGGTCATTCCAGGGGCATCCAATTTGTAGTACTTCAGAACCTTTAGTGTAGGAATTCCCTTTTTCTCTAGCTGCACCGCATTGTCGATGAAGCGTTGGGAGTAAGGTCGCAGCAGGGCGGATGAAATTAGCCGCTTGCGTCTGAAAAGCTTAAGGATGTTGCCATCGCTTAGCAGGTAGACTTTGGCGCCATAGCTGTCGGCCTCCAGCACCTGGGCGCCAAGGATGAGCTGGTTGAGGTCGACCTGGGGTAACCGGGAACTTTGCATGGATAGGGGCCTTGTCAACGGGCAAGCAAAATGACCGGCCATAATGCCGAAAAGTGTAAAAATGCACCATGCCGGTGTTGTTGATTTGATGGGGAAACGCATGATGTACACAAGGCGCTGGGCACAGACCTGGCTGGCAATTGGGTTTTTATGGTTCCTGGTGGCGATTGCCCTGGCGCCGAGCAACAAGATCTATCAACAGGGGCTGGTGTTGTTCCTCTGGTTGCCCACCCTGGTGTTGCTGTGGTCCGGGCGTGAGGTTCTGGCCGAGCTTTGGCGCTCCCAGCGCGCGCTGTGCCTGTCGGTGGGGTTGTTGCTGCTCTGGGCGGCCATGAGCCTGTCATGGGCCAGTGACGAGGGCGCAGGTCGTGAAATCAAGCGGCTTCTGTACATCGCATTCTTTCTGCTGTTTTTCCCACTGCTTGCCAATGCCAGCTTTGCACGCCTGATCCAGTTGCTGCAGTGGGGCGGCGTCGGACTGGCGCTCGCGGCGGCGCTTTCGATTGTTCAGTTCTATGGTGTGCAAGGGCGACCGTGGGGCCACAGGCTTTCCGGTGTGGGCGAGATTTCCCACCCCATTCTGGGCGCTTATGTCATTGCAGCAGCCATCGTCTGGATGTTGCACTGGCCGCCGCAAAAGCGCTGGTTTCAGGCCCTCTGGGCGTTGTCGCTGCTGAGCCTGGGCGCATTTCTGGTGCTGTGTCAGAGCCGGGGTGCCGCGTTGGGATTGCTCATTACAATGCTGGCCATGCCCTTGTGGTGCCGGGACCGCAGGAGCTGCCTCATTGCCGTGGGTGCAGTGGTCGCCGCAGTGCTGGGGTTTGCCTTGATGTATACGCAGATCACCGCCCGGGGCTCGTCCTACCGGCCAGAAATATTCCAGTCCAGCCTGCAGATGATTGAGATGCATCCATGGACGGGGCTTGGGATGGGGAGCTTCTACAAGGTTTTGGCGTTGGGTAGGTCGTTCGATCACACCCACAACATGTTTACCCATATCGCCATCGTGCTGGGCATCCCCGGTATGTTGCTCTGGTTGGCAGTCTGGCTCTGCGTGTTGCGTGAGATCTGGCGGACCCGTTCAACAGTATTCGGCAAGGGGCTGATGGGCTTGTGGCTGTTTTCCACCCTGGCCATGCAGTTCGATGCCGCGAGCCTTACCGGTACGCCGCGGGCCGAATGGTTTATCAGCTGGTTGCCGGTGGGGTTGGCCATGGCGCTGGTCTGGGTGCATGCCCGTCGACCGGGCTGTGATAAAATTTCCGGTTCAAACTGAACAGCGAGCTCGACGATGGCCGAAACACCGCTAAAGGCGGAGCAGCAGAGCAGCTCCAGCCTGAAAATCTATTTTCGACTGCTGGGGTATGTAAGACCCTACGTAGGCATTTTCCTGTTGAGTATCCTGGGCTTTGTGATATTTGCCTCCACTCAGCCAATGCTGGCCGGGATTCTCAAGTACTTCGTCGATGGCCTGAGCAATCCCCAGGCGGTGTTGTTCCCCAACGTCCCTTATCTGCAAGACCTGCAGCTCCTGCAGGCCGTGCCGTTGCTGATCGTGCTGATCGCCGCCTGGCAAGGCCTGGGCTCGTTCCTGGGTAACTACTTCCTGGCCAAGGTTTCGCTGGGGCTGGTCCATGACCTGCGGGTCGAGTTGTTCAACAAACTGCTGGTGCTCCCCAACCGCTACTTCGACAACCACAACTCGGGCCACCTGATTTCGCGTATCACCTTCAACGTGACCATGGTCACCGGTGCAGCCACCGATGCTATCAAGGTGGTGATCCGTGAAGGCCTGACCGTGGTGTTCCTGTTCATTTACCTGCTGTGGATGAACTGGAAACTGACCCTGGTCATGCTGGCAATCCTGCCGATCATCGCGGTAATGGTCGGTAGCGCGAGCAAGAAATTCCGCAAGCAGAGCAAGAAGATCCAGGTGGCAATGGGCGATGTGACCCACGTGGCCTCGGAAACCATTCAAGGTTACCGCGTGGTGCGCAGCTTCGGCGGTGAAGGCTACGAGCAGCAGCGTTTCGCCAATGCCAGCCAGAGCAACACCGACAAACAGCTGCGCATGACCAAGACCGGTGCGGTGTACACCCCGATGCTGCAGTTGGTGATCTATTCCGCCATGGCTGCGCTGATGTTCCTGGTGCTGTTCCTGCGTGGAGACGCTACAGCCGGTGACCTGGTTGCCTACATTACTGCAGCAGGCCTGCTACCCAAGCCGATTCGACAGCTGTCGGAAGTCAGCTCGACGATCCAGAAGGGCTTGGCCGGTGCCGAAAGCATCTTCGAGCAACTGGATGAAGAGCCGGAAGTCGACAACGGTACCGTGGAACTGGATCGGGTGGAGGGGCGCCTTGAGGTGCGTAACCTGAGCTTCACCTATCCAGGCACCGAGCGTCAGGTCTTGACCGACATTACCTTCACCGCCGAGCCTGGGCAGATGATTGCCCTGGTGGGACGTTCGGGTAGTGGCAAGTCGACCCTGGCCGGGCTGATTCCGCGGTTCTATCACCATGACCAGGGGCAGATCCTCCTCGATGGCGTGGAAATCGAGGAATATCGGTTGCGCAACCTGCGCCGCCATGTCTCGCAGGTAACTCAGCATGTGACCCTGTTCAACGACACCGTGGCCAACAATATCGCCTATGGCGACCTGGCTGGCGCGCCGCGTGCCGATATCGAGGCCGCCGCCGCCGATGCCTATGCCAAGGAGTTCGTCGATCAGCTACCCCAGGGCTTCGATACCCAGGTCGGCGAAAATGGTGTGCTGCTTTCCGGTGGTCAGCGCCAGCGCCTGGCGATTGCCCGGGCCTTGCTCAAGAATGCGCCGTTGCTGATCCTCGATGAGGCCACCTCGGCTCTGGACACCGAGTCCGAGCGGCATATCCAGGCTGCCCTCGATCATGTCATGAAGGGGCGTACCACACTGGTCATCGCTCACCGTCTGTCGACTATCGAAAAGGCCGACATGATCCTGGTCATGGATCAGGGCAAGCTGGTCGAGCGCGGGACGCACGCCGAGCTGCTGGCCGCCAATGGCTACTACGCCAGGCTGCATGCCATGGGGCTGGACGAGCCAGCCAAGGCAGACATCACCTGAGCCTGTTGCCGGAGCCCGTCCCGGGCTCCGGCTGCTTGCCTGTAATAGCGTGTCGGTAAGGCGGTAATCAAGCCTTCGCCTTGCCTGTGCTAATATCCTGCCCCTGTTAATTTTGTATATATGGGTTGCCCATGAAGTTGTCCATGCCGCGTTTCGATCAAGCCCCGGTACTGGTGGTGGGCGATGTCATGCTCGACCGCTACTGGCATGGCGGTACCTCACGGATTTCGCCTGAAGCACCGGTACCGGTGGTCAAGGTTGAGCAGATCGAGGACCGTCCTGGTGGTGCGGCCAACGTTGCCTTGAACATCGCAGCCCTGGGTGCCCCGGCATCTCTGGTCGGGGTTACCGGTCAGGATGAGGCCGCCGACAGCCTGGCCAACAGCCTGCAGGCAGCGGGTGTGCGCTCGATTTTCCAGCGTATTGCGCACCAGCCGACCATCGTCAAGCTGCGGGTCATGAGCCGCCATCAGCAACTGCTGCGTATCGATTTTGAAGAGCCTTTCGCCACTGACCCGCTGTCACTGGGTGCTGAGGTCGACACCCTGCTCGACGGGGTCAAGGTTCTGGTGCTGTCGGATTACGGCAAAGGTGCGCTGAAGAACCATCAGAGCCTGATCCAGGCTGCTCGGGCCAAAGGGATTCCAGTGTTGGCCGACCCCAAGGGCAAGGATTTTTCGATCTACCGCGGCGCCAGCCTGATCACCCCGAACCTCAGTGAGTTCGAAACCATCGTCGGGCGTTGCGCCGACGAAGCCGAGCTGGTGGCCAAGGGCGGTCAGCTGATGAGTGAGCTGGAGCTCGGTGCCCTGCTGGTGACCCGCGGCGAGCACGGCATGACTTTGCTGCGCCCTGATCATCCTGCCTTGCACTTGCCTGCTCGTGCCCGTGAAGTCTTCGACGTCACCGGTGCCGGTGACACCGTGATTTCGACCCTGGCCGCGGCCATCGCCGCTGGCGAAGAGCTGCCTCATGCCGTGGGCCTGGCTAACCTGGCTGCCGGTATCGTGGTCGGCAAGCTGGGTACTGCGGCCATCAGCGCGCCGGAATTGCGCCGCGCGATCCAGCGCGAAGAAGGCTCTGAGCGTGGGGTGTTGAGTCTCGACCAGTTGCTGCTGGCCATCGACGATGCCCGTGCGCACAACGAGAAGATTGTCTTTACCAATGGTTGCTTCGATATCCTCCATGCCGGTCACGTGACCTATCTGGAGCAAGCGCGCGCCCAAGGCGATCGTCTGATCGTCGCGGTCAACGATGATGCGTCGGTCAGCCGCCTGAAAGGTCCGGGTCGCCCGATCAACAGCGTCGATCGGCGCATGGCGGTACTCGCCGGACTTGGTGCAGTGGACTGGGTCATCAGCTTCCCTGAAGGCACGCCGGAAAACCTGCTCAGCCAGGTCAAGCCGGATGTGCTGGTCAAGGGCGGGGACTATGGTATCGACCAGGTGGTCGGTGCCGATATCGTCAAGGCGTATGGCGGCACTGTGAAGGTGCTGGGTCTGGTTGAGAACAGCTCGACCACCGCCATCGTCGAGAAGATTCGCAAGAACTGAGACAAGCATCGCGGTGCGGGGCACGTTGCCCCGGCACCGCGATGGCTATTTACGCAACCCGCCTCGCGCCATCTGCAACAATTCCCGTGCCTTGCCCGTTAGCCGCTGCAATCCGGTGTCCGCTTTCGGCGCTGCCAGGCCTTGCTGGCTAACCCAATCCTTCCAGCGAATTCGCTCATCCCTGACCAGCCAGCCCTCTTGCCGGGCAAAGCTTTCGGCCAGGTACAGACCGCGAGTGCTGGCGGGCAGCAAACGGTCCTTCTTCAGTGTGTACAGCTCGGCGCGCGGGTGTCCGTCTTCCAGTGGCATCAGGTACAGGTCGGGGCGGGCGCGATTGAGGCGGGCCACCAGCTGGTCACCTTCGAGCCGCTCATCGACATGAAACAGGCTCAAGGATTTGGCTTCGCGCGGGACCTGCAGGCGCAGGTCATAGATCAACTGCAACGAAGCTGTCGGCAAGTGCACGTAGGCCCGTGGCCGCTCCAGCAGTTGCAGGTTGGCACAACGTACCGGCCTGGCTGCACCGGATTGCGGTGTCAGGACAAATGGCAGGGCTTCGCGGTAATGCAGGGCATCGGCATAGGGTGCCGGTAGCCAGGTGTCGTTGAAGCGGCCACCCAGCCAGCCCTCCGGGGTTTCCAGCAGGCACTCTTCGGCGACTTCCTGGATAGCGGTGTGCAGCGGCAGGTTCAGTTCCTGGGCGGGTACATAGCCGGAGATCAGTTTCAGCACCACATCGCCACGGTCCTGGCGGCGCTGACGGACCAGCACCCAGTAATCGCGGTTCTGCCAATGCAGCGTCAGGCGTACAGAGACGCCCAGGTTGGCCAGCTCGACGGCAAAGCGCTGGCTGTCGGCCAGGTGAATCTGCTTGCGTCGCTGTTGGGTCTGGGCGAAGTTCGACGGCATGCCGATGCTCTGGTAGCACAGCCCCTCAGGGCTGGCTTCGACGTGCAGGGGCAGGGTTTTGAAGTTGCTCGGATTCTTGCGGATCAGCGTTCGCGGCATGTCGGCTCCTTCTTGCGTTGGGGTCGGCCGCGACGGCGGCGTCGGCGTCAGCGATTCAATACGGCGGCAACAGTGGCCACGTTATGGGCCAGGTGTACGGGGTTGATGGTGCCGACGATAGCACTGCTCACGCCAGGGTGGCCAAACAGCAGCTCGAAGCTGGCACGTACCGGGTCCACGCCCGGGCTCAGGCAGACGTGCCCGCTGGCCAAGGCCTTTTTCACCAGGATGGCTTTGCCATGCTCGGCGGCATAGTCAATCACCGTGCGTTCCGCCTGTTCGTTCAGATTGTAGGTGACCATGGCGCAATCGCCGCGTTCCAGTGCCTTCAATCCACCCGCGGCGGTCTTGCCGGACAAGCCGAAGCCGCCGATCTTGCCTTCCTGCTTCAAGGCTTCGAGGGTCTGATAGACCTCCTCATGTTCGAGAATGTGCAGGTCGTTGCCGTCGGAATGCACCAGCACCAGGTCAATCTGCTCGGTTTCCAGGCGTTTGAGGCTGCGCTCGATGGAAAAGCGCGTGTGCGCAGCGCTGAAGTCGAAGCGCGACTGGCCTTCTTCAAACTCCTCACCGACCTTGCTGACAATCACCCAGTGATCGCGTTGGCCACGCAGCAGCGGGCCGAGCCGTTCTTCGCTGCGACCATAAGCCGGTGCAGTATCGATCAGGTTGATACCCAGCTCGCGAGCTTGAGCCAGCAGCAGGCGGGCCTGGTCATCATCCGGAATGGTGAAGCCGTTGGGGTATTTGACGCCCTGGTCGCGCCCCAGCTTGACCGTACCCAGCCCCAGTGGCGAGACGCTCAGGCCGGTGCTGCCCAAAGGCCGGTGCAGATCGTGGAGAGTCGGCACACTCATGGCAGCAGTTGCTCCCAGACCGGCAGGGCCATGGGTGGCCGTGGCAGTTCGGGAAGGGCTGGGTGAGTTCCTGGCTTGATACCGTCGCGCTCAAGGTTGGCCAGGACCCGATCACTGAAGTCCGGGGCCAGGGCCAGTTTGGTCGGCCAGCCGACCAGCAGGCGCTGCTGTTCGGCGAGAAACGCGTTGTCGGGGCGCACCAGGCCAGACTGCGCCGGTTCGGCGCGGTCGATGCGTACGGTTGCCCAGCGCACCTGGCTCAGGTCGATCCATGGCAGCAAGCTGCTGACTTCCTTCTTCGCTGCGGCAATCTGTGCTTCAGGCTCGCGGGCAACGCCGTCGGCTTCGGCCAGGTCGCCACCCAGATACCAGACCCAGTGGCCATCGGCGGCCGGGTGGCTGGTAACGGTGATGCGCGGCTTTGGCCCGCCGCCCAGGCAGTGGGCGTACAGCGGTTTGAGACTGGCGCCCTTGGCCATGACCATGTGCAGCGGTCGGCGTTGCATGGCCGGCTGGTTCAGGCCGAGGGTTTCCAGCAGCCCGGCGTTGCCGGCGCCCGCACTGAGGACCACACGCTGGGCACGGATCTCGCGGCCGTCGACGCGCAGTCCGAGCAGTTCACCCGACTCATTCAAGGGCTCGATGGTCTCGGCAGACAGCAGACTGTCGCCGGCCAGTTCGGCAAGTTTGTTCAGCAGGCTTGGCACGTCTACGACCAGTTCGGCCAGGCGATAGACCTTGCCCTTGAAGGCGCGGTCCTGCAGGGCAGGTGGCAGTTGCTCGCCTTTGACCTGATCGACCCGGCCACGCACCGCCTTGCTGGCGAAGAAACTGGTGAGGTTGCCGGCCAATGTGCCGGGAGACCAAAGGTAATGGGCGTCGGACAGCAGACGCACGCCGGACAGGTCCAGTTCGCCGTTGCCGGCCAGGGCCTCGCTCCAGCGCCGTGGCATGTCGGCAATGGCTTCGGAGGCGCCAGTCAGCGCACCGTGCAGGGCATACTTGGCGCCACCATGAATGATCCCCTGCGACTTGAGGGTCTGCTCGCCACCGAGGCTGGCGCGTTCCACCAAGACCGTCGAGTAACCCAGGCGACGCAGGCGAGCATTGAGCCAGAGGCCTGCGACCCCTGCGCCGACGATCAGCACGTCGGTGGAAATAACGGATGGCATGCATGCACCTCACAAGCTTGGACAGAAGCCCAGTATACAGCCTGTGAGCAGAATCAATGCCCGGCGGTTTTCGAGAAGACCTGGATCACCACCACGCCGCCGACGATCAAGGCCATGCCGAGCATTGCCGGGATATCCAGCTTCTGTCCATAAATCACCAGTGCGGCGATGCTGATCAAGACAATGCCCAGACCCGACCAGATGGCATAGGCAATGCCCACTGGAATGCTGCGCACTACCAGGGTCAGCATCCAGAACGCCACGGCATAGCCACAGACCATCAGCAGCAAGGGCAGGGGCGTGCTCAGGCCCTTGACCGCCTTCATCGAGGCGGTGGCGATGACTTCGGCGCAGATGGCGATAGCCAGGTAGGTGTAGGCGTTCATGTCGGTGTTCCTCTGTTCTGGCTGGGCATTTTAGAGCAAGCCTGGATGGGGTAAAGTCATTACCTATCTTTTATGGAGATAGGTTGCATGGCTGAACAGTGGAATCTCGAGCAACTGCGGCTGTTTGTAGGCGTTGCCGAGCAACGCTCGTTTTCGGCGGTGGCCCGCGCGCAGCGCAAGGCGCAGTCGGCGGTGAGTAATGCCATCGCGCTGCTTGAGGCTGATCTGGGCGTGACCCTGTTCGAGCGTAGCAGTGGTCGCCAGCCACGCTTGACCGAGGCCGGGGCGGCCTTGCTCGAAGATGCGCGCGAACTGCTGCGTCAGTGCCAACGCCTGGACGGACGCGCGCTGGCGTTGATGCGCGGCCAGGAGGCGCAATTGCGGGTGGCCCAGGATGAAGCCATGCCCTATCAACCGGTCATCGACAGCCTCGACGAACTGGCCCAGCAGTTCCCCATGCTTGAGGTGCAGCTGGCCAGCGGTGCGCAGGGCGATGTTGCGCGCAAGCTGGTCGAGCGCCGTGCCGACCTCGGTTTGCTGTTTCATCATGAACGCATGCCACCAGCGTTGGAGCGGCGCGCGCTGGGGCGGGTGGAAATGGTCACTGTCTGTGCCGTCAATCATCCCCTGGCGCAACTGGGTCAGGTCAATCGCCAGCAACTGGCACGGCATCGGCAGTTGCTGATTGCCCCGCAGGAAAGCGGCTATCCCGGTGGCGAGCCGATCAGTCCGCAAATCTGGCGCGCCGACAGTTTCTACGCCATGGCCGAGTTGCTGATGCGCGGCCTGGGCTGGGCCTGGTTGCCCCGGCATGTGGTGCAGTACCCGACTTACCACGCGCAGATGGTCGAACTGAGCAGCGAGTGGACACCGCCTGCGCTGGTGGTCGAGCTGGTCTGGCGTCGCGATGAACCCTTGGGGCCTGCGGCGCAGTGGCTGGCGGAACGCTTCGCAGTGCACTTGCGCGCCATTGGCTAGTACACTTCGGCGCCATGAACAGAACACTCTATACCTTGCTGTTTCACCTGGGCCTGCCGCTGGTTGCGCTACGCCTGTTCCTGCGTTCGCGCAAGGCACCCGCCTATGCCCAGCGCATCGGCGAACGCTTCGCCATGAACCTGCCGGCCATGCGCAAGGGCGGTATTTGGGTGCATGCGGTGTCGGTTGGCGAAAGCATCGCGGCGGCGCCGATGATTCGCGCCCTGCTGCAGGCTTATCCACAGCTGCCGATCACCATTACCTGCATGACCCCGACTGGCTCGGAGCGGGTGCGGGCGATGTTTGCCGATGAGCCGCGGATCCAGCATTGCTACCTGCCCTATGACTTGCCGTGGGCGGCCGGGCGCTTTCTCGATCATGTCCAGCCGACGCTGGCGGTGATCATGGAAACCGAGCTGTGGCCCAACCATATTCACCAGTGCGCCAAGCGCGGTATCGCCGTGGCGCTGGCCAATGCGCGTTTGTCAGAACGTTCGGCGCGCGGCTACGCGCGCTTTGCCGGGTTGACCCGGCCGATGCTGGCCGAGATGAGCCTGATTGCCGTGCAGACCGAGACCGAAGCCGAGCGCTTTCGCCAGTTGGGCGCGCGGCCTGAATGCGTTGAGGTAACCGGTTCGATCAAGTTCGACCTGCGTATCGATGGACACCTGTTGCCGCGAGCCCGGGACCTGCGTGAGCGGTGGCAGGCCGCTCAACGACCGGTGTGGATCGCTGCCAGCACCCATGAGGGTGAGGACGAAGTGATCCTGGCTGCGCACCGCCAGTTGCTTGAGCATCATGCTGATGCCTTGCTGATCCTCGTGCCACGGCACCCGGAACGCTTCAATGCGGTGTTCGAGTTGTGCTCGGCACAGTTCCCGACCATACGCCGCTCCAGCGCTGCACCGGTAGGAGCGGAGACGGCAGTACTGCTCGGCGACACCATGGGCGAGCTGCTGTTTCTGTATGCTTTGGCGGACATCGCTTTTGTCGGTGGCAGCCTGGTGCCCAATGGCGGGCACAACCTGCTGGAACCGGCGGCCTTGTCATTGCCAGTGATCAGCGGTCCACACCTGTTCAACTTCCTGGAAATCGCGGCGATGCTGCGCGACGCCGGGGCGTTGCAGGAAGTGGATGATGCCCAGGGGCTGGCGGCCGAGATTCGGCGGCTGATCGAGTTGCCGCAGGATGCGCGGCGCATGGGTGAAGCAGGGCGGGCAGTGATGAAGGCCAATCAAGGGGCGCTGCAGCGCTTGCTGGATGGCTTGGGTCGGTTGATGTAGGAAGGCGTTGCCTTCCATCGCCGGCAACGCCGGCTCCCACACGGATAAACACAATTCATGTAGGAGCCAGCCGCTGCGCGATGCTGTTTAAGGCCGGGCGTCGAAGTTAGCCTTGGCCAATGCTGCCAGGTCTGGCGGCAGGAAGTCCTTGTCCGGGTTGTAGTCCGGTTTCAGGTAGCGGCTCAGGTCAGTCAGGTCCTGCGGGCTGAGGGTGCCTGCCGCCTGCTTCAAACGCAGGTTGTCGAGGATGTAGTCGTAGCGGGTGTTGTTGTAGTCACGCACCGAGGTGTACAGCGAGCGCTGAGCGTCGAGTACGTCGACGATGTTGCGGGTACCCACCTGGTAGCCGATCTCGGTGGCTTCCAGGGCGCTCTGGTTGGAGATGATCGATTGCTTGCGCGCCTGCACCTGTTCCACGTCAGTGTTGACCGCACGGTGCAGGTTACGGGTGTTTTCCACCACCTGGCGACGCAGGCTTTCGCGCTGCTGCTCGCTCTGGTTCAGGCGCTGATAGGCCTCGCGCACTTGCGAGCTGATCAGTCCGCCACTGTAGATCGGGATGTTCAACTGCAGGCCGATGCTGGTCTGCTCGACGTCGCCGCTGATGTTCCCGCCGAGGTTGGGGTTGGTGAAGCCAAGGTTGTCGTTGTCGCCTTTCTGGTACTGCGCTACCGCATCCAGGGTTGGCGCATGGCCGGCCTTGCGCTGGCGCAGGGTTTCTTCGGCAGCACTGACGGCGTAGTTGGTCGCCTGCAGGTTGAGGTTCTGCTTGCCGGCGGTCTCGACCCAGGACGTGGCGTCATTGGGCACCGGGACCTGCACCGGCAGGGTGTGGCGGATGCCCTGAATCGAGTTGTAGTCACGGTTGGTCAGGGTGATCAGTGCTTCAAATGCATCGTCGACCTGGCGCTGTGCAACGATCCGGTTGGCCCGCGCGGTGTCATAGCTGGCCTGGGATTGCAGGACGTCGGTCTTGTCCGAAAGGCCGACATCGAAGCGCTCGTTGGACTGGTCCAGTTGCCGCTTGAACGCGGCCTCTTCGGCTTTGGTCGATGCCAGGTTGTCCTGGGCGCGCAGCACCGCGAAGTAGTTTTCGGCACTTTGCAGGATCAGGTTCTGCTCAGTCGCCGACAGCTCCAGCGCCGCCTGTTCGTTGACCGCTTCGGCCGCTTGCAACTGGAACCAGCGATCGGCGCGGAACACCGGCTGGGCCAGGGTCGCGGACCAGGAGTTGCCGCTGCGGTTGGAGGTGATCGAAGGATCATCGAGCTTGGTGCGGGTGCTCTGCATCTCGGCGCCGGCCGAGAGATTCGGCAGCAAGCCGGCACGGGCCTGGGGTACCACTTCCTTCTGTGCGCCGTAGTTGGCGCGGGCCGCCGCGAGGTCGGCGTTGTTGTCCACTGCTTCCTGGTAGACGCTGACCAGATCGGTTTTCGCTGACAAGGGCACGTCTGCTGCCCAGGCCATTCCGTTGATAGCACAAGACACGGCGAGGGCCAGTGAAAGTTTGCGCAGCATAGGGCGATCCTTGAACGATTGAGTGTTTCTGAACCGGTGAGTGTAGATGCGCAGACACTTTGCAACAATCTGCTATTTGCGCCATTTATCGTGGCCGTGCTTGTACTGTTGGCTTTGCAGCTGAGTCCAGTCTAGACTGGACGCGTTCTTGTCGGGGTGCCTTGCGTTGAGGCTGAGATCGGATAATCCGGATCCCGTTGAACCTGATCAGGTTAGCGCCTGCGTAGGGAACAAGATTGCTCGTCATTGCGCGAGCCCTCTTGTGCCGGTTTCGGAATGTCGATCCAGCCAGCAGGGCTGCCCGTCATACCGTTTTCCAGCACAGCACCAGCCCCGGTGCGTCCGTGCCTTTATCAGGTTCACTCCGACACCCAAACCGTCTGGAGAGCCTGTGATGAGTAAACAAGAAAAAAATATTACCAATCTGAGTGAGTCGGCCCAGGTCGATCAGCAGTCCGTACAGCCGTTCACCCGTTCGCGCAAAATCTATGTCGAAGGCTCGCGCCCGGACATCCGCGTTCCTATGCGTGAAATCAGCCTGGACGACACCCCGACCGACTTCGGTGGCGAAGCCAACGCCCCGGTGCTGGTCTACGATACGTCCGGCCCCTACACCGATCCCGCTGTGATCATTGACGTGCGCAAAGGCTTGAGCGATGTGCGCTCGGCCTGGATTGACGACCGCGGTGACACCGAGCGTCTGGGCGGGCTGTCGTCGAACTTCGGCCAGCAGCGCCTGGCCGATGCCGAACTGACCAAACTGCGTTTCGCCCATGTGCGCAACCCGCGCCGGGCCAAGGCGGGCGCCAATGTCAGCCAGATGCACTACGCCCGCCAAGGCATCATCACCGCCGAGATGGAATACGTCGCCATCCGCGAGAACATGAAGCTGCAGGAAGCCCGAGCCGCTGGCCTGTTGAAGCAGCAACACGCGGGCCACAGCTTTGGCGCGAGCATCCCCAAAGAGATCACTGCCGAGTTCGTCCGCGAAGAGATCGCCCGCGGTCGCGCGATCATCCCCGCCAACATCAACCATGTTGAACTGGAGCCGATGATCATCGGCCGCAACTTCCTGGTGAAGATCAACGGCAACATCGGCAACAGCGCCCTGGGTTCTTCCATCGAAGAAGAAGTGGCCAAGCTCACCTGGGGCATTCGCTGGGGCTCGGACACGGTCATGGACCTGTCCACCGGCAAGCACATCCATGAAACCCGCGAGTGGATCATCCGCAACTCGCCGGTGCCAATCGGTACCGTACCGATCTATCAGGCCCTGGAAAAGGTCAATGGCGTCGCCGAGGACCTGACCTGGGAGTTGTTCCGCGACACCCTGATCGAACAGGCCGAGCAGGGCGTGGACTATTTCACCATTCACGCCGGCGTGCTGTTGCGTTATGTGCCGCTGACCGCCAAGCGGGTTACCGGCATCGTCAGCCGTGGTGGTTCGATCATGGCCAAGTGGTGCCTGGCGCATCACAAGGAGAACTTCCTCTACACCCATTTCGACGAAATCTGCGAAATCATGAAGGCCTACAACGTCAGCTTCTCGCTGGGCGATGGCCTGCGTCCGGGCTCGATTGCCGACGCCAACGACGAAGCGCAGTTCGGCGAACTGGAAACCCTTGGCGAGCTGACCAAGATCGCCTGGAAGCATGACGTGCAGTGCATGATCGAAGGTCCGGGCCACGTGCCGATGCAGTTGATCAAGGAGAACATGGACAAGCAGCTCGAGTGCTGCGACGAAGCGCCGTTCTACACCCTTGGCCCACTGACCACTGACATTGCCCCGGGTTACGACCACATCACTTCCGGGATCGGCGCGGCGATGATCGGCTGGTTCGGTTGCGCCATGCTCTGCTACGTGACGCCCAAGGAACACCTTGGCCTGCCGAACAAGGACGACGTCAAGACCGGGATCATCACCTACAAGATCGCCGCCCACGCGGCTGACCTTGCCAAGGGCCATCCAGGTGCGCAGATCCGTGACAATGCCCTGTCCAAGGCGCGTTTCGAGTTCCGCTGGGAAGACCAGTTCAACCTTGGCCTGGACCCGGACACCGCGCGTTCCTTCCATGACGAGACCCTGCCCAAGGACTCGGCCAAGGTCGCGCACTTCTGTTCGATGTGCGGGCCGAAGTTCTGCTCGATGAAAATCACCCAGGAAGTGCGTGAGTACGCCGCCAACCAGCGCATCGATGCGGTGGATGTCGCGGTCGAGGACGGTATGCGCGAGCAGGCCGAGCGGTTCCGCCAGGAAGGCAGTCAGTTGTACAAGAAGGTCTGATCGGGCTGTTCAGGCGGCGTGCCGTGCACGCCGCATCGCCGGCAAGGCCGGCTCCCACAGGAGGACTGCATGCAGACTCTTGTGGGAGCTGGCCTTGCCAGCGATAGGGCCCGAACAACAACAATTTTCTCCCTGTCGAGATCACCCTTGTGAGCACACCCAGCCAGTTCTCCCCCGATCACCCGGTCACTACCGGGCAACGCGTCCTCAGCGGCCGCGACCTCTGTTCCCTATGGTTCTCCCTGGGCATCGGCCTGATGGTCCTGCAGACCGGCGCCTTGCTCGGCCCGGGCCTGGGGCTGGCCGGCGCGGTGCTGGCAATCATCCTCGGTACCACTGTGGGTGTTCTGCTGCTGGCAGCAGTCGGTGTCATTGGCAGTGATACGGGCCTGTCGTCCATGGCAGCGCTGCGTCGCAGTCTCGGCCGCGACGGCGCCCGGCTGCCAGCGTTGCTCAACTTGTTGCAGCTGATTGGCTGGGGCTCGTTCGAAATAATTGTCATGCGTGATGCCGCCAGCCTGCTTGGCGCCCGTGCCTTCGGTGAAGGCAGCGCCCTGACCAATCCATTATTGTGGACCCTGTGCTTCGGTGCCCTGGCCACTGTGCTGGCGGTCAGCGGTCCCTTGACCTTCGTGCGCAAGATCTTGCGCAAATGGGGCATCTGGCTGTTGCTTGGGGCTTGCCTGTGGCTGACCTGGAATCTGTTTGCCAAGGCCGATCTTGCTGCGCTCTGGGCGCGCGCCGGTGATGGTTCGATGTCGCTGGCGGTGGGAATCGACATCGCCATCGCCATGCCGCTGTCGTGGCTGCCGCTGATCGCCGACTATTCACGCTTCAGCCGCCATGGCAGCCGCGTGTTCATTGGCACGGCGCTGGGCTATTTCGTCGGCAATATCTGGATGATGTGCCTGGGTGTGGCCTACACCTTGGCGTTTGCTCCGGCGGGAGAGGTCAATACCTTGCTGTTGGCTCTGGCCGGCGCCGGCATCGGTATCCCGTTGCTGCTGATTCTGCTCGATGAGTCGGAAAAAGCCTTTGCCGATATCCATTCGGCAGCGGTTTCCACCGGCCTGCTGGTGCGGGTGAAAGTCGAGCATCTGGCGTTGGCTATCGGCGTACTGTGCACTCTGATCGCCTGTTTCGCGCCGCTGGCGCAGTACCAGAACTTCCTGTTGCTGATCGGCTCGGTGTTCGCACCGCTATTCGGCGTGGTGCTGGTCGACCATTTCATCGTGCGCCGCCGTCGCAGCGACGCCAGTCCTATCCACAGCCTGCATTGGCGTGCCCTGCTGGCCTGGGCCTGTGGTGTAGCCACCTATCATCTGCTGGCGCACTACGCTGCCGATTTCGGTTCGACCCTGCCTGCCTTGCTGCTGGCAGGGTGTGTGTACTGGGCGGCAGCGCCGGCGGTCAGCCGCGACCGGGAAACAACTCCGGCTTGATCACGCCGTTCAGGCGCGGATAGGGAATCTTCAGTTCGATGTGGCCCATGGAATACGGGGCGATGGCATACACTTCGTACTTGAGCACTACCGCGCCGTAGGTCAGGGCGATGTGTGGGGTCTGGCGGAACGGCCAGGTCTTGACGAACTCGGCGTCCTTGTCCATGCCGGTGCTGATCAGCCAGCCTTTGTGGGCTTCCTCGGCGGTCTTCCAGAAGGTCGCCTCCTGGCCGGGTACCAGCATGTCCTGCAGGGTCAGCACCTTGTCCTGCTGGCGCGAATAGTTGATGAAGCCGCGCCCGGGCATGCCATGGGCGCCGCCGGTGTCCAGATAACTGGACAGCTCGATGATCACCAGTCCGTCATGCTGCTCGCGTACCTTGGCTTGCAGGTAGCTGCTGTTGCGGGTTTCGGCTGTGGCCATGAACTGGTCTTCGTAGGCCTTGAGCGAGCCGGGAAGGGCACTGCGCTCGTTATCCTGGGTCATTTGCAACAGACGTTTCTCGACAATCGCGTCCAGTTTCGGGTTGGCCGGGAAGTGAATGGTGTCGATATTGACCAGCGGGCAATCGGCAGTGTTGCAACCGGGCTTGATGTGCTCCCAACGGTCGCGCTTGACCTCCAGTGGCGTGCGCATATTGGGCTGGAACAGGCTTTGACAGGCGCCCAGGGCCAAGGCCAGCACGGCCACGGTAGTCAGTTTCACAAGCGTCATGATGATCCTTGTAAGGCAAAGGTGATCGGGCTTGGACCGTCGGCAAGGCCTTCAGTTCGCCACTAAGCTGAATATCAGCAGGCTGCCTATCCTCGCAGCCCGGCCTGTAACTTTAAAGGGGTGAAACGTGGCGGTGCGCAGGTTAGGATTGCGCGATGCGGTACACGAGGTAATGAGGATTCCCATGTCAGACACGCTTAAACCTGTACCCACGGACGTCGAAATCGTCGAAAGGGTCAACTGCTTCAAGGGCTTTTACCAGCTCGACAGGGTGCGTCTGCGCCACGAGCTGTTCGCCGGCGGCATGGGCCGTGAGATCAGCCGCGAGCTGTTCGTGCGTCACGATGCCGTGTGTGTACTGCCTTACGATGCCGTGCGCGATGAAGTGGTGCTGATCGAGCAGTTTCGCGTCGGTGCGATGGGCAAGGTTGGCAATCCCTGGTTGATCGAGCTGGTCGCCGGTCTGATCGATAAAGATGAAGCACCGGAAGAAGTTGCACACCGCGAAGCGCAGGAGGAAGCTGGACTTGTGTTCAACGCGTTGTGGCCGATGACCCGGTATTTCCCGTCGCCTGGCGGCAGCGATGAGTTTGTTCACTTGTACCTGGGTCAGTGCAGCAGCGTTGGGGCGGGCGGCCTGCACGGGCTGGAGGAAGAAGGTGAAGATATTCGCGTGAAGGTCTGGGCGTTCGAGGATGCCTTGCAGGCCGTGCGCGATGGGCTGATTGCCAACGCGGCAAGCATTATTGCCTTGCAGTGGCTGGCTTTGAACCGGGATGAAGTCAGGGGGCTATGGTCGTGAATCTGTTGCGCGAACGCTACCGGGTCGATCTGGTCGGGTTGCAGGCTGCCTGCGAGGCCAACTATGCGCGTTTGATGCGCTTGTTGCCGGACATGCGCAGCACCATGAGTTCGCGCCGGATCGGCATGACCCAGGGTGACCAGATGCTTGGCGTCCTGGTCCTCGATGTGGTGCTCGCGTGCCCCTATACCACCACCCTGCGCGTGCGCCAGGAACACAGCTTGCCATGGCTGCCGGTGCCGCAGCTGGAGGTGCAGGTGTATCACGATGCGCGCATGGCAGAGGTGGTCAGCGCCGAACATGCGCGGCGTTTTCGCAGCATTTATCCCTACCCGAATGCGGCCATGCACCAGCCTGACGAAAAAGCCCAGCTCAATCTGTTCCTGGGTGAGTGGCTCAGTCACTGCCTGGCTTGTGGCCATGAGTTGGTCGCAGTTCGCTGAAATGTGACGCCAGTCGTTTTCGCGTATTTGCGCCAACGCCGCTTGCCGCCATAATCGTGCTGAATCCGTTCAAGGAGTCGGCCCTTGCCGCAACAATCCATTCCGTTTGGTGATGCACCGGTGCATCTGGTGCAACTGACCGACAGCCATCTGTTTGCTGACCCGCAAGGTACGCTGCTGGGCATGAACACCCGCGACAGCCTGCAGCGGGTGATCGAAAAGGTGCGTGAAGAGCAGCCGCGGGTCGACGTGTTGCTGGCAACCGGCGATTTGTCCCAGGATGGCTCCGTGGAGTCCTACGGCTGCTTTCGTGATTTGACAGCAAGCCTCAAGGCTCCGGCCCGCTGGCTTGCCGGTAACCATGACGAGCCAGGGCCGATGGAGCAAGCTGCGCAAGGCACTGAGCTGCTCAAGCCGCTGCTGGATATCGGTAACTGGCGCATCCTGATGCTCAATTCGGCCGTGCCGGGTTCGGTGCCGGGTGTGCTCGATGAGGGCCAGCTGGCCTTGCTTGAACGATCCCTGAAAGACGCGCCTGAGCGTCATCACCTGATCTGTTTCCACCACCAGCCGGTACCCATCGGATGCGCCTGGATGGCACCAATCGGGTTGCGTAATGCCGACGCACTGTTTGCCCTGTTGCAGGGTTATCCACAGGTGCGGGCGTTGCTCTGGGGGCATGTTCACCAGGAGTGGGACCAGTTGCGCGACGGCGTGCGGCTGTTGGCCTCGCCCTCCACCTGTATTCAGTTCGAGCCCGGCAGTGTGGACTTCAAGGTCGGCGAACAGGCCCCGGGCTATCGCTGGCTGCGCCTGCATAGCGATGGCTTGATCGAGACGGGGGTGTCACGCGTAGTCGGCTTCGAATTCACGGTCGACTACGAAGGCGACGGCTATTAAGTGTTGCTGAATGGGTGAAACTGCTCCATCTGCCGTCGAACAGGCTAAAATGCGCGCTTTCCTGCCTGGTACCGCCAGGCGAATTACGTGCACCGGGGGCGGCATGTCGGGTTCGATTCTCTATATACACGGGTTCAACAGCGCGCCCTCGTCCAAGAAAGCCTGTCAGCTGGTCGCAGTGATGGAGCAGATCGGCCTGGCAGAGCGCCTGCGCGTGCCAGCCCTGCACCATCACCCGCGTCAGGCCATGGCCCAGCTCGAGGCCGCCCTGGCCGAGCTCGAATCGCCATTACTGGTCGGCAGCTCGCTCGGCGGCTACTATGCCACCCACCTGGCCGAACGCCATGGACTCAAGGCATTGCTGGTCAATCCGGCGGTCAACCCGCACCAGCGTTTCGACGGTTTTTTGGGTACCCAACAAAACCATTACACCGGTGAGACCTGGGAACTGACCCTGGATCACGTGCAGGCCCTGGCCGAGTTGGAAGTTGCGCCGCCTACGGACGGCAGCCGCTATCAAGTCTGGCTGCAAACCGCCGATGAGACCCTGGATTACCGCCAGGCCGAGCAGTTCTACCGGGCCTGTGCCCTGCGTATCCAGGCCGGCGGCGACCACAGCTTTCAGGGCTTCGCCGAGCGTCTGCCGGCCTTGTTGAGCTTTGCCGGTATTGCCCCACAGCAGTACCAAACGCTCGATTTTTCTGTATTTTGATGACTAATTTTCACCCACGACTGACGACGAGTACCCATGGCCATTCCCAGCGCTAGTGCCTATAACGCAGACGCCATCGAAGTCCTCTCGGGCCTTGACCCGGTGCGCAAGCGCCCGGGCATGTACACCGACACCAGCCGGCCGAACCACCTGGCCCAGGAAGTCATCGACAACAGCGTCGACGAAGCCCTGGCCGGGCACGCCAAGTCGGTACAGGTGATCCTGCACGCCGACCATTCGCTGGAAGTGTCCGACGACGGTCGCGGCATGCCGGTGGACATCCACCCTGAAGAGGGGGTCTCCGGGGTCGAGCTGATCCTCACCAAGCTGCACGCCGGCGGCAAGTTCTCCAACAAGAACTACCAGTTCTCCGGTGGTCTGCACGGTGTTGGTATTTCTGTGGTCAACGCCTTGTCCACCCAGGTGCGGGTCAAGGTCAAGCGCGATGGCAACGAGTACCAGATGACCTTTGCCGACGGCTACAAGGCCAGCGAGCTGGAAGTGGTCGGTACGGTCGGCAAGCGCAACACCGGCACCAGCGTGTACTTCTCGCCGGATCCGAAGTATTTCGATTCGCCGAAGTTCTCCATCAGCCGCCTCAAGCATGTATTGAAGGCCAAGGCGGTGCTGTGCCCGGGGCTACTGGTCAGTTTCGAAGACAAGGCCAGCGGCGAGAAGGTCGAATGGCACTACGAAGACGGCCTGCGCTCTTATCTGGTCGATTCGGTCAGTGAGTACATGCGCCTGCCCGACGAGCCGTTCTGCGGCAGTCTGGCCGGTAACAAGGAAGCCGCCGACTGGGCCCTGTTGTGGTTGCCAGAAGGCGGCGACAGCATCCAGGAAAGCTACGTCAACCTGATTCCAACCGCCCAGGGCGGTACGCACGTCAACGGTCTGCGCCAGGGCTTGCTCGATGCCATGCGCGAGTTTTGCGAGTTCCGCAACCTGTTGCCTCGTGGGGTCAAGCTGGCGCCCGAAGATGTCTGGGAGCGCATCAGCTTCGTCCTGTCGATGAAAATGCAGGAGCCGCAATTCTCCGGGCAAACCAAAGAGCGCCTGTCGTCTCGTGAGGCTGCAGCATTCGTCTCCGGGGTGGTCAAGGATGCTTTCAGTCTGTGGCTCAACGCCAACCCTGAATTGGGCATGCAGCTTGCCGAGCTGGCGATCAACAACGCCGGCCGTCGCCTCAAGGCGAGCAAGAAAGTCGAGCGCAAGCGCGTCACCCAGGGCCCGGCACTGCCCGGCAAGCTGGCAGATTGCGCCGGCCAGGACCCGATGCGCGCCGAGCTGTTCCTGGTTGAGGGTGACTCCGCCGGTGGTTCGGCCAAGCAGGCGCGCGACAAGGAGTTCCAGGCGATCCTGCCGCTGCGCGGCAAGATCCTCAACACCTGGGAAGTCGACGGTGGTGAAGTCCTGGCGAGCCAGGAAGTGCACAACATTGCTGTGGCCATTGGCGTCGATCCCGGCGCGGCCGACATGAGCCAGCTGCGCTACGGCAAGATCTGCATCCTCGCCGACGCCGACTCCGACGGCTTGCACATTGCCACCTTGCTCTGCGCCCTGTTCGTCCAGCATTTCCGTCCGCTGGTCGAGGCCGGTCATGTCTATGTGGCCATGCCGCCGCTCTACCGTATCGACCTGGGCAAGGAAATCTACTACGCCCTGGATGAAGCCGAGCGTGATGGCATTCTTGATCGTCTGGTCGCCGAGAAGAAACGCGGCAAGCCGCAGGTCACGCGATTCAAGGGTCTGGGTGAAATGAACCCGCCTCAGCTGCGCGAAACCACCATGGACCCGAACACCCGCCGTCTGGTCCAGCTGACCCTGGAAGACCTGGAAGGCACCCGCGAAATCATGGACATGCTCCTGGCCAAGAAACGCGCCGGTGATCGCAAGAACTGGCTGGAGTCCAAAGGCAATCTGGCCGAGGTATTGGCTTGATTCGTTCGCTGCTGGCGGCGGTTCTGAGTGTTATTGCCCTGTCATCGCAGGCTGCACCCTGGCCGGAGCTGAAGTTTGTCGCCGAGTACCCGGTTGAGGGTATGCGCGGTGGCAATCTGTCGGGCCTGGCCCTGTGCAAGGGCGAGCTATGGACGGTATCCGACCGGGATGACGATCTGCTTTACCGGCTGGATACCAACGCGCCGGTCTGGCAGGCCGAATCGGTGCCTGTGGCAGCGCCGCCGGTACCGGACAGCGGCTTGCCCTGGGGTATTCGTTCGCGGGCCTGGGCTGCGGGCCAGGTTCGTGGCGGCGATCTGGATTTCGAAGGCATCAGTTGTGACGCCGCAGGCAATCGTTACCTGGTCAGCGAAGCGCATGCCGCCGTGCTGCAGGTGCCGGTCGACGGTGCGCCGAACTGGCTGAAGATCGACCCGAGCATGGTTCGTCAGGCGCGGGCCAGTGGCATGCTCCTGCACTTCAATGCCTTGTTCGAAGGCCTGGCCGTGAGCCCGGCTGGCGATCGCATCTGGCTGGCGGCCGAACGCGAGCGCCGCGGCCTGCTACTGATCAACCGTCAGCAGACCGTGTGGAACTGCGGCGATGGTTGCGTGCTGCTCAGTGAGGCTGGTGTTGAAATGCAACCGCCGCAGATGCCTGGCGCCCGTGCGTTGCCACGGGATTTTGCTGACCTTGCCCTGTTCAACGACAAACTCTTCACCCTCGAACGCAACGCCCACCGTATCTGTCGGCGCGACGCGGCGTCAGCCAAGGTCGAGCGCTGCTGGTCGTACGCCGAAGGTGCACTGGCTGAACCGCGTCTGTACACCCAGCCGTTTGGCCTGGCCGAGGCATTGGTGATCGATGCCGAAGGTGCCTGGATCGGCGTCGACAACAACGGCGCGACCCGCAACGATGGCGAGTCGCGACCCATTGTCTGGCGTTTTGCCGCTCCGGCGGGTGGCTGGAGTGCCAAATCGTGAGCCAGCCTCCAGGCAAGCGCGCCGGCAGGGTGTTGCTGGTCCTGGCCTGGGCGGCCGGCCTGTTTCTGGCCACACGTTTTTTCGGTGATTGGGAGCAGCGTCAAGCCAATCCCAACGCCCAGGTACGTTCCGAACACGGCGAAGGCTTTATCGAGGTGCAACTGGCTGGCAACGGCCAGGGCCACTTTGTCGCCGATGGCCAGATCAATGGCCAGGCGGTACATTTTCTCCTCGATACCGGGGCTACCGATGTGGCAATCCCCGAGCGGCTGGCCGCAAAGCTCAATCTTGAGCGCGGCGCCCCGGTGATGCTCAGTACTGCCAATGGCCGTACTCAAGGCTACCGCACGCGTCTGGACACGCTGCAACTGGGTGACATCCTGCTGCGCGAGGTGCGCGCCCTGGTCGTGCCAGGACTGGATGGCAACCAGGTATTACTGGGCATGAGTGCCCTGAAACAACTCGAATTTACCCAGCGTAGCGGCACCTTGCTGCTGCGCCAGAACCTGAAATGATGAGGCCCGCATGAGCGATTCCCTTGATCTCAGCCTCGATGGCGTAGAGCGCCGGTCACTGGCTGACTTCACCGAACAGGCCTACCTCAACTACTCCATGTACGTGATCATGGATCGTGCCTTGCCGCATATCGGCGACGGCCTGAAGCCGGTGCAGCGACGCATCGTCTATGCCATGAGCGAACTGGGCCTGGATGCCGACTCCAAGCACAAGAAGTCGGCGCGTACCGTTGGTGACGTGCTCGGCAAGTTCCACCCCCACGGCGACTCGGCCTGCTATGAAGCCATGGTGCTGATGGCCCAGCCGTTCAGCTACCGCTACACCCTGGTCGATGGCCAGGGCAACTGGGGTGCTCCGGACGATCCGAAGTCGTTCGCCGCCATGCGTTATACCGAGGCGCGCCTGTCGCGCTACTCCGAAGTACTGCTCAGCGAGCTGGGTCAGGGCACGGCCGACTGGGTGCCGAACTTCGACGGTACCCTGGATGAGCCTGCAGTGTTGCCGGCACGTTTGCCGAACATCCTGCTCAACGGCACTACGGGCATTGCCGTGGGTATGGCCACCGATGTGCCGCCGCACAACCTGCGCGAAGTCGCCAGTGCCTGCGTACGCCTGCTGGACGAGCCCAAGGCTACGGTCGAGCAGCTTTGCGAACACATCCAGGGCCCGGACTACCCGACCGAAGCCGAGATCATCACGCCGCGTTCAGAGCTGCTGAAAATCTACGAAAGCGGCCGCGGATCGGTGCGCATGCGGGCGGTCTACCGTATTGAAGATGGCGACGTTGTCGTCACAGCACTGCCGCATCAAGTCTCCGGCGCCAAAGTGCTTGAGCAGATCGCCGCGCAGATGCAGGCCAAGAAGCTACCAATGGTGGCCGACCTGCGCGACGAATCGGACCACGAAAACCCGTGCCGGATCGTGATCATTGCCCGCTCCAACCGGGTTGATCTCGATGAGCTGATGCAGCACCTGTTCGCCACCACCGACCTTGAGTCCAGCTACCGGGTAAACGTCAACATCATTGGCCTGGATGGCCGGCCGCAGCTGAAGAACCTGCGTGCGCTGCTGGTCGAATGGCTTGAGTTCCGCGTGCAGACCGTGCGCCGCCGCCTGAAATTCCGCCTCGACAAGGTCGAGCGCCGCCTGCACCTGCTCGAAGGTTTGCTGGTCGCTTTCCTCAACCTGGATGAAGTGATTCACATCATCCGCACCGAGGAGCAGCCCAAAGCCGCGCTGATTGCCCGCTTCGACCTCACCGAAACCCAGGCCGAGTACATTCTCGAAACCCGCCTGCGTCAGTTGGCGCGCCTGGAAGAGATGAAGATCCGCAACGAACAGGACGAGCTGGCCAAGGAGCAAGCCAAGCTGACCGCGCTGCTGGGTAGCGAAAGCAAGTTGCGCAAACTGGTGCGTGCCGAGCTGATCAAGGATGCTGAAATCTACGGTGACAATCGTCGTTCGCCGATCATCGAGCGTGCTGAAGCCAAGGCCCTGTCGGAAAATGAGTTGATGCCGACCGAGCCGGTGACGGTGGTGCTGTCGGAAAAAGGCTGGGTGCGTTGCGCCAAGGGCCATGACATCGATGCCACAGGCCTGTCATACAAGGCCGGTGACGGTTTCAAGACCGCCGCTGCCGGGCGTTCCAATCAGTTTGCCGTGTTTATCGATTCCACCGGGCGCAGCTACTCGGTTGCCGCGCATACCTTGCCTTCCGCTCGAGGCCAGGGTGAGCCGCTGACCGGGCGTCTGACGCCGCCGCCGGGCGCGGCCTTCGAGTGTGTGCTGTTGCCTGAAGACGATGCGTTGTACGTAATCGCCTCTGACGCCGGCTATGGCTTTGTGGTCAAGGGGGAAGACCTGCAAGCCAAGAACAAGGCCGGCAAGGCCTTGCTCAGCCTTCCCAATGGCGCCAAGGTCATTGCCCCGCGTGCAGTGGCCGATCGCGAACACAACTGGCTGGCAGCGGTGACCACCGAAGGTCGCCTGTTGATCTTCAAGGTCAGCGACTTGCCACAGCTGGGCAAAGGCAAGGGTAATAAAATCATCGGAATTCCTGGAGACAGAGTCGCCAGCCGTGAGGAGTTCGTCACTGATCTGGCGGTGATTGCCGATGGCGCAACCCTTGTGTTGCAGGCCGGTAAGCGTACGCTGTCACTGAAAGCCGATGACCTGGAACATTACAAAGGCGAGCGTGGCCGTCGGGGTAATAAACTGCCACGTGGCTTCCAGCGGGTTGACGCGTTGCTGGTGGAAAATCCCGGATAAGCCGGAACAGAGACCTCGAATGGGTAATTTAGCGTCCGTTCGAGGTTGAAACACTGGAGTCGTGCCGCTATTTCGCGGATGATAGGGCCCCTGTGGTGCCAGCGTGGCTGTGTGCCCGATTGAATCTATATGCGTATCACTGCGGTTTGCCTTGTGGCGACCGCCTGGATGGGATGATGAAATTTCTGCGCCTTCCGTTTGTTCTGCTGATGAGTGGCGTACTCGGGCTGGCCGGTTGCAGCATGCACCAGCCGGTATCCCTGTATCAGCTTGACAGTGGTGAACCTGGCCAACCCAAGCAAAGCGCGGGCATGGCCGTCGTGCTCGGCCCGGTATCGGTTGCCGACTACCTGCAGCGTGAAACCCTGTTGCAGCGTCAGTCCGATGGCAGCCTGACCGCAGCGACCGATGGTCGCTGGGCGGGCAGCCTGTCGGCCGATATCGATCAGTTGCTGGTGCGTCAACTGGCCTGGCGCCTGGATAGCCAGCGTGTGGTACTGGCACCTGCCAATACCGGTTTCACCCCGGATGTGCAGGTCCTGCTGTCGATTACCCGTCTGGACTCCGGTGCCAACCAGCCAGCGATTCTGGATGCCCAATGGCGTCTGCTCGATCGCCGTGGCCAGGTCCGCGACAACCGCATCGTTCACCTGGAGCAGCAGCACCAGGGTAGCGCGGCGGCCCAGGTTCAGGCTCAGGGCCAGTTGCTGCAAAAGCTTGCCGAGCAGTTGAGTATTGCCCTCAAGCCTCTGGCCAACCAGCCTCCGATTGTTGAAGAGACGCCGAAGAAGGCTGCTCCCGTGCAGGTCCGCAAAGAGCCCGAGAAATCGAAGATTCCTTTGGCGACGCCGATCCGCACCGAAATGGAAGTGTTCCGCTTCTAAGCAAGCACCCACAAAAAAGCCCGCAGCGATGCGGGCTTTTTTGTGGGTGCTGTTCCGTCCTGTAGGAGCAACTGTCTGTCACCTGGTTAACTGTAGGAGCGGATTTATCCGCGATGGCCTGCGCAGCAGGCCCATTTTGGGGGCCGCTACGCGCCCCATCGCGGCGGTTCGGCGTCCCGGTAAATCCGCTCCTACATCACACTGGATCAGCTCTTGATCCGGCGCTCATGCATCCGTGCCAGCTGGCGCTCCAGCATCGACGGGTAGGGCTCCATCAGGCGTTCGACACAGCAGGCGCCCTCGGGGCTGGCAATCGGACGGATGCGGGCGCGTTGGCGGATCAGGCTGTCGTCGTTGATCTTGCGTTCAACCAGCAGCAGGTTGCGGCTGTGTTGCGACAGGGCCAGGGCGTCCTGGGCCTTCTCGGTCAGCAGCAGATCAATCTGGCTCAAGCCGTGCAGGTTCTCACCCAAGGCCAGGCCCAACTGCAGCTGCAAGGTGATGCCGCTGTCGGCCACTTCGATCTGCAGGGCGTGCCCCAGGGCGCGCAGCAACTCGCCACAGCAAATGGCATTGGTGAGGTAGTCCTCACCGCTGTCCTGGCTGTGGAACAACATCAGGGTGCTGCCGTCGTTGAGGGTGTGTACTTCGCTTTCATACAGCGATGCGGCCTGGTCCAGGCAGTCGCGATAGCGCTCCAGCAGCTCGGTCAGGCGGGTGCGGGGCAGGCGCCGAAGTTGTTCCTGGGAGCCCAGCTGCACGGCCAGCACGGCGCTGGCCTGAGGTTCGCGGCTGGTTGGCTGCGCAGCAGGGCGCGGCGCACTGTGCGCTTCGTCGTCAATCAGGTCGGCAAAGGCGTCGTCACTTTCGTCATCGGCAGTGACAGGCTTGCTGATCTTGGCCACTGCAGGTGCTTCGTCAAAACTCGGGTCGCGCAGGTTGCGAACTTCAAACTCGGGCTCGTCCTCGTCTTCGTCCAGCGCTTCAGGTTCCGGCTCGACTTCCCGCGGTGGCGGGGCAAAACGCGCGTGCAGTTGGCGCGCCAGGTCACCGATCTCATCCTGGCGTTCAGTGGCCGGGGTGAACTCGTTGATGTCACGCAGCCAGACCCGCAATTGCAGCAGGGGCGTGGAGATGAAGCGTCCCAGACGCAGGCTCATGGCCAGGGCCAGGGCCAGCAGGATACCGGCAAGAATGCCCATGCTCTGCAGGCTGATGGTCAGCGGCTGCTGGAACTGGCTCATGTCCAGACTGATACGCAGCTGGCCGGCGGTGACGTCCTGGAAGGTTATCTTGGTCTGGTACAGGCCTTCGGCCTCACCCAACAGGCCGTTTTTCGGGCGCTGGCCGGCTTCGGCAAGAATCCGGTTATCGACGCTGTAGATGGCCGCATGGGCAACCAGCGGGTTCTTCACCAGATTGCCGAGCAGCACATTGAGACTGAGGATGTCGTTGGACACCAGCAGCTCGGTAGCCGAGGTCGCGGTCTGCGTGGTCAGGCTCTGCCCGAGGGCATCGGCCTGCTCATGCATGGCCTGCTTGAACTGCAAACCCATCACGCAGGCATAGATCACCAGTGCCAACGCGACCAGGAGCACGTTATGGCAGGCGATACGCAGCGCAAGCGGCACACGGCGCTGGCGCAGAGCGTGAAAAATCAGCAGGAAGAAGTTGTCGGTTTTAACGGGCGTGGGCCGGTTCACAGAGCGCGGCTCTTTATGTCGGAGAAGTTGCTGCGCAGTATAGCGAGCGCTCAAGGACCGGCAAAGCATCCGCTGCGCCCGATGGTCAGCGAAAATCGGTAGAATGTGGTTTTTTCCACGAGTCGGAGCCCGTTTTGCGCGAAATCGTTCTGATTAACATCACAGGTGAAGACCGTCCGGGTCTTACTGCGGCCATCACCGGCGTTCTGGCTCAGGGTGGTGTGAACATCCTCGACATCGGTCAGGCGGTGATTCATGACACCCTGTCTTTCGGCATCCTGGTGGAAATTCCGGATACCGAGAAGGCCTCGGCGGTCCTGAAAAACATTCAGTTTGCGGGTAACGAACTCGATCAACAGGTCCGTTTCACGCCGGTTTCCGAAGCCGATTACCAGAACTGGGTTGAAGGCCAGGGTAAGGCACGCCACATCGTGACCTTGCTGACCCGCAAGGTCACCGCCGAGCAACTGCAGCGGGTCAGCTCGATCACCGCCAAGTACGGGCTCAATATCGATCACATCGATCGTCTGTCTGGTCGTGTGGCGCTGGATACGCCGGTCGAGCAGGGCAAGGGTTGCATCGAGTTCTCGGTGCGTGGCGAACCCGCCGATCCACAGGCCCTGCGCGCTGAGTTCCTCAGCGTGGCTCAGGAGCTCAATGTCGATATCGCCTTCCAGCAGGATTCGCTGTTCCGGCGCAACCGCCGCCTGGCGGTGTTCGACATGGACTCGACGCTGATCGAGGCCGAAGTGATCGACGAGTTGGCCAAGGCCGCCGGTGTCGGTGAGCAGGTATCGGAAATCACCGAGCGCGCCATGCGTGGCGAACTGGACTTCCGCGCCAGCTTCAAAGAGCGCCTTGCCTTGCTCAAGGGCCTGGACGTTGGCGTGCTCGACGAAATCGGTGCCTCGCTGCGTCTGACCGAAGGCGCCGAGACCCTGTTTGCCGAACTCAAGCGCCTGGGCTACAAAACCGCGATCCTGTCCGGTGGTTTCACGTACTTTGCCAAGCAGCTGCAGGCCAAGCTGGGCATTGACTATGTCTTTGCCAACGAGCTGGAAGTGGTTGACGGTAAAGTCACCGGTGTAGCGGTTGAGCCGATTGTCGATGCTCAGCGCAAGGCTGACCTGCTGGGTGAGCTGGCGCGCAAGGAAGGCTTGCAGATGGAGCAGACCATCGCTGTGGGCGACGGTGCGAACGACCTGCCGATGCTGGCCATCGCCGGCCTGGGTGTGGCTTTCCGCGCCAAACCGCTGGTCAAGCAGTCGGCCAAGCAGGCGATTTCGACCCTGGGCCTGGATGGCGTGCTGTATCTCTTGGGCTTCCGCGATCGCGACGGCCGCAACTAAAGCCGGGCCGTTGTGCGGCCCTATCGCTGGCAAAGCCAGCTCCTACAGTACTCAGTAAGTTTGTGGGAGCCGGCCTTGCCGGCGATAGGGCCCGAAAGCCAGGCACAAAAAAGCCCGCATCGCTGCGGGCTTTTTCATGCTCAGGCCTGGGCAGGCACGGCCAAACGCTGACCCATGCTCACCGCCGATCCGGCGCCGAGTTCTTCGGCCCATTTGATCTGTTCTGGACCAAACAGCACGACCGCGGTCGAGCCCAGCTTGAAGCGGCCCAGTTCCGCACCTTTTTCCAGGTGGATCGGTGCACGGCTGGCTTCGTCGTAGCGGAAGGTTTTCAACTCACGCTTGGGTGGCGTTACCAGGCCGGCCCAGACGGTTTCGATCGAAGCCACGATCATTGCACCGACCAGTACCACGGCCATCGGGCCGCGCTCGGTATCGAACAGGCAGACCACGCGTTCGTTGCGGGCAAACAGCTCCGGTACGTTTTCGGCGGTGGTCTGGTTGACCGAGAACAACCGGCCCGGCACGTAGATCATTTCGCGCAGGGTACCGGCCAGTGGCATGTGCACACGGTGATAGTCCTTGGGCGACAGGTAGATGGTGGCAAATTCGCCGCCCATGAACGGGGCTGCGTTGGCCGGGTCGCCACCGAGCAGCTCAAGCGCACTGAAGCTGTGGCCTTTGGCCTGGAAGATGCGACCGTGTTCGATCGGGCCCAGTTGGCTGACAGCGCCGTCGGCTGGGCAGAGGACCGCGCCCGGCGTTTCATCGAGCGGACGTGCGCCGGGTTTCAGGGCGCGGGTGAAGAAGGCGTTGAAGTGCTCGTAAGCGCTGAGGTCTTCGACCAGGGCCTGGGACATATCGACCTGGTAGCGTTTGGCGAACCAGCTGGTGAAGGCATTCTTGAACCAGCGCACGCGACATTCGGCAATGCAACCGGCCAGACGTGACAGCAGGTGATGCGGCAGCAGGTACTGGCTGATGATGAATAAGCGGGATTTCATTGGGTTTCCTTGATTCTTCAAATTTCTACAGGCGTGTCCGGGTGGTTGCCCCATTCGCCCCAGGAGCCGGCATAGGCCTTGACCCGCGGGTAACCCAGGGCCTTGGCTACCAGGTAGGTAAAGCCGGAACGGTGGTGTGTCTGGCAGTGGGTAACCACTTCCTTGTCTTTACTGATGCCCAGCTGTTCGAGGATTTCGGGCATGTCGGTGCGGATGCGCTGCTGATTGTTCAGGTCCATGCCGGCGGTCCACTCGAAATTGACCGCGCCGGGAATGTGCCCGCCTTTCGCCGCGAGGACTTTCTCGCCACGGTATTCGGCCGCGCTGCGCGCATCCCAGATCGCCAGGTCGGCGGCGCCCAGGCGGCTTTGCAGGTACTCGCGAGTGGCGGTGGGCTCTTCGTGCAGGACCAGGGTGACCGTGCCGGTAGCGTTGGCCGGAACCTCGGTGCTGAGGTTGCTTGCCGGCCAGGCATGGGCGCCACCGTTGAGGTAGTGATAACGCGTGTGGCCGATCACATCCAGCAGCCAGATGAAGCGACCGGCCCAGCCACCGCCTTCGTCGTCATAGACCACGTAGACCGCGTCGGGGTTATGTCCGAGTTCAGAAAACAGCTTTTCCAGGTCGGCTTTGGCCGGCAGCAGTCCAGGCGCAGGTGGCTGACCCAGTTGTGTACGCTTCGGGTCGACGAAACGTGCGCCCGGAATATGCCCGCTGGCATAACGGTTGGCGCTGGTCAGATCTACCAGGATCAACTCTGGTACATCAAGCCGGGCTTGCAGGTCAGCCGGCTCGATCACCAGGGGCAAGCCAGAAAAGTCAGTCATCCAGAGTCTCCAGAGCGGAACAGAGGGGGCGATTGTAGCGCATGGGTCATGTGCTGCGGTTGCTGAAGGCGCTCAGCGCACGTTCGATACATTGCGCGGTTTTGCCAAAAGCTTGCACGCTGACGTCGGCCAACGGCTTTCCACCTTGGTCGGCAACCAGCAGCATCACTACGCGGCCATTGCTCGACAGTGAGCGCAATAGCAGGTGTTCGCTGCGAAACAACGTCCGCAGGTGGGGGGGCAGCAGTGCCGAGAACTGCGCATGATTCTCCGGCGTCAGGCGCAATTGCGCAGACGAGCTCAGCAGGCGCTGAAGCAATTTGCTCTGTTCAACCGGCAAAACCAGGCTGGCAGCACCTGGTGCAACCCCGGCAATCTGATGAACCCGCAACTGGCTCAGGGTCTTATCGGTCATCAGCAGCATCACCCGCTGCATGCCACAGGCGACCAGGGCATCTCGGGCCACAGTGGTCATGTGGATAGCATTGCTGAACGGGCTGGGCTCGATCAACAGCTCGGCGCAGAGTTTGCGCCAGGTTCCCAGGGCCTGAACCGAAGGCGGCGGCGGTGCGATCTGACCGGGGTGCAGGCGGCGCTGATGCCAGGGCCAGAGCAGGGCTTGCGCCGGGTGAAACAGGCCAGGGCCGGCATGATGACGGGCACTGGTGGCTGCCTGTTGGTGGACCAACTGCTGCACATCGTCCATCGAAGCCTGCAGGTACAGGCCAGTGAGCAGTTGCCAGCGCCGAACATGAAGGTTGGTCCAGCCCACTTGTGCCGCCAGCGCCAGGCCGTTGGCCAGCAATACGGTGTTGGCGGGTTGATTGAACCAGCGGCGTAGATTCGGGCGCTCGTCCAGGCGGCGCTGCTGGTGCAGGCTGTTCTGGTCGCGAGCAATGTGCAGCACCTGGGCCAGCAAGCGGCGTTCATCCTGCAGCAAGTGATAGCCACGGGTAACCCATTCCGGCAGGCGCCAGTGTTCGGCCAGCGCCTTGCACAGGCTCAGCACTCGCACTCCGAACAGTTCCTTTTCAACCTGCGGGGCCGACTCGCCCTTGTGCACGACCCGCAGTTCCCAGTCTTCGAGAAGTTTGGGGAAGGTCAGGGCCAGTGGCCACAGGGGCGACAGGAACAGCAGGCTGCCCCAGTGAATTTCTTGCCAGAGCCGCGCCAGGCGGCTGGCGAACAGGCCGTTGGCCTGCTGGCTGGCGTGCTGGCTGACCAGCTGCAACTGGCGCAAGGTCGGCGCGATGTCGCTTTCGGGGAGTGCCGGCAGGCGTTCCAGCAATTGTGCCGTGCGCGTCAGTCCCAGGCGATTAAGGGCGATTTCCAGGCTTTCGGCAGGTTCGCCAGTGCTGGTATTGGTGTGGTGGTTGGCCTCGCGCATCACGCTGAGCACCAGGGCCGGGCTGTCTTGCATCAACTCGGCGATGTCGCGCAGCGAGCGGCGGCTATCGGCGATGGCGGTTTTCACCCGCTCATAACTGGCCAAAGGAACCGGCAGTCGAACGCTATCGAGCAACTTGACCCAGGCATCGAGTGTTTTTGGTATTTGATCTGGCACGATGGTTTCAATTGGCATGCTGGAGGGGCCGAACTGGCTTTTCGCCTGGACTGACTATAGTCTGGCGCAGATCTGCCGATAAGTAGAAGAAGAGTTTTAATAACTTCCGCTCACGACCCTGACCACGACAGTAAGTGCTTTCTATCTATGGCTAAAATTATCGGCATCATCGTCGTATTCGCGAGTGTGCTCGGCGGATATGTTCTATCTCACGGCAAAATTGCGGCACTGATTCAGCCTTTCGAAGTGCTGATTATCGGTGGCGCGGCCTTTGGTGCGTTCCTGCAGGCGAACCCCGGTTACATGACCATGCATGTAATCAAGAAGTCGCTGAAGATGTTTGGTACGCGCTTTACCCACACGTTCTATATCGAGGTGCTCGGGCTGGTCTACGAGATCCTCAACAAGAGCCGGCGCGAAGGCATGATGGCGATCGAGGCCGATATCGAAGACGCCGCCGCCAGCCCGATTTTTGCCAAGTACCCGGCGGTGCTGGGCGATGAGCGCATGACCGCGTTCATCTGTGATTACCTGCGCATCATGTCCACCGGCAACATGGCCCCCCATGAGCTCGAAGGCCTGTTCGACATGGAGCTGCTGAGCATGAAAGAAGAGCTCGAGCACCCGTCCCATGCCGTGACCGGCATTGCCGACGGCATGCCAGGCTTCGGTATCGTCGCGGCGGTACTGGGGATCGTGGTAACCATGGCTTCGCTGGGCGATGGCGACCAGAAATCCATCGGCCTGCACGTAGGTGCGGCGCTGGTCGGTACCTTCTTCGGTATTCTCGCCGCCTACGGCTTCTTCGGCCCGCTGGCCACCGCGCTGCGTCAGGATGCCCGGGAAGAACTCAACGTCTATGAAGCCATCAAGGCTTCGCTGGTGGCTTCGGCTTCCGGTATGCCGCCCTCGCTGGCAGTGGAATTCGGGCGCAAGGTGCTGTTCCCGGCTCACCGTCCGAGCTTCGCCGAGCTGGAACAAGCAGTTCGCGGTCGCTGAGTCATGGAAAACAACCAGCCCATAATCATCAAGCGCGTCAAGCGCTTTGGCGACGGCCACCACGGTGGCGCCTGGAAGATTGCCTTCGCTGACTTCGCCACGGCGATGATGGCCTTCTTCCTGGTGCTCTGGCTGCTGTCCACGGCCACGCCGGAACAGAAGATCGCCATTGCCGGCTACTTCAAGGACCCGATCGGTTTTTCCGAAAGCGGCACACCCTACGTTATTGACCTGGGTGGTTCGCCCCAGCTCGCGCCGGAAAAGACCATCAATCCGGAAGAGAAGTCCGAGCCGACGCCGGACGCCAGTATCCCGCTGGACCAGAGCACGGTTGAAAGCATGGCCGAACAGGTCGAGCGCGAGCGTCTCGAACTGCTATTGCAGGAATTGCAGAACAAGGTCGAAGAAAACCCTCAGCTGCAGAAGTTCAAGGACCAGATCCTCTTCGAGATTACCCAGGATGGCCTGCGTATCCAGATCATGGATGCCGAGAATCGGCCAATGTTTGACCTGGGCAGCGCCCGCCTGCAACCGTACTTCGAAGACATCCTGCTGGCCATGGCCGACACCATCAAGGCTGTGCCGAACAAGATCAGCATCAGTGGCCATACCGATGCCAAGCCGTACGCAGGCACGGGGGACTTTGGCAACTGGGAGCTTTCAGCCAACCGTGCCAACGCCGCGCGCCGTGCCTTGGTCGCCGGTGGCTACCCGGATGCCCAGGTTGCACGGGTGGTCGGTTATGCCTCGTCATCGCTGTTCGACCGGGCGAACCCGCTCAATCCGGTCAATCGGCGTATCGATATCATCGTTCTGACCAAGAAGGCCCAGCGCACCATCGAAGGTGAGCAGCCGCAGCCAGTGGTACCTGAAGGCGCTGTGCCAGACGCAAATGTCCCGGCTCCGGCCGCGCCGGCCCCAGCCCCCGAGGCAGAGCCGATGCAGCCCCGTGAACTGCGTCAGAAGCTGAATATCTTCGAGGATGGTGTATTGAAGATGGATGAGAGCAAGGAGTAGTCCTGTGCGCTGATCACAACGCCCGTGTGCAGTGATGCTCACGGGCGTTGTGCTTTCTGCACTAAGCGTCAGAAGCCGCGGCGGATCTTGGCTTTCAGGTCAGCGTGGAAAAAACCGGCATTGAGGCGGTTGGTGGCGTCGGCACCAGGCTGTTCTTTGGCAATCGAGCGTTTGAACGTCTGTTCGTCGTGGTAAGCGAGTACGAACAGATCTATATGGTCGCGTGAGCTCATGATCGGCCACTTGTCCAGGTAGTCGGGCAATGCGCTGTCTGCACATTGGTACAGTGCTACCCGGCGATTACCGAGTGTGGCGGCGCCTAACTGGAAAGGTACCCACCAGGTGTCGGCGTTTTCCCGGGAAAGAACGCTGATCAGGTGAGTGCAATTACCTATGTTGCCACAGACCAGGCCGCTGATATCGTCGGCGGTCTGCCCGGTGTCACCGTCGAACAGATCCAGGTGGGTGGCTATACCTTCCAGTTTCAAGCGTTCATTGATGATGTAGGCATCAAGACGTTCCTGGTGCCGATAGCTGATAACGACCGGCATCAGGTGGGCCCTCCTGGTGTGCTGGCTGTGTGACTGATGCGTAAGGATAGAATTGTCATTGTTGATTCCTTTCAGGCTCAGAGCATGGGCTGGGCTCGCCAGGAAGGGCGAACCTGAAAGTCGACAATCAATGAAAGCTTTTATGACGGCAAGGGACCACCTGCGATAAAGAATGGTCCTACTTTGTTCGGTAATTTTTCTTGCGGACGCGTCCTACTTGGACGCAGTGAGGCTCATTGCGAGCCTCACGCGGACCTTCAGTAGCTGTCTTGGGGCAAGCTGGCAATGATCGAGCGGTAACTGTTCATTCGCTGTTGCTGCACACGGCCGTCTTCCAGGGCCTTGAGCAGCGCACAGCCAGGCTCGCGATCATGCTTGCAGTCGCGAAAGCGGCAGGTGCCGATCAGGTCGTTGAACTCGATGAAACCGGCTTCGACATCGGCGCGGCTGACGTGACCCAGGCCGAACTCACGAATACCCGGCGAGTCGATCAGCTCACCGCCCCCGGGGAAGTGGTACAGGCGTGCAGTCGTGGTGGTGGTATGCGTGCCCTGGCCGGACCACTCCGACAGGTCGCCTACCCGGGTCTGCACTTCGGGCAGCAAGCTGTTGACCAGCGACGACTTGCCGACCCCGGACTGGCCGACGAACACGCTGATATGACCGTCCAGGCGCGTCTGCAGCTGCTGCATGCCATCGCCATGGTGGGCCGACACTTCCAGCAACGGATAGCCCAGTTGCCGGTACACCGCCAGCAGCGCATTGAGCGCCGGGGCGTTCTCTTCGTTGATCAGGTCGGCCTTGTTCAGCAGTAACAGAGGGTGAATGCCGGCGTGTTCGGCGGCTACCAGGTAGCGGTCGATCAGGTTGGCATGCGGTTCCGGGGCCGGGGCGAAGACGATTACGATCAGGTCGACGTTGGCCGCCACCGGCTTCAGCTGGCCACGGCTGTCTGGACGGCACAGTTCGGTGTTGCGCGGCATTTGCGCGACGATTACGCCGATACCCTGGTTGCCCGCGCGCCAGACTACCCGGTCGCCGGTTACCAGTGCCGGGAGGTTGGCGCGCAAGTGGCAACGGAACACCTGGCCAGCGTCATCACCGTCCTGTGCCTCGACCTCGACCTGCACGCCAAAGTGAGCGATGACCAGGCCCAGTTGTTCAGGGCCCAGGTCACCACCTTCGAGCTCCTGCAGGGTCTGTTGTTCGCGTTTGGCGGCGCGGGCAGCGCGTTCACCCTGGATTTTTTCGATCCGCCAGTTCTGGCGGCGATTGAGCTGGCGTTTGGCCATGAAGGTTCCGTGTTCGGCATGCATTATTAAACGGCGAAGAGTTTAGCACGCTCCACTAGGCTAAACTGCGCACCTACCGAGGAGCAGAATCATGCAGAACCCACAGAACCTGATCTGGATCGACCTGGAAATGACCGGTCTGGATCCGGACCACGACGTCATCATTGAAATGGCCACCATCGTCACCGACAGCGACCTCAACACCCTGGCCGAAGGGCCGGTGATCGCCATTCACCACAGTGACGAGGTGCTGGCGCGCATGGACGAGTGGAACACCCGCACTCATGGCGCCTCCGGCCTGACCCAGCGGGTCAAGGACAGCAAGGTCAGCATGGCCGAGGCCGAGGCCCAGACCATTGCCTTCCTGGAACAGTGGGTACCGAAAGGCAAGTCGCCGATCTGCGGCAACAGCATCTGCCAGGACCGTCGTTTCCTCTACCGTCACATGCGCGGCCTGGAAAACTACTTCCATTACCGCAACCTCGATGTCTCGACGCTCAAGGAGCTGGTGGCACGTTGGGCACCTGAAGTGCGTGACGGTTTCAAGAAGAGTGGCACCCACCTGGCGCTGGACGATATTCGCGAATCGATCAATGAACTTCGCCACTATCGCGAGCACTTCATCAAGTTCTGATCGCGTTGCCGCACGGTTGTACAGACAATCCGTGCGGCGCCCCCTGTTGGAGCCTGAGGCAACTGGTTAGACTGCGCGCCCCATTGCACGGATCTGCACCATGTTGTTGATGCTCTACCTCATTGCAATCACCGCTGAAGCCATGACTGGCGCGCTGTCTGCCGGGCGTCGCGGCATGGACTGGTTTGGCGTGGTGCTGATTGCCTGCGTTACCGCGTTGGGCGGCGGCTCGGTGCGCGATGTGTTGCTGGGGCACTACCCGCTGACCTGGGTCAAGCACCCGGAATACCTGGTGCTGACCAGCTTTGCCGCACTGATGACGATCTTCATCGCGCCGTTGATGCGTCACTTGCGCTCATTGTTTCTGGTGCTTGATGCGCTGGGTCTGGTCGCCTTTACCCTGATTGGCTGCATGACCGCACTGGAAATGGGCCAGGGTATGCTGGTGGCGTCCATCAGCGGGGTGATCACCGGAGTGTTTGGCGGCATTCTCCGGGATATCTTCTGTAACGATATTCCGCTGATCTTCCGCCGCGAACTGTATGCGAGTGTTTCCTTTGCTGCGGCCTGGTTCTATCTGGGGTGCGTGCACTTCAACGTGCCTGGTGAGCAGGCAATCTTGCTGACCCTGTTCGGCGGCCTGCTGCTGCGCTTGCTGGCGATTCGTTTCCACTGGGAAATGCCGAAGTTTCATTACAACGACGAGCATTGATCGCCGCGTAATCAGCCAGCTTGCCGCGCGGCATGCTGTTTCAGCGCCCACTCCACATGCTCGCGCACCAGCTCCGACGGATAGTCCTGCCGCGCTTTGAGGGCTTCCAGTACCGAGATGGTCGAAGGCGCATTACCCAATCCCACCGCCAGGTTGCGCAGCCAGCGTTCATAACCGGCGCGCCGCAGCGGTGAGCCTTCGGTGCTGTCGAGAAAGGTCTGCTCGTCCCACATGAACAGCTCTGCCAGCCCCGCGCTGTCGAGATTATGCCGGGGCTTGAAGTCGCTCTCCCCGGTGGGCCTGGCGAAACGGTTCCACGGGCAGACGATCTGGCAGTCATCGCAGCCGAATACCCGGTTGCCAATCAGCGCGCGCAACTCTTCGGGGATGGCGTTTTTCAGCTCGATGGTCAGGTACGAGATGCAGCGCCTGGCGTCCAGCACATAAGGGCCGACAAACGCCTGGGTGGGGCAGATGTCCAGGCACGCTGTGCAACGCCCGCAGTGCTCACTGACCTGCGGTGCATCGACCGGTAGCGGCAGGTCGACGAAAAGCTCGGCAAGAAAGAAGTAGCTGCCAGCCTTGCGGTTGAGCAACAGGGTATTCTTGCCAATCCAGCCCAGGCCCGCCTGCTCGGCGATGGCTTTTTCCAGGACTGGAGCGCTGTCAACAAAGGCGCGGAAGCCGAACGGACCGATTTCTTTCTGAATGCGCTCGGCCAGGTGCTGGACGCGTTTGCGAATCAGCTTGTGGTAGTCGCGACCTAACGCATAGCGGGAGATGTAGGCCTTTTCCGGATGGGCCAGTTGTTGTGCCATGCGCGTGTCGCCAGGCAGGTAGTCCATACGCAGGGAAACCACGCGCAGGGTGCCTGGCACCAGTTGGTCGGGGTGTGAGCGTTTGCTGCCATGCGCGCCCATGTAGTCCATTTCACCGTGATAGCCGGCTTCCAGCCAGCGCTCCAGGTGCTGTTCGTGCTCAGCCAGATCCACCCCGGCAATGCCGACATGGGCAAAGCCGAGCTCTTTGCCCCAATCCTTGATCGATTGGGCCAGTGCGGGAAGATCGGGGGTAGCAGAAGACATGGGAAATAAGGCAACGCAGACTCAGGTGCGTATAATTCTGCCAGACATCGGAGCCTTTGACCCATGCCTCAGACCAAACACCCTGCAAACCAGCCACAGATCCTCACCGGTGTGGTCCTGGCGCCACTCGCGCCACGCCCGCTTGTGGCTCAGAAGGGTGACTTTGGCCATGTCCTGGTGGTAGGCGGCGATCGTGGCACGGGCGGGGCCACCTTGCTTAGCGCCGAAGCCGCGTTGCGCTGTGGGGCGGGGCTGGTTTCGTTGGCCACTCGCAGCGAGCAGGTGCCCTCCGCGCTGGCGCGCTTGCCGGAGGTGATGAGCCTGGGGGTGCACTCGGCCAACCAGTTGATGCGCCCCATCGAGCGTGCATCGGTAGTGGTGGTGGGGCCCGGTCTGGGCCAGGCAGCCTGGGGGCGCAGTTTGCTGTCGGCGGTTGCCGGCGCGAAGATGCCGCAGGTGTGGGACGCTGATGCCTTGAACCTGTTGGCGAGCGCACCGCTGGCGCTGGCGCCAGGCTCGATCATTACCCCGCATCCGGGCGAGGCGGCGCGCCTTCTGGGTATCGCCACCGAGGCGGTGCAGGCTGACCGCGCCGGTGCGGCACGCAAACTGGCGCGCAAATATGCGGTCATATGTGTGCTCAAGGGCGCAGGCACCCTGGTGGCTGATCCGGCCGGGCAGCTTGCCCTGTGCAAGCGCGGGCACCCGGCGATGGCCGGTGCGGGCCTGGGCGATGTGCTCAGCGGCGTGCTGGGCGCACTTCTGGCCCAGGGGATGTCGAGCTGGGATGCCGCTTGCCTGGGTGTCTGGCTGCATGCCTGCGCGGGTGAGCGTCTGGGGGGGCAAGGCCGTGGGCTGGCGGCCAGTGATCTGGTGCCGGCGATTCGTCAATTATTGGAGGAGCATTCAGCGTGTCAGGTGTAACCCTGTTTTTGGCCGACGAAGAGGCCATGGTGCGCTTCGGCACACGTATCGCCGAGGTGACCAAAGGTCACGGTGTGATTTTTCTGGAAGGTGACCTGGGGATGGGTAAAACCACACTGTCGCGGGGCATTATCCGCGGCCTCGGGCACAAAGGTGCAGTTAAAAGCCCTACATTTACTGTGGTCGAACCTTACGAGATCGGCGAAATCCGTGCCTTCCACTTCGATCTCTATCGGCTGGTCGATCCCGAAGAGCTGGAGTACATCGGTATTCGCGATTACTTCGAAAATGATGCCCTGTGCCTGTTCGAATGGCCCCAAAAGGGGGCGGGTATTTTGCCAAAGCCCGACCTGACCATTACCATAAGCCCCCAGGCGAGCGGTCGTTCGCTCAACCTGTCGCCGCAGGGGGCACGTGGCGAAGCCTGGTGTGCCGCTCTGGCCTTGGAATTCAAATAGAAAATGGGGATAGGTATGCGCATTCGCGCACTGGTTGCAGTCGTAGGATTGCTGCTTACGGCGGTAACTGTCGAGGCTCTGGCCGTCACGCAAGTCAAAAGTATGCGTCTATGGCGAGCGCCGGATAACACACGGCTGGTGTTCGACCTTTCGGGCCCGGTACAGCACAGCGTATTTACCTTGACCGCCCCGGATCGTCTGGTCATCGACATCAATGGAGCAACCCTGGCCGCGCCGTTGACGGTATCCACCTCCAATACCCCGATTACCAGCGTGCGCTCGGCCCAGCGTACGCCCACGGATCTGCGTGTGGTGGTTGACCTGAGCAAGTCGGTCACACCCAAGAGCTTTGTCCTGGCGCCTAACGCCCAGTACGGCAATCGCTTGGTAGTCGACCTTTACGACCAGGCTGCCGATGCCGTCGCTCCACCGCCAACCCCTCCAGTGGCCACTGCTCCTGCTGTGCCGGTGACGCCTGCGCAGCCGGCCATCAAGCTGACCCCCGTGCCCAATGGCAAGCGTGACATCGTCATTGCCATCGATGCCGGTCATGGCGGTGAAGACCCCGGTGCTTCGGGCTCCAAGGGGCAACACGAAAAAGACATCGTGTTGGCGATTGCCAAAGAACTGCAGCGCCAGATCAACAGCGAGAAAGGCTTTCGCGCTGAGCTGACGCGTACCGGCGACTACTTCATTCCGCTGCGCAAGCGCACCGAGATTGCCCGCAAGAAGGGCGCCGACCTGTTCATCTCGATCCACGCCGACGCCGCCCCGTCCAAGGCGGCCTTCGGTGCTTCGGTATTTGCCCTGTCGGATCGTGGCGCCACCTCGGAAACCGCACGCTGGCTGGCGGACAGTGAAAACCGTTCGGACCTGATCGGCGGTGCCGGTAACGTCAGCCTCGATGACAAGGACCGCATGCTGGCCGGTGTTCTGCTCGACCTGTCGATGACCGCGTCATTGAGCTCAAGCCTGAACGTCGGGCAGAAGGTTCTGGGCAACATGGGCCGGGTCACGCCGCTGCACAAGCGGCGGGTCGAGCAGGCCGGTTTCATGGTGCTCAAGTCACCTGACATCCCTTCGATCCTGGTGGAAACCGGCTTTATCTCCAACGCCAACGAGGCGGCGAAGCTGGCTACCGTGAGCCACCAGCAATCCCTGGCGCGCTCGATTCACAGTGGCGTACGGCAGTTCTTCCAGCAGAACCCGCCGCCAGGTACCTACATTGCGTTCCTGCGTGACAGCGGCAAGATCGCCCAGGGGCCACGCGAGCATAGCGTGCGGCCAGGTGAGACCCTGGCCATGATCGCGGTGCGCTATCAGGTCAACGTGGCCAGCCTGCGCTCCGCCAACAACCTCAAGAGCGATGAGCTGAAGGTCGGTCAGAGCCTGAATATTCCCACTACTGCTCTGGCGTCCCAGCAATGACTGATAGCGCACGGATCGAGCTGCTCAGCCCGCGGCTGGCGAACCAGATCGCCGCCGGCGAGGTGGTCGAGCGTCCGGCATCGGTGATCAAGGAACTGCTGGAAAACAGCCTGGATTCCGGTGCCCGGCGTATCGATGTGGAAGTCGAGCAGGGTGGCGTCAAACTGCTGCGGGTGCGTGACGACGGTCGCGGAATCGCCGCCGATGACCTACCCCTGGCGCTGGCGCGTCACGCCACCAGTAAAATTCGCGATCTCGAAGACCTCGAACGGGTGATGAGCCTGGGTTTTCGCGGCGAGGCGCTGGCGTCGATCAGCTCGGTTGCGCGCCTGACCCTGACCTCGCGTACCCGCGACGCCGAGCAGGCCTGGCAGGTGGAAACCGAAGGCCGCGACATGTCCCCGCGCGTGCAGCCCGCCGCGCACCCGGCCGGGACTTCGGTAGAAGTGCGTGACCTGTTTTTCAATACCCCGGCCCGACGCAAGTTCCTCAAGACTGAGAAAACCGAGTTCGATCACTTGCAGGAAGTGATCCGGCGCCTGGCGCTGGCGCGTTTCGATGTGGCTTTTCACCTGCGCCACAACGGCAAGAGTATCCTCAGCCTGCATGAAGCCCTCGACGATACGGCCCGCGCCCGGCGCGTGGCGGCAATCTGCGGGCCTGGTTTTCTCGAACAGGCGTTGCCGATCGAGATCGAGCGCAATGGCTTGCACCTGTGGGGCTGGGTAGGGTTGCCGACCTTCTCGCGCAGCCAGGCCGACTTGCAGTATTTCTTCGTCAATGGCCGTGCGGTACGCGACAAGCTGGTTGCCCATGCGGTGCGCCAGGCCTATCGCGACGTCCTGTTCAATGGCCGGCACCCGACATTCGTGCTGTTCCTGGAGGTCGATCCCACCGGCGTCGACGTCAACGTGCATCCGACCAAGCATGAAGTGCGCTTTCGTGATGGGCGCATGGTTCATGACTTCCTGTATGGCACATTGCACCGGGCCCTGGCCGACGTGCGCCCTGAAGATCAACTGGCCGCGCCTGCTGCGACCAGCGAAATCATTCGCCCCAGCGGTATCGAGGCTGGCGAGTTCGGCCCGCAGGGTGAAATGCGCCTGGCGGCGAATCTGCTCGAGCAGCCTGTGGCTGAGCCGGGGATGCGTCCTGTGGGCGCTGGCAGCGGCAGTGGTGGCGGTTACCAGTATCAGTACAGCCCACGTCCGGCCCAGGCAGTACCGGCCGCCGAAGCGCAGAGTGTTTATCGTGAATTCTTTTCGCCGCTGAACGACGCGGTGCCTGCGGCATTGCCCGACAGCCAGGGTGATATCCCGCCGCTCGGTTATGCCCTGGCGCAGCTCAAGGGAATCTACATTCTTGCCGAGAACGCCGTGGGTCTGGTGCTGGTAGACATGCACGCGGCCCATGAGCGCATCATGTACGAGCGCCTGAAGGTGGCCATGGCCAGCGAAGGCCTTAGCGGCCAACCGCTGCTGGTGCCCGAGTCACTGGCCCTGAGCCAGCGCGAGGCCGACTGTGCCGAAGAGCACGCCGAATGGTTCCAGCGCCTGGGCTTTGAGCTGCAGCGCCTGGGCCCGGAAAGCCTGGCGATCCGGCAGATTCCGGCACTGCTCAAGCAGGCCGAGGCCAATCGCCTGGTCCAGGATGTCCTGGCCGACCTGATGGAGTACGGCACCAGTGACCGTATTCAGGCGCACCTGAACGAACTGCTCGGCACCATGGCCTGTCATGGCGCCATTCGCGCCAACCGGCGCCTGGCGCTGGCAGAAATGAACGGTCTGCTGCGCGACATGGAAAACACCGAGCGCAGCGGCCAGTGCAACCACGGTCGACCGACCTGGACCCAAATGGGCCTGGACGACCTGGACAAACTGTTCCTGCGCGGTCGATAAAATGAGTGGCAAACCTCCCGCAATATTCCTGATGGGCCCGACTGCGGCGGGCAAGACCGATCTGGCCATCGAACTGACCAAGGTGCTGCCTTGCGAATTGATCAGTGTTGATTCGGCGCTGGTCTATCGGGGCATGGACATCGGCACCGCCAAACCCTCGAAAGAGGTGCTGGCTGCCCATCCGCACCGCCTGATCGATATCCTCGACCCTGCGCAAAGCTACTCGGCTGCCGATTTTCGCCGCGACGCGCTCGAAGCCATGGCTGATATCACCGCGCGCGGCAAAATACCGCTGCTGGTCGGTGGCACCATGCTCTATTACAAAGCCCTGCTAGAAGGCCTGGCCGATATGCCAGCTGCCGACCCACAAGTGCGCGCCGAACTCGAAGAAGAGGCTGCACGCCTTGGTTTGCAGGGCCTGCATCAACAATTGGCAGCGGTCGATCCGGAGTCGGCGGCCAGAATTCATCCCAATGACCCCCAGCGCCTGATCCGTGCGCTCGAGGTTTACCGGGTCAGTGGTGTGACGATGACAGCACATCGTCAGCGTCAATACGCGGAAAGTAGCGCCGCAGGCCCTTCGGGTGCGGGTCATTTGCCCTATACTGTCGCCAGCCTGGCCATTGCGCCCAATGATCGTCACGTGTTGCACGAACGAATTGCGCTACGATTTGGGCAAATGCTGGAACAGGGCTTCGTTGACGAGGTCCGATTGCTGCGAGCCAGAAGTGACTTGCATGCGGGACTGC
>JAVXRI010000005.1:0-121378 GCA_036643775.1 Pseudomonas sp. | reverse complement strand
CCGAGCGGTCGGAGGTTCGAATCCTCCTGAGTGCACCATACAACAGAAAGCCCGCCTATTCAGGCGGGCTTTTTGCTTTTCCGCGTTCTAACTTTCTCTTGCGCACATGTGCTTTTTTTAACCGGGTAGCCGTCGCACTGATGGAAGCACAGGTTGTCCTAACTATGTCTCGCAAACGATTGTTCTAGCCAAGATTTTTTCAGCACCCTGACAGCTCAAGCGGTGTATGATTGCGCCCGTCAGCCCCGCCGGGGCTTGTGGAATACCACCATGGACTTACCCAGTAGTTACTCAATAGCAAGTTTTGCCAATCAAGATCTGACTGATTGATTCTCCCGGCGTGCTCCGCTGCTGGGAGTGGAGTTCGCCTATGACTGAAATCGAAGCAAAAAAGACGCAAGAGAGCTTGCAGGATCGCCTGGCCCAGGTGGTCGAACTGCTGCAGCGTCAACGCGTGGTCGAAGACCTGACGCACCGCCAGGAAGGTCATCATCACGACCTGGTAGAAAACCTCGTTCACCGCCAGAACCTCGTCGAGCTGCAGCGCAAGCTCGACGATCTGCACTCGGCTGACGTCGCTTACATTCTCGAAGCCTTGCCCCTGGATGACCGTCTGACTGTCTGGCAGTTGGTCAAGGCCGAGCGCGACGGCGACATCCTCCTGGAAGTATCCGACTCGGTTCGAGAAACGCTGATCGCCGACATGGACGATCACGAGTTGCTCGCGGCCGCCAAGGAGATGGATGCCGACGAACTGGCTGACCTGGCGCCAGAGCTGCCCCGTGACGTCGTTCATGAGCTGATGGAAACCCTCGATGCCCAGCAGCGTGAGCGCGTACGCTCTGCACTGAGCTATGACGAGGAGCAGGTTGGTGCACTGATGGACTTCGAGATGGTCACCATCCGCGAAGACGTCAGCCTGGAAGTGGTACTGCGCTACCTGCGCCGGCTCAAGGAGCTGCCAGGGCATACCGACAAATTGTTCGTGGTGGATTACGACGGCATCCTCAAGGGCGTGCTGCCGATCAAGCGTCTGCTGGTCAATGACCCCGAGAAGAAAGTGGCCGAAGTTATGGCCGACGATCCGGTGCTGTTCCAGCCGGAAGAGGACGCGTACGACGCGGCCCAGGCCTTCGAGCGTTACGACCTGGTGTCGGCGCCGGTAGTGGACAAGAACGGTCGGCTGATCGGGCGTCTGACCATTGACGAGATGGTCGACCTGATTCGTGAGGAAAGCGAGACCGAAGTGCTGAACATGGCCGGTCTGCGCGAAGAGGAGGACATCTTCGCCTCGGTCTGGCGTTCACTGCGCAACCGTTGGGCGTGGCTGGCGATCAACTTGATCACCGCCTTCGTCGCATCCCGGGTGATTGGCCTGTTCGAGGGCTCGATCGAGAAGCTGGTGGCGCTGGCGGCGCTGATGCCGATCGTGGCGGGTATCGGCGGTAACTCCGGTAACCAGACCATTACCATGATCGTGCGCGCCATGGCGCTCGACCAGGTCAGCCCCGGCAATACCTCGCGACTGATGCGCAAAGAGCTCGCGGTCGGCTTGATCAACGGCCTGGTGTGGGGTGGTGTGATCGGGGTCGTGGCTTATCTGCTATATGGCAGCTGGTCGCTGGGTGTAGTGATGACCGCGGCAATGACCCTCAATCTGTTGCTTGCGGCGCTGATGGGGGTATTGATTCCCATGACGCTGGCGCGGCTGGGGCGTGATCCGGCAATGGGTGCCAGTGTGATGATCACGGCCATGACCGACAGTGGCGGCTTCTTCATTTTCCTCGGCCTGGCCACTATTTTCCTGCTTTAGGTCTGATTGAAACGCAGACACAAAAAAGCCAGCTTGCGCTGGCTTTTTCAATTGCGGGTCGGTCATCAGGAAGCGTCAGCGGCCATCTCGACGTCGTGGGCAATCAAGGCCACCAGAGCGTTCTGCTGGCGGTGGGAAAGTTGGCGGAAGCGTTGCAGCAATTCGCGTTCGTGCAGCGACAGCTCCGGGCTGTCCAGGCGCATGCTCAGTTCATCACCCAGAGCGCCTTCCTGGATCAGGCTCTGTTCCAGACGAGCGATGATCTCCGAGTTCATGCTGCGGTGATGATGGCGCGCTACCTCGGCAATGCGCTCACGCATTCCGTCGGGGAGGCGGACGACGAATTTGTCAGCGGTGCGGCTTGAATAAACAGCCTGTTTCAATGGGCGCATATAATTGACCGGTTTTAGTTCAGGGGAAGCGGTTCTCGAAATTGGCCGCACGATTTCAATACGACCATCACGGCGACAAAATGTTCAACCTGAATTGTGAATGAGGTAGGAATCATGCCTCATTGTCGCCGGTTACTTGGCGTCAATTCTGTGACAAATATTGAACCGAGTAAAGGCGTTTTGCCAGTACCAATTATCAGAAATGAGGACTGGTTTGAAAAGTCTTCATTTTTTCATCTGCCCGTCCTTCAGGCGAAACAGGCCATGAAAAGCGACTAGAATGCGCAGGCTTCCTTACCGATGAGCATAGTGGCTATGCAGCATGACGCAAGCGCCGGGCCCCGTACAGCATTCCCTGGGCGCCTGGTCTATTTGATGGGACCTTCCGGTGCCGGCAAAGACTCATTGATCGATGCGGCCCGGGCAACATTGGCGGCACACAACGTGGCAATCGCCCGCCGCGTGATCACCCGTTCGGCCGAAGCCAAAGGCGAAGATGCCATTGGCGTTTCAAGCGAGCGCTTTGAACAAATGTGTGCCGAAGGCGACTTTGCCTTGCATTGGCGGGCCAATGGCCTGGCCTATGGCATCCCGGTGCAGATAGACAGCTGGTTGCAACAGGGGCGCACCGTGCTGGTCAATGGCTCGCGGGCGCACCTGGCCGAGGCGCGGCAACGTTATCCGGATCTTCTCGCGATACTGCTGACGGTCGACCCGCAGGTATTGCGCCAGCGTTTACTCGCGCGTGGCCGGGAAAGCCTGGAGGATATCGAGCGGCGCCTGGCGCGCAGCCAGCAACTGGTGTTGCCCGATCAGGACGTATGTTTGCTGGATAACTCCACCTATCTCGATGATGCGGTAGCGCGGCTGCTTGATCTGTTGCGTGAACGGGGCCTGCTCGGCAGTGGATGAGTTTCAGAACACCAGCCGCTGCTCGCTTGCAGGTCGCAGGCTCGATGACTGCACTGCAGCAGAGATCCTTCCAGTGGCAGTGTCGAGCGCTTCCGATTGTGTATTCATTTCGGACGCGACCGGGGTTCGAGAAGCGATTGCGGAGGCTTCCGGTTGCAGAATAAATCCCGCCAGGACGGCCAATGCCAGTGCGTTGAGCAGAAGCAGGGTGCGGTTCATCGAGCATGCTCCACAAGGTGAGGGCGGTTGCCGGACACTGTTTGTAGAGTGGAAATTGCACGCTGCATGCCAGTCTGGTTCTGGTTATCCAGCCTTTTAAATCAATCGATTAGCTGGTTTTCTGATGGGTATGAGCATGCAATCTGCAATAATGGCCCACTGCCTTGTTGCAAAATGCACGATCCTCACTGCCTATGGAGCAAAAGCCACAGGCAAAAAGCCCCACGGATGACATGACAAATGGCGACATGCTGGTTAACATGCACGCCGTCCTCTGTCGCGCAACGCTCGTTGCCGGCTCTGTGTCTCAGTAGCTCAATTGGATAGAGCATCCCCCTCCTAAGGGGAAGGTTGGCAGTTCGAACCTGCCCTGGGACACCATATTCAATCAGCACTCCGCCAGTTTGAGCCTTCTCGCTTTGATCACGTTCACCTGGAATACCAGGATGTCCCAGGTGGTCGAGCGGTTGGCAGTCAAGAGGCCACCGAGGTTTTAAGAAGTGTCTTATGTTCGCGGCCGTGAGCGAACCCTAAGCTTTCTGTCCCTTCTGCCAACCTGTATCGACTTCAATATGAAACTTTCAAGACTACGGCGCCGGCTGTTGAGTATCGCTGCCGTAATGGCGCTGGTGTACTCGTCGGGCGCAATGGCGGCGAATTGCGCCTTTACATATTCCGATAGACACAACACGCCTGTGACCTTGAACTTCGGCGCCAGTGTGGATGCTAGCAGCTTGACGACCCCTCGGGATGCCCCGATTGGTACCGTCATTTTCGAGCAGAGCCTTCAAGCGGCCGAACACATCTTTACCTGCACGGCGGCAACTCGCTACGGATTCGCCATGGCCTCCTCCCTTGGCGTACCTTCCGGCTCCGATTATCCCCTGGGCAAGACCGGACTGTCATTTCGTGTAAAGCCGCCCAACCCGAATATCACGATAATGCCTCCGCCGTTTAACCTGGGCGCAGGTACCTATACAACCAACGGCGGACCCTACAGTATTGAAATTTTCAAGTCCGCCGAACTGTCATCGCAGAGCAAGATCGACGCCGGCCATCTGGGCAATCTTCAGACCAGTGACCTGGTGTTTATCAAGTTCAACCTGGCCAACCCCATCATCCTGAACACCGCCTCCTGCCAGTCCCCGTCAGTGTCGGTTCAAATGGGCGACGACTATCGCCTGGAGGAGTTCGACAACGCTGGCGCCACCCCGCGGGTGATCAAATTCAATCTCAGACTCCAGCAATGCCAAAGCGGCATCAAGAAAGTAACCTATCAACTCAAGGCCACCACCCCGGTCATCGACTCGAAAAAGGGTATCGTCGCGCTGAATACCGGCTCGACGGCCAAAGGTATCGGCCTGCAGCTGATGAGTGAGGCGGGCATCCCTATCGCGCTGGATACCGCGTACCCGTTCAGCGCGTTCAACACCACCAGCACCGACTTCAGCATACCGCTGTCTGCCGCTTACTACCGCCTGCCCGACAGCCGACTTGAAGCGGGTACCGCGAATACCGAAGTGACGTTCATCATGAGTTATCTGTAACGAACTACGGACCCACAGCAGCCATCAACTTTACTTCGCCGCTGGCTTGGCTAGTCTGATTCAAGCCAGCGAGGATGATTTCAAAACGAAATCAAACTGGCTGAAGCAGTGGTACAAACTGGCTATCCGGGGGCATCATGCGCCTACCAAATGGTACTCAACTGACCTGGTATCAGAGGCTGCAGCGCCATCTGGGTAGCAATCCGGGTACGGTCATTTTTGCCACGCTGTTTTTTCTGGTTTTTGCCAGCGTAATCTGGGAACTCACCAGTACGCTGAATGTGGAAAATCCGCAGCCAAATGGAACAGCAATCAATCGCCTGATCGCCCTGCTCGGTGCGTTGGTGGGCTGGGCATTGGGAATACTTTTCGCACCGTTCTCAACGGCAGAGAAAGAGCAATTTCAAGGCATTGCCAAAGTCATTTCCGCCTTTGTCGCCGGTTATCTGTTGTCTAAAGCCGAAGCGTTCTTCCAGATCACGTTGTTTCCAAAAGACAATTCCATTCCGGTCACGAACTGGATACGAGTAGGTATTTTTGCTGCCTCAATGTTGCTTGGGGCGCTGATCGTCTTCATCCATCGGCTTTATGCGTTCCGCGAATAATTCGATAGCACAATCAGGTCTGAACGAGAGCTTGACGCTTTTTCCTTCGTAGCTTTACTTGAACATAGAAGGATCTGAAAAGTAACCAGTTTTCCCGAGTCGCAGTCCGGGTGGTATCCGTATGCGAGTTGATTTGTTCTCGGGAGAGCCGCCATGCCCAACAGCGCTGACGTGTTGTGGTTCAAGACGCAGTTCCAGGCCCTGATTACACCCCGGCTTGCGGGCTTGCCGTTCACCGTTGACTTCATCACTGCGATTGCCTGCCAGGAAACCGGGCATGTCTGGTCGGTCCTGCGGAGCAAATCAATGACCACCAAGGAGATCCTGGCCTTGTGCGTGGGCGACACGCTGGACGCTGACAAAGGCCGGTCGGCATTCCCCAAAAACAAATCAGATTTGCTCGCGGTGCCCGGAGGCGCCGAGATGTTCAACCTGGCCCATCAGGCCCTGGTCGATATGGCGGTACATATCCCCGGGTTCGCTGCGGTGGCCAAAAGGCCGAACAAGTTCTGCCATGGCTTTGGCATGTTTCAACGCGATCTGCAGTTTTTCAAAGCAGACCCCGATTACTTCCTCGAAAGGCGCTACGAGCACTTTGATGACACCCTGGACATGTGCATCGGCGAGCTCCAGCGCGGGCTGAAGAAGTTGGGGCTGCAGGGGCGCTCGGAGCTGAGTACTCACGAGCTGGCGGCTGTTGCCATTGCCTACAACACGGGTGGTTTCAATCCGAGGAAGGGTTTGCAGCAGGGGCATTTCGATGGTGAGCACTTTTATGGCGAGAAAATATTCGACTTCATACGGCTCGCCCAGACCGTAGCCTTGGCGGGAAACACGCCGCAGCTGAATGCGCCCGCAGCCGGAATGGCGTTGATGATTCCGCCAAGTCCACTGACTGCCGAAGGTGAATTTTTCCGGGTAGACACCCGCGAGGGCATGCTTCGGGTGCGCAGCGAGCCGAGCATCAGTGACCCTGCCCAAGCCAATGTAATTGGTCACTTGCCGGACGGGCACCCTGTGCGGGCAGTCACCCGGAGAGCTCAAGGTGGCTTTCGTGAGATAGAGACGTCCTTGTCTGGCGCGCTGTTGCACGGCTTTGTCTCGCAGAAATTCCTCGTTCCGGCGTCCGATGCGAGCAGCATCCCTGTCATCACTCCGGCAGTGTCGCAACCGTCCAGCGCAATTGTCGCGGTCTCGATGCCCAGAAAGCCCGGGCGTGTGACCAAACGAGTGGACACGGCAGGGGCCCACTCGTTGAATGAATCGGGCCAGCCGACTCGACAAGGCGCGACGCCGGACGCATTATGTGCAGAGCTTGGCGCCATCATCAAATGGCTGGCGGTAGACAATGCTGCCCACAAGCGCTATCAGCCGCACAGTGGTCTGACCTTCTGCAATATCTACTGCCACGATTATTGCCACCTGGCTGGCGTGTATCTGCCGCGAGTATGGTGGGCGTCAAGGGCTGTCATTGCGCTTGCCAACGGAAAACCGGTGGAGCCTCTGATCGGCGACACAATCTTTGAAATGCGCGCCAATGATCTGTTTCGCTGGTTGCGGGACTTCGGGCCTGATTTCGGCTGGCGCCAGACCGGCACCCTGAGCAAGCTCCAACAAGTTGCCGACCAGGGCGGTATCGGGTTGATCGTGGCGCGCCGCAAGGAAGAGGGCAGGTCAGGGCATATCGTTATGGTCGTTCCCGAAACGCCCGAGTTCAGCGCCAGCCGCAACTCGGCGGGCGAAGTGACCGCGCCCCTGCAAAGCCAGGCTGGCGCTACGAACTTTCGTTACGGCACTGGCAGGGCAAATTGGTGGAAGGGCGAGCAGTTCGCCGAGAGCGCTTTCTGGGTGCATGCCTGAATCGCCTGAGGCTGGCAGCTGCCTGCCTCAGGTTCGACCGGGGTTACCGAGCGCCATTGGCGGATCACGCCAGCGGATCTTGTTCCTGCCCGTTTTCACCGGATGTCAGCTGCGCCGCCAGCTTGGCAGAAAGTGCCGGTCCCTGAAGGTGCGCATTGAGCGTGGCCAGAGACTGCAGTTCGGTCTCCTTTTTCATCTGTTCGGCAATTTTCAGCTCGATCTTCTCCTGCTCTTCAGGCGGCATGGCGTCGAACTCTTCCTGGGTGATGCCCAGCTCGTTCAGCAGTTTGAGTTTGATCTTCTCGGCAGGCGAGAGGGCCATGTAGTCGCGAAACTCCTGGGCCGCACTGCTGGCCGTGACATCGGATCCGGCAATACTGGCTTGCTCGCGTCGACTGGTATCAGGGTTCTGCAATTGCACCTTTAGCTTGGCGAAGGCTTCTTCGCGGGCATCCTCGGCGTTCTGCTGGGCGGTGTTACCGCGGCTTTGCTGTTGTGCGCCGGTTCCGCTGGCGGCAACCGGGGCGCGAAAGTGTGCCTGTTGTTCAGCACCTGCCTCGGTAGTGCTGCGTACAGGGTTGATCGCCAGCGGCTGCCAGCCCGTTGCATTGATGATGCTCACCAGATCGCTCTCCTTGATCGAATGCAGATATACGATCCACAAAGGGCAAAACCTGTGCCAACTGGTCAACAGCCCTTTTGGCTCTAATATAGTAACGGTTACGGGGAGGTGCGGTTGACGCATCCCCGGAGCAATCTTGCCTTGAAGGGGAAATCCCTTGCCGTCGACGGCAAATCAAACCGCGAGACAGTTTCAAGACAAGACTGGGATGACGTTGTCCGGACAAGGGAGAAGGTCCATGAGTCAAGCACCTGAATCGGCAGCACCGAATGTTCCATTCATAGCGTTCGAGCACGCGCAACTGCAAACCCTGCTGGATCTGATCAGTGACGGTATCTGGGACTGGAATGCCAACACCGGTTATGTCTACCGCAACCCGGGTTGGTACAGGATGCTGGGTTATGCCAGCCACTCACTGGAGAACTCGGTGTTCACCTGGGAGAGCGTCATTCACCCCGACGATTACCCGCGGGTGATGGAGCACTTCGAGGCCTATATCACCCAGCGTGCGCAACAGTATCGGGTGCAGTACCGCTGCAAATGCCAGGATGGCAGCTATCTGTGGATTGAAGACAGCGGTCATGTCATCGCGCGCAACGCGGATGGCTCGGTGGCGCGGATGCTCGGCGCCCATCGCAACATCGACGCCAGCAAGCGATTGCTGGAGCAATTGAAGCAGCAGAACGTGTCACTGGAGGCACTGGTTGCCGAGCGTACGCGCGAGTTGTCCTGGGTCAATCAGCAATTGCAGCGCCAGCTGGACGAGAATCGCGACCTGGCCGAGTGTGATGCCCTGACTCTGGTTGCCAATCGCTATCGGCTGGAAAAAGTTGTGCAGCAGGAATGTGAGCGGGCCAGGCGTTTTCGTCAGTCGTTGGCGCTGATCGTTATGGATCTGGATGACTTCAAACAGATCAATGATCGCTACGGTCATGCGTGCGGTGACAGTGCCCTGGTCGATCTGGTAGCGCGGGTCAGGCGTTGTCTGCGCACAACGGACCTGCTGGCACGCTGGGGTGGTGATGAGTTTGCCGTGGTGTTGGTCGACGCATCCCTGGACGATGCGCGCAGGTTGGCGATCACCATTCGCCAGGCGCTGGAGCAGGCACCGCCGATAGGTGCGAGCCAATTGACCATGAGCTATGGCGTGGTACAGCGCCTTGAAGGCGAGGATCAGGCGCAGATGCTGGCGCGGGCCGAGCAGGCGTTGTACCGGGCGAAGGCGGCTGGCAAAGACCGGGTGAGTGAGTAGCAGGTGTCTGCTTGTGAAGCCTTGGTGCCTGGCGTTTGGGCTGCCATGCAGCCCATCGCCGGCTTCGCCAGCTCCCACAGGTCCCCTGGGCGGCACTACCAGTGTTGTGCCAGGGGCAGCGGCCCGTCGTGGGCGGGGAACAGCGGCAGGACCTCTTCGCCCAGCTCCTGAATGATGTCCTGCGCCGGGCGTCGGGCCAGGTGGATGCCGAGCGCGGCATGATTCACCCCGGCATCGCGCCACTCGCCGAGCAGTTCAATCAAGCCCTTGCGACCGGTCTTGAGCACATAGCCACCGCGCAGCGCGGTACGTGGGCAGTTCGGGTCTTCGTCCAGGTCGATCCACTCGTTGGTGACATGGGGCCGAAAGCCCTGGTCTGGAATGTGACTGCGCCAGGCACGGACTTTGTCCGCCAGTTGTCGCGGGCCCATGAGGGTGTGCGTTGACTGTGGGTAGGTCAGCCAACCATCGGCATGCTCTCCCAGCCATTGCATCGATTGGCGCGACGAGCCAGTGACCAGTAGTGGGATCTTGCCCGTGGCAGGTTTGGGCAGGAGCTGCGCGCCACTCAGGTGGCCGAGGGGGGAGGTGATCGGTTTTTCCGGGCTTTGCAGCAGTTGGCGGAAGTACTGCACCGCATCGGCAAAACGTTCGCCGCGCTCGCTGTGCTCCAGGCCATAAGCCGGAAACTCGACAGGACGGTCGCCGGAGGCGATGCCCATGACCAGACGTCCGCCAGACAGCTGATCGATGGTCGACGCCGCTTTGGCCAGGTCGATCGGATGGCGCAGGGAAAAGATCGCACTGCCTGTGGCCAGAGCGATGCGTTTGGTTCGGGCTGCCAGGTAAGCCAGGTAGGTAAAGGGGTCGAAGACTTGTCCGGCATCGCCGAAGTACGGGTCAAACAACGGCACGTCGCGTACCCAGGTGGCCGCGAACCCGAGGCGATCGATTTCGCTGACAAGGTCGGCCTGGCCGGCGAGGATACTCATGTCACCCTCATAGAAACGCAATGGCAGAAAGATGCCCAGCGTCAGTTGATCTGCGGCGAACATCCGCCTGTAGCCGGGGTGCCCGGCAAAGGCTGGCGCACTGGCACCGCAGGTAGTTGCGTGGGCGGCGGGTATCACGGTCTCATTCATGTCGAGTCTCTTCTGGGCAAAGTGTCAGGGGCCGGTTGCCGGTTGCGGCAAGCTGATGCCGCGTTGCACTGCAGGGCGCTGGCTGACCCGGTCAAACCAGGCGCCCAGGTGGCTGAAGTCGTTGAAGTCGAAATCGATGATGCGGGCGATGTGCATCCAGCCGAAGGTGGCTATGTCGGCAATGCTGTATTCAGGTCCGGCCAGCCAGAGGTTGTCCTGCAACTGGTTGTCCAGGGTGGCGAAGGCGGCTTCGGTAAGGCGTCGGTAGCGCTGGATGACGGCTTCGTTCGGAGTGCTTTCGAACAGCTCGTAGTGCACGCGCTGACCAAGGAGCGGGCCCATGCTCGAGGCGTGAAACATCAACCATTTGATCGCAGACCAGCGCATTGCCGGATCGCTCGGTAATAAGCGACCGGTTTTCTCAGCCAGGTACAACAGGATTGCCGCGGACTCGAACAGCGTGATGCCTGGCTCTTCGTCGACCAGAACTGGGATGCGGCCATGAGGGTTGAGTTGGAGAAATTCAGGTTCGCGATGTTCGCCCTGATCGATATGCACATGCCTGAGCGAGTACGGTAACCCCAGTTCTTCAAGGGCGATGGTGATCTTGAATCCGTTAGGTGAGCTGTCGGTATAAAGGATCAAATCAGGGGTCTTCATGTTCCACTGCCTACCTTAGATTGGCTACTGTCTAGTTACTGCCTCAGTTGCTATCCTAGTCAGGCACTGCTTGATTGAGAAACGATCAATTCTCTATTGTGGCGTTAGGAATTCTAAACTGAGGATGAAAACATGGGCGCAGTCTTACCCTTGCTCGCACTGCGTGCCTTTACCGAAACCGGGCGCCTGGGAAGCCTGAAGGCTGCGGCGCAAAGCCTGGGGGTCACGCCGGGAGCGGTCAGTCAGCAGATACGCTTGCTTGAAGAGCGCATCGGCGTGGCGCTGTTTGTACGTGGGCGCCATGGGGTTTACCTGACCGAGGCGGGCGCACGCGTGCACCCGGGCCTACTGCGTGGTTTTGACCAGATCGAAAAGTCGCTGGCAACCCTGGAGTCCCTGGCGGTTGAAAAGACCCTCACCATCAGCACCGTTCCCTCCTTCGCGTCGGCCTGGCTGGTACCGAGAATCGGGCGCTTCAGTGAGCTGTATCCACAGATAGAAGTGCGCGTCGAAGCGTCGTCGAAGATGGTCGACTTCACACGCGACAGAATCGATGTGGCGCTGCGTCATGGGTTGGGCAGCTATCCGGGGCTGGAGTCGATCAGGCTGATGGCACCGGTATTGTTGCCGGTCGCAAGTCCTGGGTTGCTCGACAAAGGACCGCTGATTCGTACACCTGCCGATTGCCTCAATTACCCCTTGCTGCAAGATGGCGATCGCGCCGACTGGGTACTCTGGTTGCAGGCCCATGGTGTGCAAGTGGGGGATGAAGGGCGGCGCGGGATGAGTTTCGAAGAGGATCTGTTGCTGTTGCGTGCGGCAGCGGCGGGGCAGGGTATTGCCCTGGTTCAGGATACCCATGTCCAGGAAGATATCGACTCCGGCAAATTGGTTGTGGCCCTCGACAAACCCTGGCCATCGCGCTTTGCCTATTACGTGGTCACGCGTCCTGATGCCCTTCAGCGTCCTGAGGTGCAGGCGTTTGTTGACTGGGTCGTTGCCGAAGCCCAGGGCATGGCGGCTTTGCCTGGGGTGTGAATGATAGAGCCGCCCCGGCGCGTAACCGGGGCGGCACTCAATCAATTACTGACAACAGCATGCTGTTTTCGCCGGGCATCCTCCCAGCCACCGCCCAGGGCGCGGATCAGGCGCACGGTTGAGCGCGCCTGATCGCCGTTGAGGCGGGCGCTCGCCAATTGCTGGGCGAGCAGGGTACGGTCCGCATCAATGGTGTCGAGTTGGGTATGCGAGCCTTCGCGATATTGCAGGTGGGACAGTTGCGCAGCCCGCTCCGACGCTGACAGGGCGATCTGCTGTGCGTAGCGTTGCTCGGCCATGATGCGCAACAGCGCAAGGTTGTCTTCGACTTCTGCGAATGCCTTGAGCACCACTTCTCGGTAGTGCGCCACATCCTCCTCGTAGGCGGCGCGTGAATACTCCACACCCGCCTGGCGACGTCCGCCATCGAACAGCGGCAAGGTCATGACGGCGCCTGCCAGCGGGCCCAACAGAAAGGTTCGGCTCGACCACTCGAACAGATTACCCAGCTCACTGGATTCGAAACCGCCCGAGGCGGTCAATTCCAGTTTCGGGAAAAACGCTGCTTTGGCAATCCCGATGCGCGCGTTGGCGGCTGCCATGGCGCGCTCTGCAGCGGCGATATCCGGTCTGCGTTCAAGTAACGAAGAGGGTAGTCCCGCCGGGATCTGAATATCTTTTGCAGCCAGCAACCGGGGTTCGAGGCTGAAGGTCGCCGGCGCAAGTCCCAGCAGGATCGCCAGGGCGTGCTCTGCCAAGGCGCGATCGCGTTCGACCCCAAGCGCTTCGGAGCGTGCGGCTTCCAGTTCACTGCGCGCGCGCACCAGGTCGAGTTCGCCGGTATCGCCGTTGTCGTGACGATGCTTGATCAGACGATAGGTGTCGTTGCGCAATTCCAGGGTGCGGCGATAGACATGCAGCTGGGTGTCCAGTTCGCGAATCAGGAAGTAATGTTCGGCCACATCGGCCTGCAGGGCCAACAGCACTGAGCGATACAGCGCGCCGCTTTTTTCCAGTTCAGCCGTGGCGGCCTCGATATGCGCGTCGATCCTTCCGGCCAGGTCAACCTCATAGCTGATGCCCATCTCTGCGCGCCAGAGCGTGAACGTATTGGCCGGGCCGCCGTCGGGCAGGCCAAGTGAGGCGGCCGACTCGCGCTGGCGTGAAGGGCCGAATGCGGCATCAAGGCGTGGCACTTTTTCTGCCCGGGCATCACGTTGCAACGCGCGTGCTTGCTTGAGCCGGGCGGCGGCAGCCTGTAATCCGGGGTTGGCCAGCGCCGCCTGTTCTTCCAGCTGGTCGAGGCGCGGATCGTCAAACACTCGCCACCACTGGCCGCGTAACTGCGCTTCAGCCGGTTGCGCCGGTTTCCAGGAGCCCGCCTGGTTGTGCGGGAGTGCTGGCGCCTCCTTGTACACCCAGGTTCCGGGGTCGTCGGGCAGTGCGTAGTCGGGTGTGAGCGAGCAGCCGCTGAGTACCGTTATGACGAAGGGCAGACCCAGGATCAGCACTACGCGCATGCTCGTGGGGACGGGGGTATTTTTGATGTGTGCCATTGGATGTCCTTTTCGCTGAGCGTTCCTGAATGTAGGTCAGAGGTGATCAGGGGCTGTGTGCAGCGCGTGGGCGCTCGCCGGTGATGGTTTGTCTGCCAGTTGCCGGCCAAAGCGCGCATATACCGCGGGCAGGACGAACAAGGTGAACACGGTACCGACCATCAGGCCCGCCACCAGTACCACTGCGATCGAGCGCTGACTGCCGGCACCCGCGCCGCTGGCGAACAGCAGCGGTAGCAGCCCGCCAATCATTGCTGCAGTGGTCATCAGGATCGGGCGGATGCGGGTACGGGCGGCGGCACGTACGGCCTCGACCCGGTCCAGGTTCAGGCTGCGCTGGGCGGCATTGGCGAACTCGACGATGAGAATCCCGTGTTTGGCAATCAGGCCTATGAGCGTCACCAGGCCAATCTGGGTGTAGATGTTCAACGTAGCGAAGCCGAAGAACATTGCGGTCAATGCACCGCAGGCCGCGAGCGGGACAGTCGTCAGGATCAGCAGAGGGTCGCGCACGCTTTCAAACTGAGCCGCCAGGACCAGGAAGATGAAGGCCAGGGCAAAGGCAAAGGTAAGCGCAAAGCCGCCCTGTTCTTGCAGGTACTGACGTGACTCGCCGAGGAAGTCATGCTGGTAGTTCGCTGGCAGCTTGGCTGCTTCCTGCTGCAGGAACGCCACGGCCTGGCCGAGGGTGACGTTAGGCGCCGGAATCGCTACCAGGGTCGAACTATTGAGTTGATTGAACTGAGTGAGGGCGTTGGCCTCGACCCCTCGCTCCAGAGTGATCACCGTGGAAATCGGCACCTGCCCGCCGCTGGCGGTGCGGATGTAGTAGCTTTCGAGAAATTCTGCGGTCAGGCGCTGGTCTCGCGGTGCTTGTGGAATGACATCATAGGAACGGCCCTGGGCGCCGAAACGGTTGACATAGGATTCACCCACCAGGCGGGCAAAGGTGTCGCCGATTTCCTTCATGTCCAGGCCCAGGTCATGGGCTTTGGAACGGTCGACACGCACCAGTACGGTAGGGTTGGTAAAGGTCAGGTCGGAGTCGACGAAGGCGAACAGCCCGCTGTTGCGAGCGGCGGCCTTGACCTGTTCCATGTTGTCGTAGACGTCCTCATGCCTGGCTGCAGAGGTCAGCACCAGTTGCACGGGAAAACCACCTACTGATCCGGGCAGGGGGGCAGGCAGAAAGGCCGAGCCTGCGATGCCTTCCACGGAAGCCAGGCTGCCTTGTAGTTCAGCCATGATTTCGTCAGCCGAGCGCTCTCGTTCACCCCAAGGCTTGAGCATTACGCCGGCCCAGCCTTTGTTCAACGAGGCACCAACGCCTGCCACCATATAGACGGTGCCGGTTTCCGGAATTGATAGCAAGGTCGCCTCGACACGCTTGGCCTGGGCTTCAAGAAACTCCAGGCTACTGGCTTGTGGCGCTTTCATGTCGACGACGATTTCGCCCTGGTCCTCGGCTGGGGCCAGCTCCGACTGCAGGCCGTTAAACAGCACGGGCAGGCTCAGCATCGCCCCCAGGCCAATCATCAGCGCCAAGCGAACATCCTTGAGGACTTTGCCCAGCACACGGTCATAGGCATTTACCACGCGGTTGGTGATGGACTCGACGGTGCGCGCAAAACGGCTGGGTGAGTCATGCTGGAGCAGCTTGGAGGCCACCGTCGGAGAGACGGTTAGAGCGACGATTGCTGAAACTGCGACGGCGGCTGCCAAGGTAAAGGCGAACTCGCTGAACAGCGCGCCGGTCAGTCCCCCGATCAGCCCCAGCGGCGCATAGACCGCAACCAGAGTTGCCGCCATGGTCAGCACCGGGCCAGCAATTTCCCGAGCGCCGTTCTTGGCTGCCTGTAACGATGATTCGCCTTCTTCCATGCGTCGATGGACGTTCTCCACCACCACAATTGCATCATCGACCACCAGGCCGATGGCCAGAACCATGGCCAGCAGTGTCAGCAGATTGAGGCTGAAACCGAGGGCGAGCATGATCGCGGCAGCGCCGAGCAGTGACAGCGGAATGCTCAGCACAGGTACGGCGACCGCGCGCATGGAGCCCAGAAACAGGAAGATCACCAGTACCACTTCCAGGCCGGCAATCACGAACTTGAACAGTACGTTGTCAATCGCCGCATCAATGAACACGGTGACATCGTAGGGGATGGCCATCTTCACCCCGGGAGGCAGGTTCAGTTTGTCGAGTACCTGTCTGGCCTGGCGTGAAATCGTCAGCGGGTTACCACCTGGCGTAGCCATGACCTCGAGGTACACCGCTGCTTCACCGTTCATGCCGGTGATCTGGTCGCGGCTTTGCGTGCCGATTTCGACCGTTGCAATATCTTCGAGACGGACCAGGCTTTCGCCCTTTTTCACCACCAGCCGCTTGAAGCCTTCCACCGTGTTGAGGTTGGTGTCGATGCGTACGTTGGCAACCACCAGCGCGCCTTTGATCTGGCCGGGTGCTGCCTGATAGTTGTTTTCTTCGATAGCCCGGTCAACATCGGCCGCAGTAATGCCGTGAGCCGCCATGCGCAACGGGTCCAGCCAGATACGCATCGACAGGTTCTGCCCGCCCAGTACGTTGACAGCCGCCACGCCCTCGACGGTGGTCAGCATCGGTCGCGCCACACGCATCAAGTAGTCGGTGATGCCGGTCAGAGGCTCGCCTTGCTCAGGGCTGAAGCCGGCGTAAATAACCCCGATCGCGCCGGGAGCCTGGCGCACGACGACGGGGTCGTAGGCTTCTTCGGGGAGCAGATAACGCACCTCGTTGACCTTGGCCAGTACTTCGGTGAGCGCCGCATCAGAGTTGGCGTTCAGGCGCAGGTAGGCGGTGATGGTGCTCAACCCCTGCTCTGAGGATGAACTCAAGTATTCCACGCCTTGGGTAGTGGCGACCGCCTGGGCCAGGGTGGTGGTGACGAAACCTTGCATCAGGTCGGCCGGGGCGCCGGGGTACTCTGTCGTGACCGTGATCACGGCGCTTTCGATCTTGGGGTACTGGCGCAGGGGCAAATCCATCAATGCACGTATGCCGATCAGCGCGATCAGCAGGGCAAACGCCAGCGTCAGCACCGGACGGCGAATGAACAGGTCGGTGAAAGCCATGGCGGTCTATTCCTTTTTACCGGTGTAGGAGCCGACAGTCTCGGTCCCTGGAGCGAGTGCCTCGGATTGGCGGGGGGTAACCAGAACGCCGTCCTGGAGGTTGATCTGGCCGGCGACGACCACCAGATCACCTGCCTTGAGCGAGCTGCCCAGCACTTCGGTGTGGCTGTCCGATTGCGCACCTGTGCGTACCGAAATCAGCTGCACACGCAGCGCTCCATCGGTAGTGCGCAGGGCATACAGGCGCTCACCGGACAGCGAGGATTCCAGGGCTACTGTAGGAATGGTGGTGACGGCGGGGCCGGGGCTCAGCTCAAGCACGACGTGGGCAAATTTGCCTGGCCACAAAGTGCCTTGTGCGTCTTTGTGCAGGGTGGCGCGCACGCGTATGGCGTGATTTTCCTTGGCTACCTGCGGGTCGATTGCAGTGATTTGCCCGGCGATGGTCGGGGTGCTGTCGCCGTCGCCTTGGACGCGTACTTGCAGGCCGGTCTGCAGCGCTGCGCGATGGCGCTCGGGGACGGTGAAATCAATGTGCAGCACGCGGTTGTCGGTCAGCGTGGCAATCGGCGTGCCGGCTTCCACGTATTGGCCAAGGTTGATGCGCCTGAGGCCAAGTTCGCCAGCGAAAGGCGCGCGTACCAGGCGCTGGGAAAGGTCTTCTTGCGATTGGGCAACCCGTGCGCGGGCTTCGTCATAGGCGGCCACGTGCTGTTCGTACTCGGCATCGGACAGGGTCTGCCCGCGCAAGCGCTTGGCACGATCCAGGTGGGTCTGGGCCAGGCGCAAAGCGACCTGCCGACGTTCCAGTTCACTGCGCAGCGGACCGTCATTGAGTTGTACCAGCGGGGTGCCGGCGCTGATGGTCTGGCCACTGGTGAAAAGCACCTTGGTGATGCGTCCGGCCACTTCGGCAGCAACCAGCACCTGATGATCGGCGACCACTGTACCGATGGCCTTGACCGTGGCCGGCAGCACCTGGTTGCGGACAGAGGCCACTTCCACCGGCACGGCATCTGCTTCGCCGGTAGTCAGTGCGGCTTGTGCCGCTGCCTGTTTGCGATGGCTGTCATAGGCGTAAAGGCCGCCAATGCCGCAGAGCAGGGCAAGGGTGGTCAGTGTTAACGGCCTCGAGAAGGCGTGGTTCATGTTTTTCCCCGGCAGAAAGGTAAGATTTACTAAAGTGATTCAGGTTTTGTGACCTGGATGGTATTTAGCTTTCTGCTTGAGGAGAAACGATCATCTCTGAGGGTAAAGGATAGATTTTCTAAACTATCTGTTTGAGTTGTAACTAGTGTGCCGAGCTGTCGAACAAGCAAAAAAATACCCGCTGCACCTGGGCGCAGCGGGTCAAATCGGCCGTAGCCGCTTCAGTGTTCTACAGGTGCAGGGCGTGACCGAGTGCGCGCAATGCCGCTTCCTGGACTGCCTCGCCGAGGGTCGGGTGGGCATGGATGGTGCCCGCCACATCTTCCAGGCGTGCGCCCATTTCCAGCGATTGAGCAAAGGCGGTCGACAGTTCCGATACGCCGACACCGACAGCCTGCCAGCCGAGGATCAGATGATTGTCGCGACGCGCGACCACGCGCACGAAACCGCTTTTTGATTCCAGGGTCATGGCCCGGCCGTTGGCCGCGAAGGGGAACTGCGCAACGATGCAGTCCAGACCCTCCTGTTCGGCGTTTTCCGGGGTCTTGCCGACCGCCACCAGCTCCGGGTCGGTGAAACACACCGCGGCAATCGCGGTAGGTTCGAAGCGACGGGTTTTGCCGGCAATGATTTCCGCGACCATCTCACCCTGGGCCATGGCCCGGTGGGCGAGCATCGGTTCACCACTGAGGTCGCCGATGGCCCAGACGTTGCGCATGCTGGTCTGGCAGCGCTCGTCGATGGCGATGGCCGAACCGTTCATTTTCAGCGCCAGGCTTTCCAGGTTGAAACCCTGGGTACGTGGCTTGCGTCCTACTGCGACCAACACCTGATCGGTGTCCAGCTGCAACAACTCGCCCGCCGGATTACGTACTTGCAGGCGCTTGCTGTCGGCATCAAAACCTTCGACGCTGTGCTTCAGGTACAGAGTGATGCCAAGCTTTTTGATCGACTCGGCAACCGGGGCCGTCAGCTCGCTGTCATAGGTCGGCAAAATGCGCTCACGGGCCTCGACCACACTCACTTGGACGCCGAGTTTGCGGTAGGCAATACCCAGCTCCAGGCCAATGTAGCCACCGCCGACTACCGTCAGGTGCTTGGGCAAGGCTTTTGGCGCCAACGCTTCAGTGGAAGAAATCACCGCACCGCCCAGCGGCAGCATCGGCAACTCGACACTGCTGGAGCCGGTGGCCAGCAGCAGGTGTTCGCACTGGATGCGTTGGCCATCGACCTCGACGCTTTTGCCGTCGAGGATTTTCGCCCAGCCATGGATTACCTTGACCCCGTGCTTCTTCAGCAGGGCAGCGACGCCGCTGGTGAGGCGGTCAACGATGCCGTCTTTCCACGCCACGCTTTGAGTGATGTCCAGGCTCGGGGGTGAAACCTTGATCCCCAGGTTCGACTGCTGGCTGTGCTGCTGAGTCTGGTGGAACTGTTCAGCGACGTGGATCAACGCCTTGGAGGGAATGCAGCCGATGTTCAGGCAGGTCCCGCCGAGGGCCTGGCCTTCGATCAGGACGGTAGGAATGCCCAGCTGGCCGGCACGAATGGCCGCGACATAACCGCCAGGGCCGCCACCGATGATCAGCAGGGTGGTGTTTTGAGTCTGTTGCATGGTCACTCCACAAACAGGCTGGCAGGTTGTTCGAGCAGGCCGCGGATGGCCTGGATGAAGAGTGCCGCGTCCATGCCGTCGACCACGCGGTGATCGAACGAGCTGGAGAGGTTCATCATCTTGCGAATCACGATCTGGCCGTTGATCACCATCGGCCTTTCGACCATACGGTTGACGCCGACGATGGCCACTTCCGGGGTGTTGACCACCGGCGTGGAGACGATGCCGCCCAACGCGCCGAGGCTGGTCAGGGTAATGGTCGAGCCGCTCAGTTCTTCGCGGCTGGCCTTGTTGCCCCGCGCAGCATTGGCCAGGCGCACGATTTCGCCAGCGTTGCTCCACAGGCTGCCGGCTTCGGCATGGCGCAGCACCGGTACCATCAGGCCGTTGTCACCCTGGGTGGCGATGCCAACATGCACCGCGCCGTGGCGGGTGATGACCTGAGCTTCGTCGTCGTAGGTGGCGTTGATCTGTGGGAACTGGCGCAAGGCGACGACCATGGCGCGGACCAGGAACGGCAACAGGGTCAGCTTGCCGCGGCTTTCGCCCCACTGCTTGTTGAGGTGCACGCGCAGTTCTTCAAGCGCGGTCACGTCGATCTCTTCGACATAGCTGAAGTGGGCAACGCGACGCTTGGCATCCTGCATGCGTTGGGCGATTTTGCGGCGCAGGCCGATGACCGGAACCTGCTCGCTGTCGCTGCGTTTGGTGTAACCGCCCGGTGCGTTTTGTGTGCTCAGGGTCGGCTGGGTGAGGAAGGCATCCAGGTCTTCGTGGAGGATGCGTCCGGCCGGGCCGCTGCCGTGTACATAACGCAGTTCGATACCGGCATCCAGGGCACGCTTGCGCACGGCCGGGGAGGCCAGTGGGCGCTCGCTGGCTTCGCGCGGCACGATGGGCGCTGAGTGTTGCGGGCTGGCAAATGCAGCTGCTGCGACGGGGGCCGGCTTTTCGACAGGGGCTTCAGGTTTGCTGGCTGCAACCGGAGCTGGCGCCGGAGTCGCAACGGCAGCGGTAGCGGCAGGTGCGGGTGCTGCACCTTCCTGATAGTTGCCCGCACCTTCCACTTCGATGCGGATCAGCTCGCTGCCCACCGCCATGACTTCACCGGGCTGCCCACCCAGGGCCAGTACTTTACCGCTCACTGGCGAGGGGATTTCCACGGTGGCTTTGTCGGTCATGACATCGGCCACGACCTGATCTTCGGTGACGGTGTCGCCGACTTTGACGAACCACTCCACCAGTTCAACTTGTGCGATGCCTTCACCGATATCCGGCATCTTGATGACGTGCGTGCCCATTCAGACCTCCATGACCCGTTTCAATGCCGCGCCCACTCGTGAGGGACCGGGGAAATACGCCCATTCCTGCGCGTGCGGGTAGGGGGTGTCCCAACCGGTGACGCGTTCGATCGGGGCTTCGAGGTGATGGAAGCAGTGTTCCTGGACCAGCGCGATCAGCTCGGCGCCGAAACCGCAGGTGCGCGTGGCTTCGTGGACAACCACGCAGCGGCCGGTCTTTTTCACCGAGGCGACGATGGTTTCCAGGTCCAGTGGCCAGAGGCTGCGCAGGTCGATGACTTCGGCATCGACACCGGTTTCCTCGGCAGCCACTTGCGAGACGTACACCGTGGTGCCGTAGGTGAGTACGGTCACGTCGTTACCGGGGCGGGTGATAGCAGCCTTGTCCAGTGGCACGGTGTAGTAGCCATCGGGGACGGCGGCGGCCGGGTGTTTCGACCATGGGGTTACCGGGCGGTCGTGGTGGCCGTCGAACGGGCCGTTGTACAGGCGTTTTGGCTCAAGGAAGATCACCGGGTCGTCGTTCTCGATCGAGGCGATCAGCAGGCCCTTGGCGTCATAGGGGTTGGACGGCATCACCGTGCGCAGGCCGCACACCTGGGTGAACATTGCCTCGGGGCTCTGGCTGTGAGTCTGGCCACCGTAGATACCACCGCCGCAAGGCATGCGCAGGGTCAGCGGGGCAACGAACTCGCCAGCAGAGCGATAACGCAGGCGCGCCATTTCCGAGACGATCTGGTCGGAGGCCGGGTAGAAGTAGTCGGCGAACTGAATCTCGACCACCGGGCGCAGGCCGTAGGCACCCATGCCAACGGCGGTACCGACGATGCCGCTTTCGGAGATCGGTGCGTCGAAGACCCGCGACTTGCCGTACTTGGTCTGCAGGCCTTCGGTGCAGCGGAATACGCCGCCGAAGTAGCCAACGTCCTGGCCATAGACGACCACGTTGTCATCGCGCTCAAGCATGATGTCCATGGCCGAGCGCAGGGCCTGGATCATGGTCATGGTAGTAGTCGCCATGGCGGTTTCCAACTGGATAGTGGTGTTGTGATCGTTCATGTCAGATCCCCAGTTCCTGGCGCTGCCGGCGCAGGTGCTCCGGCATCTCCTTGTAGACGTCCTCGAACATGGAGGCAGGGCTTGGCATCTGGCCGCCGGCGAGGGTGCCGTACTGCTCGGCTTCTTTCTGCGCCTTGATGATCTCGGCCTCGAGCTCGGCGGTGACCGCCAGGTGCTCTTCTTCGGACCAGTGACCGATGGCGATCAGGTGCTGTTTGAGCCGTGCGATCGGGTCGCCCAGAGGGAAGTGGTTCCAGTCGTCGGCCGGACGGTACTTGGACGGATCGTCCGAAGTCGAGTGCGGGCCGGCACGGTAGGTGACCCACTCGATCAGGCTCGGGCCCAGACCGCGGCGGGCGCGTTCGGCAGCCCAGCGCGAGGCAGCGTAGACGGCGATGAAGTCGTTGCCGTCGACCCGTAGCGATGCAATACCGCAACCCACGCCGCGACCGGCGAAGGTAGTCGATTCACCGCCAGCGATGGCCTGGAAGGTGGAGATCGCCCACTGGTTGTTGACCACGTTGAGGATCACTGGCGCACGGTACACGTGGGCGAAGGTCAGTGCGGTGTGGAAGTCGGATTCAGCCGTGGCACCGTCGCCGATCCAGGCCGAAGCGATCTTGGTATCACCTTTGATCGCCGAGGCCATGGCCCAGCCGACGGCCTGGACGAACTGGGTCGCGAGGTTGCCGCTGATGGTGAAGAAGCCGGCTTCGCGTACCGAGTACATGATCGGCAGCTGACGGCCCTTGAGCGGGTCGCGCTCGTTGGACAGCAGCTGGCAGATCATCTCCACCAGCGACACGTCGCGGGCCATGAGGATGCTCTGCTGGCGGTAGGTCGGGAAGCACATGTCGCTGCGGTTCAGGGCCATGGCCTGGCCGCTGCCGATGGCTTCCTCGCCCAGGCTCTGCATATAGAAGGACATCTTCTTCTGGCGCTGGGCGACCACCATGCGGCTGTCAAACAGCCGGGTCTTGAGCATGGTGCGCATGCCTTGGCGCAGGACGTCGGGGCTGATGTCCTCGGCCCACGGGCCCAGGGCATTGCCTTTGTCGTCCAGCACCCGGATCAGGCTATAGGCGATATCCGCGGTATCGGCGGCTTCTACATCGACGGGAGGTTTACGGACCTTGCCGGCATCGTTCAGACGCAGGTAGGAAAAATCAGTCTGGCAGCCTGGCCGGCCGGTAGGCTCGGGCACATGCAGACGCAGGGGGGCGTACTCGTTCATGCTTTTTTACGCTCGCTCTGTCTTGTGTTTTTGTTGAGCTTTGAAGCGGTCGCTGCTGAAACCCCGGCTTGTGACTAGGGAGTCAGTCTTGTCCTACATGATATTCGGGCGCCTGAAGAATATTTCTCTCAAGTTCATTGCCTTTGTTCGGGCTTGCGGATAAACATTCCTTATAAAGACAAAAAACAGGTGAAATTCTCTCATGCGTAAACTGGATCGCACGGACATCGGTATTCTCAACAGCCTTCAGGAAAACGCGCGGATCACCAACGCCGAACTGGCCCGCTCGGTAAACCTGTCGCCTACACCCTGTTTCAACCGGGTCAAGGCCATGGAAGAACTGGGCGTGATTCGCCAGCAGGTGACCTTGCTGGCCCCTGAAGTGCTCGGGCTGGACGTCAATGTGTTCATTCATGTCAGTCTCGAAAAGCAGGTGGAACAATCGCTGCACCGCTTTGAAGAAGAAATCGCCGAGCGCCCGGAGGTCATGGAGTGCTACCTGATGACAGGCGATCCGGATTACCTGTTGCGCGTGCTGCTGCCGAGTATCCAGGCGTTGGAGCGCTTTCTCGACTACCTGACGCGCTTGCCCGGGGTGGCCAACATTCGCTCCAGTTTTGCCTTGAAGCAGGTGCGCTATAAGACTGCGTTGCCACTGCCTGCCAACGGCTTGACCTTGCCGGGGTGACAGCGGGTGGCTGCCTGTAGAAAATTATGATCACACCCTGCCTGGGTGCTTGAAATTCCGAACGCCTAGCGCCTATGTTGTAGCTGTCGCCGTTCACGGCATGCGAAAACAATAAGGATAGCGTCATGACGACCAGTGGCCAGTGTTCTCTCGCGGAGCGATTGACGGGCATTGATGAGATCGAGTGCGTTACGCCAGACCTCAATGGCGTACCGCGCGGCAAAGTAATGACCGCCGAGGGATTTCTCGAAGGCCGCCGTTTGCAGATGGCCCGTGGGGTGTTGCTGCAGTGCATCATGGGTGGCTATCCGGCGGCGCGCTTCTACGGCAGCGACGATGGCGACCTGGCGCTGGTACCCGACACCCTGCACATCCACCGCCTGCCCTGGAGCGACGAACCCCGCGCCCTGGCGATCTGTGATGCGGTCGAACTGAGCGGCGCAAGCTCCGGCCTGTCCACCCGCGGCCTGCTCAAGGCGGTGATCGCCCGTTACGCCGCGCGCGGCCTGGCGCCGGTGGTGGCGACCGAGCTCGAGTTCTTTGTCTTCGCCCCGAATGCCGATCCGCATCAGCCGTTCCTGCCGCCGGTGGGCAAGGATGGTCGTCGCGAAGAGGGCCATTCGGCGTTCAGCGTCAGCTCCAACAATGGCCTGCGCCCGTTCTTCAATGAGGTCTATCGGTGCATGGCGGCCCTGGGCTTGCCGCGCGATACGTTCATGCATGAAATGGGCGTCAGCCAGTTCGAGATCAATCTGCTGCATGGCGATCCATTGCTGCTGGCCGACCAGACCCTGCTGTTCAAGCACCTGCTCAAAGAAGTCGCGCTCAAGCATGGTCTGACCGTGGTGTGCATGGCCAAACCCCTGGCGCATACGCCGGGCAGTTCCATGCACATTCACCAGAGCTTGGTAGAGATCAACGGCGGTCGCAACGTGTTCAGTGATGCCGAGGGTAAACCGACGGCGACCTTCCATCATTTCATCGGTGGTTTGCAGGCGTGCATGGCCGACTTCACTGCGTTGTTTGCGCCGAACGTCAATTCCTACCAGCGGCTCTGCCACCCCTATGCCTCGCCCAACAATGCCTGCTGGTCAGAGGACAATCGTGCTGCCGGCCTGCGCATCCCGGCCAGTTCGCCGGTGGCGCGGCGGGTCGAGAACCGTTTGCCGGGGGCCGACACCAATCCTTACCTGGCGATTGCCGCCAGCCTTGCCGCCGGCTTGCATGGCATTGAACAGCAGCTTGAGCCGACCGCGGCGATCCAGGGCGAGTTTGAAGTGCCGGATCATTTGAGCCTGCCATGTACCTTGCATGCAGCGCTTGAGCGTCTGAAACGTAGCGAGCTGGCGCGGGAACTGTTCGGCAAGGAATTCATAGACGGCTACATCGCCACCAAGACGATGGAGCTGAGCAGTTTCTTTGATGAAATCACCCCGTGGGAGCGTCGTGTGCTGGCGGCTCAGGCGTAGTCTTTTTTTACTTCCCGGAGCTGCAGCGGCGGTTTTTTCACTTATGCTTTCAAGCAGTTTTTCCACCTGCTCAAGGGGCCGTTCGGGACGCTGATGCGACAGATCTGGAAGTCTTTTCGCGCACTGTATTTTGCTGCGCTGATGATGTTGATTGGCTCCGGCTTGTTGAGTACCTACCTGGCCTTGCGCCTGGCTGCCGATCATGTCGACAGCCTCTGGGTCGGTGCGCTGATGGCCGCCAACTATTTCGGCCTGGCGCTGGGTGGCAAGATTGGCCACCGCCTGATCGCCCGGGTCGGGCACATCCGTGCCTATGCCACCTGCGCCGGTATCGTCGGTGCGGCGGTGCTCGGGCATGGTCTGGTCAGCTGGCTGCCGGCCTGGTTGTTCCTGCGGGTGATCGTCGGTCTGGGGATGATGTGTCAGTACATGGTCATCGAGAGCTGGCTCAACGAACAGGCCGATGCCAAGCAACGCGGTGCAGTGTTCAGCGGTTACATGATCGCTTCGTACCTGGGGCTGGTGCTGGGTCAACTGATTCTGGTTGCACACCCGCAACTGGGACCAGAATTGCTGATGCTGGTGGCCATGTGTTTTGCCTTGTGCCTGGTGCCGGTCGCGCTGACCCGGCGCATTCACCCGGCGCCCTTGCGTCCTGCACCGATGGAGCCGCGTTTCTTTATCAAGCGGGTGCCGCAATCCTTGAGTACGGTGCTGGGTTCCGGGCTGATCGTCGGTTCCTTCTACGGCCTTGCACCGCTGTATGCGGCCAAGCAAGGGCTCAGCACCGAGTACATCGGTCTGTTCATGGGCTGCTGTATTTTCGCTGGCCTGCTGGTGCAGTGGCCGCTGGGCTGGCTGTCGGATCGCTATGATCGCGCGGTGTTGATCCGTAGCGTCGCGGTAGGTCTGGCTATTGCTGCGTTGCCCTTGGCGATCATGCCGTCGGTGCCGCTTGTTGTGTTGTTTGTCGCAGGCTTCGCCGTGTCATTGCTGCAGTTCTGCCTGTATCCCTTGGCAGTGGCGTTCTCCAACGACCACGTGGAAAGTGAGCGTCGGGTTTCGCTGACTGCCATGTTGTTGGTGACCTATGGTGTTGGCGCCAGTATCGGGCCGCTGGCAGCAGGCGTGTTGATGAAGATGTTCGGCACTCAGATGCTCTACGCGTTCTTTGTCTTTTTCGCCCTGGTGCTGGTCTGGCGGATTCGTCCGAAGGCGGTCACCGGGCTGCACCAGGTCGACGATGCACCACTCAATCACGTGGCTATGCCGGCGGCGGGTTCGCCACTGTCGGCAGCACTCGATCCTCGGGTTGACGAGCAGGTGGTGCAGGATCAGATGCAGGCGCCGGTGGCGGCTGAGGATACTGAGGAAGATAACGATCAGGAGGAGGGTGGTGCTGGTGAGGCTGGGGAGAAACCGGCACCGGTGTGAATCCGACCCAGGGTGGAGCAACTGTCTTTTTATGGTAGGAGCGGATTTATCCGCGATGGGGCGCATAGCGTCCCCCTTCACAGGGAAAGGGGACGACTTTGTCGTCCATCGCGGATAAATCCGCTCCTACCAGATTGCGAGGCTTACTCAGTAATCGTCTTTATCGAAGCGCCGCGCTTCACGCTGCAGCTGGTAGACGAAGGTTTCGATCTTGCGCTGCATCTGCCCGTTCAGGTTATGAAAGCGCACGCCCGCGAAGGTGGCGTTGAGGCGCTCTTCAAAATGCAGGTGGCGAAGCTCCACCTCAACCTGGGACAAGCCCAGCGGTGCACCCGAGGCGAACTTCTCGTAGACCTGGCCCAGTTGCAGGCGGTCTTCGACATTGCCTTCAAAGCGCAGCTTGCAGCCGGTGGCGGAGATGTCCAGCAACTTGCCACGCAGTTCGCCATTACCCTTGAGCTTGTCGCCGTCGAGCTTGATGTCGACCAGTTGCGACAGCTTCAGTGCGGCGCGAAAAGCATTGCGACGCTGGTGGTAGGCCACCTCGGTCGGCAGTGCGCCACGGTAGCAGCGATGGCCGTCAATTTCGCTGATGCTCAGCGGGGTGTTGCACTCCCAGGCGATACGCACGCCATCATGAAAACCCTCGACCCGGAACGGCTCGCCATTTTCAAGGTAGCGCTCACCGTCGCGCGGGATCATTTCATCAAACGCCAGGCGATTGTTTTCGCGGTCGACCTCGACCACGTAGCTCTGAAAGCGCTGGCTGCGTTCGTGGAAGGTGATGATCAGCGGGTCATGGCTCTCTTGTAGCATCCGCAAATTTGAGGCGATCTCCATCGGCGTCGTCAGCACCTTGGGCGGTTGCGGAGCATCTTGGGCATCTAGCACGGGTCGTCAATCTCCAGACAAAAAACGGGCACACGCAAGTAACGGCATTTTGCCAGTATGTTCCGTGCCTTGATACAGGGAATCAAGCCTGGCTGAGCGCCCTCGGCTTGGCAAGGGGCGAGGTCGACCCACGAGCGTCGTAGAGCGACGGCGATTCGCCACCCATGAGGATTTTGATCTGATTGGCTGTAGTGCTCTGCTGAAGCTGAATCGCGCGGCCATTGCGCTCGTTGACGGCCTGGCAGTCGGCAAGCAGTTTGCCCAGGACATCCAGTTGTTGCAGGAGCAGTTCGCCCAGGTGCGATTGGCTGGCCAGTTGCTGGACACCTTCGCGGTCCTGGCTCAGGCCAAGGCTTGCGAGCAGTTCACTGCGCCGCTTACCTTGCTGATCGAGAAGGATTACCAGCGACTGCTTGCGCGCCAGGATCTCTTCCAGCAGCGGCATGTCGCGGCCGTGCAGGGCAATCGCCTCGGTCTGCAGCAATTCGAGCAATTGTTGCGCTGGAGCAAAGTCGTCTTCGATCAATTGCAGCAAGGTAGTGTCGTGCATGGCTGGCTCTTTGGTTCAAGCGTCCTGAAGTCAGCGCGCCAGAGGCTAGCGCTGGGCTTCGAAATTAAGCAGTTTGCTGGCGACGCGATTGCTGTCGACCTGGTAGCTACCGTCGGCGATGGCCTGTTTCAACTCCGCCACCCGGGCGCTGTTGACAATCGGCTGGTCGCGCAGCTTGTCGCTGACCTTTTGCAACTGCTGGGCCTCGTGGCTCAGGTGTACAGCTTCGCCGCTGGCGCCGCCCTGGACGACGGTGTCGGCCTTGGCCTGCGCGATTGCTGGCAGCGCTTTCCTGGCTGCTGCCGGCACGCAGGCCGCCCGTCACTGACGGAGAATTATTCAAACGACTGAAGTCGATGACCATGATCAGAAAACCTCTGGGTATATGGACGCTTGCCTTGTTTTCGGCCAATCCTGAAAAAACTTTAGGGCGCAATTGATCTACAGCATGCGCGGTCCGTTCTGGGCATCCATTGGGACACAGTTTAGGAAAAGCAGTTCCTGATCGCCAGAGTTCTTCGTTGTTTACTCGTTTACATGGCCACTTCAACCTGGCCCGGCCCGGTTACCCTGGCCTTGACCACCCGTTTGGAGTTGAGATTGCGCACCCGGATCTGCTCGCTCTGACCGCCTTTGCTCAGGGCTTCGCCCGGCATGCGCACGCTGAGGCTGCCGCTACGGGCGGTGATGACCACCTGATCGCCCTTGCGAATCACTTCGGCCTGTTCCAGGTGTTGGGGTGTCAGCACCTGATCCATGACCGTTGGTCGGATAACTTTGAGCCCGACCGCCTGGTCCAGGTTGCTCAGAAAACCCTGGTTGAGCAGGCCTACGTCGCGTTCGCGCAAGGTCACGTCCTGCTCGCCGACAATACTTTCGCGCTTGAGCGGGCGTACCACGGTGACCACGTTGCGAAAAAGACGTACCTGGGCGGGCACGAACACCGTCCATGGAGAGTTGCCGTTGCAACGAACCCTTACCGTCACGCGGCCCAATGGCTGGGCCGGGCTTTCCAGGCTGGCGTCCAGTTGCCGGTCGCACAGCGGCATGCGCAGGCGCGGGTCGAGGGTGTTGACCTGAATTTCGTAGCGTCCTTCGGTCTGGCTGCTGGCCAGGTAGTCTTCCACGGTGAATTCAAGAAACCCCTGGGTGACGCCGATAAGCTGTTCAGGCAAGGTGAAAGCGTCAGCCAACGGGCGAACCCCGGGTACCAGCAGGCACAGCACGGCAAAATAGCTGGGCAGCGGGCGGGTCAGGCGTCGGGAAAATGTCGTTTTCATGTACATGACGCTCAAAAAAGCAAAGCCCGTGCCGACTTTAATAAGAAGGCAGAAACGTTAAGGAGTCTGGCATGGCTGGTGTAATGGATTCGGTGAACCAGCGCACGCAACTGGTGGGGCAGAATCGCCTGGAGCTGTTGCTGTTTCGTCTCAATGGCGGGCAACTCTATGGGATCAACGTGTTCAAGGTGCGGGAGGTGCTGCAATGCCCACCCCTCACGGTGCTGCCCAAGTCCAACCCGGTAGTGCGCGGTGTCGCGAATATTCGTGGGGCAACCATCCCGATCCTGGATCTGGCGATGGCGACCGGTATGCCCGGTCTGAGTGAAGATGTCAGCAAGAGCTTCGTGATCATCACCGAGTACAACACCAAGACCCAGGGGTTTCTGGTGCACTCGGTGGAGCGCATCGTCAACATGAACTGGGAAGAGATCCATCCGCCGCCCAAGGGGACTGGCCGCGATCACTACCTGACCGCCGTGACCCGGGTCGACAACAAGATGGTCGAGATCATCGACGTCGAGAAGATCCTCGCTGAAGTGGCGCCGACCTCCGAGTCGATCTCTGCCGGCGTGGTCGATGCCGAGGTGCAGGACAAGGCGGTACTGCTGCGGGTGCTGACGGTCGATGATTCGTCGGTGGCGCGCAAGCAGGTCAGTCGTTGCCTGCAGACGGTCGGGGTGGAAGTGGTGGCGCTCAATGACGGTCGCCAGGCGCTCCAGTACCTGCGCAATCTGGTGGATGAGGGCAAGCGTCCGGAAGAAGAATTCCTGATGATGATCTCCGATATCGAGATGCCGGAGATGGATGGCTACACCCTGACTGCCGAGATCCGTAGCGACCCGCGCATGCAAAAGTTGCATATCATCCTGCATACTTCGCTTTCCGGGGTGTTCAACCAGGCGATGGTCAAGAAGGTCGGGGCTGATGATTTCCTCGCCAAGTTCAAGCCGGACGACCTCGCCCAGCGCGTCGTCGATCGCATCAAGGCCACGCACTAACGGCCAGGGGTTCAGCCCCTGGCGGTTCACACGATTTAAGAGGCGGCATCATTGTCTACGGGTAATTTGGATTTCGAACAGTTCCGGGTCTTCCTGGAAAAAGCCTGTGGCATCCTGCTGGGCGAAAATAAGCAGTACCTGGTCTCCAGCCGTCTCAACAAGCTGATGGAGCAGCAGGGCATCAAGTCCCTGACTGAACTGGTACAGCGTATCCAGAGCCAGCCGCGCAGTGGTTTGCGCGAGCAGGTGGTGGATGCCATGACCACCAATGAAACCCTCTGGTTTCGCGACACCTATCCCTTTGAAGTGTTGAAGAACAAGGTGTTGCCCGAGCAGATCAAGGCCAATCCGGGCCAGCGCCTGCGTATCTGGTCGGCCGCGTGTTCCTCGGGCCAGGAGCCTTACTCGATCTCCATGGCGATCGACGAGTTCGAGCGTAGCAATATTGGCCAGTTGAAGATGGGTGCGCAGATCGTTGCCACCGACCTGTCCGGAACCATGCTGACCAACTGCAAGACGGGTGAGTACGACAGTCTGGCCATTGCCCGCGGCCTGTCGCAGGAGCGCCTGCAGCGCTACTTCGATGTGAAGGGGCCGGGGCGCTGGGCCGTCAAGGCGCCGATTCGCAGTCGCGTGGAGTTCCGCTCGTTCAACCTGCTCGACAGCTACGCCAGCCTTGGCAAGTTCGATATCGTGTTCTGTCGCAACGTGCTGATCTACTTCTCGGCCCAGGTCAAGAAAGACATCCTGCTGCGTATCCACAGCACGCTCAAGCCGGGTGGCTATCTGTTTCTGGGCGCTTCCGAAGCGCTAAACGGTCTGCCGGATCATTACCAGATGGTTCAGTGCAGTCCGGGGATTATCTATCAGGCCAAATAGGCCTTAGCGGCAAGCTACAAGCTTCAAGCGGCAAGAAAGAGCAGATCGTGCACCGCCTGGCTTTTTCTTGCCGCTTGAAGCTTGCCGCTTGCCGCACTTTTGCCACTTTTCTGGCATTGCCGCCAGCGGCAACTCTCCCAAAGCCCCGTATTTACGGGGTTTTGTTTTTTGGCATGGCTCTTGCTCTAGCTCAGTCAACGAAAAACCTTCGAAGGTTTCCCCGACATGAGCATCAGCTTCGACAAAGCGCTTGGCATCCACGAAAAGGCACTGGGCTTTCGCGCTCAGCGTGCCGAAGTGCTGGCCAACAACATCGCCAACGCCGATACGCCGAACTACAAAGCGCGCGACATGGACTTCGCTTCGGTCCTGGCGGCCCAGGCCGAGAAGACCAGCAAGGGTCATTTCTCGCTGGACCGGACCAACAGCCGGCACATCGAGGCCGAAGGCCTGAGCGTGGGTGACGAAAGCCTGCAGTACCGCACGCCGATGCAGCCGTCGATCGACCAGAACACCGTTGATGCCCAGCTCGAGCAGTCGAGCTACGCAGAAAATGCCGTGGGTTTCCAGGCCAGCTTTACGCTGCTCAACAGTAAATTCAAAGGGCTGGTATCGGCCCTGCGCGGAGAGTAAGTCATGTCCCTCGCCAGTGTCTTCAACATTGCCGGTAGCGGCATGAGTGCCCAGACCACGCGTCTGAACACCGTCGCTTCGAACATTGCCAACGCCGAGACCGTCTCATCGAGCATCGATCAGACCTACCGTGCCCGTCACCCGGTGTTCGCCACCACCTTCCAGCAAGCCCAGGGTGGCGTCGGCCAGTCGTTGTTCCAGGATCAGGGTGAAGCCGGTCAGGGTGTTCAGGTGCTGGGCGTGGTGGAGGATCAGAGCAACCTCGAGGCGCGCTACGAGCCTAACCATCCGGCGGCCAACAAGGACGGTTATGTCTACTACCCGAACGTCAACGTGGTCGAGGAAATGGCGGACATGATCTCTGCCAGTCGCTCGTTCCAGACCAACGCCGAGCTGATGAACACGGCCAAGACCATGATGCAGAAGGTCCTGACCCTGGGTCAGTGATAAAGGACGAAGCCAATGGCAAGCGTTAACGATCCCACCGCCGGGGTAAACCTGAACGACGTACTCAAGGCGTCGGTCAAGAAGACCTCCGAAACCAACAACAGCGGCGTTGCTGCGGCAACCAACAGCAAGACCGGTAACCAGACACTGGGCAAGGATGCGTTCCTGCAGTTGCTGGTCACCCAGATGCGTAACCAGAACCCGCTCGATCCTCAGGACAACAGCGAGTTCGTCGCCCAGTTGGCCCAGTTCAGTAGCCTGGAAGGCATCACCTCGCTCAACGAGTCGGTGACGGCGATCTCTGGCAACTACAAGTCGTCTCAGGCGCTGCAGGCGTCGTCGCTGGTCGGTCGCTCGGTGATCGCCCAGACCGACAAGGCCGTGGTTGATACCACCAAGAGCTTCAACGGCTCGGTGGTCGTCCCGCAGTCGCTGAGCAATGCCACCGTCACCATCACTGACAAGGATGGCAAGGTGGTCAAGACCATCGACCTGGGCGAGCAGAAGGCCGGCAACGCCGCCTTCGTCTGGGATGGCACCAACGACAAGGGTGAGAAGGTCGATCCGGGCACCTACAACTTTGCCGCCAAGACCACCATCGAGGGCAAGCAGCTGGATATGTACACCCTGCTGCCTGCCACGGTCAGCAGCGTCACTATCAGTCAGACCGGCGGCGAGATGATGCTCAATCTTGCCGGCCTGGGCAGCATTGCACTGTCCAAAGTCCAAACTATCGGTATATAGAGCCGGCTAACGCGGCACAAGGAGTGAAAGATGTCATTCAATATCGGCCTTAGCGGTCTCTATGCAGCCAACAAACAGCTGGACGTGACCGGCAACAACATCGCCAACGTTGCCACCACCGGCTTCAAGTCGTCGCGTGCGGAATTCGCCGACGTCTACTCGGCCAACAAGCTCGGTGTCGGCAGCCAGGCCGTCGGTAACGGCGTGCGTCTGGCTGCGGTATCGCAGCAGTTCACCAACGGTGAGATCAACGGCACCGGCAACGTGCTGGACATGGGCATTCAGGGCCAGGGCTTTTTCGTTTTGAGCGACAACGGTTCGCTCAGCTACACCCGCGCTGGCGCCTTCCAGACCAGCAAGGACAACTACGTGGTCACCGCCGATGGCCTGCGCCTGCGTGGCTACGGTGTGGATGAGAACGGCAAGATCATCAAGGGCGTGCTGACCGATCTGAAGATCGATACCTCGGCGCTGCAGCCCAAGTCCACTACGTCCATCGATCAGGGCATCAACCTGAACTCGTCGGACAAGACCATCCCGGCGACCAGCAAGTTCGATCCGACCGACGACACCACCTGGAACAAGACGTTCGCCACCAAGATCTATGACAGCCAGGGTAACGAGCACGTCATGGATCAGTACTACGTCAAGACCGGCACCAATGAGTGGAAGTCCTACACCCTGATCGAAGGCCGCAACCCGCTCGACCCTAGCCAGGAGCCACCGCAGCCTCTGGAAGGTACTATCACCTTCAAGCCGGACGGCAGCGTCGACACCATGACGGCGGGTGCTAAAGGTTCGGGTTATGAAGTGGAGAACAAGGTCTTCAAGCTGACCGGTTGGGTGCCTGCTACTGTCACTGACGCGAATGCCAAGCCGCCGGTGTGGGGTTCCAATGGTTCGGAAGCCAGTGCTGATGGCATCGCGATCGACATGACTGCGACGACTTCCTACAACACCCCGACCACGCGTCTGTCGCAGAGCCAGGACGGTTACGCTACCGGTATCCTCTCGAGCTTGAGTATCGACTCCAGCGGTGTAATGTTCGCCAGCTTCAGCAACCAGCAGTCGCGTGCTATTGGTCAGGTCGCTATCGCCTCCTTTGCCAACGAGCAGGGTCTGCAGCCTATGGGTGGTACGCGCTGGACCGAGACCTACACCTCGGGCATTCCGGGTATCGATGCGCCGAAGACTGGCACCCTGGGCGCCATTGCCTCGAACTCGCTGGAAGCGTCCAACGTCAACCTGACCAACGAGCTGGTCGAGCTGATCAAGGCGCAGAGTAACTACCAGGCGAACGCCAAGACCATCTCGACGCAGAGCACCATCATGCAGACCATCATCCAGATGGCCTGATGCTGGCGTGAAGCGTTAGTTATGGACAGACCCCTTTCTCGGAAGGGGTCTTTCATTTCAAAGGTATCGATCATGTTGCAACGGCTGCTGTTGACCTTGTTCGCTGTATTGCTGATGACTCAGGTCAGGGCCGATGCTGCGCCCTGGTATCGCTGGGAAAGCCAGGCCGATGGGCGTCTGGTCTGTGCCCAGTTTGCTCCGGGCGATGGCTGGAAGCGTTTTGCCGGTCCCTTCAATAACGCCGGCTGTCGCGACTACTGAGTCTTGCCGCTTGCGGCAAGCAGGCGCCGTAATTTCGACGGCGTTTCCCTGCGTCGCGCCCAGGCGTGGCGGCCAAGCCCTTGTCTGACGGGGCTTTTGGCTACTTCTGCAAAGTTGGTTTGAAACTTGCTACAAGCACTGCAAAGCAGCGGCGAACGGCAAGTGTTCGCCAGCGCAGGGGAGAAATACTGTGGACAAGATGCTGTACGTGGCCATGACCGGTGCCAGCCAGAACGCGCTGGCGCAAAAGGCGCATGCCAACAATCTGGCGAATATTTCCACCACCGGTTTTCAGCGTGACCTGGAGCAGGCGCGCTCGATGCCGGTGTTCGGTGACAGCTTTCCGGCGCGTGCCTATGCCATGACCGAGCGGCCGGCGACGGATTTCGCGCCAGGGTCGATGCTCGAAACCGGGCGCGATCTGGATGTGGCCATTGGTGGCGACGGCTTCATCGCCGTGCAAGCGCCCGATGGCAGCGAAGCGTACGTGCGTACCGCGAGCATGAACATCGATGCTCTGGGTGTGCTGCGTGCCGGCAACGGCATGCCGATCATGGGCAATGGCGGGCCGATTGCGGTGCCGCCGGAGCAGAAGGTCGAGGTCGGTGAAGACGGCACCATCACCATCCGCGCCATGGGTGAGGGGCCGCGGGTGATGGCTGAAGTTGACCGGATCAAGATGGTCAACCCCGACCTCAAGACCATGACCAAGGGTCTCGATGGTTTGATCCATACCAGCAATGGCCAGCCGGCCGATGCCGACGCCAACGTCAAGCTGGTGTCGGGTTTCCTTGAGAGCAGTAACGTCAACGCGGTCGAAGAAATGACCTCGGTGCTGGCGCTGTCCCGTCAATTCGAACTGCACATCAAAATGATGACCACGGCCAAGGAAGGCGACGAAGCCATGGCTCGGGTTTTGCAAATCGGCTAATTACACAGACGTAGCGCCGTAAAACAGGCGCGCGAGGAGAACAGCATGCTTCCGGCTCTTTGGGTCAGTAAAACCGGTCTGTCCGCCCAGGACATGAACCTCACCACCATTTCCAACAACCTGGCCAACGTCTCGACCACCGGCTTCAAGCGTGATCGTGCCGAGTTCCAGGACCTGTTGTACCAGACCCGCCGCCAGGCAGGTGCCCAGTCGACCCAGGACAGCGAGCTGCCTTCGGGCCTGCAACTGGGTACCGGTGTGCGCATCGTCGGCACTCAGAAGAACTTCAACGCCGGTAGCTTGCAGACCACCGAGAACCCGCTGGACATGGCCGTTGATGGCCGCGGTTTCTTCCAGATCCTGCAACCGGATGGCACTGTTTCCTACACCCGTGACGGTACCTTTCACCTGAACTCCGACGGCCAGATCGTCACCGCCAGCGGTTTCGCACTTGAGCCGGCGATCGTGGTTCCGCCTGAAGCGCAGACTTTCACCGTCGGCCGTGATGGCACCGTTTCGATCACCACCGCAGGCAACCCGGCGGCACAGGTCATCGGCAATCTGCAGACCGCCGACTTCATCAACCCGGCCGGCCTGCAAGCCGTGGGTGGCAACCTGTTCCTGGAAACCGCAGCCAGCGGCGCGCCACAAGTCGGCACCCCAGGCCTGAACGGTTTCGGTGTAGTCCAGCAGCAGACCCTGGAAAACTCCAACGTCAGCACCGTGGAAGAGCTGGTCAACATGATCACTACTCAGCGTGCTTACGAGATGAACTCCAAGGTCATTTCCACCGCCGACCAGATGCTCTCGTTCGTTACCCAGAACCTGTAAGTGAAGTCTTCAGGGTCGCTTGATCGGCGCCTGTTACACCGTGAGGTCAGAGTCATGAGTCGTTTGTTTTGTGTACTAGCCCTGAGTGGGATCAGCGTGCTGGCCGGTTGTGTTGCGCCGCCGCCCAAGCCCAATGATCCGTACTACGCGCCGGTATTGCCGCGTACGCCATTGCCGGCGGCGGCCAACAACGGCTCGATCTACCAGGCCGGTTTCGACCAGAACCTGTACAGCGACCGCAAGGCGTTCCGGGTCGGTGACATCATCACCATCACCCTCAACGAGCGTACCCAGGCGAGCAAGAATGCCAACTCGCAGATCGCCAAGAACAGCAAGGCCGACATCGGCCTGACGTCGTTGTTCGGGTCTTCGATGACCACCAACAACCCGTTCAGCGATGGCGACTTGAGTCTGAGTGCCGGCTACAGCGGTGACCGTGCAACCAAGGGTGACAGTAAGGCAGGGCAGGGCAACAGCCTGACCGGCTCGATCACGGTGACCGTTGCCGACGTGCTGCCCAACGGCATCATTGCCGTGCGCGGCGAGAAGTGGCTGACCCTCAACACCGGCGATGAGCTGGTGCGCATTGCCGGCATGATCCGCGCTGACGACATTGCCACCGACAACACCGTGCCTTCGACCCGGGTGGCGGATGCGCGCATCACCTACTCGGGAACCGGCTCCTTTGCCGATGCCAGCCAACCGGGCTGGCTCGACCGTTTCTTCATCAGCCCGCTTTGGCCTTTCTAGGTTCGGATGACCATGTTCAACTTCAAGCAGCTGATCACCGCCGCGCTCCTGATGTCCGTCGCGTTTGCCGTACAGGCCGAACGCCTGAAGGACATTGCCAGCATTTCCGGGGTGCGTAGCAACCAGCTGATCGGCTACGGCCTGGTAGTGGGGCTCAATGGCACGGGTGACCAGACCACCCAGACGCCGTTCACCCTGCAGACCTTCAACAACATGCTGTCGCAGTTCGGTATCAAGGTGCCGGCAGGCTCGGGTAACGTGCAGCTCAAGAACGTTGCCGCAGTCTCGGTGCATGCCGACCTGCCGGCGTTCGCCAAGCCGGGGCAGGTGGTGGACATCACCGTGTCCTCGATCGGTAACTCCAAGAGCCTGCGCGGCGGCAGCTTGCTGATGACGCCGCTCAAGGGTATCGACGGCAACGTTTATGCAATCGCTCAGGGCAACCTGGTGGTTGGCGGCTTTGACGCTGAGGGGCGTGATGGCTCGAAAATCACCGTCAACGTGCCGTCGGCCGGACGTATCCCCGGCGGTGCCTCGGTAGAGCGTGCCGTGCCCAGTGGTTTCAATCAGGGCAACAGCCTGACCCTGAACCTCAATCGGCCAGACTTCACCACCGCCAAGCGCATCGTCGACAAGGTCAACGAACTGCTCGGGCCGGGCGTGGCCCAGGCTCTGGACGGCGGCTCGGTGCGGGTCACTGCGCCGCTTGATCCAAGCCAGCGGGTCGACTACCTGTCGATCCTCGAGAACCTGGAGATCGATCCGGGCCAGGCGGTGGCCAAGGTCATCATCAACTCGCGTACCGGCACCATTGTCATCGGCCAGAACGTCAAGGTGTCGCCAGCGGCGGTTACCCACGGCAGCCTGACGGTGACCATCACTGAAGACCCGATCGTCAGCCAGCCAGGGCCGTTCTCCAATGGCCAGACCGCTGTCGTGCCGCGTTCGCGGGTCAATGCCGAACAGGAAGCCAAGCCGATGTTCAAGTTCGGGCCGGGTACCACGCTGGATGAAATCGTCCGTGCAGTGAACCAGGTGGGCGCAGCCCCCAGTGACCTGATGGCCATCCTCGAAGCCCTGAAGCAGGCCGGCGCGCTACAAGCCGACCTGATCGTGATCTGAGGACTGGCGCATGGAAATGCCGAAAAACCCGATAGCCAACATGGGTGATAGCGGAGCCTACACCGACCTCAATCGACTCAGTTCGCTGAAGGTCGGCGACCGCGACAGTGAGGCCAACCTGCGCAAGGTGGCCCAGGAATTCGAGTCACTGTTCCTCAACGAGATGCTCAAGTCGATGCGTTCGGCCAGCGATGTGCTGGCCAAGGACAACCCGCTCAACACCGAGACCACCAAGCAGTACCAGCAGATGTATGACCAGCAGCTGGCGGTGAGCATGTCTCGTGAAGGTGGCGGCATTGGTTTGCAGGACGTGTTGATGCGTCAGCTGTCCAAACAGAAGGCGGCGTCTGCAAGCAACACCAGCCCGTTCCCGCGTTTCGATGTCCAGCCGCGGGCATTGGGTGCGACAGCCGTTGGCGTGCCTGAGCGGGTGCAGGAGACTGCCGTTACGCGTAATGATGTGGCAGCGCTCAACTCCCGTCGCCTGGCGTTACCGGGCAAGCTGACCGATCGCTTGCTGGCCGGCCTGGTGCCAGCCGCTGGCGGGGTGCCGGCCACCACCAATACTGCACCGATCCCCGGGCGCTCGACCCTGGCTGGCGACGCCGTGATCAAGGGTGACTGGCAGCCGGCGCAAGCGTTCGCCGCGCCGGGTAACCTGCGCATCTACGGCCGCGCCATGGCGCAACCGCCGTTGGCGCCGGCCAAGCGTGCGTTCAGTTCTTCGGATGACTTTGTCGCCACCATGCTGCCGATGGCTGAGCAAGCTGCCAAACGCATCGGCATCGATCCTCGCTACCTGGTGGCGCAGGCCGCCCTGGAAACCGGTTGGGGCAAGTCGGTCATGCGTCAGGGCGATGGCCGCAGCAGTCATAACCTGTTCGGTATCAAGGCAACCGGCAACTGGCAGGGTGACCAGGCGCGGGCGATCACCAGCGAGTTTCGCGATGGTCAGTTCGTCAAGGAGACGGCGGCGTTCCGTTCCTACGATTCGTACCAGGACAGTTTCCATGACCTGGTAAGCCTGTTGCAGAACAACGCTCGCTATAAAGAAGCGGTCAAGGCTGCCGATAAACCGGAACAGTTTGTACGCGAGCTGCAGCGGGCCGGTTACGCAACCGATCCGGATTACGCGAGCAAGATCTCGCAGATCGCCAAGCAAATGAAATCCTACGAAAGCTACGCAGCGATTGGCACCACTACGCAACTATAAGGTTTGAACCATGGCGAGTTTGATCAACATCGGGATGTCGGGGCTCAACGCCAGTCAGTCGGGCCTGCACACCACAGGTAACAACATTACCAACGCCGATGTCGCTGGTTATTCGCGCCAGCAGAACGTGCAGCGGGCCAACGGCTCGCAGCAATACGGCAACGTGTTTATCGGCTCCGGCACCACCCTGTCCGATGTGCGCCGGGTGTACAACGCCTACCTTGAAAACCAGTTGCGTACCACTACGTCGCTGAGCAGCGATGCGGCGGCGTACCTTAATCAGGCCGCGCCGATCGACAGCCTGCTGTCCAGTGCCGACACCAGCATTGCCGGTGCCATGAAAAGCTTCTTCACCGCCATGCAGGGCGCGGCGGCCAAGCCCAACGATGATGCTTCGCGTCAGTTGCTGCTGACCAGTGCCCAGGCGCTGAGCAAGCGCTTCAATACCATCTCCAGCCAGCTCAACGAACAGAACAGCAATATCAATGGCAACCTGGCTTCGATGGCCGATCAGGTCAACAAGCTGTCGGCGACCATTGCCCAGTTCAATGACCAGATTTCCCAGGTATCGGCGGTGTCGGGAACCCCGAACGACCTGCTCGACCAGCGCAATGAAGCGGTGCGCCAGTTGTCCGAGCTGGTCGGCACCCAGGTGGTCGAGCGCGAAGGCAACCTCGATATCTACCTGGAGAACGGTCAGCCGCTGGTGATGGGCAAGACCATCAACACCCTGCAGACCGTACCGAGCAAGAGCGACCCGACGCGCGTCAACATCCAGCTCAACCGCGGCTCCACGGTCATGGATGTCACCGCAAGCCTCAAGGGCGGTGAGATCGGTGGCCTGTTGCGTTATCGCAGCGAAGTGCTGGATCCATCACTCAACGAGCTGGGGCGTATGGCCCTGGTCATGGCCGATCAGATCAACCGCCAGCTGGCCCAGGGGATCGACAAGAACGGTGAGTTTGGCGCGGCGCTGTTCAACAACATCAACAGCCCCGAGCAGATCAGCCAGCGCAGCATTGCCCAATCCGGCAATACCGGCAACGGCAGTCTGGATGTGGTGATCAAGGACACCGGCAAGCTGAGCATCAGTGATTACCAGGTGACCTTCACCAGCGCCACCGGTTATAGCGTCAAGAAGCTGCCTGAAGGTACCGATATGGGTACGTTCAACATCAACGACGACCCGGCACCGGTTATCGATGGCTTCACCCTCAAGCTCAACAGCGGTGGCATGAGTGCCGGTGACAGCTTCAAGATCACCCCGACGCGCAATGCCGCCAGCAACCTGGACACCGTACTTACCGATCACAAGCGCCTGGCGCTGGCCTCACCGCTGACCTCTACCAGCGGTTCGGGCAACAAGGGCACCGGTATTATCGGTCAGCCCGACCTGACCTCGGCCATGGATATCTACGATCCGGCCCAGCGCCTGGATCTGCAGAATGGCCTGAAGTATTCGACACCGGTGAAGCTGGTGTTCGGTGATGAAAAAACCACGCCGCAGACCTACAAACTGGTCGATTCCAAGGGCGACTCGCTGGGTACCGGCACCATCATTCCGGGGCAGAGCAACAAGCTGCAGTTTTCGGTGCCGATGGTCGACGCCAAGGGTGATCCGATCAACGATGCCAGCGGTAACCAGAAGTCCTTTACCTTCGAGATGGAGGTTTCCGGTTCGCCCAAGGAAGGTGACAGCTACACCATCGGCATGACTGGCGCGGGTTCGGACAACAACCGCAACGGCCAGGCGGTGATCGACCTGCAGACCAAGGGGACGGTTGAAGTCGGTGCCAACGGCAAGGGCATCAGCCTCACCGATGCCTACGGCAAGCTGGTGGAGAACGTCGGCGGCAAGACCGCCCAGGCGCAGATGGACGTGGACTCGACCACGGCACTGCACACCTCGGCCAAGGCATCGCGCGATTCGCTGTCGGGCGTCCAGCTCGATGAAGAAGCCGGCAACCTGATCAAGTACCAGCAGTACTACACGGCCTCGTCGCAGATCATCAAAGCGGCGCAGGAAATCTTCTCCACGCTGATCAATTCCCTTTAAGGAGTGGTAGACCGTGCGTATTTCTACTTCCCAGTTCTATCAAACCAGTGCCTCGAACTACCAGCGCAACTTTTCCAATGTGGTCAAGACGGGCGAGCAGGCCAGTGACAACATTCGCGTGCGTACCGGTGCCGATGATCCGGTCGGCGCTGCTCGCCTGCTGCAGTTGCAGCAGCAAAGCAATCTGATCGAACAGTACGACGGCAACATCACCACGGTGCGCAACAGCCTGGGTACTGGCGAGTCGACCCTCAATGGCATTTCCAACATTCTGGCGCGGGTCAAGGAACTGGCGATCGGTGCCGGCAGTGGCGGTTTCACCGACGCTGATCGCAAGGCCAACGCCCAGGAACTGACTCAGCTCGAAGAGCAGCTCTACAGCCTGATGAACAGCCGCGACGAGAACGGCAAATACCTGTTCTCCGGTTCGCGCGGCGACACCCCGCCGTATGCCCGTAACGCTGACGGTACCTACACCTACCAGGGCGACCAGAGCACCCTGAACCTGCAGGTGGGCGACATGCTCAGCATGGCCACCAATGAAAGCGGCTACAGTGTGTTCGAGCAGGCCTTGAATACCAGCCGCAGCCAGACTTCGCTGACCTCGCCGGCCGCCAGTGACTCTCGTATCAACCTGTCCGATGGCCAGGTGTCCGGTAGTGCGGCTTACAACGACCGCTTCCGCAGTGGCGAGCCGTACGTCCTCACGTTCATCAACAGCACCCAGTACAAGATCACCGACGCTACCGGCACCATCGACTACACGCTGGAAGCCTCCGGTGGCGGTACTTTCGATGCGACAAAGGGCACCACCATCAACTTCCGTGGTGTCGACATGCGGGTTGATGTCAACTTCCGCGATGGCGACAACGGCGCGTTGGCACCGCACGAATTCACCCTGGCCTCCAAGCCCGATTCGATTGCCGGCTCGCGCAGCCCGGCCAACCCCTCGTCGTCGCAGATCACCGGCGCCAACATCAGTGATCCGGCGAAGTACCGCGATGCCTTCCCGGGTGGTGGTGCGATCATCAAGTTCACCAGCGACACCGCCTATGAAGTTTACGCCCAGCCTATGTCGGCGGATGCCCGGCCAGTTGCCAAGGGCAACCTGAGCGGCAGCAGCGCGACCATCGCCGGTGTCGATTTCAACTTCACCGGTGCGCCCGATTTACCAAAGGCGGGCGATCAGTTCTCGGTCAAGGTGGATACCCATCAGAACCAGAACGTCCTCGATAGCATCGCGCAGTTCCGCGAGGCACTGATGATGCCGGTGGACACCGATGTAGAGTCGAAGCAAAAGTACCTGGCAGCCCTGGACTCGGCTATCGGTAACCTGGACAGCGGTGCCAACAAGGTGACCGAGGCCATCAGTTCGATCGGTGCCCGTGGTGCAGCGCTGGATGTACAGGCCGAGACCAACGAAAGCCTGAAAATGGGCAACACCAAGACGCAGAGCTCGATCCGCGATGCCGATCCTGCCGAAGTGCTGATCCGTCTGACGCTGCAACAGACCATGCTTCAGGCTTCGCAGCTGGCCTTTACCAAGATCTCCTCGCTGAGCCTGTTCAACCGGCTCTGATTCCCTTCCTCTGCGTCAATGGTTGGTGCGCCTGCTCTACTGGATGGGGCCGGCGCACAGGCCTTCTTCAAGGTTTCCATGGTGAACGAACAGCCCCTCGTCAGCATTGCCATTCCAGCTTTCAATGCTGAGTTTTTCCGCAGCACGTTAGCCAGCGCGATTGCCCAGGATTACCCGAATCTGGAAGTCGTCGTTTGCGACGACAGCCCGGGTACACAGATCCAGGCGATCTGCGAGGAGCTGAGCGAGAGCTCGGCGGTCCCCGTGCGTTATGTGCGCAACCCCGAGCGCCTGGGCTTTGCCCGTAACCTTCAGGCCTGCCTGATGAATGCGTCCGGGGAGCTGATCAAGTTCCTCTGCGACGACGACATCCTGTTCAGTGCGTGCATCAGCCAGCAGGCCAGGGTCATGCATGACTGGGCGCAGGTGAGTATGGTCATCTGCCAGCGCTTGCTGTGTGCTGCCGATGACGTTCTGTTGCCCTCGCGCGCGCTCAACTTCGTCATCTCGATGCAGAGTGCGGTGCTCAATGGCACCGACCTGCTGGAAAGCATTGCCGACAATGCGCCAAACCTGTTTGGCGGTCTCAGCCATGCCTTGTTCCGTCGGGCGCAGGTAGAAGAGTACCTGGCGACGTTGGTGCAGGAGGGGCAGGGCTTTGTCGCGCGCCTGGATCTGGCGTTGTATGCCTGCCTGTTGCGCCGTGGCCACCTGTGCAGCCTTGAACAGGTACTGAGCCTGGAGCGCGTTCACCCTGGCAGGCTGAGCCACCAGAGCTCCATGACCGAGGCGTTCAAGGTCGAGAGCGAGTGGCTGTTGCAAATGCTCGCAGCGCGGACCGGCGAGGCCGCGCCGGCCGCTGGTTGGGTGCGCCACTTGCCGCTGACAACCTACGACGGCAGCCCGGAACAGGTCTGGGAAGAGCTGGACATGCGCCGCTTCTGTTCCGCGCAGATGGCCAACTTCAATCAGCAGATCGGCAGCAACAGCCTCAGTTTTGCCGAGCTGTATGCGGAATGGCTGGATTACCGCAGCCTGACGGCGGGGCAAATGCGCCTGCTGCCCAAGCGTATCGAACAGTGGGCCAGCCGACCGCGCATTGTGCCGGTGATTATCTGCGGCGACGATGAAGTGGCGTTGCGCATGACCCTGGACAGCCTGGCGCTGCAGTCCTATGCCGCCGAGACCATTGTGGTGATCGGCCCGGCATCGCTGCAGAGCGTGGCCAACACTGAGGTGCAGTACCTGGTTCGCTCGGGTAATGACTTTGCCCGGCTCAACCAGTGGCTGGCCAATGACAATCGGAGCGATTGGCTGTTTCTGCTGCGCGCCGGCGACCGCCTGCATGCGCATGCGCTGGTGATCATGGCTGAGCGCATGGCCCTGCGCACGGACAGTCTGTGCCTGTACACCGATGAAGGCGCCAATGACAATCTCGCGCCTTCGCAGCCGATCTTCAAACCCGACTTCAACCTCGACCTGATGCGCAGCCTGCCCTATGTTGGCCGTTTGTTGGCCTTCAAAGGTAGCGCGGTGCATGCGCTGGGCGGCTTCGATGATGACTTCGACAGCCTGGCCCCGCATGACCTGCTCTGGCGCATGGTTGAGGCCCATGGCCTGCAGGTGGTGGAGCACATCGCTGAAGTGCTGGTGCAGTGTCGCGACAGTTATGCCGATTGGTTGAGCGAGCCGAACGGCCATGCTCAGGCATCAAGTGTAGTGCAGGCGCACTTGCAGCGCTTGGGGGTAAGCGCGCAAGTGGCGGGCATCGAGGGCAGTTTGATGACCCGCGTGACCTACCAGCACGAACACGCGGCGAGTGTGTCGATTCTGATCCATGTCGGGGCTGATTTATCGGCACTGGTACGTTGTGTCGAATCGTTGCTGGGGAATACGGCGTATAGCAACTTCGAAGTGCTGTTGATCGTCAACGCCGATGCGCCAGCCGAGATTCGTGACTGGTCGACGGCGATGGCCGGGCTCGGCAGCGAACAATTGCGCACTATCACGGTTTCCGCCGAGGGGCAGGCCGCGAGCCTGAACCAGGCCAGCCTCCAGGCACGTGGCGACTACCTGCTGTTGCTCGATCCGGGTTGTGTGCTGTTCGACAACCAGTGGCTTTACGAGTTGATGCAGCAGGCCCAGCGCCCGGAGGTCGGGGTGGTCGGCCCGAAGGTGCTCGACAGTAACGGCGCGGTGATTTCGGCAGGCTCGGTGTTGGGCCTGGACGGGACCGCCGGCAGCTCATTCTTTGGTGTTGCGGCAACGGCGGACGGTTACATGAACCGGCTGCGCCTGGTGCAGAACTGGAGCGCGCTGAGCCTTGACTGCCTGTTGGTTCGCAGTGAGCTGTTCAATGCGCTGGAGGGGCTGGATACCACCACCTTGCAAAGCGCCTTGTTCGACGCCGACCTGTGTCTGCGAGCGCGCGAGCAGGGCTATCTGGTGGTCTGGACACCATTCTCCAGGGTTGCCAGGCTGCCCGTGACGAACGAGAAATCGACCACGAAAAGCGCGGCAGACCAAGCGGCGTTCTATCAGCGCTGGCTGGCCTGGATTGCCTTCGATCCCGCCTATAACCACAACCTCAGCCTTAAATTGGCGAATTTCAACTTTGATCCGGGTTTGCGCAGCGGCTGGGATCCCTTCATTGCGCGGGCCATGCCATCGGTACTGGCATTGCCGAGCAATACCACAGCGGTGGGGCATTATCGGGTTGCCCAGCCTTTCGCCGAGCTTGAGCTGGCCGGCTGGATTCAAGGGCGGGTCGATTACGCCTCTCCAGGGCTGATCGAGCTGGAGCGGGAAAAGCCCGATGTGATGATCCTGCAGTGTCGTTACACGCAGGGGAACATCAATGACATGGCGCAGTACAAGCGTTTTTCCAACGCGCGACGGATTTACGAGCTCGACGATTACATCATCGAACCGTCGAAGAAAAATGATCATGCGCGCAACATGCCAAGCAACATGCGCGAGCTGGTCAGCAAGGCCATTGCCCTGTGCGACCGCGTAGTGGTTTCCACCGAGCCTTTGGCCGATGCCTTGTCGAGCATGCACAGCGATATCCGCGTGGTCCCCAACATGCTCGCTGCAGCGCTGTGGACGGGGTTGGCCAGTGAACGTCAGAGCAGCGCGCGGCCCCGGGTGGGCTGGGCTGGCGGTACCAGCCACCGGGGTGACCTGGAGCTGCTGCTGGAGGTGATCAAGACCTTGGCGGACCAGGTCGACTGGGTATTCTTTGGTATGTGCCCGGACGTGCTGCGTCCCTATGTGAAGGAGTTCCATCCGGGTATTTCCTTTGCTCAGTATCCTCGCAAACTGGCCAGCCTCAACCTCGACCTGGCCCTGGCGCCGCTCGAGCAGAACCTGTTCAACGACTGCAAGAGCAACCTGCGGCTGTTGGAGTACGGCGCCTGTGGTTTTCCAGTGATCTGTACCGATACCAAGGCTTATGCCGGTTATCTGCCCTGTACGCGAGTGCGCGAGAACACCACCGAGCAGTGGCTGGAGGCGATCCGCATGCATCTTGGCGACCCGCTGGCGAGCTACCGCCAGGGTGACGCCCTGCGCGAGGCCGTGTTGCGGGACTATGTGCTGAATGAACACCATCTGCAGCATTGGGCGAACGCCTGGCTGGCTGACTGAACCTTGGCGCCCGGCGCAGCCGGATGCCGAAACGATAATTTGAACAGGTGCTCTATGATCGAAATCGCAACTGGGTCGCGAAGTGATGTGACCGTTGTCCTGTTGGGGCATGACCAGGCGGATCACCGTGCCCGTGCGCTGCATTACTATGCTCAGGCCGGTGTCCCTTGCCTGCCCCTGGAGCCGCTGCTGGCGGCCACTCCGGCCGAGCTGTGCCGCGAGCGTCTGGAGCAGGCGCTGGCGCAGGTCGCCACGCCTTTCGTGACCTTGGCCCTGGATGCCGATTTCGTCCTGGCAACGTCACTGGACCGCGCTGCGGTGTGCCTGGGTGAGCAGCCCCGGGCCGTGGCGGTGCAAGGCTATGCCCTGGCCTATGCCCCGGGTAACGCCCAAGTGGCTTATCACAAGATTGGCTCGGCGTTTGCGCCGCTGGCCGAGGAGGGCGCCGCTGCCCGCCTGAAGCAATACGCCCTGGCGGGTCAGCAGGCCTGGCGCGCGGTACTGCGTGTTGGCGCCTTGCAAAAGGCCCTGGCGGTAGTGCCGGGTGAACTGGACTTTGCCGGTTTGCGCGTGGCCTTGTCCTGCGCGGTGCTCGCTGAGGGAGAGATCGCTCACCTTGACCAGACCGATGTGATCTGTGAGTACGCGCCGTGCACGCTGACCCCAGTCGTTCGCGAAGAACGCCTGACTCAGGCGGTGCGCACCCTGCGCCAGTGGGACGCCGGTCATCAGTGTGTGTGTGCTGACGAAGCGGGCTTCGTGGTACTCAATCGATTCGTCCGCGAAACCTATGACCAGGGTGAGCAGGCGCTGCTTTTCACCTCCCCGTGGACCAGTGTTATCGATGACCCTGAGCGTGTGTTCGAGCCGCGCCAATTTGTCGAGCTGCCTTACTACAACAGTGACTTGTTCGATCAACTTACGGCACTGGAGTTTCTCTGTCATGCCTGGCCGACTGGCCAGAAGCACCAGCAGGCCCTGGAAGGGATCTGGGTGCGCCAGCGCGATCTGATGCAGGAACATCCCAATGATGTTGCAGAGAGCTTGCAGCAGCGTTATTGGCAAGCCCTGGCACTGGGGCTGTTCAATCTTGATGTCTGCCAGCAGCTGATGCCGATGCTGAACGACGATGTCGATGGCGAGCGCGCCCGTGAAATGCGCAACTGGCTGCAGCGCCTGGAGCAGGTGCCGGGTATCGACATGCAGGCAAGGTTGCGTGCCACCCCTTCTGGCCAGGTGCTGGATGCCATTGCCGCGTCCACGCCGGACGAGGCCGGGCGCCAACGCGTGATGGCGCATCTGGCCAAGCACCCCGCCCCGCAGATCGCCTTCGTGGTGGTGGACCTGGAGGATGACGACCAGGCGCTGCAAGCCACGTTCGATAGCCTGCTGGCCAGCGGCATGCGCAACTTCAAGCTGGTCGTGCTCAAAGGAGGCAACCCGCCGACGATCACCACAGCGCGCGATACCCTGCACTTCATTCGGGTGACCGAAAGCAACTGGGCTACTCACCTGAACCAGGTTGTACGCCAGCTGCCGAGCGAATGGCTGCTCCTGCTGCAGGCCGGCGACGTGCTGCTTGCCGGTGGATTGCAGCGCTTGGCGGTGGAGCTTGGCGAGGCACCGGCATGCCAGGCCATCGCTGCCAACGAAGTACAGCGTGATGCCGAGGGGCGCCTGCTCAACGTGGTGCGTCCAGGGGGTAATCTGGACTTGCTGCGCAGCCAGCCGGGCTTGATGTCTCGTCACTGGCTGGTACGTCGCCAGGCCGTGCTCGATCTTGGCGGATACAGCGAGACCCATCGCCAGGCCCTTGAACTCGACCTGTTGCTACGTCTGGTGGAAGCCCAGGGGCAGGGCAGCCTGGCGCATATGGACGACTACCTGGTGATCGGCCAGCAGGCCTCGCCAGCATTGGTCACCGAGGCGCAGACAATCCTCAACCGGCATCTGGCGCAACTGGGTTATCGAAGCCAGGTCAGTGATCAGGGTGCGTCCGGTCTGGTCATCGATTTCCGTCATTCCGCGACCCCGCTGGTCAGCATCCTGTTGGCATTCGAGGGCGACTCGGCACAGCTCCAGGCTTGCCTGACCGCCGTGCTCCAGCGTACCCGCTACCCGCGCTACGAGGTCCTGGTGGCGTGTGCCAGTGATCAGATCGGAGCCGACGTCAGCGCCTCCCAGGCCTTTGCCGGGCGTATCCGCTGGCTGACCGCAGAGCCAGGCACATCGCGCGGCGAACTGCTGAATCTGGCGGCCAGCCAGGCCCGCGGTGACTACCTGGTGCTGTTGTCAGAGCGCTGCCAGGTGATTACCCCCGCCTGGATCGAGTCCTTGCTCAATGAGGCGCAGCGTCCGGAGGTGGGTGTCGTCGGTGCTTGTCTTCACGCCAGTGACGGTACGCTGGCCCATGCGGGCTATGAGTTGCTGGCCGATCCTCAGGTGCATGCACCCTGGCAGGGGCTGTCGCTTGAAGAGGGCGCGCGGGACAACTGGTCACTGTCGGTACGCAGTTGCCCGGCGGTGTCCGGCGACTGCCTGATGGTACGCAAGGAACTGTTCGAACAGTGTGGCGGGCTACAGGTAGCGGCTGGCGCAGATATCGACCTGTGCCTGGCAGCGGCCGAGGCAGGCCTGATGGTGGTGTGGACGCCTCGCTCGCAATTGCTCGTCAGTGCCTTGGCAGCCCTGGACGCCAGTGTCAGCCTGGCCCTGGCCGCACGCTGGCCGACGGCATTCAGTGGTCGCGCGCAGTTCGGCAGCCGCGATGACGCGGATACCTCGCGTGCGCAACTGCAGTGGCTGGCGCAATTGGGATAGCTGGCGCGGGAATTGCAAAAGCCGGGTCTAGTACCCGGCTTTTTCATGTCTGGTGGCGATTTATTGACAGGCCAGTGATGCGGTTTGTGCTGTGCACGTGAGGTTCAGGATGCAAAAGAAAGTAGCTGTGCTGCAGTCGAACTACATCCCCTGGAAGGGCTACTTCGATCTGATTCGCAGCGTCGATGCGTTCATCTTGTATGACGATGTTCAGTACACGCGGTGTGACTGGCGCAATCGCAACAAGATCAAGACTGCCCAGGGCGAGCACTGGCTGAGCATTGCAGTGAAGAAGAAAGGGCGTCTTGGACAGTTGATCAATGAAGTCGAGATCAGTACTCCAGGGTGGGCGGCGGCACACTGGAAAACCATCGAGCAGAGTTACCGGCGTGCACCCTGCTTCGCGCAGATGGAGGGGCCGATTCGCGCCCTCTACGAGCAAGCGGACAGTCTCAGCCATCTGTCCCGTATCAATTACCTGTTTATCGCCGGCTTGTGTCCCCTGCTGGGCATTCACACGCCGCTGTACCGTTCCGAAGACCTCGGGCAGGTCGAGGGCAGGAACGAGCGCCTGATCCATCTGTGTCAGGCACTCGGTGCCAGCGAGTACCTCTCCGGGCCGGCAGCCAGTTGCTACCTCGACGAAGCAGCCTTCGCCGACGCCGGAATTGCGCTGTCGTACATGAGCTATGCCGGCTACCCCGAATACCCGCAGGTGTTCGGTGAGTTCCAGCATGCGCTGAGTGTCATCGATCTGTTGTTCAACACCGGCGCCGATGCTCCGGCTTTTCTGGAGCGGCGGGTTGCCTGACAGGCGTTGTCAGGTGACCCCCTGTTTGATTTGATTCTGGAGTCTGCACCCGATGTCGAACTTTACGCAGCTGGACGCCCAATCGCTTGAGCTGGCGCTGGCCCGTCTGCGGCTGATGTACGTCAAGCCGGAACATCCTTACTACATTCTGGCGCCTGCTTACCGTGATACCTCGTCTGGCATCGTCTCGCTGCACTATCTCTGCCACATGCTCAATCTCAATGGGCGCGAGGCATACATCTGCGGCACCGAGGTGGTCAATCCAGAACTGAAGACACCGCTGCTCGATCCGGCTATCGCCCAGCGCCATACGGCAGCAGGCAAGGTACCGATTGCGGTGTATCCGGAGGTGGTTTCGGGTAACCCTCTGAACTGTTCGGTAGTGGCGCGTTATCTGCTGAATTTCGAGGGTTTCATCTCCGGCAAGGGCATGGATGCTGCGGCCAACGACTTGTTTTTCTATTACGCGTCCCGGCTTGCCGAGCACCGTGGCCATGCTGGCGGTGACCTGTTGTGCTTGCCGACCATCGATGTCGAACTGTTCTCGGCTGCGGCGCCTGGGACCGTGCGCGAGGGGCGTTATCTCTACCAGAACCGTCATCCGCTGGCGCAGATCGATTACACGCAATTGCCAGCGGATATCCAACTGCTGAGCGTAGCCAATGCGTTGACCCTGCCCGAACTTGCCACCCTGCTGCGCAAGGCCGAGGTGATGTACACCTATGAGTGGTCGATGACCTGCGTGATCGCGGTCTTGTGTGGTTGCCCGGTGATTTTCATGCCAGGGCATGGCGTCGATCAGCAGCTGCTCGACAACAGTTTCTTCGGCTGTGTCGGCTTTGCCATGTTCGATCAAGCGGATGCGCTCGAACATGCCCGTGCGAGCCTCGGCGAGGCCTTGCAGCGTTATGTGCAATGCACGGCGCCATTCTGGCAGCAGCTGGACGTGTTTATCGCCAAGACTCAAGCAGCTGCCAGCCGGGAGGCGCTCGGCAACCGCACGGGTGCACTCGACTGGTTGCGTCAGCGCTACCCGCAGGCGCAGCAGCTGCGTCTGATCAATGAGCACCTGGCGAGCCCTGCAGCGCCGAGCTTTGCCATTCTGGTCGTCGATAACGGTGACCCGCTCGCCATGGCTCGCACCTTGGACAGCCTGGAGCAAAGTCTCTACCCGCACCTGCAGGTTCACGTGCTCGGCGGCGCTGATCCGGGCCGTGCCAGTGTGCAGTGGCTGGCATGCGATTCGGCGCAGCCAGTGGCGGCGATCAATGGCTTGCTCGAACGCAGTTCAGGCAACTGGTTCATGCTGGCCGAGGCAGGGGAGGAGTTTATCGCCGGCGGCCTGCTGCTGACGGCGCTGAACCTGCTGGATGTCCCGGACAATTGCCTGGCGGTCTATGCCGACGAGGCGCTACGCGCGGACGACGGGCTGGTCAATATCGCCTTGCGCCCGGATCTGAACCTGGATTTGTTGCTGGCGTTCCCGGCGAGCCTGTCCCGGCATTGGCTCTACCGTCGTGAGGCCTGCTTGCAGCAGTCTGGCTTCGACCGTGCCAGCGGTCGTGCCTTCGAGTTGGACTACCAATTGCGTCTGGTCAGCGAACGTGGGTTGGCGAGCATCGGTCATGTCAGCGAGCCACTGCTGATCGCCAATGGCCTGCGGCAGTCGGCGTGTGCTGATGAGCACGCGGTCATCGAGGGGCACTTGCAGGCGCGGGGTTACGCTCAGGCCCGGGTGCTGCCGGTGGCGATGGCACCAGGTCGCTATCGTGTCGACTACGGCCATGAGCAGCATGCCTCGGTCAGCATCCTGATTTACCTGGAAGGACAGTTGGTGGATTTCCAGCGTTGCCTGGAAAGCCTGCTGACGCAGACCATCCATGGCGACTACGAAGTCGTGTTGATCGAGCCGGGCAATGACGATCCGGCGCTGCTGGAATGGCTGGAAATGCTTGGGCAGATGGGCGGGGAGCGATTCCAGGTGCTGCGCTTCATGCCTGGGCAACCGCGTGCAGCCATGTGCAATGCGGCGGCGCAAGAGGCGCGCGGCGAGTATCTGGTGTGGCTCGATGCGCGCAGCGCGGTGCTTGAGGCTGACTGGTTACAGGCATTGCTCAATCATGCGCAGCGCCCGGAAGTCGGCGTTGTCGGGGGCAAGTTGCAAACCAGTGATGGCGACATTCGCCAGGCTGGCCTGGTACTGGGGCTGGGCGGGACTGTCGGGCGAGCCTTCGAGGGCCTGTCATCCCAGGCGGCGGGCTACATGGGACGGCTCGGGCTTGAGCAGAACTGCTCTGCGGTGGGGGGCGAGTGCCTGATGCTACGGCGAGCGCTGTTCCTGGAGGCGGGCGGTTTTGACAGCGATCCGCTGCTCGCCCCCTGGGTCGATGCGGACCTGTGCCTGAGGCTGCAACAGGCGGGTTACCTGAACGTCTGGACACCCTACGCACGGTTGTTGCTCGACCCTGTGCCAGGCACCGTTGCCGGTACCGAGCAGGAAGATGCCCTGTTTGCGCGCTGGTTGCCACAGCTGGCGCGTGACCCTGCCTACAACGTCAACTTCTCTCTGCGTGCCGGCGAGGGTTTTGCCCTGGAAACCAATGGCCTGAGCGGGCATCCGTTACAAGGCCGGGTGCCGATGGTACTCGCGTTTGTCACGGACCAGCGGGCTAGCGGTCAGTCTCGGCTGATCCAGCCGCTCAGCGCGTTGCTTGAAGCCGGTCAGGCCGATGGCGCGGCGATTTCGGGTGTGCTGTCGGCGGTCGAGATCGAACGCTTTGCGCCGGCCAGCGTGGTGTTGCAGCGTCCTCTGGATGATGCCGGGCTCTTGGCTCTGCGCCGCCTGCGGGCCTTCTCCCAGGCCTTCAAGGTGTATGACCTGGATGGTTATTTGCCAGAGATGGGCCTTGAGGATGATTGTGGCGCCGATGAACTGCTGGAGCGCCTGCGGCTTGGAATGATGCAGGCCGATCGGGTGCTGGTCGCCACGCCCGCGCTGGCCGAACTGTTACACGGGCAGCATGACGATATCCGCGTGCTGGAAAGCGCTCTGCCGATCAGCTGGGGGCGTTTGCAGGGGCAGCGCGGCGTAGGCACCAAACCGCGTCTGGGTTGGCTGGGGGACAAGGATGCACAGCTGCTGGCCGATGTCGTACCGGCATTGGCGGGTGAAGTCGAGTGGGTGGTGCTGGGCGACTGCCCGGAGCAGCTGCGACCGTTCCTGGCCGAGCTGCATGCGGATGTCGAGCCGCACCAGCTTGCTGCGACACTGGCCGCCTTGAATCTCGATCTTGCGCTGGTACCCATGGCCGAAACCCTGGGCAACGCCTGTGCCGGCGATCTACGTGTGTTGCAGCATGCCGCCTGCGGTCATCCGGTGATTTGCAGCCGCGTGCCTGGTTTTGTCGCCGGGGAGGCATTGCCGCTATCGCGGGTAAGTAATCAGGCGGATGACTGGATTCGGGCGATTCGCTTGCATCTGCAGGACCGTGAGGCCTCTGCCGCCCTGGGCGACACCTTGCAATCGACGGTACGCGCGCACTGGCTGCTCGAAGGCGAGCGGCTGGATGCCTGGCGGCGGGCCTGGTTGGCCGATTGATCTGTACACACTATTACCTTGGCCGCTCGGCGGAGTGCATGAGACATGAGCAACCATCTTGATAGCTTCATCGGAGCCTACAGCGACAGCTTTGGCTACGCCTTTGACAACAACATCCTGTTGAACTGGTACCCCCAGCGGATCATGGAACTGTGCGCCAAGGAGCACAGCCTGCTGGAGCTCGGAATTGGTCATGGTTACACCACGAACCGCTTTTCCCAGTTCTTCAGCAGTCACACGGTGATCGATGGTTCCGCATCGGTGATCGCCCAGTTCAAGTCGCAGTACCCGGCCAGCACTGCCGAGATCGTCGAAGGCTACTTCGAAACGTTCGACACCGACCAGCGCTTCGACCTCATCGTGATGGGGTTTGTCCTGGAGCATGTCGATGATCCGCAGGTGGTGCTGCAGAAATTCAAGCAGTATCTCGCGCCAGGTGGCCGTTGCTTCGTATCGGTCCCTAACGGTGAGTCCCTGCATCGGCGTTTCGGTCATGCTGCCGGCTTGCTCGACGATATGATGACGCTGGGCAGTGGTGATCTTGAGCTGGGTCACGTACGCACATACTCGGTGCAGACGCTGACCCGTGAACTGGAGGAGGCGGGGCTGCAGGTGGTGCGCAAGGAAGGTCTGTTTCTCAAACCTTTCACCACCACACAATTGAAAGAACTGCACCTGAGTAATGACGTGATTCATGCCATGTGCGCGGTTGGCATCGATTACCCGGAGCTCAGTTGTGCAATGATGCTTGAAGCGGTAGTCGCCGAAGCATGAAAAGCCTTGTAATCGGCAGTACCTCGGCCATTGGCACAGCGGTCGCCCGAGCATTGTCGCGCCATGGTCCGGTGCGGTTGGCAGGGCGTCGGGATGCCGACATCGCGTTCGACCTGACTCATCCCGTTCCCCCAGCCTGCGACGAGCAATTTGACGTAGTGGTGCTGGCGGCTGCCGATTTCGGCGGCGCGCTGCCGGAAGACCTGGTGCGTGCCGAACAGGTCAATACGGTCGGTGCCTTGACTGCCTGCCGTCTGGCCGAACAGTGCGGGGCGCGACATTTCATTCTGTTGTCGTCACGTTGGGCCTGCCATCAACCGACGGACCCGTACTATGGCATCTACTCGCTGTCCAAGCGCCACGCCGAAGAGGTCGTGAGTCTGTATTGCCAGACGCGCGGGATGGCATTGAGTGTCCTGCGCATCAGCCAGGTCTACGATAGCCAGGGGCAGTGCAAGCCCCACCAGCCGCTGCTATACGCCATTGCCGACAACGCCCGGGCGGGAAACACCGTCAACCTGTACGGTGCCAACGATGCCAGGCGCAACTACCTGCACCTGGATGATCTTGCCGAGATCTGCGCGCGCGTCGCGGAGCAGGGCGTCACCGGCGTGCACAACTGCGGCCATGCGCAAAATCCCCGGCTTTCCGAGATCGCCCAGGCCGCATTCGAGGCGTTCGGCACCCCCGCGGACATCCGTTTCCTGCCAGAAAAGAGCGATATTCCTGATCTGCCGCCCTTTACCTGCTCAAGCGAGTTGTTCAGCCGTATCGGTTTCATACCGCAGATTGATATTCGCAGAGGTTTCGAGCTGATGAGAGCGCATCGGGAGAGTGTGTCGTGAGGACCGTCATGGTCACTGGCGTGGGCGCCATCATGGGCTACGGTCTGCTCAAATCGCTGCGTGCGGCGGATCCTTCGGTTCGGCTTGTCGGTACCGATATCTATGACGATGCCGTAGGTCAGGCATGGTGCGATGCCTTTGCGCAGGCGCCGTTGACCGCAGCCCGGGAGTACGGCCAGTGGTTGGCCGATACAGTGGCCAAATACAAGGTCGATCTGCTGATTCCGGGCATCGAACAGGACCTCCACTGGCTGTCGGACAACCGGGCCCTGTTGGCAACGTTCGACTGCAAGGTGGCCCTCAACAACCAGCACCTGATTGACCTCTCAAGGGACAAGTGGGCCATGGACCAGGCTCTGGTTTCGCTGGGTGATGGCAGTCGTATTCCCAGCCTGCTTTCGGGGGACTTCCAGTCACTGAAGGCCGCTTTGGGTCTGCCGTTTCTGCTCAAGCCGCGCAGAAGCTATGCCTCCAAAGGGCTGGTCTGGGTTCGTCAGGAGCAGGACTTTACCCCCCATGCAGCCTTGCTGGGTGATTACCTGATGGCGCAACCCATTATCGGCAGCGCCAGCCAGGAGTTCACCGTGGCGGCTTTCGGGGATGGCCAGGGCGATGCCGGGCCGACCATCGCCTTCCAGCGCAGCCTGGCTTCAGACGGATCCACCGCCAAGGCCTGGGTGTATCAGGACGACTCACTGGACGCGACTGTCGCCAGGCTCTGCCGGGCGTTCAAGCCTGAGGGGCCGACCAACCTGCAGTTCCGCCGTGGCAACGACGGCAACTGGAGTCTGCTTGAGATCAATCCGCGGATCTCCTCGACCAGTTCGATACGTCGTGCCTTCGGTTACAACGAGGCCGCCATGTGCCTGGACTATTACCTCGACAACAAGACGCCGCGCTCGCCAGCCATTCGCAGCGGTTTCGCTGTCCGTTTCATAGAGGATCACATTGTTTATGATCGGAATCATTTCTGACATTCATGGCAATTACAGCGCCCTGCGCACAGTCCTCGCGAAACTGGATGAGCTGGGGGTGGCGCAGATCATCTGCCTGGGTGACACGGCCGGCTATTACAGCCAGATCAATGAGTGCTGTGAGGCCCTGCGCGAGCGCCAGGTGTTTTCAGTGATGGGCAATCATGACTGGTACCTTGCCAGGCATGAGCGCTGCCCGCGCTCCAACAGCGCCAATGTCTGCCTGGACTATCAACTGAGCGTTATCACCGCGCCGAACCTGGCCTGGCTGGATTCGCTTGCAGAGCGCTCCGTTCAGCATGGCGTGAACATCGTTCATGGCGGCTGGAACGATGCCCTGGACGAATACCTGCGGCCATCGCAAGCCTATTTCGCCGGGTTGCCGGGCAACTACTTTGCATCGGGTCATACCCATGTCCAGCACCTCTGGGAGGGCGGCGACAAGGCCTATTGCAATCCCGGTTCAGTCGGCCAGCCACGTGACGGTGACCCACGGGCCGGCTTTGCCACCTGGGATGGTCAGGCGTTCTGTCTGCACCGCGTCGAATATGAAATTGGCGAAACGCAACAGGCAATGATGAAGGCCGGTTTCACCCCGTACTTCTATGAAAATCTTGATAACGGCACTCAGATAGGTGGGCGCATCAGTACGATCTAGCGGCCTTGCACTTCGAGTCATCCACTACATTCGCCGTACGCCCACGCAGGGAAGTTTGCAATGAGCAAAGACACGATATTCTTCAATCGCCCGCACATGACCGGCAAAGAGCTGAATTACATTGCCGAAGCCAAATTCGGCAACATGCTGGCGGGTGACGGTCCGTTCACCAAGCGTTGCCACCGCTGGCTGGAAGCGCGCACCGGCTGCAACAAAGCCCTGCTGACCCACTCGTGCACCGCTGCGCTGGAAATGGCGGCCCTGCTGCTGGACATTCAGCCTGGCGACGAAGTCATCATGCCGTCCTATACCTTCGTCTCCACGGCCAACGCCTTTGTGTTGCGTGGCGCAGTTCCGGTGTTCGTCGATATTCGCCCGGATACGCTCAATCTGGACGAGCGCCTTATCGAAGCGGCCATCACCCCGCGGACCCGGGCCATCGTGCCTGTGCATTACGCCGGCGTGGCTTGCGAGATGGACAGCATCATGGCCATCGCGCGCAAGCACGGTCTGAGTGTCGTCGAAGATGCCGCGCAAGGCGTGATGTCGACCTATAAAGGCCGAGCCCTGGGCAGCATCGGCGACCTGGGGGCGTTCAGCTTCCACGAGACCAAGAACGTAATCTCCGGCGAAGGCGGGGCTTTGCTGGTCAATGAGCCTGAATTGGCACTGCGCGCCGAGATCATCCGCGAAAAAGGTACTGACCGCAGCCGCTTCTTCCGCGGCGAAGTGGACAAATATACCTGGCAGGAGGTGGGTTCCTCGTTTCTGCCTGGCGAGTTGATCGCGGCGTTCCTCTGGGCTCAGCTGGAAGAGGCTGAAATCATCACCAACAAGCGCCTGGCAATCTGGGACAACTACCACGCGGCGTTGTCCGGCCCGGAGCAGCAAGGGCTGCTGCGCCGTCCGATAATCCCTGAAAGTTGCCAGCACAACGCCCACATGTACTACGTGCTGCTCGCCCCGGGTATCAACCGCCAGGCGATTCTTGCCGAGCTCAAGCGCCACGCTATCTATGCGGTGTTCCATTACGTGCCGCTGCACTCTTCACCGGCTGGCCAGCGCTATGGGCGTGTGCACGGCTCTTTGGCTGTCACCGATAGCCATTCGGAGTGCCTGCTGCGTTTGCCGCTATGGCTCGGTCTCTCCGAGGAGCAGCAGGGCGTGGTAGTGGATGTTCTGGCCAGTGCCTTGGCGAAGGCCTGAGCGTCTGCCTGAATGCATTGCGCCGGGATCATCCAGCCCGGCCAGAGCAAAGCGCCTGATCAACAGCGTTGTACCCACCCGCTGGCGCCCTGGCGCAGCCCGTGTCGATTCGACAAAAAGCGCGTGACTCAGGAGTCAGATCGCGCATCTTCACTGTATATTGTCGAAACCGGGAACCGCTGCGCCGCGTTTGGAAAAGCTCTCAGGGAGCGGCTCAACCGTATCGCCTGGCTTTGTGCCGTTGCAGGCGCAGTGGGTATTTCGCTGTTATTGAATTGGGAAGCCATATGATTGGCATTAAAAGTATCGCCAGTTACGTGCCAACTGAAGGGCTGGACAACTACGCCCAGGGTGCGAAATTCGGTAAAGACCAGGATTTTATTTTCGGCAAGATCGGTTCTACCTTTTTGCCCCGCAAGGATGCCGCCCAGGAAACCTCCGACCTTTGCGTTGGAGCGGTCCAGGCGTTGTTCGCTGGTAATCCGGACCTGGACCCGGCAAGCGTCGATGTCGTCATCGTCGTTACCCAGAATGGTGATGCCGAAGGCCTGCCGCACACGGCCGCCATCGTCCAGCACAAGCTTGGCCTGCCCACCCAGGTGGCTGCCTTTGATATTTCCCTGGGGTGTTCCGGCTACGTCTATGGCATTTATGCCATGAAGGGCTTCATGGAAGCCACGGGTCTGAAGAACGGCCTGCTGATCACGGCTGACCCGTATTCGAAGATCGTTGACCCCGAAGATCGCAATACGACCATGCTGTTCGGTGATGCGGCAACAGCGACGTGGATGGCTGAGGGCGCCACCTGGCAGCTCGGCAAGTCACTGTTCGGTAGTGATGGCGGCGGTGCCGAGCACCTGCGCACGACCGATGGCAAGTTCTTCATGAATGGGCGCCAGGTCTATAACTTCGCCTTGGTCAAGGTCCCGGCTCACCTGCAGCAGCTGCTTGAAACCAGCCAGCTTCAGGCCGAGGATATCGACCTGTATTGCCTGCATCAGGGCAGTGCGGCGATTGTCGATGCCGTGTCCGCGCGCTTCAAGGAAGGTGAGCACCGGGCGAAATTCGTCAAGGATATGATTGAGACCGGTAACACCGTGTCGTCCAGCATCCCGCTGCTGCTGGAAAAGCATGTGCTCGGCTCGCAGCACAAGCGTGTTGCCTTGAGTGGCTTTGGTGTGGGGTTGTCGTGGGGCTCGGCGATCATCGAACGCCGCGACTGACCGCTGTATGCGATAAAAAAACGCCGCCGTTTCCCGGGCGGCGTTTTTATTTGTGGCTCATCTGCAGGTACTCCTGCCGATGAGGGTTGAGGTCAGAAGCCCCTGAATCCATTGGGGTGGCAGGATGCCAGTAATTTTTTTTGAAAATCCGCTAAAGCAACCTGCTCTGACGACGATAACTACTACGAAGGTTCTCTGTGCCACCCTCGGCGAATTGCCAAGGCCGGAAGCCGTAGTACCCAATCCAACGAGGAATTCGTCATGGCTTTGACCGTTAACACCAACACCACCTCTCTGGGCGTTCAGAGAAACCTGAACCGTGCTTCCGACGCACTGAGCACTTCGATGTCCCGTCTGTCTTCCGGCCTGAAAATCAACAGCGCCAAAGACGACGCCGCCGGCCTGCAGATCGCTACCCGCATGACTTCGCAGATCCGTGGTCAGACCATGGCAATCAAAAACGCCAACGACGGTATCTCCATCGCCCAGACCGCTGAAGGCGCGATGCAAGAGCAGACCAACATTCTGCAGCGTATGCGCGAACTGGCTCTGCAATCGCGAAGCGATAACAACAGCAGCCTGGACCGTGACGCTCTGGACAAAGAGTTCCAGTCGATGCTCAAAGAGATCGACCGTATCGGTAGCAGCACCCAGCTCAACGGCAAGAACCTGATGGACGGTACTGCTGGCGTCATGACCTTCCAGGTCGGCTCCAACACCGGTAGCGACAACCAGATCGCCATCAGCCTGAGCGGCGCGATGAAGACCACTGGTGCCAACGCTACCTTGACCGCCCTGGCGAACAAGAGCATCACCGGCGCTAACACCAGCGCTGCTGAAGCGACCTTCACCGCTGCGATGAGCGCGATCGACGCCGCTCTGGACGCGATCAACTCCACCCGTGCTGACCTGGGTGCTTCGCAAAACCGTCTGACCAGCACCATCAACAACCTGCAGAACATCAACGAAAACGCCGAAGCTGCCCGTGGCCGCGTTCAGGATACCGACTTCGCTGCTGAAACTGCCCAGATGACCAAGCAGCAGACTCTGCAGCAAGCTTCGACTTCGGTTCTGGCTCAGGCCAACCAGCTGCCATCGGCAGTACTGAAGCTGCTGGGCTAATCTGCCTGACAGTTATCGGCGGGGGAGTGCACGTGTGGCGCTCCCCCGCCTTTTCATTGTGAGGTGATAGACATGGACATGAGCGCCAGGCTGAACCTGTACTATCCGGTCACGCGTGCGGCCGAGCAGGTTGCCGACAAGCAGATAGCAGACAAGCCGGTTGTCCGGCCGACTGAGTTTTCCGAGAATGCTCAGGGGCGTGACCCGCTGAAAGTGCAGGACGCCGACAAGGTCAAGGATGCCGTTGCAGAGATTGAAAAGTTTCTCAAGGAGGCGCAGCGCAATCTGCAGTTCTCCACCGACGAAGAATCCGGCAAGATTGTCGTCAAGGTCATCGCCAGCGAGACGGGTGAGTTGATTCGACAGTTGCCCTCGGAAGAGGCGCTGCGCATCGCCCACAACCTGAATGATGTCAATAGTATTCTGTTCGACGCCAAGGTCTGACCGGCGGCGAGCATCAATGATGTGAAACATGTCAATCCTGCAGGAGCAGGTATGACGCGTTAACGAGAGGGATAACAGCATGGCAAGCCCGATTACCTCCTCCACTGGACTGGGTTCTGGTCTCGAGATCGGCAAGATCGTCGAGGTATTGGTGAATTCTGATACTGCGGCCAAGCAGGCGCAGATCAACCGCCAGACCAGCAATAACAGTGCGATGATCTCGGGGATCGGTGCGCTGCGCAGTGCCCTCACGGCGTATCAAGACGCCATGAAGAAGCTCAGCAACAAAGATGCGCCATCGTTCAATGCCTACGTGGCGACATCGGCCAACGAGTCGGTCGTCAAGGTAACGTCGGGCAATACCGCCGTTTCCGGCAGCTACGACATCAAGGTCAACCAGCTTGCCACCGGTTCGAAGGTGGCCAGCCAGCGGTTTGCCAGCGGCGCCTCCACCGCGATACCCGCAGGTGATCTGACGATTGGTCAGGGCACCAATGCCTACAAGATCAAGGTAGAAGATGGCGCAACGCTGCAAAGCGTGCGCGATCAGATCAACAAGGAACTGGCCGGCAAAGGCATTTCCGCCAACATCATCAACGAAGAGGGCGGCTCCCGCCTGGTACTGAGTTCCACCACTACGGGCGCCAAAACCGATATCTCGGTGAGTGGTATTCCTGAGCTGGAAATCGATGGCACCAGTCAGATCTCCGGCACGGGCGCTGGCTACATTACCGCTAAAGCCCAGGATGCCGAGCTGACCATTGATGGTCTGCTGGTTAAAAGCGCGACCAACACAGTCAGCAATGCGATCAGCGGGATGAGCCTGGAGCTTACCGGGGTTACGCCGCAGCCTGGTAATGTCGCGACAAAAGTCACGGTTGCGGCGAACAAGGAGGGGCTGCAGAAGTCGGTCCAGGGTTTCGTGGATGCCTTCAATACGTTGCAGAAGGCGGTCTCTGCGCTCACGACCTCCACCAGGGATGCCAAAGACAACCTGCTGCTGGGGCCACTGACCAACGATCCGACCACGCGCTCACTGCTGGGTGATATTCGCAAAGTGATGACTGAGGTCGGGTCTGGTGACAAACTGACCACGCTGGGGCAGTTGGGAATCAACACGCTCAAGGACGGTACGCTCGAGTTCAACAGCAGCAAGTTCAGCGTTGCGATGAATGAAAAGAACCTCGGCCCTGAGGTGGAGGAGCTGTTCACCGGCACCAACGGTGTGTTCGAGCGGATGAACAAGACCATTGATCTCTACAACGGGGCGGGCGGTACCCTGGCGACGCGCAACTCCAACCTGGACAAGACTGCCAAGGGTCTCGCTGAGCAGCAACTTGCCCTGGATCGGCGCACCGACTCGCTGACCGAGTCGTTGACCCGCAAATACGTAGCGCTGGACGTTGCGATGGGTAAGCTGAAGGCCCAGGCCAATCAGATCACCTCGATCTTCGACGCCATCAACGCTCAGGCCAGAAAGTCCTGATTGATGGGTCGCCAAAAGCCCGGCGGCGTCGTTATGGCGCCCCGGGCTTTTTTGTTTTGCTCTAAAGTTTTTTGACGCGCAGGCGATACAAGCGGTATACGAAACCTATTCAGTTGTGACGAGGTAGAACATGAATCCGATGTTGGCCCTTCGGCAGTACCAGAAAGTTAACGGCGTGGCCCAGACCTCTGAGGCCAGCCCGCATCGTCTGGTGCAAATGCTGATGCAGGGTGGTCTTGACCGCATTGCCCAGGCCAAGGGCGCCATGGCACGCAACGATATCGCTCAGCGCGGCATCCTGATCGGCAAGGCAATTGGTATCGTTGGCGGCCTGCGTGAAGGCCTGGACCTGGATAACCATGCTGACACGCTGGCCGACCTGGATAACCTGTATGCCTACATGAGCAAGCGTCTGGTCGAAGCCAACGTCAAGAACGATCCGGAAATCCTCAACGAGGTGGCCCGGCTGCTGATTACCGTCAAGGAAGGCTGGGACGCAATCGGCGATCAATCTGCCGACGTCTAGGAGGTTGTCATGAGTGTCGTGCTCGAACGTATCGAACAAACCCGTGAAGCGTTGCTGGGTGCCCTGAACAGCCGTGACTGGGAGGCGATCAGCGAGCTCGACGTCAACTGTCGGTTGTGCGTGGACGATGTGTTGGCCGAAGCATCGATCAACGAAGAGGTGGTGCGCAGCAGTCTGGAGGAGTTGCTCGGTGTCTACCGGCAACTAATTGAGGTTGCAAGTGACGAGCGTCAATCATTAGTCGATGAGATGGCGCAGATCCGCAATGCCAAGAGTGCGGCAAAGGTATACCATTTGTTCAGCTGAAACTGGGCAAAACCAAAAACAGGGCGCCATAAATTTGACTCTGTGCGGTTTTTTGACTTAACTAGTAGCTGTTTTCAAATTTCAGACGTCCGAACACTGACCATTCAGTCGGAATGATGTCGAGCTTGCCCTCAATAGGGCGTCGAGATGACTAGGGAAGTTGCTATTGCATGTGGCGTGAAACCAAAATTCTGCTGATCGATGACGATAGCGCCCGCCGCCGCGACCTGGCGGTGGTGTTGAATTTTCTTGGCGAAGACAATCTCACCTGCTCAAGCCATGACTGGCAGCAGGTGGTTGAATCGTTGTCATCCAGTCGTGAAGTACTCTGTGTCCTGATCGGGACCGTGAACGCTCCGGCAAGTCTGATGGGCTTGCTTAAGACAGTGGCAGCGTGGGATGAGTTCCTTCCGGTTTTGCTGATTGGTGAAATTTCTTCTGCCGAGCTGCCGGAAGAGCTGCGCCGCCGCATTCTTTCCAATCTTGAAATGCCGCCGAGCTATAGCAAACTGCTCGATTCGCTGCACCGTGCCCAGGTCTATCGCGAGATGTACGACCAGGCCCGCGAGCGCGGTCGCCAGCGCGAGCCGAACCTGTTCCGCAGCCTGGTGGGCACCAGCCGCGCCATCCAGCATGTACGCCAGATGATGCAGCAAGTGGCAGATACCGATGCCAGCGTGCTGATCCTCGGTGAGTCGGGCACTGGCAAGGAAGTGGTTGCGCGCAACCTGCATTACCATTCCAAGCGCCGTGAAGCGCCGTTCGTGCCGGTCAACTGCGGGGCGATTCCTGCGGAGTTGCTCGAAAGCGAGTTGTTCGGTCACGAGAAGGGTGCGTTTACCGGTGCCATCACCAGCCGTGCCGGCCGCTTCGAGCTGGCCAACGGCGGAACCCTGTTCCTTGATGAAATCGGTGATATGCCACTGCCGATGCAGGTCAAGCTGTTGCGCGTGTTGCAAGAGCGGACCTTTGAGCGGGTCGGCAGCAACAAGACCCAGGGTATCGATGTGCGCATCATTGCCGCGACCCACAAGAATCTCGAGAGCATGATCGAGGCGGGCACGTTCCGCGAAGACCTGTACTACCGCCTCAACGTATTCCCCATCGAGATGGCCCCGCTGCGTGAGCGCGTCGAGGACATCCCGCTGCTGATGAACGAGCTGATTTCGCGCATGGAGCATGAAAAGCGTGGCTCGATCCGTTTCAATTCGGCGGCGATCATGTCGCTGTGCCGTCACGGCTGGCCAGGCAACGTCCGTGAGTTGGCCAACCTGGTCGAGCGCATGGCGATCATGCACCCCTACGGTGTGATTGGCGTGTCGGAGCTGCCGAAGAAATTCCGTTACGTTGATGATGAAGACGAGCACCTGGTCGACAGCCTGCGTTCCGATCTGGAAGAGCGCGTGGCCATCAACGGCAGCATGCCGAGCTTCTCGACGCACGCCATGCTCCCGCCTGAAGGGCTGGACCTCAAGGATTACCTCGGTGGCCTGGAGCAAGGCCTGATCCAGCAGGCGCTGGATGATGCCAACGGCATCGTTGCCCGCGCGGCTGAGCGTCTGCGCATCCGCCGCACGACGCTGGTGGAAAAAATGCGCAAGTACGGCATGAGTCGTCGAGACGGCGAAGAGCAGGCGGAGGATTGACGCTTGCTTGATCACAACGGGGCGCCTTGGCGCCCCGTTGTGCTTTATACCCTCATCTTTTGCAGGGCTGTAGCCCCCGTTCCATCTGCCTTCAAGTGGTTGCAACCTGGCCGGTTGCACCTGTCGGCCACTATCCGGCACGTCTATTGCTACATCGCAGACAACATACCGTTTTATGACGGTCAGTCACGCGAGAGAGCACGATGCCCCAGGCTGCCCCCATCTCCTGTGTCCCCACTTTGAAGGGGCAGAACGCCGTCGACCAGGAAAGTCGCCTTGGCCGGTTCGATCAGGTCTCCAGTCAGCTGAGCGAGTCCTTCAACCTGCTCGAAGCACGGGTCACTGAGCTCAAGGGCGAGCTGGCGGTGGTCAGTGCCCAGCGTATGGCTGAGCTGGCCGAGAAGGAGCGTCTGGCCAATCGTTTGCAGAACCTGCTGGATCTGCTGCCAGGCGGCGTCATTGTCATCGATGCGCAGGGGCGTGTGCGTGAGGCCAACCCCGCTGCCTGTGACCTGCTGGGCGAACCTCTGGTCGGTGAGTTGTGGCGGCAGGTAATTGCGCGAAGTTTCGCGCCACGCGATGACGACGGTCATGAGGTGTCGCTGCGTGATGGCCGACGTCTGTCGATTGCCACCCGGTCGCTGGATGCCGAGCCTGGGCAACTGGTGCTGCTCAATGACCTGACCGAAACCCGTCACTTGCAGGGTGAACTGGCACGCCATGAGCGCTTGTCGTCACTGGGCAGGATGGTCGCCTCGCTGGCGCATCAGATTCGCACGCCGCTGTCGGCCGCCTTGCTCTACGCCAGCCATCTGGCTGAGCAGAGCCTGCCGGTGGAGACGCAACAGCGCTTTGCCGGCAGTCTCAAGGAGCGCCTGCATGAGCTGGAGCATCAGGTGCGCGATATGCTGGTGTTCGCCCGTGGCGAGCTGCCGTTGACCGACCGGGTGACGCCCAAGGCGCTGTTCCAGTCGCTGCAGCAGGCGGCGCAGGTGCAGGTCCAGGGGCATTCCGTACGCTGGCAGTGCGACAGTCACCTGGGTGAATTGCTGTGCAATCGCGACACTCTGGTCGGCGCGTTGCTCAACCTGATTGAAAATGCCCTGCAGGCCAGCAGTGAGCCGGTGCGCATGAAGGTGCACCTGTATCGCCGTGGGCAGATGCTGCGCCTGTGTGTCAGTGATGCCGGCGCGGGGATCGACAGCGCCTTGCTGGGCCGTCTGGGCGAACCTTTCCTGACCACCAAAGCCACCGGTACCGGCCTCGGCCTGGCGGTGGTCAAAGCCGTGGCGCGGGCGCATCAGGGCGCCTTGCTGCTACGTTCGCGGCCGGGCCGTGGCACCTGCGCGCTGGTGACCTTGCCGTTGATTGACGCGCTGAACATGGAGAACAAGCAATGAAGGCAATCAAGGTGCTGCTGGTCGAAGACGATCGGGCACTGCGTCAGGCCTTGGGCGATACCCTGGAGCTGGGTGGTTTTGATTATCGCGCCGTCGGTTCGGCCGAAGAGGCGCTGGGGGCTGCGGCTGAAGAGGCGTTCAGTCTGGTGGTCAGCGACGTCAATATGCCGGGCATGGATGGCCATCAGTTGCTCGCCCTGTTGCGTGCCCGTCAGCCGCAACTGCCGGTGTTGTTGATGACTGCCCATGCTGCCGTCGAGCGCGCGGTTGAAGCCATGCGCCAGGGGGCGGTGGACTACCTGGTCAAGCCGTTTGAGCCGCGAGCTTTGCTCGAGCTGGTGGCGCGTCATGCCCTCGGCGTGGTTGCCGGTGCGGCAGATGAAGGTCCCGTCGCCTGTGAGCCTGCCAGTGCGCAATTGCTGGAGCTGGCCGCACGCGTGGCGCGCAGCGATTCCACGGTGTTGATCTCTGGCGAGTCGGGGACCGGCAAGGAAGTCCTGGCGCGCTTTATCCATCAGCAATCAACCCGTGCCAACCAGCCGTTTGTGGCGATCAACTGCGCCGCGATTCCCGACAACATGCTGGAAGCGACCCTGTTCGGTCATGAGAAGGGTTCTTTCACGGGCGCTATCGCTGCCCAGGCGGGTAAGTTCGAGCAGGCCGACGGTGGCACCTTGCTGCTCGACGAGATCTCGGAAATGCCCCTGGGCCTTCAGGCCAAACTGCTGCGCGTTCTGCAGGAGCGGGAAGTGGAGCGGGTGGGCGGGCGCAAGCCGATAGCCCTGGATATCCGTGTAGTGGCGACCACCAACCGTGACCTGGCGGCTGAAGTGGCGGCGGGGCGCTTCCGTGAAGACCTGTTCTATCGCCTGTCGGTGTTCCCGTTGGCTTGGCGACCGCTGCGCGAACGCAGCGCCGATATTCTGCCACTGGCCGAGCGTTTGCTGGCGCGTCACGTCAATAAAATGAAGCATGCGCCGGTGCGTCTGTCGCCAGAGGCCAAGGCCTGCCTGCAGGGGTATGCCTGGCCGGGCAACGTGCGCGAACTGGACAACGCCCTGCAGCGGGCGCTGATCCTGCAGCAGGCGGGTGTGATCGAGGCGGCAGATTTTTGTCTGGCAGGCGCCATGCCGATGTTTGCTGCGGCCCCGGCAAAAGTGCCGCCGGTGCAGATGGCCGAGGCCTTGGGTGGTCTTGGGGATGACATGCGCCGCCACGAGTTTCAGATGATCATCGATACCCTGCGTTCCGAACGTGGGCGTCGCAAGGAGGCGGCCGAGCGTCTGGGTATCAGTCCGCGGACCTTGCGCTACAAGCTGGCGCAGATGCGAGATGCCGGAATGGATGTCGAGGCCAGTCTGTACGCCAGTTGAAGGGTTGAATATTCACGGATTTATACGGCTTGCGTGCAGAGCTGGCACTCTTGTTGCTATGTCCTGCCTATCCGCTGCGTGAGTGTCAAAAAAATGCGGGTCGTCGGAGAGAGAAGTCCATGAGCCAAGGTGTTGAATTTAATCGATTGATGTTGGACATGCGGGCCATGCAAATGGACGCCATGTCGATGCCGAAAGCGGCAGCCGCGCCTGAGCTCGGTTCGAGCAATTTTGCCGACATGCTGGGGCAGGCCATCAATAAGGTCAGCGACACTCAGCAGGCTTCCACTCAGTTGGCCAACGCCTTCGAGATCGGCAAGAGCGGTGTGGATCTGACCGACGTGATGATCGCCTCGCAGAAAGCCTCCGTATCGTTTCAAGCCTTGACCCAGGTGCGTAACAAGCTGGTCCAGGCCTATCAAGACATCATGCAGATGCCGGTATAAGGGCGAGATTGAGTCATGGCCGAAGCAGTCGTCGATAACGTGCCCGCCAAGGGCGGCGTGCCAGCGCCCAAGCCGCCGTTGTTCGGCATGTCGTTTCTGGAAAACATCTCGCAGATGCCCATGCTGCGTCAGGTGGGCCTGTTGGTGGGCCTGGCCGCGAGCGTGGCGATCGGCTTTGCCGTGGTGCTCTGGTCGCAGCAGCCAGACTACCGGCCGCTGTACGGCAGCCTGGCCGGCTTGGACACCAAGCAGGTCATGGAAACCCTGGCCGCTGCCGATATTCCCTATAACGTCGAGCCCAATTCCGGTGCCTTGCTGGTCAAGGCTGACGACCTGTCCCGTGCCCGCCTGAAACTGGCCGCTGCCGGTGTAGCGCCGGGCGACGGTAATGTAGGTTTCGAGATTCTCGACAAGGAACAAGGCCTGGGTACCAGTCAGTTCATGGAGGCTACCCGTTATCGCCGTGGCCTCGAAGGTGAACTGGCGCGGACCGTCTCCAGCCTGAATAACGTCAAGGGTGCACGCGTACACCTGGCCATTCCGAAAAGCTCGGTGTTCGTGCGTGACGAGCGTCGGCCGAGTGCCTCGGTGCTGGTCGAGCTGTATCCAGGCCGTGCCCTGGAGGCGGGGCAGGTGCTGGCCATTGTCAATCTGGTGGCAACCAGTGTGCCGGAGCTGGACAAGTCCCAGGTCACGGTGGTGGACCAGAAGGGCAACCTGCTTTCCGATCAGATCGGTAACTCCGAACTGACCATGGCCGGTAAACAGTTTGACTACAGCCGACGCATGGAAGGCATGCTCACCCAGCGTGTGCACAACATTCTGCAACCGGTGCTGGGCAACGATCGCTACAAGGCGGAAGTGTCGGCAGACGTGGACTTCAGTGCCGTCGAGTCGACCTCGGAGCAGTTCAATCCTGACCAGCCAGCGCTGCGCAGCGAACAATCGGTCAACGAGCAGCGTTCCAGCAGCATGGGTCCGCAAGGTGTTCCGGGAGCCTTGAGCAATCAGCCGCCTGGCCCGGCCTCTGCGCCGCAAACCACCGGTGGCGCGCAGACCGCTGCTTCGGCCATCCAGCCCGGCCAGCCGCTGCTTGACGCCAACGGCCAGCAGATAATGGACCCGGCCACCGGCCAGCCGATGCTCGCGCCTTATCCGGCGGACAAGCGTCTGCAGTCGACCAAGAACTTCGAACTGGATCGCTCCATCAGTCATACCCGTCAGCAGCAGGGCCGCCTGAATCGACTGTCGGTTGCGGTGGTGGTCGATGATCAGGTCAAGATCGATCCGGCCACGGGTGACACCACTCGTGCACCGTGGGCTGCTGAAGATCTGGCGCGCTTCACTCGCCTGGTGCAGGACGCGGTGGGCTTCGATGCCAGCCGCGGCGACAGTGTCAGTGTGATCAACGTACCGTTCGCCGCCGATCGTGGCGAGGTGTTCACCGAGATTCCGTTCTACTCGCAGCCCTGGTTCTGGGACATCATCAAGCAGGTCATGGGTGTGCTGTTCATCCTGGTGCTGGTGTTCGGCGTGCTGCGTCCGGTACTCAACAACATCACCGGCAATGGCAAGCAAAACGCCGGTGCCGATGGCGACATGGAACTGGGCGGCATGCTCGGTCTGGATGGCGAACTGGCCAACGACCGCGTGAGCCTGGGTGGTCCGCAAAGCATTCTGCTGCCGAGCCCGAGCGAGGGTTACGACGCACAGCTCAATGCAATCAAGAGCCTGGTGGCCGAAGACCCGGGTCGTGTGGCCCAGGTCGTGAAAGAGTGGATCAACGCCGATGAGTGATAACCGAGCCCTTACCGCGAAACTGACCCGGGTCGACAAGGCTGCGATCCTGCTCTTGTCCCTGGGTGAAACGGACGCCGCACAAGTGCTGCGCCACATGGGACCCAAGGAAGTGCAGCGGGTCGGCGTGGCCATGGCGCAGATGGGCAACGTCCATCGCGAGCAGGTCGAGCAGGTGATGAGCGAGTTCGTCGAGATCGTCGGCGACCAGACCAGCCTGGGCGTCGGCTCCGATGGCTACATTCGCAAGATGCTTACCCAGGCGCTGGGTGAAGACAAGGCCAACGGCCTGATCGACCGCATCCTGCTCGGTGGCAACACCAGTGGCCTGGACAGCCTCAAGTGGATGGAGCCGCGTGCCGTGGCCGATGTTATCCGCTATGAGCACCCGCAGATCCAGGCCATCGTGGTCGCCTACCTGGACCCTGACCAGGCCGGTGAAGTGCTGGGCAACTTCGACCACAAGGTGCGCCTGGACATCATCCTGCGCGTCTCGTCGCTCAATACGGTGCAGCCAGCGGCGCTCAAGGAACTCAACCAGATCCTCGAGAAGCAGTTCTCCGGCAACTCCAATGCCGCGCGCACTACCCTGGGTGGTATCAAGCGTGCTGCCGACATCATGAACTTCCTCGACAGTTCTGTGGAAGGCCAGTTGATGGACGCAATCCGCGACATCGATGGCGATCTTTCCGAGCAGATCGAAGACCTGATGTTCGTCTTCAACAACCTTGCTGATGTCGACGACCGTGGTATCCAGGCGCTGTTGCGCGAAGTCTCTTCCGACGTCCTGGTGGTCTCGCTCAAAGGTGCCGACGAGAAGGTCAAGGACAAGATCTTCAAGAACATGTCCAAGCGTGCCTCGGAGCTGCTGCGCGACGACCTGGAGGCCAAAGGGCCGGTGCGGGTCAGCGATGTCGAGACGGCGCAGAAGGAAATCCTCACCATCGCCCGTCGTATGGCCGAAGCCGGAGAGATCGTGCTCGGTGGCAAGGGCGGCGAAGAGATGATCTAACGGCGTCTCATGGCTGGCACCGGCTCCTGTGGGAGCTGGCCTTGCCAGCGATGAAATCGACGCGGTAACGGTGGGGGTGAGGTGGTCACCTCGCTGGCAAACCAGCCCCCACAGAATTGTTTTGCGAGTGCGTGCAATCATGTCAACCAACGAGCATCTGAGTGAGCTGATTCGCGCCAAGGAAGTCGAGGGCTTCGACCGCTGGGCGCTGCCCAGCTTCGATCCGGAGCCCGAGCCGGAGCCGGAACCCGAGCCGGAAGTGGTTCAGGAAGAAGTCGAAGAAGTGCCGCTGGAAGAAGTCCAGCCACTGACCCTCGAAGAGCTCGAAAGCATTCGCCAGGAAGCCTACAACGAAGGTTTTGCCACCGGTGAGCGCGAAGGCTTCCACAGCACTCAGCTCAAGGTCCGGCAAGAAGCCGAAACCGCCCTGGCTGCCAAGTTGGCCAGCCTGGAGCAACTGATGGGCAACCTCTTGGAGCCGATTGCCGAGCAGGACAGCCAGATCGAGAAGTCCCTGGTGACCCTGGTTGCGCATATGGCCCGTGAAGTCATTGGCCGCGAGCTGCGCACTGATTCCAGCCAGATCGGCCAGGTCTTGCGCGAAGCCCTGAAGCTGTTGCCCATGGGCGCAGACAACATCCGTATTCATATCAATCCTCAGGACTTCGAGCAGGCCAAGGCGTTGCGCGAGCGTCATGAAGAGCGCTGGAAATTGCTTGAGGACGAGACGCTGCTGCCGGGTGGCTGTCGTATCGAAACGGACCATAGTCGCATCGACGCGACCATGGAGACGCGGACTGAAAAAGCATTGGCGCAACTGTTCGATCAATTGCATGACCAGGGCCTGCACCCGGCGGCGCCTGATCTGACTGTCGAACTGGGCGACGCCAATGCGTCTTGAGCGCACCAGTTTCGCCAAGCGCCTGGGTACTTATGCCGACACCGTGAAGCTGCCTGCCCAGCCGGTGGTCGAGGGTCGCCTGCTGCGCATGGTCGGCTTGACCCTGGAGGCTGAAGGTTTGCGTGCTGCAATTGGCAGCCGCTGCGTGGTGATCAACGACGACAGCTACCACCCGGTGCGGGTCGAGGCCGAAGTCATGGGTTTCGCCGGGAGCAAGGTGTTTCTCATGCCTGTGGGCAGTGTCGCCGGTATCGCGCCAGGTGCGCGGGTGGTGCCGCTCGCCGACAACGGCCGCCTGCCGATGGGCATGAGTATGCTCGGGCGTGTTCTGGATGGTGCTGGGCGGGCGCTGGATGGCAAGGGCGGGATGAAGGCCGAAGACTGGGTGCCGATGGACGGCCCGACCATCAACCCGCTTAATCGCGACCCGATCAGCCAGCCACTGGATGTCGGTATCCGCAGTATCAATGGCCTGTTGACCGTAGGCCGTGGCCAGCGTCTGGGTCTGTTTGCCGGTACCGGCGTCGGTAAGAGTGTGTTGCTGGGCATGATGACCCGCTTCACCGAGGCCGACATCATCGTGGTCGGCTTGATCGGCGAACGGGGGCGTGAGGTCAAGGAGTTCATCGAGCACATCCTTGGTACCGAGGGCCTCAAGCGCTCGGTGGTGGTGGCATCCCCGGCTGACGATGCGCCGTTGATGCGTCTGCGTGCAGCCATGTATTGCACCCGTATTGCCGAGTATTTTCGTGATAAGGGCAAGAACGTCCTGTTGCTGATGGATTCGCTGACCCGTTTCGCTCAGGCCCAGCGGGAAATTGCCCTGGCCATTGGTGAGCCGCCAGCGACCAAGGGTTATCCGCCGTCGGTGTTTGCCAAGCTGCCCAAGCTGGTGGAGCGCGCCGGTAATGGTGAGGCGGGTGGTGGTTCGATCACGGCGTTCTACACCGTGCTCTCCGAAGGTGACGACCAGCAGGATCCGATTGCGGACTCGGCGCGGGGCGTGCTCGACGGGCATATCGTGCTGTCCCGGCGTCTGGCTGAAGAAGGGCATTACCCGGCCATCGATATCGAAGCCTCGATCAGTCGGGTCATGCCGCAGGTGGTCAGCCCTGAGCAGATGCGCGAGGCGCAGCAGTTCAAGCAGTTGTGGTCACGCCTGTCGCAGAGTCGCGACCTGATCAGCGTCGGCGCTTACGTCGCAGGCGGGGATGCCGAGACTGATCTGGCTATCGCCCTGCAACCGAAGCTGGTGCATTTCCTGCGTCAGGGTCTGAACGACAACGTTGGCATGCAGCAGAGTCGTGAGCACCTGGCCAGCGTGTTCGCCCAGCCTAAATCCGACGCAGGCGGCTGATAGGCCATGGCTCAACCCAGTCGTGCGGCGCGTCTGACACCTGTGGTGGAAATGGCCGAAAATGCCGAGCGTCAGGCCGCTCAGCGTCTGGGGCAGTTCCAGCAGCAGGTGAGCCTGGCGCAGGTCAAGCTCGCCGAACTTGACCGCTTTCGTGAAGACTATCAACTGCAGTGGATCGACCGTGGCGGGCAGGGTGTGTCCGGCAGTTGGCTGGTCAATTACCAGCGCTTTCTCGGGCAGCTGGAAAGTGCCATGACGCAGCAGCGTCAGAGTCTGGCCTGGCACCAGAACAACCTGAACAACGCTCGCGGCACTTGGCAACAGGCCTATGCCCGCGTCGAAGGGTTGCGCAAACTGGTCCAGCGCTATATCGACGAAGCTCGATTGATCGAAGACAAGCGTGAGCAAAAGTTGCTCGACGAACTGTCCCAGCGCTTGCCGCGGCATGACCGCTACTGATGCAGACATTGGTCGGGAAGGCTTGCCGCTAGGCGGTCGGAGTGCTAAACCTTGTTGGTGTCTGCATTCGTCTATATCGAAGGAATCGCCTACATGGCAGTTGAATCCGTGTTATCCCAGGATGGGAAGCTGACGATCAAGGTCAGGGGTCGCTTTGACTTTGGCAAGCATCAGGAATTTCGTGCAGCCTATGAGCGCAAGCTGGCGCGGCCCGTCTCGGTGGTGGTTGATCTCAAGGAGGCTACCTACCTGGATAGCTCGGCGCTGGGCATGCTGTTAATGCTGCGCGATCACGTAGGGGGCGACGACTCGGAGATCCGGGTGGTCAACACCAATTCCGATGTGCGCAAGATTCTCGCTATCTCCAATTTCGACAAACTGTTCGACATCAGTTGATCCAGGCCATGCCTGAATCACGCTTGACCGTGCTCATCGCCGAAGATGGTGCGGCGGACCGTTTATTGCTGGCACGGATCGTCAGCAAGCAGGGCCACGCAGTGCTCACCGCTGAAAACGGCGAGCAGGCGGTGGCATTGTTTGCCGAGCAGCGTCCGCAACTGGTCCTGCTCGATGCACTGATGCCGGTGATGGACGGCTTTGAGGCGGCACGGCACATCAAGGCGCTGGCGGGTGAGGCGCTGGTGCCGATCATTTTCCTCACCTCTCTGAGTGAAGAGGAGGCGCTGGTGCGCTGCCTGGAGGCCGGCGGTGACGATTTTCTGGCAAAGCCTTACAGTCCGGTGATTCTGGCGGCCAAGATCAAGGCCATGGATCGCCTGCGCCGTTTGCAGGCCACGGTGCTCGAGCAGCGCGACCAGATCACCCGCCATCACCACCACCTGCTCAATGAACAGCGGGTAGCCAAGGCCGTGTTCGACAAAGTGGCGCATGCTGGCTGTCTGAAAGCGCCTAATATCCGTTACCTGCAATCGCCCTATGCGCTGTTCAACGGCGATCTGCTGCTGGCTGCATTTACCCCGTCCGGCGATATGCATGTACTGCTGGGCGACTTTACCGGGCATGGCTTGCCGGCAGCAGTCGGGGCGATGCCGCTGGCGGAGGTGTTCTACGGGATGACGGCCAAGGGCTACGGCCTGGCAGAAACCTTGCGTGAGATGAACGCCAAGCTCAAGCGCATCCTGCCTGTGGATATGTTCTGCTGCGCAGTACTGCTCAATCTGAGCTTTCAGCGACGTATGGTTGAAGTCTGGAACGGTGGCATGCCGGACGGCTATCTGCTGCGGGCAGATGGCGGTGATCCGTTGCCGTTGGTATCGCAGCACTTGCCGTTGGGCGTACTGGCGCCGGAACGGTTCGATGATTCGACTCAGGTTTTGCCTCTGGCCCTGGGTGAGCGCCTGCTTCTGCTGTCTGATGGTGTGGTCGACACCAGTGATGAGAGCGACCAGTTGTTCGGTGTCGAGCGGTTGCTACAGGTGCTCGGCGGCAATCGGCGGCCGGAACTGTTATTTGAGGAGGTGCTGCAAGCGCTGGAGGCGTTTCGTGGGCGTTCCCGGGATGATGTGAGTCTGCTGGAGATTGGTGTAGTCGACCCGGATGCGTTGTCGCCGCCGCCGGTGATCTACTCTGACAGTGGGCAATCCACGCCGCTGGACTGGTCGCTGCAGTTCGAGTTTCGCGCTGAAACACTCAAACGCTTCAATCCGTTGCCGTATCTGTTGCAACTGCTGCAGGAAATTCATGGCTTGCGCGCACAGAGCGGGGCGTTGCACAGCGTCCTCAGCGAGTTGTATTCCAATGCTCTTGAGCATGGGGTGTTGGGGCTTGACTCGGGGCTCAAGCGCGACGCCCAGGGGTTCGGTGAGTACTATCGCCAGCGCAACGAGCGTTTGCAGGCGTTGGGCAGCGGCTATATTCGAGTCGGGTTGCGAGTTGAACCTCAAGGCTTGGGCGGGCGTCTGATCATTGAGGTCGAAGATAGCGGCAAGGGCTTCAATGTGAGTAAAGTCCTCGCGCGTCCGCTGGTCGAGCAAGGCTTGTGTGGGCGCGGATTGAATCTTGTACGCCGGCTGAGCCGGCGTTCCGAGTGGGCTGACGAGGGGCGCCGCGTATGCGTGGAGTTCGCTTGGGAGGCTCTGGCATAATTCAACTTGATCAAGGAGTGAGCAAGTGTCCAATACCCATATCGATCATGAGGTTTTGAGCGGCCTGCAGGAGGTCATGGAAGATGACTACCTGACGTTGCTCGATACCTTTCTCAAAGACTCCGAAATCCGCATCAGTCAGTTGCACCAGGCGACCAGCCCGGAAGAACTCGGTTACGCCGCGCACAGCTTCAAAGGCAGTAGCAGCAATATGGGGGCCAAAGCGCTGGCGGACCTGTGCAGGCAACTGGAAGAGCGCGTAAAGCATCCACCGCTGAACGATATCGAGAACCTGATCAACCAGATCGATCGCGAATATGAGGCTGTCCGCCAGTTGTATGCTGCGGAGCGCCAGCGTGTTTTGATCGGCTGAACGAGAATGTCGCTGTGCTTTTGGCGCGACTTTTGCACAAATCCAGATAACTAATGTTCCCGTCCCTCTGTAGCGGAGTTTCTACATGCCGGTCGCTTCCAATCCATTGCTGCAAGTTGGTGCCGCGACGAAGGCTTCGCGCGCTGCTGCCAATCAGCCGGACAAACCGCTCCAGGCGGCAAACGACAAGGCTTCGGGCTTTTCCAGTGTGTATGCGCAACAGGCTCGGGAAAAGGCGCACAAGGCTGCTGATGCTTTAGGTCGCGATAACGACGTAGCCGACGGCAAGGGCGCTGCCGCTGAGCAGAAGAAGGTTGCCGACAGCGGCAAGGCCTTGCCTGAGGACCAGGAGGGTACGCTTGCCGCCGGCAGCGGAACGCCAGAGTCGACGCTGATCGATCCGAGCCCGGTGGTTGCCCAGGCCGCCGATGAGCAGTCTGCTGCCGAGTCGGCTCAGGCCGCCTTGGCTGCATCACTCGCGCCGGCGTCCGAGTTTGATCCTGAAGCCGATCCATTGGCCGACATGCCGGCCTTGCGCCTGGCGCTGGAGCAGAGTGCTCAGGCCCAGGGTACCACCTCGGCTCATGCCGCCACCAAGCCGACGACATTGCAGCCTGAAGCGGCGCCAGCACAGTCGGCCGTCAATACCCTGGCGGCATTGCTCGACAAGCCGGGGGCTGATACCGAGCAGGGCGAGGCGGGCGAGAAAGCATTTTCCGGTTTACTGGATGATGGCCTCAAAGACCTCAAAAGCGCCTCCAGCGACACCCGTGTGGATAATTTTGCCGAGCGCCTGAGCGCGCTGACCCAGGCGGCTACCGCGAAAACCGCGAATGCCGTGCCGGTGGCTGCCGCACCCTTGCATCAGCCGCTGGCCATGAACCAGGGGGGCTGGACTGAAGGTCTGGTGAACCGGGTGATGTACCTGTCCAGTCAGAGTCTGAAGTCGGCCGATATCCAGTTGGAGCCGGCAGAGCTCGGTCGCCTGGACATCCGTGTCAACCTGGCACCTGAGCAGCAGGCGCAGATTACCTTTACCAGTGGTCATGTCGGCGTGCGCGAAGCGCTGGAAAACCAGGTCCACCGACTGAAGGAAATGTTCGCCCAGCAAGGGCTCGGGCAGCCGGACGTCAATGTCGCCGACCAGTCGCGCGGCCAGCAACAGCAGGGCAGTTCCGACTCGCCACGCCTGAGTGGCGTCGCCGCACGGCGTAATGCAGCGGGCGAGGAGGGCGAGGTTGCGGCAAGCACCACGCCTGTCGAGCAGCAGAGCGTAATCGGCTCCAGTGCGGTCGACTTCTACGCCTGATTGGGTCCCTCTGTAGGAGCGGATTCATCCGCGATGGGGCGCATCGCGGCCCCAAAAGATGGGCCTGCTACGCAGTCCATCGCGGATAAATCCGCTCCTACAGTTAACCAGGTGACGGACAGTTGCTCCTACAGTTTCGGATCTGGCATAACACTTGCTCACCCCCACGCCATGTGACTGAATTCTCCGATGAATGACGGAATATTGGCATGGCGAAGAGCGACGCAGAGAAAGACCCCGCCGCAAAAGGCAAACTCAAGCTGATCCTGCTGCTGGTGCTGGCATTGCTGCTGGCTATCGGCCTGTCGGTTGGCGCCACCTGGTTTGTCTTGCATAAGTCTGCGGACAAGCCCGCGGCAGATTCAGCGCAGGTCGGCAACGTCAAGCCTGCGGCCATCTACGAACCGCTGGCACCCGCCTTCGTGGTCAACTTCAACCAGAACGGTCGGCAGCGCTACATGCAGGTGAGCATCACGCTGCAGGGGCGTGACCAGGCTGCGCTGGACGCGTTGAAGGTGCACATGCCGGTCATTCGCAACAATCTGGTGATGCTGTTTTCCGGACAGGGTTTCGACACCCTGGCAAGCCCGGTCGGCCAGGAGATGTTGCGGCAGAAGGCGACTGCCAGTGTGCAGGAAGTCGCCCAGAAGGAAGTCGGCAAACCGGTCGTCGACCAGTTGCTGTTCACCAATTTCGTATTGCAGTAGGAGCCACCGATGGCCGTGCAGGACCTGCTGTCCCAGGATGAAATCGATGCCTTGTTGCATGGTGTCGACGATGGGCTGGTGCAAACCGAGAACAACGCCGAGCCTGGCAGCGTCAAAAGCTATGACCTGACCAGCCAGGATCGCATCGTTCGCGGACGTATGCCGACCCTGGAAATGATCAACGAGCGGTTCGCCCGTTACACCCGTATCAGCATGTTCAACCTGCTGCGTCGTTCCGCTGACGTTGCGGTTGGCGGTGTGCAGGTGATGAAGTTCGGTGAGTACGTGCATTCGCTGTATGTACCGACCAGCTTGAATCTGGTGAAGATCAAGCCGCTGCGGGGTACTTCGCTGTTCATTCTCGACGCCAAGCTGGTGTTCAAGCTGGTGGATAACTTTTTTGGCGGTGACGGACGTCACGCCAAGATCGAAGGGCGTGAATTTACCCCGACCGAGCTGCGCGTGGTACGCATGGTGCTGGACCAGGCGTTCGTCGATCTCAAGGAAGCCTGGCAGGCGATCATGCCGGTCAACTTCGAGTACATCAACTCCGAGGTCAACCCGGCCATGGCCAACATTGTCGGGCCGAGCGAGGCGGTGGTGGTTTCCACGTTCCACATCGAACTCGATGGCGGCGGTGGCGACCTGCACGTGACCATGCCCTACTCGATGATCGAGCCTGTGCGTGAAATGCTCGACGCCGGTTTCCAGTCCGACCTGGACGACCAGGATGAGCGCTGGATCAAGGCCCTGCGCGAAGACGTGCTGGATGTCAGCGTGCCATTGAGCGCCACGGTTGCCCGGCGCCAGTTGAAGCTGCGCGACATCCTGCACATGCAGCCTGGTGACGTGATTCCGGTCGAGCTGCCTGATGAGCTGATCCTGCGGGCCAACGGCGTGCCGTCGTTCAAGGCCAAGCTGGGCTCGCACAAAGGCAATCTGGCCCTGCAGATTATCGATCCGATCGAGCGCCGCTGAGCGGCGCCGATTGTTCCAACTCCGAATTGATTGCCCGTCGAGGACAAAATGGCTAACGAAAACGATATCACCTCTTCAGAAGATCAGGCCCTGGCTGATGAGTGGGCTGCGGCCCTGGAAGAAACCGGCGACGCCGGCCAGGCCGATATTGACGCTTTACTGGCGGCGGATGTCGGCGGCGGGTCGTCTTCCAATCGCTTGCCTATGGAAGAGTTCGGCAGCTCGCCGCGCAGCAATGAGCCTGTGAGCCTGGAAGGTCCGAACCTGGACGTGATCCTGGATATCCCGGTGAGCATCTCCATGGAAGTGGGCAGTACCGAGATCAACATCCGCAATTTGCTCCAACTCAACCAGGGTTCGGTCATCGAACTTGATCGTCTGGCTGGTGAGCCGCTTGATGTGCTGGTCAACGGCACGCTGATTGCCCATGGTGAAGTGGTCGTGGTCAACGAAAAATTCGGCATTCGCCTGACTGACGTGATCAGTCCAAGTGAACGCATCAAGAAGCTGCGCTGAGTGAGTCGGCTCTTGCATCGCAGTCTGGCATTGGCGGGCGCCCTGTACATGGATGTGGCCCTGGCTGCGGCGCAGCCGGCAGCCGCCGTGGTGGCGCCAGGCAGTGGCGGCAGTGCCGTTGGCCAGTTGACCCAGTTGGTGTTGGGACTGCTGCTGGTGCTGGGGCTGATCTTTCTGCTTGCCTGGCTATTGCGCCGGGTGCAGAACGCCGCGCCAGGCGGTGGTCAGGTCATCGAGATTCTCGGCAGCCGCACCTTGGGTCCAAGGGATCGGTTGTTGCTGATACAGGTCGGCAAGGAGCAGATTCTCATCGGTCACTCACCCGGCAGCATCGAGGCGTTGCACGTCCTCGCCGAGCCGGTCGAGGTGCCGGTCAGTGCGCGTCAGGCAGCACCAGAATTCGCCCAGCGCCTGATGGAGCTCATGGGCAAGGATCAGAAGGGTAAGTCGTAATGGGCGCGTTGCGCATGATGTTGACGTTGCTGTTGCTGTTGGCAGCGCCTCTGGCCTTGGCCGCCGATCCGTTGTCGATCCCGGCGATCACCCTGTCCAGTGGTGCGGACGGCCAGCAAGAGTACTCGGTCAGCCTGCAGATCCTGCTGATCATGACCGCGCTGAGTTTCATTCCGGCGTTCGTCATCCTGATGACCAGCTTCACCCGCATCATCATTGTCTTCTCCATCCTGCGCCAGGCGCTGGGCCTGCAGCAGACGCCGTCGAACCAGATCCTCACCGGTATGGCGCTGTTTCTGACCATGTTCATCATGGCGCCGGTGTTTGATCGGGTGAACAAGGATGCCCTGCAGCCCTATCTGAACGAACAGATGGTTGCCCAGGAAGCTATTGCCAAAGCGCAGGTGCCGCTCAAGGACTTCATGCTGGCCCAGACCCGCCAGAGTGATCTGGATCTGTTCATGCGCCTGTCCAAGCGCACCGACATCGCCAGCCCCGATCAGGCGCCGTTGACTATCCTGGTGCCGGCTTTCGTTACCTCGGAGCTGAAAACCGCGTTCCAGATAGGCTTCATGATATTCATTCCCTTCCTGATCATCGACCTGGTGGTGGCCAGTGTGCTGATGGCCATGGGTATGATGATGCTGTCGCCGCTGATCATCTCGCTGCCATTCAAGATCATGCTGTTCGTCCTGGTGGATGGCTGGGCCCTGATCATGGGTACCCTTGCTGGCAGTTTTGGCGGTGTCTGACGCCTCAAGGAGAAATGCACCATGACCCCTGAAGTCGCTGTCGATCTGTTTCGTGACGCGCTGTGGCTGACCACCCTGATGGTCGCCGTGCTGGTGGTGCCGAGCCTGTTGGTGGGTTTGATGGTGGCGATGTTTCAGGCTGCCACGCAGATCAACGAACAGACCCTGAGCTTCCTGCCGCGCCTGCTGGTGATGCTGGTGACGCTGATTGTGGCTGGCCCCTGGCTGGTGCAGAAGTTCATGGAATACATCCTGTCGTTGTACGGCAGCATTCCGCAGCTGATCGGCTGATCTGCCGATGCTTGAGCTGACCGATGCGCAGATAAGCACGTGGGTGGCCAGTTTCATCCTGCCGCTGTTTCGCGTGACGGCAGTGCTGATGACCATGCCGGTGTTTGGCACGACGTTGTTGCCGGCTCGCGTGCGCCTGTACTTTGCCGTGGCGATCACCGTGGTGATCGTGCCTGGTTTGCCACCGATGCCTGAAGTGCACGCGCTGGACCTCAGTGCGCTGCTGCTGATTGCCGAACAAATCATCATCGGTGCCCTGTTTGGCCTGTCGCTACAGCTGTTCTTCCAGATTTTCGTGATTGCCGGGCAGATTGTCGCAATCCAGATGGGTATGGCGTTCGCCTCTATGGTCGACCCGGCCAACGGCGTCAACGTTGCGGTGATCGGCCAGTTCCTGACCATGCTGGTGACCTTGTTGTTCCTGGCCATCAACGGTCATCTAGTAGTGTTTGAGGTGCTGACCGAGAGCTTTACCACCTTGCCGGTGGGCAGTGGCTTGCTGGTCAATCATTTCTGGGATCTGGTCGGGCGCCTCAGCTGGGTGTTGGGTGCCGCGCTGTTGTTGGTGCTGCCGGCAATCACTGCGTTGTTGGTGGTCAACATCGCTTTCGGTGTGATGACCCGCGCGGCGCCGCAACTGAACATCTTTTCCATTGGTTTTCCGCTGACGCTGGTGCTTGGTCTGGGCATCTTCTGGATAACCCTGGCTGACATTCTTCCGCATTACCACGCGCTGGCCTCCGAGGCCTTGCAGTGGATGCGTGAACTGGCAAGGGCGCGCTGAGCATGGCAGAAAGCGAAAGCGGTCAGGACAAAACAGAAGACCCCACCGAGAAGCGCAAAAAAGACGCGCGGGAAAAGGGCGAAATCGCGCGTTCCAAGGAGCTCAATACCGTAGCGGTGACCTTGGCGGGTGCGGGTGCGTTGCTGGCTTTCGGTGGTGGCATGGCGCAAGCCTTGATGGAGCTGATGCGCAGCAACTTCATTTTGTCGCGTGAAGTCATCATCGATGAACGGTTCATGGGCGTGTTTCTCATGGCTGCCGGCAAGTCCGCCTTGCTGACGATCCAGCCGGTGCTGCTGGTATTGCTGGTGGCATCGATCATCGGGCCGGTGGCGCTGGGTGGTTTCCTCTTCTCCGGGAGTCTGTTGCAACCCAAGTTCAGCCGGATGAACCCGCTCTCCGGCATCAAGCGGATGTTCTCGATCAATGCCTTGTCCGAGCTGCTCAAGGCATTCGCCAAGTTCCTGATGATTCTGGTCGTTGCCCTGGTCGTACTCTCGGCGGACCGTGATGATCTACTGGCGATTGCCAATGAGCCGTTGGAGCAGGCCATCATTCACTGTGTGCAGGTGGTCGGTTGGAGTGCATTGTGGATGGCGGCCGGCTTGCTGTTGATTGCTGCGGCGGACGTGCCTATCCAGCTGTGGCAGACGCACAAGAAAATGCTCATGACCAAGCAGGAAGTGCGCGACGAATACAAGGACAGCGAAGGTAAGCCAGAGGTCAAGCAGCGTATCCGCCAACTGCAGCGCGAAGCTTCGCAGCGCAGGATGATGGCTGCGATCCCTGAGGCTGATGTCATTATTACCAACCCGACTCACTACGCTGTGGCGCTCAAATACGACCCGGAGAAGGGTGCGGCGCCGTTGTTGTTGGCCAAAGGCGTTGACTTCATCGCCTTGAAAATTCGTGAAATTGCCAACGAACACAAGATTCAGGTGCTTGAGTCCCCGGCCCTGGCGCGTTCGATCTATTACTCGACCGAGCTTGAGGAAGAGATCCCGGCAGGACTGTACCTGGCCGTGGCTCAGGTGCTGGCGTATGTGTTCCAGATCCGTCAGTACCGGGCCGGTAAGGGCAAACCGCCGGAGCCGCTCAAGGATCTGCCGATTCCACCGGATCTACAGCGCGATTCCTAATCGGGGGCTGTCTGGCGGGGTATTGCTGGCAGGGCCAGCTCCCGCATTGGTCGCCACCTGTATCCGGCGAAAATAGCGAATTCCTCAAAGTTGGAAGGCTTCTTGCAAAGGCAGCGCTGCGCGCGTCAGAAACGCGTCAAAGTTTTGCTTGAGCTAGACGAGGAATACCGGTGGATCGCTCCCAGTTAATCAGCAATGCCCGTAACAACCTGGCCGGGTTAGGCCGGGGAAATCTGGGTGTGCCGCTGTTGTTGCTGGTGATGCTGGCAATGATGATGTTGCCGATCCCGCCGTTTCTGCTCGACGTGTTTTTTACCTTCAACATCGCCTTGTCGATCGTGGTCCTGCTGGTCTGCGTTTACGCCCTGCGCCCCCTCGATTTCGCCGCGTTTCCGACCATTCTGCTGGTGGCGACCCTGTTACGCCTGGCCCTGAACGTGGCCTCGACGCGGGTGGTGATGCTCCATGGTCAAGACGGCCATGCCGCCGCAGGTAAGGTGATCCAGGCCTTCGGTGAGGTGGTGATCGGCGGCAACTATGTGGTCGGTATCGTGGTGTTTGCGATCCTGATGATCATCAACTTCGTGGTGGTGACCAAGGGTGCCGGGCGTATTTCCGAGGTGAGCGCACGTTTCACCCTCGATGCGATGCCGGGCAAACAGATGGCTATCGACGCCGACCTCAATGCCGGCCTGATCGATCAGGCCCAGGCCAAGGCGCGGCGCTCTGAAGTCGCCCAGGAGGCCGAGTTCTACGGTTCGATGGACGGTGCCAGCAAGTTCGTGCGTGGTGACGCCATCGCTGGCCTGCTGATCCTCTTCATCAACCTTATCGGCGGCATGCTGGTCGGTATGTTCCAGCACGGCATGACCTTCGGTGATGCCGGTAAAGTGTATGCCTTGCTGACCATCGGTGACGGTTTGGTGGCGCAATTGCCATCACTGCTGTTGTCCACTGCTGCAGCCATCATGGTGACCCGTGCCTCCGGCTCCGAAGACATGGGTAACCAGATCAACCGGCAGATGTTCACTTCGCCCAAGGCGTTGGGGGTGTCGGCGGGGATCATGATCGTCATGGGCCTGGTGCCGGGTATGCCGCACTTCGCTTTCCTGAGTCTGGGCCTGGTGGCCGCTGGTGGCGCCTACTGGCTCTGGCGCAAGCAGAACCAGGTCAAGGTCAAGGCGTTGGAAGAGGTTCAGCGTCAGCAGGATCTGCTGCCCTCGCCGCAGCGTGCCATGGAAACCAAGGAACTGGGCTGGGACGACGTTACGCCTATCGATATGATCGGCCTGGAGGTCGGCTACCGGCTGATTCCCCTGGTTGACCGCAACCAGGGTGGGCAGTTGCTGGCGCGGATCAAGGGGGTGCGCAAGAAGCTCTCCCAGGACCTGGGCTTTCTCATGCCCACGGTGCATATCCGCGACAACCTGGACCTGGCCCCCAGTGCGTACCGCCTGACCTTGATGGGGGTAATCCTGGCTGAAGCCGAGATTTATCCTGATCGCGAACTTGCCATCAACCCTGGCCAGGTGTTCGGTACTCTCAACGGTATTGCCGCTCGCGACCCGGCTTTTGGCCTTGAAGCGGTGTGGATTGACGTCAATCAGCGCAGTCAGGCGCAATCGCTGGGCTACACGGTGGTGGACGCCAGTACCGTGGTCGCCACTCACTTGAACCAGATTCTGCACAAGCACTGTCACGAACTGATTGGTCACGAGGAAGTTCAGCAACTGCTGCAGGTGTTGGCCAAGGCTTCACCCAAGCTCGCTGAAGAGCTGGTGCCAGGCGTCATTTCATTGTCGGGGTTGCTCAAGGTCCTGCAGGCGCTGCTTGCCGAGCAAGTGCCGGTGCGTGATATTCGCAGTATTGCCGAGGCCATCGCCAATAATGCGGTCAAGAGTCAAGATACCGCCGCGCTGGTGGCGGTGGTACGCGTCGGATTGTGTCGCGCTATCGTCCAAAGCATTGTCGGCGTTGAGTCCGAGCTGCCTGTTATCACCCTGGAACCAAGGTTGGAACAGATTTTGCTCAATAGTCTGCAAAGGGCCGGGCAAGGTCAGGAAGACGGTGTTCTTCTTGAGCCGAGCATGGCTGAAAAGCTTCAGCGTTCGTTGATCGAGGCTGCCCAGCGTCAAGAGATGCAAGGACAACCGGCGATCCTCCTGGTAGCAGGTCCAGTACGAGCTATGCTGTCGCGTTTCGGTCGTCTGGCTGTACCGAATTTGCATGTTTTGGCGTATCAGGAAATACCTGACAACAAGCAAGTTACCATCGTCGCCACAGTAGGCCCCAACGGCTGAGGTAGTGGGTTATGCAAGTTAAGCGTTTTTTCGCCGCCGATATGCGCCAGGCCATGAAGCTGGTTCGAGATGAGCTGGGGGCTGAAGCCGCCATCATCGGCAACCGGCGGATTGCTGGTGGTGTCGAGCTGACGGCGGCGCTGGACTACAAGCTGTCCGCCCTGGCGCCACGGGTTCCGAATGTGGAACTCGAAGATGAACTGCGCAAGACCCAGTCGCGGATTGTCACCGCCCAGGCCGAACTCAGTAGCCGCAGCGAAAGTGAAGACGGCAACCGTCAACTGTTTGCCGGTTTGCCCTTGACCGCCTCCGAGCCGCTGGTCGAGCCGCACGCCGATGAGCCGGCAGCCCCGGTGGCGGTTGCTCCGGCGCCGGTTGATCCGCGCCTGTTCGATGCCATGCGCTCGGAACTCAACGGTCTGCGCGAGCTGCTGGAGGTCCAGCTTGGCTCCCTGGCCTGGGGCCAGTTGCAAGGCAACCAGCCGCAACAGGCCAACCTCTGGCGCCGCCTGCAGCGTATCGGCCTGTCTGGCCCGCTAGCTCGCGAGTTGCTGGATCAGATCAGCGCCATCGAAGAGCCGCGTCGTGCCTGGCGTATGCTGCTTGCACACCTGGCGCGCAGAATCGATGTGCCGCAAGTCGAGCCGATCGAGGAGGGCGGTGTCATTGCCATGGTCGGCCCGGCCGGCATGGGTAAAACCACGACCCTGGCCAAGTTGGCAGCGCGTTATGTGCTCAAGTATGGCGCGCAGAACCTGGCGCTGGTGAGCATGGACAGTTTTCGCATCGGTGCCCAGGAACAGCTCAAGACCTTGGGGCGGATCCTCAATGTCTCGGTGACCCACGTCGACCCCGGCCAGTCCCTGGCCCAGGCACTGGAGCCGTTGTTACGCAAACGCGTGGTACTGATCGATACCGCTGGCCTGCAAGCCAGTGATCCTGCGCTGCGCATGCAGCTGGAGACGCTTGCCGGTCGCGGCATCGCATCGAAGAATTATCTGGTGCTGGCGACGACCAGCCAGAAGCAGGTGCTCACCGCCGCCTATCACAGCTACAAGCGCTGTGGTCTGGCCGGGTGCATCCTGACCAAACTTGATGAAACGGCCTGTCTCGGTGAAGTCCTGAGCCTGGCCATCAGTCACGAATTGCCAGTGGCCTATCTTACCGATGGGCCGCGCATTCCTGACGATCTGCACTTGCCGCGGCGGCACCAGTTGGTCAGCCGCGCAGTGAGTGTGCAGATGCAGGACGAGCCCAGCGAAGAGGCGATGGCCGATATGTTCGCTGATCTCTACCACAGCCCCGGCAAGCGTGTTGGCTGAGGTGATTGTGAAGACGTTGCAAAGTATCTGCATTGATGGACTGCCAGGGATTTTTCAGGTGTTGAAAGCGCAGCCGGTCATGTGGCCTCGGTCTAAGCAAGACAAGGTAATGAACAAATATGGGTAGCATGCATCCCGTACAGGTGATCGCCGTAACTGGCGGCAAAGGTGGCGTCGGCAAGACCAATGTGTCGGTGAACCTGTCATTGGCGCTGGCAGAGCTTGGTCGTCGGGTCATGTTGCTCGACGCCGACCTGGGCCTGGCCAACGTCGACGTATTGCTCGGCCTGACGCCCAAACACACCCTGGCCGACGTCATCGAAGGCCGCTGTGAGCTGCGCGATGTGCTGCTGCAGGGGCCGGGTGGCGTGCGCATCGTGCCAGCCGCTTCCGGCACGCAGAGCATGGTGCATCTGGCGCCGGCCCAACACGCCGGCCTGATTCAGGCATTCAGCGAGATCGGTGACAACCTCGACGTACTGGTGATCGATACCGCTGCCGGTATTGGTGACTCGGTAGTCAGTTTTGTCCGTGCCGCGCAAGAGGTGCTGTTGGTGGTGTGCGACGAGCCCACCTCGATCACTGACGCTTACGCGCTGATCAAACTGCTCAACCGCGATTACGGCATGAACCGTTTCCGCGTCCTGGCCAACATGGCGCAGAGCCCGCAGGAAGGGCGCAACCTGTTCGCCAAGTTGACCAAGGTCACAGATCGCTTCCTTGACGTCGCCCTACAATACGTCGGCGCGGTGCCTTACGACGAATGTGTGCGCAAGGCGGTGCAGAAGCAGCGAGCGGTCTATGAAGCCTTTCCGCGTTCCAAGTGCGCGCTGGCGTTCAAGGCCATTGCCCAGAAGGTCGACACTTGGCCGCTGCCTGCCAACCCGCGTGGTCACCTGGAGTTTTTTGTCGAGCGCCTGGTGCAACCGACAAGCGCGGGACCGGTGCTATGAATGCCAGCGGATACCGGATGTACAGCAAGGCTTCACGTGATAGCCAGTGCGAGTTGATCGAACGTTATGCGCCACTGGTCAAGCGTATCGCCTATCACCTGTTGGCGCGTTTGCCGGCCAGTGTGCAGGTGGAGGATCTGATCCAGGCCGGCATGATCGGCCTGCTTGAAGTCGCCAACAAGTACGACGCGAGCAAGGGTGCCAGTTTCGAGACCTACGCCGGCATCCGGATCCGCGGCGCAATGCTTGACGAAGTACGCAAGGGCGACTGGGCACCGCGCTCGGTTCACCGTAATACCCGCATGGTCAGTGACGCGATTCGTGCAATTGAAGCAAAAACCGGCCGTGACGCTAAAGATCACGAGGTTGCTGCCGAACTTCAATTGAGTCTCGATGATTACTACGGGATTTTGAATGACACCTTGGGCAGTCGCCTGTTCAGCTTCGACGACCTGTTGCAGGACGGCGAACATGAAGGCCTGCACGAGGATGGCGCCAGTGCCCAGCTCGAGCCTTCGCGCGATCTGGAAGACGAACGCTTTCAGGCGGCACTGGCCGATGCCATCGCCAACCTGCCTGAGCGTGAACGTCTGGTGTTGGCGCTGTACTACGACGAAGAGCTGAACCTCAAGGAAATCGGTGAGGTCCTGGGTGTCAGCGAGTCGCGCGTCAGCCAGTTGCATAGCCAGTGCGCGGCGCGTTTGCGTGGTCGCCTGGGGGAATGGCGGGCGCGTTGAACGCAGGTTCAATGCAGTCGCGAAATGTAGTGCCCGAATTGATTGAATGCGCGTTCAGCGCTGAGCGCGTTAAAGACTGCTTGGAGGTCTAATTGAACAAAGACATGAAAATCCTCATCGTCGACGATTTTTCGACGATGCGGCGGATCATCAAGAACCTGCTGCGTGACCTGGGCTTCACCAACACCCAGGAAGCCGACGACGGCAACACGGCGCTGCCGATGCTTGAAAGCGGTCATTTCGATTTTCTCGTGACTGACTGGAACATGCCTGGCATGTCCGGCATCGACCTGCTGCGCAAAGTCCGTGCTGACGAGCGCCTCAAGCACCTGCCGGTGCTGATGGTGACTGCCGAAGCCAAGCGCGAGCAGATCATCGAAGCGGCCCAGGCCGGGGTCAACGGCTATGTGGTCAAGCCGTTCACTGCCCAGGTACTGAAAGAAAAGATCGAAAAGATCTTCGAGCGCGTCAATAGCTGAGACACGCCACGGGGGCGCTATGGAGCAAACACTTTCATCGTTGGACGGCTTCGAGTCGACACTCAAGAAGCACGCCCACGAACTGGTCGACAGCCTCGAACGAGGCAAATTTGGCGACGCAGTGCAACTTATCCATCAGCTGAACCAGACCCGTGACCGAGGCCTGTACCAGGAAGTGGGCAAACTCACGCGTGAGTTGCACAGTGCGATCGTCAGTTTCCAGATCGATCCGCAAATGCCGCAGGCCGAGGAAGTCTCGCAGATCACCGATGCGACCGAACGCTTGTCCTATGTGGTCCAGCTCACCGAGGGCGCGGCGAACCGCACCATGGACCTGGTCGAGGAGAGCACCCCGGTGCTTCACGAGCTGAGCGACGAAGCCCGCGATCTACGCGCCGACTGGCAGCGCTTCCTGCGCCGCGAAGTGGCCGCGCCGGAGTTCCGCGAGCTGATGCACCGTGTCGACCGCTTTCTGGAGCGCAGCGAGGAGGGCAGCCGCAAGGTCGCCGGCCACCTCAACGACATTCTGCTGGCTCAGGACTATCAGGACCTGACCGGTCAGGTGATCAAGCGGGTCACGGCACTGGTCACCGAAGTAGAAAGCAATCTGCTCAAGCTCGTGCTGATGGCCAGTCAGGTCGACCGCTTTGCCGGTATCGAACATGACCACGAGCAGCTGCGTGCTGAAAAAGATCAAGAAAAACATCCGACTCGGGGTGAAGGTCCGCAGATTCATGCCGATAAGCGTGAAGACGTTGTGTCCGGTCAGGACGATGTCGACGATCTGCTGTCCAGCCTGGGTTTTTAGGGAGCACGTTTAATGAGCTTCGGCGCCGATGAAGAAATCCTTCAGGATTTTCTGGTAGAAGCCGGCGAAATTCTTGAGCAACTGTCCGAGCAACTGGTCGAGCTGGAAAGCCGCCCGGATGATGCCGATCTGCTCAATGCGATCTTTCGCGGTTTTCACACTGTAAAAGGGGGCGCCGGCTTCCTCCAGCTCAACGAGCTGGTGGAGTGCTGCCACATCGCCGAAAACGTCTTCGACATCCTGCGCAAGGGTGAGCGACGCGTCGATGCCGAATTGATGGACGTGGTCCTGGAAGCCCTGGATACGGTCAACAGCATGTTCGGTCAGGTGCGCGAACGCACTGATATCACCGCGGCCACGCCGGAACTGCTGGCGGCTTTGTCGCGCCTGGCGGAACCTGCGCCGGCCGAACAGGCAGCCGCTGCCGAGCCTGTGCAGGAGCAAACGCCGCAAGCGCCAGCCGAAGCAGATATTACCGATACCGAATTCGAACAGTTGCTCGACTCGCTCAATGCGGTCAAGGCCGAAGCCGAAGCCCAGGTACCAGCATCTGCTGCGGCCAGCGACGAAATCACCGATGCCGAGTTCGAGTCGCTGCTCGATCAGTTGCACGGCAAGGGTCAGTTTGCCCCTGATAGCGTCAGTGCCCCTGCACCGGTGGCGCAATCGGCACAGGGCGCGAGTGACGAAATCACCGATGACGAGTTCGAAGCGCTGCTTGACCAGTTACATGGCAAGGGCAGCTTTGCCGTTGATGCGTTGCCGGGGGCTACGGCACCTGCGCCTGAGCCAACAGCGGCTGCGCCAGTAACTGCGCTGCCGGGCGACCACATCTCGGAACATGAATTCGAAGCATTGCTGGATGAGCTGCACGGCAAGGGCAAATTCGCCCCTGACAGCGTTGCAGCGACCGCTGCGCCTGCCGCTGCCGTTGCCGCCAAGCCGGCCCCGGCCCCGGCAGTCGCCAAGCCTGCAGCCGCGCCTGCCAAGGCTGCTGCGCCAGCACCTGCGCGTCAGGCCGCCCCGGCTGCCGAGAAGCATGCCAGCGAGACCGAAACCACTGTGCGGGTCGATACCGCGCGCCTGGACGAGATCATGAACATGGTCGGTGAACTGGTGCTGGTGCGTAACCGCCTGGTGCGCCTGGGCCTGAACAGCGGCGATGAAGCCATGTCCAAGGCGGTGTCGAACCTGGATGTGGTGACGGCCGACCTGCAGACCGCGGTGATGAAGACCCGCATGCAGCCGATCAAGAAGGTCTTCGGGCGTTTCCCGCGCCTGGTTCGCGACCTCGCACGGCAGTTGAAGAAAGAGATCAACCTGGAGCTGGTCGGGGAAGAAACCGACCTCGACAAGAACCTTGTCGAAGCCCTGGCCGACCCGTTGGTGCACTTGGTGCGCAACGCTGTCGACCATGGCATCGAAACCCCGGAAGAGCGTGAAGCGGCGGGCAAGTCCCGTGGCGGCAAGGTGGTGCTGTCGGCCGAACAGGAAGGCGATCACATCCTCCTGTCGATTTCCGATGATGGCAAGGGTATGGACGCCAATGTCCTGCGCGCCATCGCGGTCAAACGCGGGGTAATGGACAAGGATGCCGCTGACCGTCTCAGCGACACCGAATGCTACAACCTGATTTTCGCTCCCGGCTTCTCGACCAAGACCGAGATCTCCGATGTTTCCGGTCGTGGCGTGGGCATGGACGTGGTGAAAACCAAGATTGCCCAGCTCAACGGCTCGATCAATATCTACTCGACCAAGGGCCTGGGCTCGAAGATCGTCATCAAGGTGCCGCTGACCCTGGCGATCATGCCGACGCTGATGGTCATGCTCGGCAATCAGGCCTTCGCCTTCCCGCTGGTCAACGTCAACGAAATCTTCCACCTGGACCTGTCGCGCACCAACGTGGTCGACGGCCAGGAGGTGGTGATCGTGCGCGACAAAGCCTTGCCGCTGTTCTACCTCAAGCGCTGGCTGGTCAGTTCCGCCGCTCATGAAGAGCAACGCGAAGGGCACGTGGTGATCCTTTCGGTGGGCACCCAGCGGATCGGCTTTGTTGTCGATCAGTTGGTCGGCCAGGAAGAAGTGGTCATCAAACCGCTGGGCAAGATGCTCCAGGGCACGCCAGGCATGTCGGGCGCCACCATTACCGGTGACGGGCGCATTGCGCTGATCCTCGATGTTCCAAGCATGCTCAAGCGTTACGCCGCCCGGCGTATTTGATTCTGGTGGCGCGGCCCGAAAGCCGCGCCGCCTAATGGAGTGTTTATGGCAGTCAAGGTCCTGGTGGTGGATGATTCCGGTTTCTTCCGCCGCCGAGTCTCGGAAATTCTTTCAGCGGACCCGACTATCCAGGTCGTCGGTACCGCGACCAACGGCAAGGAAGCGATCGACCAGGCACTGTCGCTCAAGCCCGATGTCATCACCATGGACTACGAAATGCCCATGATGGATGGCATCACCGCTGTACGTCACATCATGCAGCGCTGCCCGACCCCGGTGTTGATGTTCTCCTCGCTGACCCATGAAGGCGCGCGGGTGACCCTCGATGCCCTGGATGCCGGTGCCGTCGATTACCTGCCGAAGAACTTCGAAGACATCTCGCGCAACCCGGACAAGGTCAAGCAGATGCTGTGCGAAAAGGTGCATACCATTTCGCGCAGCAACCGCCGCCTGAGCAGCTATGCCGCGCCCGCACCACAGCCGGCCATGCCGGCTCAGCCCAGTGTCAGCAGCCTGGGCAGCAGCCCGGCACCGCGCGCAGCGGCACCGGTGCGTGCGGCGGCGTCTGCTGTTTCGCCTGCACCCAAGCGCAAGCCTTACAAGCTGGTGGCTATTGGTACTTCCACCGGTGGTCCTGTGGCGCTGCAGCGGGTTTTGACCCAGCTGCCAGCCAATTTTCCGGCGCCGATCGTGCTGATTCAGCACATGCCTGCAGCCTTCACCAAGGCGTTTGCCGAGCGCCTCGACAAGCTGTGCAAGATCAGCGTCAAGGAAGCCGAAGACGGCGACATGCTGCGTCCCGGCCTGGCCTTGTTGGCCCCGGGCGGCAAGCAGATGATGATTGATGGTCGCGGCGCGGTGAAGATCCTGCCGGGCGACGAGCGCCTGAACTACAAGCCATGCGTGGATATCACCTTCGGTTCGGCGGCCAAATCCTATGGTGACAAGGTGTTGTCGGTGGTGCTCACCGGCATGGGCGCCGATGGCCGTGAAGGTGCGCGCCTGCTCAAACAGGGCGGTAGCACGGTGTGGGCCCAGGATGAAGCCAGCTGCGTGATCTATGGCATGCCCATGGCCATCGTCAAGGCCAACCTGGCCGATGCAGTCTACAGCCTGGACGAGATCGGCAGGCACCTGGTCGAGGCCTGCGTCTGATGGATGTCTTGAGCCTAATCGGGATCATCCTGGCCTTTGTCGCCATCATCGGCGGCAATTACCTTGAGGGTGGTCACCTGTCGGCGCTGATCAACGGCCCTGCGGCGCTGATCGTACTGGGCGGCACCCTGGCTGCGGCACTGCTGCAGTCGCCCATGAGTGCCTTCAAGCGGGCGCTGCAGATCGTGCGCTGGATTCTCTTTCCGCCACGTGTCGACCTGGCCGGAGGCATTGACCGGGTCGTCAACTGGAGCCTGACCGCGCGCAAGGAGGGCCTGCTGGGCCTGGAGGGCGTGGCGGATGCCGAGCCCGATCCTTATGCGCGCAAGGGCTTGCAGTTGCTGGTCGATGGCGCCGAGCCAGAGGCCATTCGCAGCATCCTTGAAGTGGATTTTTACACCCAGGAAAGCCGCGATATCCAGGCGGCCAAGGTGTTCGAGTGCATGGGCGGCTATGCGCCGACCATCGGTATCATCGGCGCGGTGATGGGCCTGATTCATGTCATGGGCAACCTGGCCGACCCTTCGCAACTGGGTAACGGTATTGCCGTGGCCTTCGTTGCCACCATCTACGGTGTGGCGAGTGCCAACCTGATCCTGCTGCCGATTGCCAACAAGCTCAAGGCCCTGGCCATGCGCCAGTCGCGCTACCGGGAAATGCTTCTGGAAGGTCTGCTGTCGATCGCCGAAGGCGAAAACCCGCGCTCGATCGAGCTGAAGCTTCAGGGCTTCATGGAGTAACACATGGCGCGCCGTCGACAACCCGAGGAGCATGAAAACCACGAACGCTGGCTGGTGTCCTACGCGGACTTCATCACCTTGCTGTTCGCCTTCTTTGTGGTCATGTATTCGATTTCCTCGATCAACGAGGGCAAGTACAAGATCCTCTCGCAAGCGCTGATCGGGGTGTTCAACGACCCCGAGAAGAGCATGCGGCCGATCCCCATCGGCGAAGAGCGTCCGCTGACTGTCAAGCCGGCCGAGCCGCTGATCAAGGACAGCGAGCAGGTGGACGCCGGCCTTGCGCAAACCAGCAGCGATCCGTTGAAAACCATCACCGATGACGTGCGCGATGCGTTTGGCGATCTGATCAAGTCTGACCAGATGACCGTGCGTGGCAATGAGCTGTGGGTCGAGATCGAACTCAACTCCTCGTTGCTGTTTGGCAGCGGCGATGCCATGCCCAGCGATATCGCGTTCAACATCATCGACAAGGTGGCGAAGATCCTCAAGCCCTTCGCCAACCCGGTGCATGTCGAAGGCTTCACCGATGACTTGCCCATCCGCACCGCTCAGTACCCGACCAACTGGGAGCTGTCCTCGGCCCGTGCCGCCAGCATTGTCCGGCTGTTGGCCATGGAAGGGGTCAACCCGGCGCGCATGGCCTCGGTCGGCTATGGCGAGTTCCAGCCGATAGCGGGTAACGACACCGCCGAGGGCCGTGCGCGCAATCGCCGGGTAGTACTGGTTATTTCGCGCAACCTTGAAGTGCGCCGCAGCCTGACCGGTACCGGCAGTGCCCATGCCACACCGGATGCGGCAATGAAGCGGGCTGGCACACAAACTGCACCGCCAGCGGTATCACCGACGGTGGGGGGCAATCGCGTCAATCCTCCGTCACCGACCCTATAACCGTTCCCGGTCCGGCACGTAGCCGTACCGGGAGGAAGCAATGCAATGAGAGTCTGGGCAGTAGCCAATCAAAAAGGTGGCGTCGGTAAGACCACCACGTCCATCGCTCTGGCCGGCTTGCTGGCCGAGGCGGGCAAGCGCGTGGTCGTGGTCGATCTCGACCCCCACGGGTCCATGACCAGCTACTTCGGACATAACCCGGACGTTCTGGAGCACAGTTGCTACGACCTGTTTCTGCACAAGGGCACGGTCCCTGAAGGCTTGCCAGGGCAACTGCTGCTGCCGACCAGCGACGAAAAAATATCCCTGCTGCCGTCCAGCACTGCGCTGGCTGTGCTCGAGCGCCAGTCGCCGGGGCAAAGTGGTCTGGGCCTGGTGATCGCCAAGTCTCTGGCGCAGCTGTGGCAGGACTTCGACTACGCCATCATCGACAGCCCGCCGCTACTCGGTGTGCTGATGGTCAATGCGCTGGCGGCCAGCCAGCAATTGGTGATCCCGGTACAAACCGAGTACCTGGCGGTGAAGGGACTGGAACGTATGGTCAGCACCCTGGCCATGGTCAATCGCTCGCGCAAGCAGGCTTTGCCCTATCACATCATCCCGACCCTGTTCGACCGTCGCACCCAGGCCTCGATGGGCACCTTGCGGGTATTACGCGACGCCTATCCCGAGAACATCTGGCAAGGTTATATCCCGGTCGATACACGCCTGCGCGATGCCAGCCGCGCCGGCCTGACGCCGTCGCAGTTCGATGGCAAGAGCCGCGGAGTGGTGGCTTATCGAGCACTGCTCAAGCACCTGCTGACGCATAACGTCGCCCAGCAGGTGGCCTGATGAATCATCCGCAAAAGCTTGCTACCGCTCCGCAACTGGCGCTGCAGTCGTACCTTGACGGTTTGCTCCACGAAGCCACTGAAGTGCTTGAGCTGGCGGACCCGGCGGTCGAGATCGACGAGTTCCAGGCCGCGGTGCTTGAGGAACAGGCCCGTGATGCCGAGGTCGCTCATCCGCACCCGCCGTTAGCGGTTCAGGTAGCGCCTTTGCCCTTTGCCGAACCTGTGCCCGTGGTGCTTGCGGCTGTGATGCCGGTTATGGCCCCGCTGCCAGAGCCAGAGCCAGAGCCAGAGCCAGAGCCAGAGCCAGAGCCGGTCAGGGTCGAGGTGGCCGCCGAACGGCCCGCGCCGGTCGAGCCGCTGGTGGAGGTTCATCTTCCCCCGGCGCCCAACCAGCCAGTGCCACCGGTTACCCTGGACGGGCGTCCGGCCTGGGCGGCTGAGCCCTTCGAATGCCTGTTGTTTGATGTCGCCGGGCTGACCCTGGCGGTGCCGCTGGTGTGCCTGGGTTCGATCTACTCGCTGGCCGGTCACGAGCTGACGCCGCTGTTCGGCCAGCCAGACTGGTTCCTGGGCATCCTGCCGAGCCAGAGTGGCAACCTGAAGGTGCTCGACACTGCGCGTTGGGTCATGCCTGACCGCTACCGCGATGACTTTCGCCAGGGCCTGCAATATGTGATTTCGGTCCAGGGTTATGAATGGGGCCTGGCCGTGCATCAGGTCAGCCGCTCGCTGCGCCTGGACCCCAACGAGATCAAATGGCGCAGCCAGCGCGGTCAACGACCCTGGCTGGCGGGTACGGTCATTGAACACATGTGTGCGTTGCTGGACGTTGCCGAACTGGCTGAATTGATCGCCAGCGGTGCAGTCAAGCAGCTGCACGCCAACCATAAATAATCGGTCGCGCCTGCGATCGCACTGAGCACTCCGTCGATGGCGGATTTTGAGGGATAGGGGAATGAAAAAGTCGTCTGCACAAGGTTCCGAAGATCCGATCCTGCAGTGGGTAACCTTCAAACTGGACAACGAGTCCTACGGCATCAACGTGATGCAGGTGCAGGAAGTTCTGCGCTACACCGAAATCGCCCCGGTCCCGGGTGCGCCGAGCTACGTGCTGGGCATCATCAACCTGCGTGGCAATGTGGTCACCGTGATCGATACCCGTCAGCGCTTCGGCCTGATGTCGAGTGAGATTACCGACAACAGCCGTATCGTCATCATCGAGGCCGACAAGCAAGTGGTGGGCATCCTGGTCGACAGCGTTGCCGAAGTGGTTTACCTGCGCCAGTCGGAAATCGAGACCGCACCGAATGTCGGTAACGAAGAGTCGGCCAAATTCATCCAGGGCGTGTGCAACAAGAACAACGAACTGCTGATCCTGGTCGAGCTGGACAAGATGATGACCGAGGAAGAGTGGTCCGAGCTGGAGAACATCTGAGTTGATCTTTGAGGTTGCAGTCATATTTCTGGCGCTGCTCTGGGCGATCAGCCTGTGGTTTTTCCTCAACTACAGCAAGCGCCAGCGTGAGCTGGCCGCCCAGCAGGCCCAGGGCGATGCGTTGCGTGACCAGCGCATCAAGGACCTGGGCAAACGCCTGGACGACTACCAGAACGGCAGCGTGCACATGGGCGAAGCCCTGCATGAGCTGCGCGCGACGGTAGCGCCGTTGCCGGACAAGCTCCTGCAATTGGAACAGCGCGACCCCAACAGCTTGTCGTTCGCCCAGGCGGCGCGGCTGGTGGGCATGGGTGCCAGTGTCGAGGAGCTGACTCAGTCCTGCGGCCTGACCCAGGCTGAGGCCGAGCTGATGAGCAAGGTGCATCGCAACTGAGATTTGCGCCGTTCCTGTCGCCGGCCCCACCGTCGTCCAGTGTCTGCGGACCCTGTGGGAGCTGGCGTAGCCGGCGATCGACCGCGAAGCGATCGTCATTCATCTACATGCCGGACAAGCTCTTTCGCGTATTTGGCTAGTTGATTTCGGGCAGTCGCAGGTTCGCCGGGCTGACATCCCGCTCCTGCGGACCCTCATCGGCAAATCCCACTGGCACCTTGCCCTTGAGCTGCCAGGCAAAGGCAATGATCTCGGCAATGGTCAGGTACAGGGCTTCGGGAATCCGCTCGCCCAGCTCCATGCGTGCCAGCAGACGCACCAGTTCGGCATTCTCGTAAATCGGCACCTCGTGTTCGCGGGCGATGGCCAGGATCGCCTCGGCCAGCGCATCGTCGCCCTTGGCACTCAGTGTCGGTGCCTGTTGTCCGTCGTAGGTCAGGGCGATAGCCTGGCGTGGGTTTTTCTCGATCATGCGTTTTCATCCACCCAACGTTGTTCCAGACGGGTACGCGGCCCTTGCGGCGGTGTACCGTGATGGCAGTGCAACTCCGCGACGCTGAGTCCGCGCGCCAGCAGGCGTTCGCGCAGACCGCCCAACTGGCTCTCGATCAGCTGCGCGGTGCTCGGCAATTCGGCCCACAGTTGACTGGACAGGTTGCCTTGGCTGATCTGCGCATGGACCTGCAGAGGCCCTAGCGGATACAAGTCAAAGGACAGCTCGATACTCCAGAGCATTGCCAGTGGATCGCGAAGCTCGCGCTCCGGATCGCTTTGCTGTTCCGGGGTTTCTTCACGCTGCAGTTTCATTTGCACGGGCATGAAGTCCTGGCCTGTGCGCACGGGTATTTCCAGCTGCCAGGTAGTTTGCAGGTTGCCGTCGGCAGTGGTGCCGGTTTGCTCGAGGCTGGCCAGCTGATGGCTTTGCATGCGCGAGATGGCCGCGGCGGCCAGGCGCAGAAGGTGTTCCAGGTCGCCTTCGCCATCCTGGCTCTGCAGCAGCCGCGTGGGCAGGGGGAAGCCACCCGCATGCGGGCGCGGGCTGACCTGGCCGAGCATGCCGAGGGCCGTGCGGACCATGCCGGGCATTGCCTGGGCCAGGGTGCTGGCGGCGGTGGCCGGGTTGAGCTGAGCGTTGCCAGGCGAACCCGGCAGCAACTGCGCGACCAGGCGTACCACTTGGGCCTTGAGGTCGGGTCCGAGGCTGGCGGGCAGACCTGCAAGCAGTTTGGCCTCGAGGAACACACCGCTGTTGCTCAGGGCCTGGGCCAGACCCTTGGGCTCGCTGAGCTGGCGTACGTCCGGCAGGCTGGCCAGCAGCTTGTCCACCGTGGCGCGCAACTCGCTGGACGAGGTGTTGTCGTCGCGCACTTGCTGCAGGGCGCTGAGCAAGCCTTGCAGGGACGCCTGGCGACTCTGTTGGGTGCTCAGCTGCTGCACGATTGCCAGTTGCTCCTGACGCCCGCTCAGCGGCACGAAGCGCAGCGATTGATCGCCCTCGACCCGTGCGCTGAGCAGGCTGCCTACCGCCAGCGGCCGTGGGCTGTCGATGGTCAGGGTAGCGCCTGCGCGAGGACCGCCGAGCAGGGTTGCCAGTGAGCGGTACCGGGCCAGTTGGCCGGCGCTTTGGGGCAGCGCCTGACTGGTCAGGACCTTGCCTTGCAGCAAGGTGCCGACGGGCATTTCGCGGGTATCGATGCGGGTCAGGCTGGCTGTGCTGTTAGCAATAGCCTGTTGCAATGTGATGGTCAGGTTCGAACTGCTGCTCTGGCTGACCGCCAGTTGGCTACCTTGCGCCAGCGGCTGGTTGCTGCTGGCCTGGACATTGATCTGCTTGCCGTTGTCCCGGGTCAGTTTGAGCAGCAGCTGGAAGTCCTGACCGACCTGACGCAGCGCCAGAACCTCGGCCTTGGCGGTTTCTCCGGGCGCCAGCAAGGCTTGTTGCGGTTGCAACAGGCGCAGCAGTTCGCCGGTCATTGCCGAGCGCTGCTGAGCATTGGCCGGAATCTGCGCACCAAGGTTGTTAATTTCGCCTGTCATCAGCTGGCAACCTGTTGAAATAGCCCTCTTTGCAGTAGGACATCACATGTATAATGCCGCCCGATCTTTCGCGATCAGAGCGGCCGGGCCGTATCTTCACTGCCAGTATAACGGCAGGGCCGGGACCGACTTGAGACAGGCATCCCAAGCATAAGGCGAAACTGTGACCCCTCATCTGGAAGCCGTGGGCCTGGCCTGCGAGCGCGACTGGCGAATGCTCTTCGAAAACCTCGAATTGCACCTGGCTGCAGGCGACATGCTGCAGATCAGTGGCCCCAACGGCAGCGGCAAGACCAGCTTGCTGCGCTTGCTGGCTGGCCTCATGAGCCCGACTGCCGGGCAGATTCGTCTCCACGGTAAACCGCTGGCTGAACAACGCCACGAACTGGCGAAGATCCTTCTGTGGATTGGTCATGCTGCCGGTATCAAGGATTTGCTCAGCCCTGAAGAGAACCTTGCCTGGCTGTGCGCCCTGCATCGTCCGGCCGAGCCCGACGCAATCTGGAAAGCCCTTGAAGCGGTCGGCCTGCGCGGTTTCGAAGATGTGCCCTGTCATACCCTGTCGGCCGGCCAGCAGCGCCGTGTGGCCCTGGCCCGCCTGTACCTGGACAGCCCGCCGTTGTGGATTCTCGATGAACCCTTCACGGCCCTCGACAAGCAGGGCGTGGCCCAGCTTGAGGCACACCTTGCCGCCCATTGCGAGCAGGGCGGGATGGTCGTGCTGACCACCCACCACAGCCTGGAACGCAAACCGTCCGGTTACCGTGAACTGAACCTGGGGCAGTGGGCCGCATGAGTGTCTTTGTCCTGTTGTTGCGTCGTGAAGCGCGTCTGTTGTGCCGGCGTCCGGCGGAACTGGCCAACCCGCTGGTGTTCTTCGCCATTGTCATCGCTTTGTTTCCGCTGGCGGTCGGACCCGAGACTCAATTGTTGCAAACCTTGTCTCCGGGACTGGTCTGGGTAGCGGCCCTTTTATCGGTTTTGCTCTCGCTGGACGGGCTTTTCCGCAGTGATTTCGAGGATGGATCGCTCGAACAGTGGGTCCTTTCGTCGCACCCCCTGCCTCTTCTGGTCCTGGCAAAAGTACTGGCACACTGGGCCTTTTCCGGGCTGGCACTGGTATTGTTGGCACCTTTGCTGGCACTGATGCTGGGTTTGCCCGCGGCCTGCCTGCCGGTGCTGCTGGCATCGTTGTTGCTCGGTACTCCGGTGCTGAGCCTGCTAGGCGCTGTAGGTGCGGCCCTGACAGTCGGTTTGAAACGTGGCGGCCTGCTGCTGGCGCTACTGATCTTGCCGTTATATATCCCGGTATTGATCCTGGGCAGTGGCGCCTTGCAGGCGGCATTGCAAGCTATGCCGGCGACCGGTTATCTGCTTTGGCTTGGTAGCCTGACCGCCCTCGCAGTAACTCTGGCACCCTTTGCAATAGCGGCTGGCCTGAAGATCAGCGTCGGCGAATAATGAGGTCTGGGCCCTGCCCAGCAAAGACCCTGGATGTACCGTGATGAAAAGCAGCGTAATCAGCTGGACGTGGTTTCATAAACTGGGTTCGCCCAAGTGGTTCTATGCCATCAGCGGCCGCATGCTGCCGTGGCTGACGGTTGCCGCGATCCTGTTGATCGGCATCGGCGTGATCTGGGGGCTGGCCTTTGCGCCCCAGGATTACCAACAGGGCAACAGCTTTCGGATCATCTACATTCACGTACCGGCCGCCATGCTGGCGCAGTCCTGCTACGTGATGCTGGCCGTGGCCGGGGTGGTCGGGCTGGTGTGGAAAATGAAGATTGCCGATGTTGCCTTGCAGTGTGCGGCGCCCATCGGTGCCTGGATGACCGCGGTAGCGCTGGTCACCGGCGCCATCTGGGGCAAGCCGACCTGGGGCAGCTGGTGGGTCTGGGACGCACGCCTGACCTCGATGCTGATCCTGCTGTTCCTGTATTTCGGTCTCATCGCCCTGGGCCAGGCCATCAGCAATCGTGAGAGCGCGGCCAAGGCCTGCGCGGTGCTGGCGATTGTCGGTGTGATCAACATCCCGATCATCAAGTACTCGGTGGAGTGGTGGAACACCCTGCACCAGGGCGCCACCTTTACCCTCACCGAGAAACCGGCCATGCCGGCCGAGATGTGGTTGCCGCTACTGCTGACCGTGCTGGGTTTCTACTGTTTCTTCGGTGCGGTGCTGTTGCTGCGCATGCGCCTTGAAGTGCTCAAGCGCGAGGCGCGCACCAGTTGGGTCAGGGAGGAGGTATTGAGCAGCCTGGGTCGGGAGATGGCACGATGAGTTTTGCCTCTTTCAGTGATTTTCTCGCCATGGGCCATCACGGCCTGTACGTCTGGTCGGCCTACGGCATCTGCCTGCTGGTGCTGGCCGTCAACGTTGCCTCGCCTTTGCTGGCCCGGCGCCGTTACCTGCAAGAAGAGGCGCGTCGTCTGCGCCGGGAGAGCAACCAGTGAATCCGCAACGCAAGAAGCGCCTGTTCATCATCCTCGGCCTGCTGGTCGGGGTTGGCATCGCCGTAGGCCTGGCCTTGAGTGCCCTGCAGCAGAACATCAACCTGTTCTACACCCCGACGCAAATTGCCAACGGCGAAGCCCCGCTTGATACCCGTATTCGTGCCGGCGGCATGGTCGAGAAGGGCTCTCTGCAACGTTCGGGCGACTCGCTCGACGTGCGTTTCGTGGTGACCGACTTCAACAAATCGGTCCCGATCACCTACCGCGGCATTCTCCCCGACCTGTTCCGTGAAGGGCAGGGCATCGTTGCCCTGGGCAAGCTCAATGCCGAGGGCGTGGTGGTGGCCGATGAAGTGCTGGCCAAGCACGACGAGAAGTACATGCCGCCTGAAGTGACCAAGGCCCTCAAGGAAAGTGGCCAGGCTGCCACCGACGCTGGAGTCAAACCATGAACGCAGCGCTGATCATTCCTGAACTCGGCCAGCTGGCGATGATTCTGGCGATCTGTTTTGCCTGTGTGCAGGCCACGGTACCGCTGCTCGGCGCCTGGCGTGGCGACAGCCTGTGGATGAGCCTGGCCCGGCCTGCGGCCTGGGGGCAGTTCGCCTTCCTGGCCTTCGCCTTTGCCTGCCTGACCCATGCCTTCATGACCGACAACTTTTCGGTTGCCTATGTCGCCAACAACTCCAACAGCGCCTTGCCCTGGTATTTCAAGTTCAGCGCCGTATGGGGTGCCCACGAAGGCTCGCTGCTGCTTTGGGCGATGATTCTCGGTGGCTGGACCTTCGCTGTATCGGTGTTTTCCCGACAACTGCCACAGGTGATGCTGGCCCGGGTGCTGGGGGTGATGGGCATGATCAGCGTCGGCTTCCTGTCGTTCCTGATTGTCACGTCCAACCCGTTCAAGCGTCTGCTGCCGCAGGTGCCGACCGACGGCGCCGACCTTAACCCGCTGCTGCAGGACATCGGCCTGATCGTTCACCCGCCGATGCTGTACATGGGCTATGTCGGCTTCTCGGTGGCGTTCGCCTTTGCCATCGCCGCCTTGCTCGGCGGTCGTCTTGATGCCGCCTGGGCACGCTGGTCGAGGCCCTGGACTCTGGTCGCCTGGGCGTTCCTGGGCATCGGTATCACCCTCGGCTCGTGGTGGGCTTACTACGAATTGGGTTGGGGTGGCTGGTGGTTCTGGGACCCGGTGGAAAACGCCTCGTTCATGCCCTGGCTGGTGGGCACGGCGCTGATCCACTCGCTGGCGGTCACGGAAAAACGCGGGGTGTTCAAGAGCTGGACCGTGCTGCTGGCCATCGCAGCGTTCTCGCTGAGCCTGCTCGGCACCTTCCTGGTCCGTTCCGGGGTGCTGACCTCGGTGCACGCGTTCGCCTCCGATCCGGAGCGTGGCGTGTTCATTCTGATCTTCCTGTTGTTCGTCGTGGGCGGCTCGCTGACCCTCTTCGCCCTGCGCGCGCCGGTGGTCAAGAGCCAGGTCGGCTTTGCCCTGTGGTCGCGTGAAACACTGCTGCTGGCCAACAACATCGTGCTGGTGGTGGCTGCGTCGATGATTCTGCTCGGCACCCTGTATCCATTGATCCTCGATGCCTTGACCGGCGCCAAGCTGTCGGTCGGCCCGCCATACTTCGATGCGCTGTTCATCCCATTGATGGCGCTGCTGATGGCGGTGATGGCCATCGGTGTGCTGGTGCGCTGGAAAGACACCCCAACTAAATGGCTGCTGGGCATGCTGACTCCGGTGCTGATCGCCAGTGCCGTGCTGGCGCCAATCGGTGGCCTGCTGGTCGACGACTTCGACTGGCAAGTGCTGACCACCTTCGCCCTGGCGGCGTGGATTGTCCTGGCCGGTGCGCGCGACATCTTCGACAAGACCCGCCACAAGGGCTTGCTCAAGGGCCTGCGCGGTCTTAAACGCAGCTACTGGGGCATGCACGTCGCCCACCTGGGCCTGGCGGTCTGTGCCCTGGGCGTGGTTCTGTCGAGCAACAACAGTGCCGAACGCGACCTGCGCCTGGCGCCGGGCGAATCGGTTGAGCTGGCCGGTTATCAGTTCATCTTCGAAGGCGCCAAGCACTTCGAAGGGCCGAACTTCACGTCTGACAGAGGCACCGTACGGGTAGTCGAGAATGGCCGCGAGATCAGCGTGCTGCATCCGGAAAAACGCCTGTACACCGTGCAACAGTCAATGATGACCGAGGCCGGCATCGACGCCGGTTTCACCCGCGATCTCTATGTCGCCCTCGGTGAATCGCTGGATAACGGCGCCTGGGCCGTGCGGGTACACGTCAAACCCTTCGTGCGCTGGATCTGGCTGGGCGGTCTGCTGACGGGCCTGGGTGGCCTGCTGGCAGCCATGGACGGGCGTTATCGAGTCAAGGTCAAAGCCCGTGTACGTGAAGTACTGGGTATGTCTGGAGCAACTGCATGAAGCGTTGGATCATGGTGCTGCCGCTGGCGGTGTTTCTGCTGGTGGCGGTGTTTCTCTACCGGGGGCTGTTCCTCGACCCCACCGAGCTGCCGTCGGCAATGATCGGCAAGCCGTTTCCGGCGTTCGCGCTGAAGTCGGTGCAGGATGGCAAGACCCTGACCCAGGCCGACCTGATCGGCAAGCCTGCCCTGGTCAACGTCTGGGCCACCTGGTGCCCGTCGTGCAAGGTCGAGCACCCTTACCTGAACAAGCTTGCCGAGCAGGGCGTGGTCATCCATGGAATCAATTACAAGGATGACAACGCTGCAGCGATCAAGTGGCTGGCCGAGTTCCATAATCCCTATCAGCTCAATATCGCTGACGACCAGGGCGGGCTGGGCTTGAACCTGGGTGTGTACGGAGCGCCGGAAACCTTCCTGATCGATGCCAAGGGCATCATTCGTTACAAACACGTGGGTGTGGTCGACGCTACGGTCTGGCGTGAGCAACTGGCAGCCTTGTATCAAGGCCTGGTCGATGAGGCCAAACCATGAAGCGCTGGCTGGCAGCCGCAGTGTTGGGACTGAGCCTGGCCGGGGTGACACACGCGGCTATCGACACCTATCAGTTCGCCAACGATGCCGAGCGCGAGCGCTTTCACGACCTGACCAACGAACTGCGCTGCCCCAAGTGCCAGAACCAGGATCTCGCCGACTCCAACGCACCGATCGCTGCCGACCTGCGCCGGGAGATCTTCCGCATGCTCGGCGAAGGCAAGAGCAATCAGCAGATCATCGAGTTCATGGTCGATCGCTACGGTGATTTCGTGCGCTACAAGCCTGAGCTGACGGCCCGTACCTGGTTGCTCTGGTTCGGTCCTGGCGTGTTGCTGGTGGGCGGCTTTGGCCTGCTGGCGTTGATCGTGCGCAAGCGTCGGGCGCAGAGTGCCGGTGGCCCTGTCGACCTTTCCCCCGAGGAGCGTGAGCGCCTCGCCAAATTGCTGGACAAAGAACAGACCCATGACTGATTTCTGGCTTGCTGCAGGCCTGCTGTTGCTGGTGGCCCTGAGCTTTTTGCTGATCCCGGTGTTGCGCGGCCGTCGTGCGCAACTCGAAGAAGACCGCACTGCGCTGAACGTCGCCCTGTACCAGGAGCGGGTCGCTGAACTGACTGCCCAGCAGGCTGCTGGCGTGCTCGATGAGGCGCAGTTGGCCAAGGGCCGCGATGAGGCTGCACGCGAATTGCTGGCCGACACCGAAAATGCCGAACCGCAGCGCCTGGGGCGTCTGGGTAAACCGTTGCCGTTGCTGGCGGCTGTGCTGGTGCCGCTGATGGGCCTGGGCTTGTACCTGCACTTTGGTGCCAGCGAGGAGGTAGAGCTGACCCAACAGTTCGCCAAGGCGCCGCAGTCGATGGAAGAGATGACCACGCGCCTTGAGCGTGCGGTCGAGGCGCAGCCGGATTCAGCCGAAGGCTTGTACTTCCTCGGCCGGGCCTATATGGCCCAGGAACGGCCCGCCGATGCCGCCAAGGTCTTCGAGCGTGCTGCTGCCCTGGCCGAGCGTCAGCCCGAACTGCTCGGTCAGTGGGCCCAGGCGCTGTACTTCGCCAACGGCAAGCAGTGGAACGAGCAACTGCAGGCGCTGACTGACGAGGCACTCAAGGCCGACCCTAACGAGGTCACCAGCCTTGGCCTGTTGGGCATTGCGGCATTCGAGAATGAGCACTTCCAGCAAGCCATCGACTACTGGAATCGGCTGTTGGTGCAACTGCCAGAAGGTGACGCCTCGCGGGCCGCCTTGCAGGGTGGCATCGAGCGCGCCCAGGAAAAACTCAAGGCAGGCGAGGGCAAGGTCGCCCCGGCGCCGGCTGTGGCTGCAGGTGGCGCGCGACTCAAAGTGCGGGTCGAGCTGGCTGCAGCGCTCAAGGACAAGGTCAAGCCTGACGACACAGTGTTCATCTTCGCCCGCGCCAGCTCCGGCCCGCCCATGCCACTGGCGGCCAAGCGCGTGACCGTGGCGCAGTTGCCGATTGAAGTGGAACTGAGCGACAGCGATGCAATGATGCCGAGCATGAAACTGTCGAGCTTTCCCGAAGTCCAACTGGTTGCACGCGTTTCGCGCGCTGGCCAGCCGACTCAGGGTGAGTGGATTGGTCATAGCAGCCCGCTGGCCAGCAGCACCACCGCTGCGCAGCACCTGACCATCGACAGCCCGGACCAGTAAGAGAATCGCCATGAACAGCATCGCACGCCTGACCCTCCTTTCCCTGGCCGTGGGCCTGAGTGCGTGTACTGTTCATCAGCCCTCCGAACCGACGGTGCCACCGATCGAAAGCTTGCCGCCGGGGCCAGCTACCAAGCCGGCTCCGCGCCCAAGCACGGTGCCGAGCAAGCCGGCGGTCAGCACCCCGGCGCCCAAGCCGATGCCGCGCACCTCGGCCAGCTTCGCACCACCGCCCGGTGGCGCCAGCCACTGGGACCCGCGCATGGGCGTGTATGTGCTCGAAGGCCAGACCAACACCTTCTACCGGCAACGCACCTACTACCGCTGGAACAACGGCTGGAGCTGGTCGACCAACCTCAATGGGCCGTGGCAGGAAACCGACAGCAGCGGTGTGCCAGGCGGTCTGGGCCGGGCTTTCGCGCAGTAACCCAAGCTGCGCATAATGCCCCCTCGCATTGATCCGGAGGGTGGCATGAGCAAGACAGTCCTGGTACTGGTAGAAACCGTTGACGATTACCTGCCGTTGCTGGAACAGGCGGGTTACCGTCTGATTCGTGCGCAGACCCCGGTTTTGCGTGCCGAAGCCATTGCCCACTATGGTGGTCAGATCGATGCGGTCCTGACCCGTGGCCCGCTGGGTCTGACAGCTGAAGAGATCGCAGCCTTGCCGACCTTGCAGATCATCTGTGTGATCGGTGCCGGTTACGAGCAGGTTGACCTGGCGGCAGCGGCGGCGCGTGGCATCACCGTGACCAATGGCGCCGGGGCCAATGCCAACGCGGTGGCCGACCATGCCATGGCCCTGTTGTTGGCGGTGGTGCGCGACATTCCTCGCGCCGATGCCTCGACCCGTCGAGGTGAATGGAACCGGGTCATCAGCCCGTCGGTCAGCGGCAAACGCCTGGGCATCCTCGGCCTCGGTGCGGTCGGCCTGGCTATCGCCAAGCGCGCGGCGCTGGGGTTCGACATGCAGGTCAACTACCACAACCGCAACCCGCGCCACGATGTGCCCTACCACTATTGCGACAGCCCGTTGGCGCTGGCCCAGGCGTCGGACTTTCTCATCGTCGCTACGCCCGGTGGTGCCACCACCCGCCAATTGATCGACACCCCGGTGCTTGAAGCGCTGGGCGCGAAGGGCTTTCTGGTCAACATCGCGCGCGCCAGCGTGGTCAGCACCACGGACATGGTCCAGGCGCTGTGCAGTGGTGTCATCGCCGGGGCAGCACTGGATGTGTTCGATGACGAGCCGGCGGTGCCGGATGCACTCAAGGCCCTGGGCAACGTGGTCTTGACCCCCCATGTAGCAGGACAGTCGCCTGATGCGGCTCACGACACGGTGCAACTGGTGCTGAAGAACCTGCAGGCGTTCTTTGCCGGTGAGCCGGTACTGACCCCCGTGACGGCTTAGCCGGCGAAGGGCTCGTCCAGGCACCTGCTAGACTGACTCCCTCCATCCCAGCAAGGAGCCTTGATCATGTCCCTGATCAAACACGGCAGCTGCCTGTGCGGCGCCGTCAAATTCAGTGTCAGTGTGGAAAAAGCCAGTGTCGACGCCTGCCATTGCAGCATGTGCCGCAAATGGGGGAGTGGACCGCTGTTTTCGGTGCTCTGTTCGGAACCGGTCACATTCACTGCCGGGACGCCAGTGTTCTTTGACTCTTCCGAGTGGGCGCAGCGCTGTTTTTGCGGCAAGTGCGGTACGCATCTGCTGTACCGTCTGAAGAGCGGCAAGTTCGAGTCGGTGTCGGTAGGGGTACTGGAAGGCGATACCGACTGGGTCTTCGACCTGCAGGTGTACATCGACGAGAAGCCCAAGTACTACTGCTTTGCCGAAAAAACGAAAACCATGACCAGGGCCGAAGTCGAGGCCCTGTTCAACTGAACGCCAGCAACCAGGCGGCGAACACCTGTGCCGCCGGTGAGCAGGGGGCCTGTTTGTCGTGCACCAGATAGTCGGCTTGACCGGTGTGCACGACAAACGGCGATACCTGACGGATCGAACCCTGCTCGATGCGTTCGCGGGCCATGAATTCCCAGCCAAGCCCCACCCCCATCCCTTGCAGCACCGCTTCGAATACCAGGTTGACCTGGTTGAAGGTCACCGCATCCGTGGGTGCCTGATAACGAAGACCCTGGTGGCTGAACCAGTCCCTCCAGTCCAGGCAGTTCCAGGCTGAGGCATCCAGTTGTATCAGTGGCAGGCTTTGCAGTGCGTCCAGCGAGTCGGTCGCGGGCAGGGTGCGCTTGACGCTGGCAATGGGGTAGATGATTTCATCGAACAGTTTGTCGGCTTGCAGCGAGCTCCAGTGACCGTGGCCATAGAGAATGCCGAAATCGTAGTTGGCGATATCGCTTTCGCTGATCTCGTTACTGGCGTGGATGTTCACGGTCAGTTCCGGGTGTTGTTCGTTGAACCGCAGCAGGCGCGGGAACAACCAGTACTGGGCGACGGCGTGGGTGCAGATGACGCTCACGTTGCGGCTGCTGTGGCCTGCTTTCAGGCGCAGGACATTGGCCAGCAGACTCTCCAGCATCGGCTCGACAATCGCATTGAAGCCTTCCCCGGCCGATGTCAGGGCGATACCTCGGGCCCGGCGTTCGAACAGTACGGCGCCCAGGTGTTCTTCAAGCAGTTTTATCTGTTTGCTCACCGCGCTTTGGGTCAGGTACAGCTCACTGGCGGCGCGAGTAAAGCTGCCCGTACGCACCACGGCTTCAAAGGCGATCAGGGTGTCCAGCGGGGGCAGGTGACGGCTGAAGCGACTCATGCTGATGATCCGGTTTGAGGAATGGCTACATCATAGGGTCGACCATTTCAGGGTTAAAGCCATTCCGTGCAGGAATGCCTGTATGCCGAATGATCTTTTGTCCAGACGCTGTCCAGACGGTAGCCTGCGCGCTTCTTTGAACAGGAGCAGACAGGTGAAACAGGGTGTGGCCTACGCCGGGGTAGCTGGCGCGATGTGGGGGTTGGTGCTGATGGTGCCGCAACTGTTGCCGGAGTTCAGTCCGGTGCTGCTCAGTTGTGCCCGTTTCGTGCTGTTCGGTGCGGTGACCCTGGTGCTGGCGGTGCCGATGCGCAAGGCTCTGGGGCGCCTGACGATGGCAGATCTGTGGATGCTGGGACGCTTGGCGCTGATCGGCAACCTGCTGTACTTCATATGCCTGGTGGCAGCCATCCAGCGCCTGGGGGTAGCACCGGCTTCGCTGATTGTCGGTGTCCTGCCGCTGACCATCACCCTCTATGGCCGCCATGACAGCGGTGGAGTGGCGCTCAAGCAGTTGCTCGCGCCATTGCTGCTGATTCTTGCTGGCATGCTGTGTATCAACTTGCAGACTTTTGCCGTTGAGCCCGGCGCGGCAGGCGATAAAGTCGCTGGTGTGCTTTATGCCCTGGCAGCCCTGGCTTGCTGGACCTGGTACGCGGTTAACAACAGTCGCTACCTCAAGCAGTGCGGGCATTTTGACAGCCATCAGTGGTCAGTGCTGTGTGGCGTGATGACGGGTGTGTTCAGCCTGGTGTTGGTGGCGGTGATCGCCCTATGGCAGCCTGCACAGCTGCAGGTGGAAGCTCCGCTCGAGCGTTGGTGGCTGTTCTGGCTGTATAGCCTGGGCTGCGCGATTTTCGGCTCGTGGCTGGCGGCGCTTTTGTGGAATGCCGCGTCCAAGCGCATGCCGCTGACCTTGAGTGGCCAGCTGATCGTCTTCGAGACCTTGTTCGCCTTGCTCTATGCCTTCATCTGGCGGCAAAGCGGGCCGAGCGTGCTGGAGGCTGCGGCGATCATTCTGGTGATCGGCGGTGTCTGCTGGTCGATGCGCCAGCATGGCAGCACCCAGGCAACGCTTGCCAAACCCCTGCATTCTTGAGAAAAGGCTGCCTTTCTCGAAACACCTTTCACGCGTCAACGAGGTCAAGCATGAGCAGCGAACTGCAAATCATCGATATCCAGCTGGGCGAAGGCAAAGAGGCGGTCAAGGGCGCGCTGATTACCACCCAGTACACCGGCTGGCTGGATGACGGTACTAAATTCGACTCCTCCTACGACCGCGGCAAGCCGTTTCAGTGCGTGATTGGCACCGGTCGGGTCATCAAGGGCTGGGACCAGGGCCTGATGGGCATGAGGGTCGGCGGCAAGCGCAAGCTGCTCGTGCCGTCACACCTGGCCTATGGCGAGCGCAGCATGGGCGCGCCATAGGCCCCATTCGAACCTGACCTTTGAAATCGAGCTGCTGGAAGTCCTGACGCGCGACGAGTGATAGCCGCCTGTCTTAAATCGGCAATATCAGCGCATTAAAGTCACTCCTGCTCAGGGTAGAGCACTCAGGGATCGAACCAAACCGGATTAACGCACTCTCAGTTAACCCGCTCCACGGATGGAACGACAGACAGGGATCGCCCGCGGCCTCGGCCGCGGTGTGTTACAGGCGGGTCAGCCTCATCCTTTTTGCCGTAAAGAGCCCGCGCTATGAAGTTGTCTACCCTGTTCAAACGCTATCGCCATGCCGCCTGTTCGCTGGCCCTGCTCGGTGGTGTCACCCTGCTGGCCGTGGAAGCCGTCGAAAGCCGTGCCGAACCGGTGGACGGCGTCCAGACCCTGGTGTTCCTGCGCCATGCCGAAAAGCCGGGTGAAGGTCTGGGCCAGCTCAATTGCCAGGGCTTGAACCGCGCCCTGGACTTGGCCACTTTGCTTCCGGAAAAATTCGGCAAGGCTGACTACGTCTTCGCCGCCAACCCGTCTCGACACGTCGAAGAGGGCAGCAAAGACGACGCCTACAGCTATATTCGTCCGCTGATGACCATCAGCCCCAGCGCGATCAAGCTTGGCCTGCCGGTGAACATCGACTTTGGCGCCAACGACACCGGAGCACTGGCCGACGAACTGCTGCAAGACAAATACCGTAACGCCACGGTCTACACCGCCTGGTCCCATGGTTACCTGCCCGAACTGATCAATACCGTGGCCGGCAAGGCTCTGGGTGAGAAACGGGTGATCACCGAAGACTGGGATGGCGGCGATTTCGACTCGCTGTATGTCCTGACCCTGACCTGGCACGACGGCAAGGCCAGCCTGCTCAGCCGCAACTACAAGCAGGGCCTGAACAACGGCGAGCACAGCTGCCCGAGCTGATCGACGAGGTGTTCAGGGTGTGTGCAACGCCGGGACTCTGGCGATTTGCTCCCGTGCGTGCTGGGAGAGCAACTGCAACAGGTCGTCGAGAACATGTGGATGACTTTCGTTGGCCCGGGTCAAGGCATACAAGGTAATCGGCAATGGCGGGTTCAAAGGGCGCACCACGGTGTGCCGGGACCCCAGGGCGGTGAACGGGTCGATCAGTGCCAGGCCGGCACCTGACTCGACCATGGCCCGGGCCAGGGAGTAGGTCTGCACACGAATGCTGATGCGCGGTGCTGGCTCAAGGTTTTTCAAATAGCTGCCCACTTGCGCCGCCAGTGGGTCGCTGCTGCTCAGGCCGATCAATGCTGCGCCGGCCAGAGCCTCTACTGGCAGCGGCAAGCCTTGGCTTTCTTCGTTCCAGTAACCGCTGGGCGCCAGGGCCACCAGCACGCCGCTGGCCAGCGCCTCGGCCTTCAGGCCCGGATGGTCCGGGCGTTGCAGGGTCAGGGCGACATCGATTTCGCGCATCAGCAAATGCTGCACAAGCTCTCGGCTGTGCAAGCTCGACAGCTCGCACTCTGATTGCGGATGACGCTGCGCCCACTGACTGATTACCGATGGAAACAACGACAACGCCAGCGCCGGTGTGGCGCCGATGCGCAGGTTCATGCCTGGCTGCCGGCGCAGGCTGGCGGCCAGACGGCGTACACCCTCGACGCTGTCGCTGACTTTATCCACCTCACGTTCCAGGGCCAGGGCCTCCGGGGTGATCTGCAACTTGCCACGCACCCGCAGGAACAACGGGAAACCCAGTTGTGCTTCAGCGTGCTGGAGAATCTTCGACACCGCAGGCTGGGTGACGTGCAGCAACTGTGCCGCGCCGCTGATCGTGCCGGTCTGGCGGATGGCCTGGAACACTTCGATGTGACGCAAACGCATGCTTGACCCCATAACCTTTGTTTATGGCCGGTCCATCTTTAATCATTATCCGGCGGATGTCATCGGCCCTAACCTGAACACCTCGGCAATTGCGGATGAAAGCACATGGCACAGCGGGTAACGGTCATTGGTGGGGGCGTCATCGGCCTGGCAACAGCATATGCCCTGGTGCGCGAAGGCTTCACCGTGGACCTGGTCGAGGCGCGCGAGAGCCTGGCAGCCGGCACCAGTTTTGCCAATGGCGGGCAATTGTCCTACCGCTATGTGTCGCCGCTGGCCGATGCCGGTGTACCGCTGCAAGCCCTGGGCTGGCTGCTGCGCAGCGACTCGCCGCTGAAGCTGCGGCCACGTCTGGACCTGGCTCAGTGGCGCTGGTTGGTGGGCTTTATGGCGGCCTGCCGGACCTCGGTCAACCGCAGCAATGCCGCTCACTTGTTGCGCCTGGCCCTGCATAGCCAGAACATTCTGACGCAGTGGCGTGAAGTCGACCGGCTGGATGATTTCGCCTGGCGGCGCAACGGCAAGTTGGTGACGTTTCGTGATCCCGCCAGTTTCGCCCAGGCTCGCCGTCATCTGCTCGATCCGCAGGCGCAGCGGGTCCTCGATGCCAGCGAAATCGCCGTGCTGGAGCCAGCGCTGGCCAATGCGCCGTTCATTGGCGGTGTTTTTACCGCCGATGAAGAAGTTGCCGATTGTCATCGTTTCTGCCTGGCCTTGGTCGAGCGCTTGCAGGCCTCTGGGCGCTGCCAACTGATGCTGGGCCAGCGGGTCACCGCTATCCGCCATGCTGACGGCATGGTCCAGGCGTTGGAGCTGGGTGAGCAGCACCTGGCCGTGGAGCGCCTGGTGCTGTGCGCCGGGCACCGCAGCGCCAGTCTTGGCCTGCCGGGCCTGCAACTGCCGATCTATCCGCTCAAGGGCTACAGCCTCACCGCACCGATCCTGACCGGGCAGCAGGCGCCGGAGGTGAGCATCACCGACTACGACCGCAAGATCGTCTATGCGCGCCTTGAGGATCAACTGCGGGTTGCCGCCATGGTCGATATCGTCGGCTTCGATGAGTCCCTGGATCCGGCCCGGCTGGCGAGTATGCGTCAGCTGGCGGCAGCGACCTTGCCCGATGCCGCTGATTACGCTCAAGCCCGGGAGTGGGCAGGTATGCGTCCGGCGACGCCCAGCGGTGTGCCGCTGCTGGGCGCGACACGCTACCGCAATCTCTGGCTCAACCTCGGGCATGGCGCCCTCGGCTTCACCCTGGCTTGCGCCAGCGCTGCAGTGCTGGTCGAACTGCTTGGCGGCCGCGCGCCGTCGATCGACTTGCACGGGCTGTCTCCTCGGGCGGCCTGACCTTCACAAAAACGCCGAACTGGCACGTCCCGGCGTGCGTGTGGAAATCACTGTCATTGCCGTGCGCGGCTAGGAGCTCGTCATGTTCAAACCCACATTGGTTGCCCTGTCGCTGTTGTTCGCTCATTCGGCGCTGGCCGATACGCCGCCACTCTCCGGCACCCTGAAGAAGATCGCCGACTCGGGCAGCATCACCCTGGGCTATCGTGATTCCTCCATTCCTTTTTCTTATATCGGCGACCATAGCGGCAAGCCCATGGGCTACTCGGTCGATCTCGCCGGTGAAATCGTCAAGCATCTGCAAAGCAGGCTGGCGGTGCCGCAGTTGAAGGTGCGCTACAACCTGGTCACTTCACAAACGCGGATTCCGCTGGTGCAGAACGGCACGGTCGACCTGGAGTGCGGCACCACCGGGGTCACCGCCGAACGGCAGAAACAGGTGGATTTCTCCTATGGCTTCATTTTCGTCAAGGGCCAGCTGTTAACCAAGAAGGGCAGTGGCACCAGGGGCTGGATGACTTGAAGGGCAAGAATGTGGTCAGCACTGCAGGCACCACCAATGAAAAGTACCTGAAGAATTACAACCTGGAGCACAACCTGGGTGCCTTCGTCATCAGCGCCAAGGATCATGGCGAGGCGTTCATGATGCTCCAATCCGGACGGGCCGCCGCCTTCTATATGGACGACGCGCTGCTCTACGGCGAGCGAGCCAAGGCGCGTGATCCGCATGATTGGGTGGTGGTCGGTGAGGCGCAGTCGAAGGAGATCTACAGCTGCATGGTGCGCAAGGGTGATGACCAGCTGCTGGCCGCGGTCAATGAGGCGCTGGCGGATGTCTACCGCAGCGGCAGGATCGACGGCATCTATAAGCGCTGGTTCGAGCAACCGATTCCACCCAAAGGGTTGAACCTGGAGTTTCCGATGACCAGTGAACTGAAGGGCTTGATTGCCAAACCCTCGAGTGAGCCGGTGCAGTAACAACCCTTATGCCATCGGCGGCAGACGTCGCTTGACCGGCGTTTTTTTCACGATTGCGGTGTTGGTCTCGGCATGGCTGTTGAGCTTGTCCAGCACCGTATCCAGCTGCTCCATCGAGCGCACATGCAAGCGGGCGATGAAGCAGTCATCACCAGTGACCTTGTCGCACTCGGTGAACTCGGGAATGGCCATGATCTGCCGTTCCACTTCCTGCAACTGACCCGGCAATGGCCGCACGCGCACAATCGCCTGCAACTGGTAGCCAAAGCAGCGCGGATCAATTTCCACCGTATAGCCTTTCAGCACACCCCGTTCTTCAAGGCGGCGCAGGCGTTCGCTGACACTTGGCGAGGACAGGCCGCTGAGTTGTGCCAGGGCTTTGAGCGAGCGGCGTGAGTCTTCCATCAGCGCCTTTATCAATAACTGGTCGATGTCGTCGGTCATTGCGGCCTCGTTAGGCAGATTGCGAAATTTGCCTTGATAGTAAAGGTGTCTCTGCAGTTTAGCCTGTTTAATCCACTGGAGCGGCGCGCGCCAGGCTCGCATAATTTAGCCATCGTTCAGGAGGTGAGTGATGGACAGTTCAATACGCCGTGGTTCGCTGGAAATGGTCGCCGCGATGTTGATATGCGGGACCATTGGCTGGTTCGTGCTGGTGTCCGGGCAACCGGTGCTGGATGTGGTGTTCTGGCGCTGCGTGTTCGGCGCTGCCACCTTGCTGCTGATCTGCCTGGCCATGGGTTTTCTCAAACCCGGGATTCTGAGCCTGATGACCTTCGCCCTGGCGGTGCTCAGTGGCGTGGCGATCGTCGGTAACTGGGTATTGTTGTTCGCGTCCTATTCGCGCGCTTCGATTGCCATCGGTACGGCGGTGTACAACGTCCAGCCGTTCATGCTGGTCGGGCTGGCGGCGGTGTTTCTTGGCGAGAAAATCACCGTGCAGAAGCTGTTCTGGCTGGCGCTGTCGTTTATTGGCATGCTGGCGATTGTCAGCGCCCACGGCAGCCAGAGCGGTAGTGGCAGTGACTACCTGCTGGGGATCGGCCTGGCCTTGGCTGCTGCGTTCCTCTATGCCGTGGCGGCGTTGATCATCAAGCGCCTGAGCGGTACGCCCCCGCATCTGATCGCGCTGATCCAGGTGTGCACCGGCGTCCTGTTGCTGGCGCCCTGGGCCAACACCTCCGACCTGCCCAGCGAGGCAGGTGCGCTGGCCTCGCTGGTCACGCTGGGGATTGTTCACACCGGGGTGATGTATGTGCTGCTGTACGGTGCGATCCAGAAGCTGCCGACCGCGTTGACCGGGGCGTTGTCGTTCATTTACCCGATCGCGGCGATCTTCGTTGACTGGTTTGCCTTCGACCACCGCCTGGAACCGTTGCAGTGGCTGGGTGTGGCGACGATCCTGCTGGCCGCCGCCGGTATGCAGCAAGGCTGGTGGTTCAAGCCGGTGGTCAAGGCTGCCGAGGTCAAGCCTGACTAGCTGCGCGCGGCCCGGTCGATGAGTGCTGCCACTTCGGCGGCGCGGGACGCCAGCGAGGCATGGCTGGCGTCCAGGCGTAACAGCTCTTTCGGGTTCATGCGTTTGGACATCATTTCCTGGTTGGCCGGGGCGATCATCCGGTCATGGGTGGAGAGCTGATACCAGGTGGGTTTGTGCTTCCACGCCGGGTTGCTGATGGTGTCGCCGAAGGTGCTGGCCAGCGGCGCTTTCTGGGTCACGCTCATGACCAGCCCTTCGTCCTTGCTCAGGTCCTGGCAGAAGCTCTCATGCAGTTTCTCCGGTTTGATCCACAGGTAGCCGTCCGCATCCGGCTGCAAGTTGGGGGCGGCCTCCGGTACGTTCTGTGCGGTAATGCTGCCTGGGCTTTCACCCTCGTCAGGGGCGAAGGCAGCGATGTAGACCAGGCCGGTGACATTGGGCAGATTGCCCATCTGGGTAATCACCGCGCCACCGTAGGAGTGACCGACCAGCAGCACCTTGCCAGGAATGGCGGCAACCATCTTGCGCGTGCGCTCGGCATCATCGGCCAGCGACGTCAGAGGCATCTCCACGGCGTGCAGGTCGCGGTAACCCAGGCGTGACAACTCGAGGATGACTTTGCTCCAGTGGGCGGCGCCGCCCCAGAAGCCGTGGACCAGAACAATGCTAGGTTTTTCGCTCATGGTGGTTGTCCAGCATATGAGGGTGGGATTGGCAGTGTAGATGCTCCTGGCGCTTTCGGCTGGTGTAACGGTTGCGCTGCCGAGGGAGCCTGGTCAGGGTAGAATAGGCGGCTTTCCTGTACTGAATCTGCCCATGACTTCTGTGATCGACACCCTCCAGCACCACCTGCTTGCAGCCCTTGACCCGGCGCCGAGCGAAACCCGCCGGCTATTCCACGGTCGTGGGCGCTGCTGGCCGGGGCTTGAGCAGATCACCGTGGACTGGTTGCAAGGTGTGTTGCTGGTGTCGCTGTTTCGTGAACCGCCGGCCGATCAATTGCCTGCGCTGGAGAAGATGCTGTTGGCGCTGGCCGAGGCACCGTGCTGGAGTGGGCAGGCCATGCTGATCCAGCATCGTTACCTGCCCGACAGTCCCGGACAGTGGCTGCTGGGCACGCCGAGCGAGCACTGGCTGATCGATGAAGACGGCCTGCGTTATCAGCTTGATCTTGGCTTGAAGCAGAACACCGGGTTGTTCCTCGATATGCGCTACGGGCGGCGTTGGGTGCGTGAGCAGGCGGCGGGCAAGCGCGTGCTCAATCTGTTTGCCTATACCTGTGGCTTCTCGGTGGCGGCGATTGCCGGTGGTGCCGAGCAGGTGGTCAATCTGGACATGGCGCGTTCGGCACTGAGCCGTGGGCGGGATAATCATCGGCTCAATGGTCATGACCTGGGGCGGGTGAGTTTTCTCGGGCATGAGTTGTTCAAGTCGTGGGGCAAGGTGCGCAAGTCCGGGCCTTATGACCTGATCATCATTGATCCGCCGACGTTTCAGAAAGGCAGCTTTGTGCTGACTCAGGATTACCGCAAGATTTTGCGGCGCTTGCCGGAGTTGTTGACTGAGGGTGGGACGGTGTTGGCGTGTGTCAACGATCCGGCCATCGGGCCTGAGTTTTTGATTGAGGGTATGGCCGAAGAGGCGCCGGAGCTGGTGTTCGTCGAGCGTTTGGCCAACCCACCGGAGTTTCCCGATAACGATCCGGCGGGCGGTCTCAAAGCGCTGGTGTTCCGCCTGTAGGAGCGGATTCATCCGCGATGGGTCGCAGCGCGGCCCCAAAAGATGGGACTGCTACGCAGTCCATCGCGGATAAATCCGCTCCTACAGAGGCTGGCATCTGTCGCGCTTCCCTGTGGGCGCTACGCTGGTTCCGAACTACTTGCGTAACCGCCGCCATCCCAGCACCACACCACTGACGCTGAGTATCAGTCCACCAACGCTGAAAGCGATCATCCAGATATCCCACAGCGGCCGCCGCTGCAGCAACGGCAACCAGTCCCAGCTGTGCAACAAGGCAAACAACCAGCGCGAGGCCCGTTTGGGTTGATCCAGTACGCTCAGCACTTCACCGGTGTAGAGGTCCAGGTGCAGCCAGGTCTGTTGCGGGTCATTGAAGCGCACGCGCAATACGGGCAGGCGCTTGTCCAGATGGCCGAGCATGCTTTGTTCAGCCCGGGCGTAGTAGTAGAAGTCGTAGGTGTCCAGCTGTTCGCTGTGCAGGTTTCCTTGCGGAAGAATCGCCTGCGCAGCACGCTCCAGCACTTCCTTCGGCAAGCGATTGCTCACTTGTCCGTCGCTCATCGACAACACACGGGTTCGACCCGCGCCGTCATGACCAATCACATAGCCCTCACCACCGATCAGTCGCCACTCCAGTTCCCGGACAACCAGACCGTCCTCAGCAAAGCGCGAAAGCGCCTGGGCTGCGGAAACCGGAAAGGCCTGGGCCTGCAACGGCCCACCCTGGTACGCCGATGTATCCAGCGGCGCTGAGCTGCTGAAAATTCGCCATGGATTCATCGACATCAAACCACTGAAAATCCAGGTGATCGCCAGCACCCCGAACAGCAAGCCGCCGATGTGGTGCCAGCGGGCAAAGCCCCGATAGGGTGAACGCGAGCCGCTGCGGTAGGGGCTGCGGATACGCCAGCGCAATACGCCGATCACGGCCCCCAGTACGGCCATGGCAGTGGCTGTCAGCGACAGGTAGATCACCAGATTGCTCCACCAGCCATCCAGGCCGATGCCTCGCAGCGGGTACAGCCAGTGCAGCCAGGCGCCGACCAGGTTCCAGCCACGTTCCAGCGCGCTGGCATCGCGGACCACTTCGCCGGTTTGCCCCGAGATGTACAACAGGGTGCCGTCGGCATCGGCAAGCTGCACCCGTTGCAACGGGCGGTCGGCATCCAGCGCGCGGGAATGGCTCCAGAGGTCTTCCTGCACCGGCCCCTGATAACTCAATGGTGCCAGAGGGTCGTACTGTCGGGCTGCGGCCAGGGCTTGCTCGCGGGCGCTGAAGTCTTCGCGTAATCCGGTGCGGGCAGCAACCGCGACATTGCTGCGGCCCGGATAGCTGAACAGGTAGCGCGGCTCGCCGCCTACCGTACTCAGGCGAATGCTCGCCGGGGCTCGCTGCGGGTCGGCGGCGTCGATGGCAACGGCCAGGTCGACGCAGCAGGCCTGCAAACTCAGTGCCGGCAGATGCGCCAGGTGCTCCCGCGGTGTCAGCTTGGGGTAGCCAACGTAAAGCATGACCACACCCGAGAAAAACCACAGGGCCATGAACAGGCACAGGCCGATGCCCAACCAGCGATGCCAGAGGTACAGGTAACGTTTCATTGTCGGCGTCCTAGAAGCGCGTCTGCACGGCAAGCTCCAGGGTTCGCGGCGCACCGAGGTAGAGCATGCTCGATGAAGTCCAGCGCGCATACACCTCGTCGGTCAGGTTGCGTACCCGGGCGGTGATGCGCGTGTCTTCATCGACCTTGTAGCCGGCGAAGGCGCCGAAAACGGTGTAGGCCGGTGCATGGCGGGTGTTGGCCGCATCGGCGTACACCGACGACACATAGCGGCTGTCGGCACCCACCTGCCAGCTAGGGTCGATGTCGTAGGTCAGCCACAGGTTGGCGACCCGCTCGGGGATGTTGGTCGGCGTGTTGCCCTTGCGCGAGACGCTGGTACCGGCGACGTTTTCGTTGAACTCGTCGTACTGGGCATCGACATAGGCGAAGTTACCTTCGGCCAGCAGTTGCGGGGTGACGTGCAGCGACGCTGCCAGTTCGATGCCGCGTGACGATTGCTTGCCCACCGGCTGGGTGATACCGGGGTTGGCCGGGTCGGCGGTGGCCAGGTTCTTGCGCTCGATGTGGTAGGCGGCAACCGTGGCGGCACCACGGCCGTCAAGGAAGCTGAACTTGCTGCCCACTTCGATCTGCTTGCCGGTGCTCAGGTCAAAGTCGCGTACCTGGGCGAAGCTTGCGGTGGTGAGGATCCCCGCAGGCGGGTCGGCCGCAGTGCTGTATTGCACGTAGACGTTGGCGGCGGGCGTCAGTTCATAGACCAGGCCAACGCGTCCGGTGGTGGGTTCGTAGATACGCTTGAAATCACGCGGGTTGTTGGCATCGACAGTGCGGTAGTTGTGCACCTGCAGGTCGATGTGGTCATGGCGCAGGCCGGTCAGCAGCGACAGACGATCGGTCAGTTGCAGGCGGTTTTCCACGAACGCCGCCCAGGTGTCGACGGTGTTCTGGCGGTTCTTCTGGTAGCCCGGCACCATGCCTTTGAGGTCGTAGAAATGACCGGGCTCGAAGTTAGCCGGGTCGACGCTGTCGAACACCCCGGTCACCGAGCGTGGATAGTTCATCTGTACGTTGTGGCTGTAGTCCACGCCTGTCGACCATTGGCTGTTCATGCCGAACAACTGGCCTTGGTGCAGCAGTTCGAGGCGGTTGCCGTTGAGCTCCTGGTCGTGACGCTGCAACAGCGCGTTGGAGCGGTTCACCTTGCTGTTGTCAGCGTTGTAGGCGTAGGTCTCGAGGTTACGGAAGTTACGCTCTGTGTTGTAGTGGTAGAGGGTGTTGCGCAGCGAGGTGTCGTCGTTGAAGCGGTACTCGGTGATCGAGCGCAGCCAGCGTACCCGTTGCTCGTAGCGACCGTCTTCGACGTTGTAGT